>JAURLP010000033.1 GCA_030831165.1 Gammaproteobacteria bacterium | reverse complement strand
TTTCCCCCTTAGGGCGTATGCGGTATTAATTTGAGTTTCCCCAAGCTATCCCCCGCTACTGGGTAGATTCCTACGCGTTACTCACCCGTCCGCCGCTCGTCAGCATCAAGTTCACCCCGAAGGGATCACAGCGATCTGTTACCGCTCGACTTGCATGTGTTAGGCTTGCCGCCAGCGTTCAATCTGAGCCATGATCAAACTCTTCAGTTAAAAGTTTTTGCACCATTAAAGAATACAAGACATTAATGATGGCTATTCTTTTGTCCTCTTTTCATCAGTAAAACCGACAAAAAGGAGGATCTGACTCAATAAATAAAACTACTGTTGTGAAGTCTATTAATTAAAATAGAACTTCATGAATCAACGCAGTTGTTTACCTATTGGTCTACGTTTTTTTACGCAAACACGTCAGGCAAACACCCACATCTATTACTTGATCGACTTGTTAAAGAGCTTCCCCAATTGAGGAAGCGCGCATTATACAGATACAGATAGAACTAGCAAGGGTTTCAGCTGATTTTTTTTAGCTGTTTTGGGGGGCAATTCTTGGCACCAATTTGGGCCTTATTTTGAGGCTATATTGCCGGTTGATAACTGACTATTTCAGTACGGCGAATTTTCTCACACTCGGACTATATTTACGCATTATTCTATACCCCAGGCAAATTAAGACCAAAGAGCCATAAAGCACTGCATCGAAATAACTTGAGCGTACCACCCAAAGTATGTGCAAAACGGCCAATATATTAATCCCGTAGACCAAGCTGTGAAGCTTTTTCCAGTTGCGGCCCATTTTACGCTGTGCTAGTTGAAAGGAAGTCAAGCCCAGAGGCACTAACAATATAAAAGCCGTGAAGCCTACCGTAATATATGGACGCTCAACAATCTCACGACCTATATCAAGCCATTGCCATTGCAGTAAAAACATCAAAAATACTAAAAGATGCAAACTAACATAAAACAATGCAAACAAACCCACCATACGCCGGTAGTTCCAAAGTTTCGGCATATTCAATAAATATCGTAGAGGTGTTATTGCCAGAGCTGCAACCAAAATACGAATAGACCATTCTCCGGTTACCAGGGCCAAGGCTTGGGCAGGGTCTGGGCCCAGAAGATTCTCTCCACCGGTCAAAGCCAGATAAACCGCATAGGAATAGTAGAGTGCAGGCAGCAAAAGCAATATAAAGACAATAGGCTTTATTAGAATCCCAGTTCTCATGAATAGAAAACCTTAGCGGTCAACCCAACAGCCAACGCTACTTCTAGCCAGATATTCAACATATTAGGGAAGAAACTCTCAAGCCAGCCTAGAAATAGGTCCTAAGATCCATACCTTGATATAAATGAGCGACCTCTTCAGCATAACCATTAAACAACTGAGTCGGTATTCTGCGGTCAAAAAGACCGGAAGGCAGGCGCCTTTCCTGAGACTGACTCCAGCGAGGGTGGCTCACTTGGGGATTCACATTGGCGTAAAACCCGTACTCATTGGCAGCATAATCATTCCAGGCGGTATTGGGCATATCCCGCCTGAAATTAATTCTTACAATTGACTTGATACTTTTGAACCCATATTTCCAGGGCACAACTAACCTTAATGGTGCGCCATTCTGGGCCGGCAATATGTCGTCATACATACCAACTGCCAATATGGTCAAGGGATGCATTGCTTCATCCATACGCAAGCCCTCTTTATAAGGCCAGCCTAAGGAAGAGGTTCGAGCGGCCTGGCCCGGCATCTGCTCAGGATCATAAAGTGTTTCAAACTCTATAAATCGGGCGTTGCTATTGGGCTCAAACCGACTAATGAGATCAGCTAAAGGAAATCCTATCCAGGGAATTACCATTGAGAAAGCTTCAACACAACGTATGCGATACACCCTCTCTTCCAGAGTATGAGGCTGTAAAATATCTTCCAGGGTATAATTGCCGGGCTTGTTAACTTCGCCGGCAATCTCGACTGACCAGGGATCGATCTTGAAATCGCGAGCCTTGCTGGCAGGATCACCCTTACCATTGCCAAATTCAAAAAAATTATTGTAATTTGTTGCATCCTGAAAAGGCGTTAGAGCTTCATCAGTATTGTATGGACCACTTGCCGGGGGGGCATTTCTATTTCCAACTTTAGCTACCAACCAATCAGGTTTTGCAGCCAGATTAATTTCTGTTGGCGCCCTGCCGCGTAAGCCAGCTGTTTGAGCAAGAGCGCTTGGCGAAATTAATCCGGCGCCTAATGCTCCTGCGCCAAAAGCAATATTTACAGACCCCTTCAGAAATTGGCGGCGATTCTTATAAACATTGGCCGGGGTTATTTCAGAGGAAGGAATTTCTTTTTTGGTTTTTATAAGCAATTGAATATCCCCCAATGACAGTTAAACAAATAGACCTTAATGGTTAACCCTTAAATCCATGCCCGCATATAAGTGTGCAACTTCTTCAGCATAACCATTAAACATTTGAGTTTCTATTCTGCGATCAAACAAACCCGACGGCAATCTTCTTTCCGTAGCCTGACTCCAGCGAGGATGACTCACTTCAGGATTTACATTGATATAAAACCCATATTCTCTGGGATTAATATCATTCCAGCTGGTATTTGGCATATCACGGGTAAAATTAATTCGCACTATGGACTTGATACCTTTAATACCATATTTCCAGGGCACGATTAATCGAAGTGGCGCTCCGTTTTGTGCTGGCAGCAAGTCGTTATAAACTCCCACGCCTATTAATGTCAGCGGATGCATCGCTTCATCCATACGCAAGCCTTCTTGATAAGGCCAGTCGATGGTAGAAAATCGTGAGTTTTGTTCAGGAAAACGATCACTATCGACAAGGGTTTGAAATTCAACAAAGCGGGCATTACTTGTAGGCTCAAAACGGCTGATCAGGTCCCCAAGTGGAAACCCTATCCACGGAATAACCATTGACCAGGCCTCAACACAGCGATGCCTGTATATCCGCTCTTCAAAGGTATGCGGGCGAAGAATATCTTCAAGCGTATAAACTCCCGGTTTATTAACTTCTCCAGTTATTTCTACTGTCCATGGTTCAACTTGAAAGTTTCTGGCATAGGTAGATGGGTCTTGTTTGCCTGTGCCATATTCATAAAAATTATTATAGCTGGTGACATCCTGATAAGGCGTTAACATTTCACTGGTAGTATATGGCCCTGTATCTGGCACTGGCCTTGTATTTGCCATTTTTTGAGCCAGCCATTCTGGTTTTCTCGCTAGATTCAATTGTGCTGCGCTTCGCGGAGCCATACTTTGAGCGGATGCGGTTGGTGACAACAAACCACTTGCAGCTGCGCCAACACCCATAGCAACGTTAGCTCCATGTTTGAGGAATTGCCGACGATTTTTATAACTGGATTCAGATGTTATTTCGGAAGAGGGAATATCTTTCTTTGTTTTGATAATCATTCTCGGTACCGTTTATTTTGTTGTCTATTCTCTGGTTTTCTATCAGTCTATTTTATTAACTTTCTAATAATTAGATATTAATGTTACGGAAAGTTTAACTTAATAGACTCCTGTGCAAATAAATATTACAAATTCTGCAGGTTTTTTCTTATTACCTAGGCTACTGTTTCATCTATAGCATCTACCTTTTTCGTCAATTTCTTTCGATATTGGTAAACGGTTAAAGCTGGCCCAGACAGCGCGTAAAGAATCGCAATAACAAACAGCACGACAGGTGGATCCCAGGAGACGATTACAAATGATAGAATTACCATCAAGATGACGAAAAAGGGCACCCGATTCCTGAAATCAATATCTTTAAAACTGAAATAATGAACATTTAGTACCATTAACAAACCCGCTATCATGGTAATAATAGCGGCTAGCACCGAGATTGGAAAAGTCACTTCAACAGCATATTCATCACAAACCCATACCATAAACACAACCAAACCTGCTGCTGCAGGACTGGCCAGGCCAACAAAAAATCGTTTATTAACGGTACCTAGCTGCACATTAAAACGGGCCAATCTTAATGCCGCGCATGCGACATAAAAGAAAGCAGCAGTCCAACCAAGCGTACCAAGATCAGATAAGGCCCAGCTAAAACAAATTAGCGCAGGAGCAACGCCAAAGGCCAATAAATCGGATAAGGAGTCGTATTCAGCACCAAATGCACTTTGCGTGTTAGTTAATCGGGCAAGACGTCCATCCAGGCCATCAAGCAACATCGCAGCTAATATAGCCATACAAGCATTATGAAACTCATTATTCATGCCAGAGATTACAGCAAAAAATCCGGCAAATAATGCTCCTGTTGTTAATAGGTTGGGTAAAAGAAATATTCCTTTGCGTCGAACTTTTCGACCACCCTCACTTACCTCTTCCTCATGGTCATCTATTAATAGAAGAGATTCAAACTCTTGCCCGTCTTCTAGGCCGGCATTTTTATGTTCATTTTCAGTAGTCATGTGCTTATTCTATGCTTCTGTAAGATATTTAGCAGCTTTTTTAAGCATAAGCATTTTACCCCCGACACTTTTTTCTTTATGATTGCCACCCTGAAATTTATAGCCTCTTAAAACCTACTGGAAATTATTAAATGAATTACTTCAACACCTTGCCTTTACGTCTTCAGCTTGAACAGTTAGGAAAATGCCGTTTTATGGACAAATCTGAGTTCAGTGACGGTGTCGAAAAATTAAAAGGCAAGAAAATAGTTATTCTTGGCTGTGGCGCTCAGGGATTAAACCAAGGTCTAAATATGCGCGACAGCGGGCTGGATATCTCTTATGCCCTTAGAGCTGTAGCTCTCAAAGAGAAGCGTCAGTCCTGGATTAATGCCACTGAAAATGCATTTAATGTAGGTACCTTTGAAGAATTAATACCAACTGCTGATTTAGTGCTCAACCTGACGCCCGATAAGCAGCATACTCCAGTCGTTAATGCTGTTATGCCATTAATGAAAAAAGGAGCTTGTCTGGCCTATTCTCATGGCTTCAATATTGTCGAAGAAGGCATGCAGATTCGCGATGACCTGACAGTTATTATGGTAGCACCAAAATGTCCAGGAACAGAAGTCAGGGAAGAATACAAACGTGGCTTTGGTGTACCAACATTGATCGCTGTTCACACTGAAAACGACCCAAATGGTGACGGACACGAAATTGCCAAAGCCTATGCCGCCGCAACGGGTGGAGATCGGGCAGGCGTGTTGGACTCTTCATTTATAGCGGAAGTTAAATCTGACCTGATGGGTGAACAAACCATACTTTGCGGCATGCTGCAGACAGGATCTATCCTTTGTTATGACCGCATGATCGAACAGGGAATAGAACCTGCCTATGCTTCAAAACTGGTTCAATATGGCTGGGAAACCGTTTCTGAAGGCCTCAAACAAGGCGGCATCACCAACATGATGGACCGGCTGTCTAATCCCGCCAAAATTAAGGCCTTCCATCTAAGCGAAGAACTTAAAACTATCATGGCTCCCCTATTTCAAAAGCACATGGATGACATCATGGACGGCACTTTTTCGAGCACGATGATGCAAGATTGGGCTAATGATGATATTAATCTTTTAAAATGGCGTGAAGAAACCGGCCTTAGCGCGTTTGAAAACTCCAGCACTGAAGGTGCTCCGGAAATTTCAGAGCAGGAATATTACGATAACTGTATTCTTATGGTTGCAATGATTAAAGCGGGTGTTGAATTGTGCTTTGAAACACTAACCTCAGCTGGCGTCATAGCTGAGTCTGCTTATTATGAATCTCTGCATGAAACCCCACTGATTGCAAACTTGATCGGCCGCAAAAAACTCTACGAAATGAATAAAGTTATTTCTGATACTGCTGAATATGGCTGCTATTTGTTCTCCCATGCCGCTGTTCCACTTCTGGCAGACTTCATGGCGAAAGTTGGCACGGACGTTATTGGTAAAGCCACAGATGCAAATGACAATGGTGTTGACGATCATGAATTAATAGCGATAAACAACGTTATTCGCAATCACCCTATAGAAAAAGTAGGTGCTCGATTACGCTCTTATATGACCGCAATGAAAAAAGTTGTTTAAGCTATTTCCTTTCACGAGTAATGTATTTTCTTTGCATCCAGGTAAATCTGTTTCGCTTATAATTGCGTGCAACGAGCAAAGCAAATAGTTGTATACCCCAGATTTTAGCTGTTATATTACTTTTGTCTTGATTAAGTTTTACAGAGCATGATTAAGGGCATTGATTTAGCACAAACTCGTAATTTTAGTTTAATTTTAGCTAACTGCGATTGAATTGAGATGTAGGATTGAATTGCAGGATATAGATAGATGATTAGCTACACCAAAATTCCTGGGCAACTTGTAATTACCCCTTGATTAATGCGAACTCAAAAGTGGAAATTTAAACCTCAAGGAGGTTATGCAAATGAAAAAAATAGCAAAACTTGCTTATTTATTTGGCGCTTTACCGCTTGTATCTTATGCGCAATGTGGTCTGGAATGCGACCCATCATCTAGCGCAACACTAATAGGTGGTGGAGAATATGCCTATGATTGTTACCTTAACTCCCAAATTGTATCTCAAAATCCAGACGATGCTAATTACAGCATGTTGGAACCCTGCGATTTTGCAATAAAATTTGTGGATATGGATAAGGAGGATCTTGCCGCCACCCATACCAACCGGGGGGTAATACGCATTGCCCTGGAGAATTATGACGGTGCATTTTCCGATTTTAATATTGGTATGACTCTGTTACCTGGAGCGGCACAAATTCTGGTCAATCGTGGTAATGCTTTCTACCATAGTGGAAATTACCAAATGGCAATAGAGGATTATAACCGGTCAATAGAATTAGGTTATTCCGACTTTGCTGATGTTTATCTGAATTTAGGTAAATCCTACGAGCGTATGGGTAATAACAACCTGGCTGAAAGAAATTACCGACAGGCAATTAATTTATCACCTGATCAAGCTGAGGCCCGCAGCCTGCTTGATGGCTTATTGTCTCAACCGTAGTTTTAATACTGGTATACCGGTATTAAATAATAGTCTTAAAAAAGCCCAGTCATTACTGGGCTTTTTTTGTAGTACTGAAGCTATAGTAAATTTAAAGATTCAGAACTTTATCTGCGCGCGAAATACCTGATACACCAGTGCGAGCCACTTCAAGGATTGAGGTATCTCCAAGGGCAGCGATAAAAGCATCCAGCTTGTCACTCGTTCCGGTTAGCTGAACCACATAAGTGGTAGGTGTAACATCCACAATTTCACCACGAAAGACATCAGCTAATCGCATGACTTCAGCACGTTGAGCTCCAGAGACCTTTACTTTAATGAGCATTAATTCTCTCTCAAGATGGCTACCATCTGTTAAATCAACTAACTTCACGACATCAACCAGCTTGTTCAAGTGTTTTATGATTTGCTCAATTTTCCGATCATCACCAATGGTAGTGACGGTCAATCGCGATAAGGTAACGTCGTCCGTCGGAGCAACAGTCAAAGAGTTAATATTGTAATTTCGTTGCGAGAACAAACCGACAACTCGAGATAAAGCACCCGGTTCATTCTCCATTAACATGGAAATAATTCGTCGCATCAGGTTCTCTCCGTTTTACTTAAAAACATTTCACTCATTGCTCCGCCTTTAACGGCCATGGGATAAACATGCTCGTTTTGATCCACGACGATATCAATGAACACCAGCTTATCTTTCATCGCAAAAGCTTCTGCCAGCTTTTCCTTTAGCTCACTCAATTTTTCGATGCGAATCCCGACGTGTCCATAGGCTTCAGCCAGTTTGACAAAATCAGGCAGAGAATCAGCGTAGGTACTGTGCGAGTGACGACCGCTATACTGCATATCCTGCCACTGCTTCACCATACCCAAGGCTTCGTTATTTAAGTTAACAATTTTGATTGGTAGTTGGCACTGCTTACAGGTCGCAAGTTCCTGAATACACATCTGGATACTGCCCTCTCCAGTCACGCAGGCAACTGTGGCCTCTGGGAAAGCAAGTTGCACACCCATGGCAGCTGGCAAACCAAAGCCCATGGTTCCCAAACCTCCAGAATTAATCCAGCGTCGAGGTTTATCGAAGTGATAATACTGAGCGGCAAACATCTGATGCTGCCCAACATCTGAAGTCACATAGGCATCTCCCTTAGTTACTTCATACAGAGCCTGAATTGCTTGCTGTGGCTTAATCAATTCTCCAGCAGATTCAACCGCTAAGCAGTCACGCTGACGCCAATGCTCAATATTTTCCCACCACAGTTTAAGAGCTTCGGCATCGACTTTATTTGAAGATGCTTTAATTTGGCTGTTCATTTCTTTCAACACAGATTTAACCGGCCCAACAATAGGCACGTGAGCAGTAACCGTTTTAGAGATCGATGCAGGGTCAATATCAATATGCAAGATAGTTGCATTTGGACAGAATTTACTAACATCTGAATTAGTCACACGATCATCGAAACGAGCTCCAACAGCAAGAATGACGTCTGCTTCATGCATGGCCATATTGGCTTCGTAAGTGCCATGCATCCCTAACATGCCCAAAAACTGTTTATCAGTTGCGGGATATATTCCGAGTCCCATTAAAGTATTGGTGATGGGAAAACCCAGGGTTTGAGTTAATTTTGTTAACTCCTCTGATCCTTCACCTTGCACCACACCGCCACCCGCATAAATAATTGGTTTTTTGGCTGACATTAAAATTTCTACCGCTTTTTTTATCTGTCCGGTATGACCCTTTTGCGGTGGACTGTAGGAGCGAAGTTTGACAGTTTCCGGATATTCATAAGGAAATTTCTCTGCCGGATCAGTGACATCTTTTGGGAAATCTATAACGACGGGGCCAGGGCGTCCGGTTGTCGCAATATAAAAAGCTTTCTTTATTATGTTCGGAATATCAGCAGCACTCTGAACAAGGAAACTATGTTTTACAACCGGTCTAGAAACACCAACCATATCAGTTTCCTGAAAGGCATCTGAGCCAATCGCATCACGAGTAACCTGCCCAGATATAACCACCATGGGTATGGAATCCATATAGGCTGTGGCAATACCGGTAATTGTATTGGTTGCCCCGGGGCCTGAAGTTACCAGTACCACCCCTGGTCTCCCGGTAGCACGAGCGTAACCATCAGCAGCATGAGTAGCCCCTTGCTCATGTCTGACCAAGATATGCTCAACTTTATCCTGCCGAAATATTGCATCATAAATATGCAAGGCAGTTCCACCAGGATATCCAAAAATTAAATCAACACCTTCATCATGCAGGGCACGGATCAGCATGTCTCCACCAGATAACATTTCCACCTTGTTGTCCTCTTTCAATAACATCCTGCTCAGCAGGTAAAAATACAGCAGCAAAAAAATCCATAACCCCTTTAATGGGTTTATAGTGCTTGCAAACTGATACTCTGAAATTGGAGAGTTCTGGTTGAACTCCTACGGCCCTATGCGTGATAACGTCTTAGGGGAACTGAATAGAACCTTGCGTCAGGTTTAAAGCATTCAGTCGGGTCTTTATGGGGGCTGTCACCAAGATTCTATAGAATCGCTTGGGACTTGCCTGAACCGAAGGGTAATCAGTCAGTCGTTCCACCAAATCCAGGTCGCTATTATGGTAATTCTCAGATAAAAGTCAAGAAAAATAAGGCGATATCTCGATACCGTCTTGCAAGCTTAATGTCTATGTCTTATGCTTCAACGCTTCATTTTCCGGGAGATTCAAACCTATGAAATTCAATTATCTTAAACTCTGCCTTTCAATTTTTCTGTGCTCATTTGTTGCACAAGGCATTGCACAACCACCACCCAGCCCTATTGAACTGGTGCAGGTACAGGATGATATCTATATGATTACCAACCCATTTGTACCGGGAAATATAACCTTTATGCTGACTGATGAAGGTATTCTCATGGTCGATAATAAATTTGCCTGGGACTACGACAACGTCATGGCCATGATAGCGACTGTCAGCGATCAGCCTGTTAAGTATGTTATTAATACTCATTTTCACGGTGACCATAGTGGCGGCAATGAACTAGCTCAAGCAGATGGTACTGTCGTAGTGGCTTCTGAAAATGCCCGCCTTAAAATGGTTGAAGATAATATGTCAGGTCTTCCAACTGTCACGGTAGATGAGCATGCCTTCATTCATTTGGGCGGTAAAGTGGTTGAAATATTCCGCTTTGGACGCTCCCATACTGACGGCGACGTTGTGGTTTATTTTCCAGAGCACAGCTTACTTGCTGCCGGAGACATGTTCACTTATGGCGCTGATGTTCCGCAATTAATTGATTATTCAGGTGGCGGTAGCGCAAGAGCCTGGACCAGGACTCTGGACGAAGTGCTTAGACTGGATTTCGAAACTGTCATCCCAGGCCACGGCCCGGTTACCAACAAAGCGGCTATGGCAGAATTCAGGGATTCAACTTTAAATTTGCGCTTAAGATCTCAGGAAATGGTCAGAAACGGTAATTCCAGAGAAGAAATTGCTGACATGCTGCGAAATGAATTTAACTGGGCCGACTTCACTTTAGATGCTGGCCTGGATGGTCTGCTTGCTGAGTCACAATAAGCTCACAATTATAATAATAAGCCTGCTTCAGCAGGCTTATTTATTATAGGTTTTCACAAGCAACATCTACTGCCTGTTGGGATTCCATCAGCAACTGCATCTGCCTTCCATCCCAATCGTAATAACCACTTCTTAGCCAGGCCGGCATCTCCTCTCCGAAATCTTCGATAGTCAATTCATCCAGAGGATTCGTAATCAATAATGTACTGTTGGCACGAAAACACGCACCCAAACTGGTAGTTAAAGGGAAAGACACTTTTCCATTATGTACGTCGACAATAGCTATCATCTGACACATGGTGCCGCAACCCCAATAAGTTAATGCATAGTGACCTGCGAAATTTGCCGGCTCATTAAGTAAGTATTCGAGTCTTGTTCTAAAATTCTCCGCATCCGGATGGCTAGAAAAATCAATTGCTTGCAGTCTTTCATTACTTGGTGAAACTGTAAAATCCTCAAATTCAGGTTTGCTAGATGCAGCAGTTTGAAGCACTTCAGATATATCTTCTGCCTCTTTTAAAATTCTTAGCACATTACCACTCCAGATCATGCTAATTTCATCTTCGGAATAACCACGTCTTACAAGCTCCAAAGTGACATTAAAGGTTTCATCAGCATTATTCCAGCCTGTAATTCCTCCTCCTCCACCAAAATCTGAAGATAGACCTACATGTTCAACTCCAATCAGATCCACGGCATAATCAATATGATCGACCAATTCACTGACCGATGCTGTTCCCCTGCCCTCGTTAAGGTAATTATCAAATGCAACAATCTGTACCACACCACCATTATCTTTTATGGCTAGTAACTGCTCGTCATCCAGGTTACGGGGATGAACAAAAACACCATTTACACTGGAATGTGATGCAATAATTGGTGCACGGGAATGGTTCAAAGCATCCAGCATGGTTTGCTTTGAAACATGCGATACATCAACCAAAATTCCTACCCGATTAAGCTCTTCAACCACACGGTAGCCGTATTCACTTAACCCACCATGCTCTGCATTCTCGTCATGTAAACGTTCCTGAGGCTGAGCAGAATCGCCAATATCATTATGCCCATTGTGAACGAGGCCCATATAGCGAGCGCCACGCTTACTGAATTCTTCAATTAAACTTAAATCCTGGCCAATACTAAAACCATTTTCCACGCCAATCATGGCGACGAGTTTACCTTCCGCGTGCAAAGCACTTGCATCTGCTGCCATATACGCCAACCCAATCTCATCGGGATAGAGCTCGACCATACGATGGATGGCATCAAATTTATTTAGGGCATCTGCTTTTGCATCAAGATAATTCATTCCATTACGTTCTTGCTGCCCGACATAGACAATAAAAAAAACTGTATCAAGACCGCCACTACGCATCCTCAACAAGTTTACCTGGGCATCAGCGTGCAAAGGATCATGTTCACTGGTAGCAAAATTTAGGGGAATATCCACATGTGTATCCAGCGTCATCACCCGATCATGTATCACCCGTGCACGAGTCATTAACTCATCTTCACTGGCTGCATAAGCAGAAAAAGAAGTCACTATAAAAAATAAAGCTAAAATTTGTTTTACCATAAATCTCTCTTTTAAAATTTATTCTTTTAGACGCGTAGCGAGTGCTGAAGAGTCAAAGTAAAAAAGCACGGAGAGGGAAAGCGTATAACTAATACGTGACCGCTTGAGTACTTTTTTAACGAATACTCTTCTAGCTAGTAGCTTCCTTCTTAATCAGTGGGTCATTGAGTAAATAACGTAATTCACTGCAAACCTATATGCCATCGCTGTCATCGGTTGAGGATAACCTGGGGTATCAGCATGTTCCCAGGCATCACCCAAATCCATGTTGTGATTAATGGCAACCATTAAGCGACCATGATCATCATAAACACCACGATATACCGGTTCATAACCATCTTGCTCCCAGGTAACACCACGACTTAATGGGCTGATCCCTGGGATCTGGATAGTAGGATCAAGGTCATAAAGCACATGAAAAACCTCATCATCGTGAGGGATATCCACTACGGGACGATCAGGGAAAATACGTTGCATGGTCGACATAAAACCATTCCACTGGTAGGTACCATGAAAATCATCAACGATCAGGAAGCCACCTTTCAGTAGGTATTCTCTTAGAATAGCGATTTCCTCAGTATTTAGCCGCCAACCACCTACTTCCACTGCATAAAGAAATGGATAATCAAAGACCCTACGATCCACCAGGTTAATCCAGGGGGCGCCTTCCTGAGGATTCCTAAGATCAACCAAAGCACCATCCACTCTTGTTAATCGAGTTAAGCCACTCATAAAGTAATGTTCTGCTTCCGGCATATCAGTCATCCAGCCTCCTCGACTTCTGAAGCCATCTGAACCATATATTAAACGGGTAAAATAAAACTCGGCACCATCAGTATCTCGAGGCACAACAGAGGTATAGCGTGGGTTGCTTGTTCGTGGCCTGATCTGAGCCAATAATGACTCCACGCACAAGACGTTCGCCAGTAAAATTAAGCAAAGCAATACAAGTTTACTAATAGCTGGACGCTTGATACTTAATTCCTTTATTTTCGTGACACTCATGGGTCAAATATAAACCAGCTGTTGCTAGAAGGAAACACTCACAGGAAACCTGAAACTAACTGAATTCAAAAGCCACTCCTATATTTTCATACTGCTCCCGCTCCTGCTCAAGACCAGATAAGGTAAGAGGGTGTTTTTTCAACCACCCACGCCGAAACTTGAGTTGATAACCTAACTTTGTATTAGTCAGTTTAGGCAGATATTCAATATCCTCTCGTCGTCTGTGAAAAAGTACCGCTAGACGTAAGCAAACCAGCAAGGGAATAAAAGCTGTTATTGCCTGCTCATCCATATCTTCAAATTGTTGCTGATAAAGGCTTTTCCGGTGGGACCGCAAAAGGTTTGCTAGAATATATTGCTCATATCGACCAAAGCCGGCCATGTCGTTATGCCTGATGATGTAATAGCCATGATGATGAAACCCCGTATGAGAAATACTTAAGCCAATTTCATGTAATTCTGTCGCCCAACGCAAGATTTTAGTTCGCGAAACTCCTTTGAGTGCGGGGCTACGAATTTGTTGCCATAATGCAATTGCCGTTTTAGCCACTCGATGCGCATGGTCAACATCAACATTGTATTGTTGCTGCAACTTTTTAATCGTGTCATTACGAGAATCCTTGTCATTAAGACGACCAATAGTATCAAACAATAAACCTTCTTTAAGGGCGGCATCACCAACATGCATGGATTCAAGCTGCAACTGATCAAATACAGCCTTTAGTATTGCTGCGCCTGCCGGCAATACATCCCTGCGTAATTCTGGGACATTCTGTAATACCTTTTTATCGATGACTAAATCATTGAATAATTGATCAAGGGAGCTTTTGCTTATCACTGCCCCTCCATCTTTAGCCAATGTTAAATCCGCGATTGCTCTGACTGTTCCTGATGTTCCAAATACGATCTGCCAACCTGTTTTTAAAAAATTCTTTCTTAATACTTCGATTTCAGAGCACGCGGCCAGATAAACTTTATCCATAAATTTATGAGTCGTTTTCCCTGAGCGGTTGGCATATCTTTTGGTAAAACTGACACAACCCATATTTAAACTCTCCATTAATATGGGGTCATAGTCTTCACCAATAATAAATTCTGTGCTGCCTCCACCAATATCTACTACTAGGCGCTTACTGTGATCATTCAGCACAGAATGAGACAAACCAACATATACTAAGCGGGCTTCCTCATAACCAGAAATAATCTGAATGGGAACCCCTAATATTTGCTCCGCTTTTTTAATGAAAGACTTGGAGCGACTGGTCATTCTGAGGGTTTTCGTCCCTACAGCCCGAATTTGTTCAGTAGGAATGTCTCTTAAGCGCTCTGAAAAGCGGTAAAGACACTCAAGGGCACGGGTTTGAGCCTCAAGACTAAGATGCCCGTCTTTTTTAACCCCAAGAGCAATCTGCACCATCTCTTTCTCTCGATCTATAATTTCCATCTGCCCATTTTGAATACGGGCGATCAGCATATGAAAACTATTCGAACCGAGGTCTACCGCTGCGAAATAGGGTGATTCAGGATTTATTTGCACAATTAAGGTCTATTTAAAAAAACTGAAGGTTGAGGAGCTTATCTGATTGGCATCAGTTTACACTAATACAAAGAATTAATAGAAATATCATATTTGAACTATATTATATATATTTCTTGATAAGTGGCTTAATTCAGAGTGAATAATCAATGTCTATTTTAAATAAAAAAATTTTAATTATCGTTATAACAATAATTCTTATCGCGTATTTCAGTGTTGTTTTATTACACAGCAGGGTTTCACTGCCTACTTTACATACTCAATCAAACTGGTATCTGAATGGCCAAGATACAGTTTTTAATGCTACAAAAAAAACGATTAACAACACTCCCGGAGCTGCTAAAAATATTATTCTCTTTGTAGGAGATGGCTTAAGCATGACGACTTTGACTGCTGCTCGAATATTTGCTGGTCAGCAAGCAGGGCAAAGCGGTGAAGAAACCATATTAAGCTTTGAACGCTTTCCATGGACTGGCTTATCAAAGACCTATAATACTAATCAGCAAACACCCGATTCTGCCGGCACCATGACTGCAATGATCACAGGTATAAAAACCAAGGCCGGATTTATAGGCATAGATGAACAATCTGAACGCGCCAATTGTGAAAGTTATCTCAATAGTCAAAATCCAGATTTAATGACGGCTTTGGAACTGGCAGAAATCGCGGGCAAAGCAACTGGAATTGTCACTACAGCCAGGCTCACTCATGCTACCCCAGGCGCAACCTATGCAAAATCTCCAGAGCGAGACTGGGAAAGCACTACTACTCTGGAAGATGAGATTCCGGCTAACGAGTGCATGGATATCGCCAGTCAGCTTATCAATTTTGCAGATAGACTTCGAGGCACTCTACAGATTGACGATCAATCACCTATTGAAATAGATGGGATCGATGTCGCTTTCGGTGGTGGCCGCGCAATGTTTTTTGATGCAGACCCGGAAAGTCTTGTTGGTTTTTCTGAAAACATTGATGAAGGCCGCCGTAAAGACGGTCGAAACCTGATCAGAGAGTGGATAAATAATGGCGGCAAATACGTTATGGATCAAAGTGGTTTCGATAGTCTGAACGACCTGGAGAATAATAATATTCTGGGCTTGTTCAACCCTTCTCATATGCGATTTGAGGCTGACCGTCAAAATGATGTTGCAGGTGAGCCCTCATTAAGTGAAATGACCCTGAAAGCAATTGATTTATTGGAGGAAGACAATGATGGCTTCTTCTTAATGGTAGAAGGAGGTCGTATCGACCATGCGCATCACTTTAACAATGCCTATAACGCACTTAATGAAACATTAGAGTTTGCCAATGCAGTTGCCGCTGCTGTTGAAAACACTGATTCTGAGGACACCCTGATAATTGTTACTGCTGATCACAGTCATGTAATGACCATGGCGGGTTATCCAACTCGCGGCAATCCCATTTTGGGCAAGGTGATTGGCAACGATTCAGCTGGCAATCCTGAAACAGAAGTTACTCTTGATAGAGAAGACATGCCCTTCACTACCTTAAACTATATGAATGGAAATGGCTTCGCTGATTTTGGAGATAAAACTGATGGGGTTTATGAAAGACCAGAGTCTTCAGAAGAAGGCCAAATAGCCCTCCCATTCTCCGGCAGAGTTGATTTAAGCAACTTAGATACGGAGCTGCCAGGCTACCATCAAGAAGCTTTTATACCGCTTATAGAAGAAACACATAGCGGTGAAGATGTTCCAATCTATGCAACAGGTCCTGGCGCTCACCTATTGAGTGGCAGCATTGAACAGAACGTAATTTTTCATGTAATAAATTATGCGGGAAATTTAGAGAAATTAGCTAAAGCGGCGCTTTGATATAAAACTTAATCAGTAGACACTAGCTCGTAATCCAATGTTTCTGTTTTATCCACCACCCATTGTAATCTGGTTTTTGCAGGCGTCCAGTCCGTTCGGTACTCTAGTGATTTTCTGTAATCTTTAATGGCTTCATCCCAAAGACTCATTTCTTCGTTAATAATACCACGTGCAAAATAAACCAGATGCTTGCTTTGAATATCTAGCTCCAACGCATGATTGTAGTTAGCTAAAGCCAGATCAAATTGTTTTTCAAAATGATAAACAATGCCGCGATTGATATAAATTTGACCTAAATCAGCTTGCAGTTTGAGCGCTTCTTGGTAGTCAGATAAAGCCTCAGCCAATGAGCCCGAAGCAGCATATAAAATACCACGATTTACAAAAGTTGCCGCACGGTCATCATCGGACAATCCCAACTCAATCAGGGCTACGTTACAAGCTTCAAACATGTCGCTGTTGACTTCAAAGCCATCAATTGTTACTACCGAAGTTGCGTCCTGATAGCAACCGAGTGCAGAAGAATTATTAGTGTCCACAGTTGCACTTTGAGCAAAACTCAATGATGGAAAAACTAAAATTAAAGCAAGTTTTTGGAGTCCTTTAAGTCTAAAATTAATCATGAAGTGCAGTGGTTTGTTTGAAAAAAGACATCTTAAAACATAAGAAACAGAATAGAACACCTGCCTGCAAAAGTAAGTAGGTAAATATGGAAACAAAAAGGAGTATTTAATTGGAAAAGCCATGGAAGACCTTAAGCAGTAAAATAATTTATTCAAACCCCTGGATACGTGTAAGAGAAGACCAGGTAATAACGCCAAAAGGTGAGGCTGGAATTTACGGTGTTGTAGAAGCCAAACCCGCTATCGGTATTGTAGCGCTTACAGGCGACCTCTTTACTTATTTAGTTGGCCAATATAGGTATCCCCTGGATGCTTACAGTTGGGAAATTCCAGAAGGCGGCGCTGAATTGAATGAAAAACTAATAGCCTGCGCCAAACGAGAATTACTAGAAGAAACCGGCTTAAGCGCAAACAAATGGACCGAACTTGGTGAGTTGTATACCAGCAATTGCTTCACCAATGAGCGTGCTTACATTTTTGTCGCTGAAGATTTAAGAAAAGGTATAGCTGACCCCGATCCGACTGAGCAGCTAAAACTAAAAAAGCTACCTTTTTTGGACGCTTGGCAGATGGTATTAAAACAGGAAATTAAAGATTCCCTGACGATAACTGCCTTGATGCGAACCTATCACTTACTCCAACAACAAGGCAGATTATAATACCGCTTATTTTATTTCCGGGTAAATGTAAGATTGTCATTTTCTAATCCTACAAGAATCGTATCCCCAGGAGAAAAATCTCCAGATAAAACACTTTGAGCCAATGGGTTTTCTAGCCAGGTCTGGATTGCTCTTTTCAATGGTCGCGCACCATAAACCGGATCGAAACCAAGTGCTGCAATTTTATCCAAAACGTCTTCTGCAAATTCCAGTTTAAGATCTTTGTCCCCTAAGCGTTCATCCAGCAGTTGCAATTGAATTTTTGCAATACCTTTAACTTGCTCACTTGCAAGAGGATGAAACACCACCAGTTCATCAATCCTGTTAATAAATTCCGGTCTGAAATGATTCGTGACTACTTCCAGAACTGATTTCTTGACCGATTCATAACTGGCAGCATTATTAGAATCCGCACTCATTAATTCCTGGATTCTGTCAGAACCCAGATTAGAGGTCATGACTATCACTGTATTTCTGAAATCAACAGTGCGCCCATGACCATCAGTGAGTCGTCCATCATCAAGAACCTGAAGAAGGATATTAAAGACATCAGGATGTGCTTTTTCAATTTCATCCAGCAGTAAAACTGCATAGGGGCGTCGTCTTACTGCTTCAGTTAAATAGCCTCCTTCTTCATAACCTACATAACCTGGAGGAGCACCAATTAATCTGGCGACTGAGTGCCTCTCCATAAATTCTGACATATCAATTCGCACCATCGCTTCCTCTGTATCGAAGAGAAATTGTGCCAATGCTTTGCATAGTTCAGTTTTCCCGACGCCGGTTGGCCCAAGGAACAAAAATGATCCATTTGGTCGACGCGGATCAGATAAGCCTGAGCGTGAGCGTCTTACTGCATTAGCTACTGCTGCAATCGCTTCATCCTGCCCAATCACTCGCTGGTGCAGGCCTTCTTCCATGTGTAATAATTTTTGCTTATCCCCTTCTAACATTTTAGAAACAGGAATGCCTGTAGCTCTGGAAACCACCACGGCTATTTCTTCATCCGTTACTTTATTTCGTAACAGTTTCATTTCTATATTATCTGAACTTGAGGCAGCCTCCAGTTGTTTTTCCAAACCTGGAATGATGCCGTATTGCAGTTCTGACATGCGCGTTAAATCTGAAGTACGGCTAGCGGCTTCCAAATCAATTCTGGCTTGTTCCAAATCACTTTTTATTTTTTGCGAACCTTGCAAGGTTGCTTTTTCTGCACGAAGAATTTCATCTAGATCGGCAAATTCTGCCTCCAGTTTTTTGATATCTGATTCAAGCTTTTCCAAGCCTTTTTGAGAAGCTTCATCAGTTTCCTTTTTAAGTGCCTCACGTTCAATTTTCAACTGAATTAAACGTCTTTCGAGACGATCCATCTCTTCAGGCTTGGAGTCGATTTCCATACGAATCAAACTAGCAGCTTCATCAATCAGGTCTATTGCTTTATCAGGCAGTTGTCTATCTGTCACATAGCGCTGTGACAGTTTTGTAGCCGCGATAATTGCTGAGTCTGTGATATTTACACCATGATGAACTTCATAACGTTCTTTGAGCCCACGTAAAATAGCGATGGTATCTTCCTCTGAAGGTTCATCAACAAGTACTTTCTGGAAGCGTCTTTCTAGGGCAGCATCCTTTTCAATATACTGTCGATACTCATCTAATGTTGTAGCACCTACACAGTGAAGTTCACCACGCGCCAGCGCAGGCTTAAGCATATTACCTGCATCCATGGAGCCTTCTGCTTTGCCAGCACCAACCATAGTGTGGATTTCATCAATAAATAAAATAACAGAACCTTCTTGTTTGCCGAGCTCGCTTAAAACGGCTTTCAAGCGCTCTTCAAATTCGCCTCGAAATTTTGCACCAGCAATCAGTGCGCCCATATCAAGCGATAAAATGCGTTTACCTTTTAAACCTTCAGGCACTTCACCATTGACAATACGTTGAGCCAAACCATCGACAATGGCAGTTTTACCTACACCAGGTTCGCCTATTAAAACAGGATTGTTCTTGGTACGGCGTTGCAACACTTGAATAGTACGGCGAATTTCATCGTCCCTGCCTATAACCGGGTCCAACTTGCCTTCTTCCGCTTTTGCTGTCACATCTACTGTATATTTTTGCAAAGCCTGATGAGAACCTTCAGATTCTGAATCGTCGCCAGCATCTCCGCCATGTAAGTTTTTAACCGCATTTTCCAAGGCTTGCTTTGTGACAGAAAATGAATTCAGAAGTTTTCCCAGCTCTCCTTTATCCTGCATGGCTGCCAGTAGGACGTTTTCGCTGGAAATAAATTGTTCGCTCTTCTGTTGAGAAATCTTGTCGGCAATATTTAATACTTTAGCAAGCTCTTGTGAAAGAGTTACATCCCCATCGCTGTCCCTTACAACAGGAAGGTTATTAATAATGGCTTGCAAGCCTTGTTGAACTTGCTTTATGTCAAATCCGGTCTGCATCAATAATGGCTTGATCGACCCACCTTTCTGACTGATCAGTGCTGACATTAAATGTACGGGCATAATCTGGTTGTGGTCTTTACCCACAGCCAGCGATTGCGCATCGGCCAAGGCCATTTGCAATTTATTGGTTAACTTATCCATCCGCATAGTGAATACCTTACTATATAAAATTACACACTTTCACTGTCTGTTAAATGGGGGTGGAATCGCTTGATTCAAGTCAGCAGGATTTAATTTATCCAGATCAAACTGGACAGACGCCCAGTATCTTTGTCACGACGGTAGGAGTAAAAACCAGTAGTATCACAGTAAGTACACAGCCCTCCTCCACTTATGTTGAATACACCAGCAGCATTTAGACGAGCTTGAGCAAGCATGTATAAATCGGCCATCCACTTATCGGGTTTTGCACCGGGTCTAAATGCGGAAACAACCTGATTTGTAAAATCTGGATCTGTCTTTTCTAGGAATAAGGCTCGTACCTCTTCCCCTACTTCAAAATGGCATGAACCAATTGCTGGTCCAAACCAAACGACAATTTCTTCTGGTTCTGCTATGAATTTTTGCAGAGTATTTTCCAGGACACCTGCTGCTAAGCCACGCCAGCCAGCATGAGCTAATGCAATTTCACTGCCCTGTCGATCACTGAAAAACACTGGCAGACAATCTGCCGTCTGAATCCCACAAACAACATCAGTGCATTGAGTATAAATAGCGTCAGCTTCTGGTTTTTTATTAACGACAGAGTTTAAATGGAGTACTTTTGTTCCATGTGCCTGTTTTACCCACTGCACAGCTTTTTGCTGGAGAAGGTCACTGGCATTTTTTTGTTTAGTTGCAACAAAAGCATGAACATTTGCAGGTGCAGGCCAGTCTGCTTTTATGAGGTCTTTATTGTTCATAATCCTCATTTAATACTGACAGCAGACTCAGAATGTCCTGGGGTAGCTCCGCTTCCCACTGCATGTATTCTCCGGTGCTTGGATGTTGTAAACCCAGCTTCCATGCATGTAAGGCTTGTCTCTTAAAATTTGCAATCATAGCTATTAATTGAGGACTTGCAGCTTTTGGAACTTTAGGTCTACCACCGTAAACCTGATCACCGACTAAAGGAAAACCGATATGCGCTAAATGCACTCTGATTTGGTGAGTTCGCCCAGTTTCCAATTTCACCAAAAGCTGTGTATGAGCTCTGAATTTTTTGAGTACTCGATAATGTGTAATAGCTTTTTTACCATTTTGCTCTGATACAACCGCTCGTTTGGTTCTATGCACAGGATGCCTGCCTAAAGGGGCGTCAACAATCCCTCCGGCAGTTACCAAACCAACTGCCACTGCTTGATACTCTCGACTTATTTCTCGTGCTTGTATCTGTTCAATTAAAGATTGATGGCTGTAGAGAGTCCGGGCCACGACCATTAATCCACTGGTCTCTTTATCCAGCCGGTGCACTATGCCAGCGCGAGGAATAGACCCTAATTCCGGATAATGATGCAGTAAGGCATTCAATAATGTTCCTGAATAATTCCCAGCCGCCGGATGAACAACCAGACCAGCCGCCTTATTGATTATCAAAAGGCTTTCATCCTCATAGAGTATGTCCACTGGCAGAGGCTCAGCCTGCCACTGCTCATGAGTCTCTTCATGAGCTGAAAGCGTGATCAACTCTCCACCTAGAAGCTTTTGTTTGTTTTTGGCTTGATGGCCATCGACCAACAAACTTCCATCTTTTATCCATGTTTGCAGGCGAGCTCTTGAGAAATTGGGAAACATGGTTGAAGCAACTTGATCTAAACGTAAGCCAGACTGCTCATAACTAACTTCCCCTTTCAAATTAAACTTTTCCATACTTTTATAGTCTATTAATGGTAGATGATTATCTTAATTGGACATAGTACACTGCGTCAGCGAAATTTCGAATTATCCAGATGCATTTAAACTTAAATCCAGTAATTAAATATAAAGACCTGAACACTGTGAAAAAATTCCTTCCTGCTCTTCTAACCATTATTATCATGACTCTCACTGCCTGTGCCTCAGATGATGAATTTACAGAGTCCACTGAGGAATTTCTCTACAATCAAGCTGTTGATTCACTTCGCAACAATGCTTTTGACGCGGCTATTGCAAATTTTCAGCAACTGGAAGCCTTGTTTCCTTTTGGCCAATATGCAGCCCAGGCTCAAATTGAGCTGGTCTATGCTTATTACCGGGCTGGTGAAGCTGAATCAGCTCGAGCAGCGGCTGATAGATTCATTCGACTATACCCTGATGATGAAAATATCGATTATGCCTATTATATGAAAGGTCTCGCCTTCTATACGGAAGATGCCAGTTTCATCGGCCGCTTTCTACCGACTGACCCGAGTAAAAGAGACCCCGGGAATGCCAGGGAGTCATTTACAGACTTTGCCCAACTGGTAGCACGCTTCCCAAACAGTCCTTATGCTCCAGATGCTCTGGCTCGAATGATTTATTTGCGTAACCTGCTGGCCGATTATGAGATACATGTTGCAGAATTCTATATTAAGAGACAGGCATTTCTTTCAGCACTAAACCGCGCAAAATATGTCGTTGAAAATTATCAGGAGTCACCTGCTGTTCCCCGCGCAATGGAGATCATGACCGAAATGTACCTACGCTTGGGTTTAAATGATCTCGCCGAAAATAGTCTGAGTGTCCTCAAGGCAAACTTTCCTGATAGCAACCAACTCGATGAAAATGGAAACTTCATAGTTTCAACTCAAATTATTGACCCATCTTTCTTGTATTCAGTAACTTTTGGTTTATTGGGGTCTAACAAGAGAGATACTCCTCTTGCTCCCACTCGTCGTCCGGGAAGTACGGATACTGCTTTTGGTTTCCAGGAAGTGGCCGAGCCTCTGATGGCAGAAGAAAGATCATTGCTGAATATACTGACATTAGGAATGTTGGGAAATTCTGGTCAAGATGCAGAGGAACAAAACAACAGCACTGATGATGAAACGACAGAAAATTAAGCTTTTTTATTTTTTGTATTCGTCCCAGTAATCGTTCACGAGTGATTTCATTTCTTTACGCATTAGCATAATTCCCACCAAATTTGGCAGAGTCATAAGCACAATAGCCACTGCTGCTATATTCCATACTAGTGTTGTATCTATGAATGAAGCAATAAAAAAGGCAAAGCAATATAAAATTCGGTATGGCATCACAGCCCTAAAGCCAAATAAGTAAATAATCGCTCTATCTCCGTAATATGACCAGGCTATTGCTGTAGAAAAGGCAAACAGAACCAGCGATAAAGTAACGATATATTGACCGTTTTGGCCAAATAGGCCGAAACTGAAAGCCGTAGTCGTTAAGGCCGCTGAATGCAATAGTGACTTCCCTCGCAGGCTGATCGCCGGGTCCAGGATTACTCCATCAACAATATCAATTTGACCGCTATAGGGTTCCCCGGCACTTAGGAAACTGACTTCATCAGCAAAAGATCGCGCATGGATAACTGTGAATTCCGGGTTCAGGATGGCGCCATTAACTATATTTGCACTGCCAGTAAACAAACTCACGGTATTTGATCCCGGATTTGCCAGAAATTCTGCTATGAGTGTACGATCGTTAACATTTTGCTCAAGATAAAGCCCATCGAGCAAAAATAAATCAGCTGTTTGAAATTCATTTTCAAATTTTTCTGTCCAGGCACCAGAGGATAAAATAACCAATCCGGTGATGGTGCAGATAACCAAGGTGTCAATAAATGGCTCCAACAAGGAGACCATACCTTCAGAAACATGCTCATCAGCTTTTGCAGAAGCATGTGCAATGGCTGCAGAACCCTGCCCCGCTTCATTGGAATATAGGCCTCTGCCAACTCCGCGATTAAAAGCAAAAGCAAAAGTAGCACCCAGGAATCCACCGGTTGCAGCTGAGCCGCTGAAAGCATCACGAAATATACCAAGGAAAGAAGGAATAATATTGCCATAATTCAAAATAATCACAGACATTGCACCGATTAAATATATCGTCGCCATGGTAGGAACAATAGTCGCAGCGACATGTGCAATACGTTTAATGCCTCCAACTATCACCATCCCTAATAACACCGTCATCACTGCGCCAGTAATAATTGGTTTGATACCAAAGCTAGCATCAACGCTACTGGCAATATTATTAATTTGGGGAAGGTTACCTGTGCCAATTGAGCAAATCACTGTTGCTATCGCAAAAAACATTGCCAGCCAATGCATTTTTAATCCGTGCTCCATATAATACATGGGGCCACCGGACATAGTGCCATTAGCCGCTTTCACCCGGTATTTGTGTGACAGGCTGACTTCAACCATCTTAGTTGCCATACCAAGAAATGCAGTCATCCACATCCAGAATAAAGCAGCCGGGCCACCTATATATATAGCCAAACCAACGCCACCGATATTGCCAGTACCTACTGTTCCGGAAAGAGCCGTTGAAAGTGCTTGAAAATGGGTAGTATCACCAGGGTCATCTGACTTCTCATACTTTCCACGCAAGACTGCCCAGGCATGGGTAAAAAATCGCACTTGAGGGAAACGCAGGTAGATAGTAAAAAACAGGCCAACTCCCAGCAATATAAAAGGGAACCAAGCCGAACCGCCTAGATAACCGTCTAATGTTAAAAGTAATGAGTTAAAGCCGTCCATAAGCATGGGATGTTATAACTTCGGGTATTATTTAACAAACTCAAACCATAAATAATTTTGGCTAAACCAAAATGCTCGCACAGCTTATTCAGCTTATGCCCATCTTGAGCGAAAAATTACTTTTCTAGTAACTTGCTTAACGCATCAACTCCTGGTTTGTTTGCCAAAATCTCGCTAGGACTAAGGCCATCCAATTCATGCGGAAAAACAATCCAATCTTCTACTTCATGAAGATAATAGTCAGGAAATCTGGACGTTTGATTTTTTTTAGGCTTATAGTAAGGCGTTGCCACTTTAATTTCTGGCGTATTCTCAAGGCATTCAGAACGTAAATCTTGAATAATCTGCTTGATGCTTTGGCCACTATCAAACACATCATCAACGATTAACAGTCGATCATTGATTGTTAAGTGTTGAACTAGATAATCCAGGCCATCTACTTCGACTTTGGAGGCTTTCTCATTAATACCCGTATATAGCCTTGTACGTATAGCAAAGTGATCTGTTTTAACGCCAAAATAGCTAAGAAGCTCTTGAACGGCAATAGCCACAGGCGCTCCACCGCGCCAAACACCCACGATAAAATTAGGACGATAGTTGTTTTCCAGCACCTTGATTCCTAAACGAAAAGAATCATCCAGTAATTGCTGGGCACTTATATAATGTTTTATCACTTAATTCCCAATAATTATAATCGCCAAAGGTAGAAGCTTAATGGCCAGGATTTTATGTTGATTCCTACAGGAAATCTAATTCCATTAAAACACTTAAACCCGTCAGTAATTAGGAAGGATAAAAATAACTCTGTTAGGGACTGAATAGTTCAGCTAGAATTGATTATCCAAAATTGCTATTTTCCGAAAAATATATGACCTATTGCATAGCCATATCTGTAAATGCTGGCATCGTTTTTTGTTCAGATTCCAGAACGAATGCCGGCATTGACCAGATAAGTACGTATAGCAAGATGTTTAGTTTTAATGCAGAACCTGATCGACAATTTGTTTTGTTATCAGCAGGCAATCTTGCTACCAGCCAATCGACATTAACCCAATTACGTCAAGATATTCGAAATAATGCCCCGGTCAACATGAATTCAGTGTCTACTATAGGTGAAGCTGCTGACTATATCGGGCAAGTATATCTCGAGAAACTGGAAAAACATGGCGGCTCTTATACTGAATTCGAGTCATCCTTCTTATTGGGTGGGCAAATTAAAGGTAGCCAACACAGAGTGGTTAAAATTTATTCCGCTGGAAACCACATCACAAGCTCTGCGGACACTCCCTATCTTCAGATTGGCGAAAGCAAATATGGCACACCAATTCTGGACAGAATTATCAAACTTGATACGCCACTTGAAACCGCCGCACTTTGTGCATTGGTCTCAATGGACTCAACAATGCGCAGCAATCTGGCTGTGGGCCCTCCAGTTGAAATATTACTTTATAAAGCTGATGAATTTGTTTTGAGCAACTACAATCGCTTTAATGAAGACAGTGAATATCTAAGGGAATTAAAGAAAAGCTGGGATCAAAAGTTGAAGGAGGCCTTTAATTTACTTCCCCCTCTAGCGTGGGCTGCCAATTGGGAAAATGTTCCAGAGAATAATAAGGGAGCTGTTTAGTCTACTTAGCGCAAATAGGCTGATGTACTAACTAATTGTAGAAGTCAATTTTTAATAAATACTCAGCCAGCATTCTGGATGTTTACCGGAGTGAACCAGATTCTACTGATTTCATCATGAATATCCGCGATGGATATCTGTAACTCATCGATAAATTCCAGTAACCCTTTTTCCAGCAAACTTTCCACATCGACTTCATGGGTGATTCGTTTAACCCTTCCAACCGCCCTTTTTACATCTTCATTGCGGGGCAGTTTTCCCAAGTTTTGCGCCAAATCAGAAAGGCAAAATCCTATTGCTCGAGGAAATTCTTCATCCTGAAGCAAGAATCGAACAACCAGATTTCCACTAACACGATTATGCACTTGCTGCCGATAAGCCTGAAACCCTCCAAGACAGCGCAGCACATTAATCCAAATAATGTTTTCATAAGGCTCGATAATCTGATGCTCAGTTTTTTCTGCAAATGCGGGAAATAAATTTATCGAGCCCACATCAACCAAACGACTTGTCATGTCAGCACGCTCTAATTTTCTTCCTAATTCAATAAATGAATACGCCTCATTGTGGCTCATACTACTAACAAACAAGCCTTCAATCCGTTGTGATTTTGCCATTATCTCTTCCAGGAGAGTGTAACGATTTGCCCTGCCCAATCTCGGGTTAATGCTTTCTTTAACCGTATAGTAAAGCGCATTTACCTGCTCCCATATTTCAGAGGGAATAATCTCACGGCTGGTTCGCGCATTTTCTCTGGCAAGAACCAGGCATTCGAAAATAGAATTTCGATTCTTCGAATCACCAAGTAAAAAGTTTACAACTGCTTTTTCATCATAGCTTGTATGGTGTTCTTTATATCTTTCATGACTACCACTGATATCTATCAGGGTGCTCCAGTCCAGCTTAGAGCCACGAGGTAAATCAAAAAGCATGGCGGAATAAATTTTTAATAAGCGCGCTGAATTCTCAGCACGCTCAAGATAGCGCCCTAACCAATATACTCTTTCGGCAACACTCGATAACATTCTTTAGGCACTCATTACTTAACTGTTATTTTCCGCTATTCTTTTTGCTGGGACTTCCGAACTTACTCTCGGACTATCCAGGTATCTTTACTACCGCCACCTTGAGAAGAGTTGACCACATAAGAACCTTTAACCATAGCAACGCGAGTTAAACCACCAGGTGTTACATAAGAACTACCTGCCTGTAAACAGAAAGGTCTTAAATCTATATGCCGTGGCTCTATTGTGTTTTCACCCAAGACCGGTGAAGTTGATAACGCAATTAAAGGCTGAGCCATAAATTCCCGAGGGTTAGCTTTAATTTTTCGGGCAAACTCGTCACGTTCTTTTTTAGTTGACTGTGGACCGATCAGCATGCCATATCCTCCAGATTCATTGGCTGGTTTGACAACCAGCTTATCGAGATTTTTTAATACATGCTGACATTGTTTTTTATCGATACATAAATAACTTGGAACATTTGGCAAGATCGCATCTTCATCGAGATAATATTTGATCATTTTGGGGACAAAAGTATAAATCACCTTATCATCTGCTACCCCTGCCCCTGGCGCATTGGCTAAACCAACATTCCCCTTTAGCCAGGCGCGCATTAAGCCAGGAACACCTAAAGCTGAATCCGGATAAAACACCTCAGGGTCTAAGAACTGATCATCGATACGCCGATAAATTACATCTACCGGGGCAAGCCCTTCGATCGTTTTCATAAAAACATGATCATCTTCAACCACTAAGTCACTACCCTGGACCAACTCACAACCCATTTGTTGGGCCAAGAAAGAGTGCTCAAAATATGCTGAGTTAAAAATCCCCGGAGTTAATACAACAACTTCCGGGTAATCTTTTGGTATGGGAGAAATGGCAGCCAGAGTATCAAACAGCTGGCTTGGATAATCCGTTATCGGCTGAATATCATAATTCTCAAATAATTCAGGAAAAACTCGTTTGGTTACCGTTCTGTTTTCCAACATGTATGACACACCAGAAGGCACTCTCAAGTTATCTTCTAATACATAGAATTTTCCATCAGCATCTCGAATTAAATCTGTACCACATATGTTTGCCCAGACTTCATGTACTGGCTTCATTCCTTTGCATTCTTTACGGTAATTTTTGGACTTTTTAATGAGTTCTATAGGCAGAACTTTATCTTTGAAAATTTTTCCGTCATTGTAAACATCATGAATAAAGCAATTTAAAGCTCTTTGCCTTTGCTTTAAACCTTCGTTGGTTGGGATCCATTCTTTCTCAGGGATGATTCTTGGGATTAAGTCAAAAGGCCACTGCCGGTCAATATTGCCTGCCTCACTATAGACGGTAAACGATATACCCATGCTTTTTATTGCATGCTCAATCGAAGCTTTTCGTTCTTTAAGCTCTTCATGGCTTAAAGACGATAAATACTTTGTTAGAATTCGGGCCGCTTTACGTGGGTATCCGGGCGAGCTTATTAACTCGTCGTAAAATTTACCGGGATTATATGACTTCCAATTAATTGCCATTCAAGCTTTGAGGAACCTAAGTTTATCAAAAAGAAAACGCCTAATAAACTTGTCTTAAGGCGCTAGATTTTACACCGACATGATGCCACAGATAAATTTATTATGAAAATTCTATCGTTTCATAACGCATCACTTGGATACTCTCATCCCAAGCTTCCGGGTCTAAACCAGCTTTGCGTCTTAATTCATAAATGAAGTCTTCAGGTTTAGGAATTTTCTCCCAGACAGAAGGTAAGTAAGTTGCATTTTTACCTTTTTCTTTAAGAATAATGCCATCTTTTCCGGGGCATAATTGTGCAAGTAAGTCTTGCTTACCACTAATAGACATATTACGTGCTTCAGTCAAAACAGAGATATGTATTTCTATATTTTGAAACTCTATTAAGCTTAAAGGTTTAAAACGGGGGTCATGAAATGCTGCAGCCTGAGCATTGTGAATGATATCTATAATTAAGGGTCGTTGTGGACTCAGACTACCAATACAACCTCGCAATTTACCATTTATATTGAGTGTAACGAATGTTCCTTTTTTTTCCAATAAATACGCCGGAAATAACTTCAGATTAATTTTTATATCTTTATTGCCTATTAATCTTTGCATTATGGCATCACGGGCAACATGCAACATAGTCTGTCTATTTGCCAGAGAATAGGCATGATCTTTTTTAACGAGCTCTCCTGAATTAATCACAAATGCTCCATAACCTACCACGCGATCTTTAGAGCCAGCTGTATCACCTGAATTCTTTAATTCAACTTGCTTGACTTTCATCCCATGGCGATTCGCTAAATACAAAAGGCCATTTAATGGCTGGCAGCCACAAGCCTCACTCCCGGTTAAATTATCTTTTAAAGAAACAATTTTTTCCGACGTTTCGGTATCCATTTGTTGAGCTTCAGCATATTCATGATAATGACTGAGATCCGAACTGATTACTATTAGCGTCTCATCTCCACCCCAAAGACGTTCCAGTATAAGTGCTACGTCTTCTTTACTTGCGGAGCCAACTACTAATGGTATTAATTCAAAAGTTCCAAGTGCTCTTTGCAGGAAGGGTAAATGCACTTCCAGACTGTGTTCTTGGGTATGCGCTTGATCCATAAAAAGAATGTCATCCATTGCCGCCAAAAATTTAATGCTCTCGACATCCAGGGAAATCTCACCTAAGGGCGTACAAAATTTATCGGAACTTGGAGCGGCTATACCTTTAAAAGCAACTTTATGAGAAGGACCTAATAAAACAACCTTTGTTATTTTGTGTTTGCGATTTTTCAATCTGCCATAAACTTTAGCTGCCACAGCGCCTGAATAGATATAACCTGCATGGGGCGCAATAATAACCTTGGGGCAGGGCTCTTCACTTTTCACCGCATCCAGCATCGAATCAACTGACAAGGTCAATTCCTGTGGATTGCCAGGGTAAAATGTCCCAGCTACTGCGGCTGAGCGTATACTAGTCATACTTAATCACTTTATTAAATTTATTGCTTGTATAATCCTAACATGATGGCCACAACTGTAAAAACTCGCTACTGGCATGCAACTGAAGACAATCGAATTCAGTGCGACCTGTGCCCACGTGCTTGCAAGTTACGCAACGGCCAGCGCGGGCTTTGTTTCGTTCGCGCCTGTGAGAATGATGAAATTGTTTTAACCAGTTATGGTCGTTCCAGTGGTTTTTGCATAGACCCCATTGAAAAGAAACCCCTTAATCATTTTTACCCTGGCTCTCCAGTCCTTTCATTTGGTACAGCCGGCTGCAACCTTTCCTGCAAATTTTGCCAAAACTGGGATATCAGCAAATCCCGACAAATGGAGTCATTAGCCAGTGCTGCATCCCCTCAACAATTAGCTCAAGCGGCTGCCGACCTTAACTGCCTGAGTATCGCCTATACCTATAATGATCCTGTTATATTTCATGAATATGCCATCGATGTGGCACAGGCTTCCAGGGAGAAAAATATTAAAGCTGTCGCAGTGACAGCTGGGTATATTTGCCCCTTACCAAGGCAGGAGTTTTTTGCCAATATGGATGCTGCCAATATTGATTTAAAAGCATTTTCCGAGAAATTTTATTATCAACTTTGTGGCGGAAAACTTGCCGATGTACTTGATACTATTCTTTATGTGAAACAAGAAACAGACACATGGCTAGAATTAACCACACTATTAATACCTGGAGAAAATGATAGCAACAAGGAAGTTGAAGCCTTATCAACCTGGATTATGGATAATTTAGGCCCCGATGTTCCTCTTCATTTCACAGCATTTCATCCAGATTTTAAAATGCGCGAAAAAAGTCATACTTCACCGTTGTCTTTAACAAAATCTCGTGAAATTGCTCTGAAAAACGGCCTGCACCATGTTTACACCGGAAACGTAAGTGATGCAATCGGAGGCTCCACGTACTGCTCAAACTGCAATGCATTGCTTATAAAAAGGGATCGCTACCAACTAGGTTTCTGGCATCTTGATCAGGATGGTAAATGTAAGGAGTGCCAAACCAGGTTACCGGGATATTTTGATAAACAGCCCGGTAATTGGGGGCCAAAACGCCAATTAGTTAAGTTCGGAGACTAGGCAGTTATTTTAAAGATTTATGCCTAGACTGATTCTTCAGCTTCAGAGGCAGCTTGTTCAGCTGCTCTCTGCTGACGTAATTCTGCTTTTTTAGCTTCAATCGCATCAAAATCAGCTTCCGTCATAAAGCTCCTTATTACCGCTTCAACTTCAGGATTTGGCTCTAGTCTTAAATCAATAACACCCAGAGCGAGATCCAATGGTGACAAATCAGAGCCTTCAGCATACATATCTTCACCTGTGGCATTAGGGAGCAAAGCAGTAAAATCAGCGCCATTATCACCAAGATACTGTACGATTTCCGGAGAACCGCGCATTACAGCGCCATGAAGAGCTGTCGCTCCGGCCTGGTTTACTGCATTAATATCAAAATCATACTCATTCAAGAATAAATCCAGAGCTGCAACTGCATCGGCATCACGACCTCGACTTATGGATGGTCTCCAGCTAATACCTGCTGCCGCCATGACAACATTAGTGAGGCCATTAGGGTTGCCACGCCCCCCTTCTCTTTCTTCAGTTACCAGGTAAGGGTCTGCACCGGCTTCTAGAAGTAGATTAATTACCTCCAAATCACCTGACATCGATGCCCTTAAAAGTGGCGTAGCACCTTTATTAAGCAAGCCATTATGCGCTGAACCCTGAGCCAACCATGAAGGCAAACCATCTGTAAGCGTCAGGTTGGGGTCAGCCCCTTTTTCCAACGCCAGTTTTATGATATCCAGGCTATCTAACTCACCATAGGGTTTAGGTCCAGGGCGAGGATTGGCATCCAATGTATGCATATCAGTTGCCATAAATAATAATGTTCGACCACGCTTATCCTGGATATTGACATCTGCGCCAGCATTTAACAAAGCAGCGGCAATCTCATAATGACCATTCAGTGTTGCTAGCAAGGCCGGAGTACTACCTTCTTCATCTTGGATATCTAAATTCGCACCGTTATATATAAGTGTTTGAGCAGCAGCCAATTTACCTTCCCTTGCTGCAAAATGTAATGCTGAAAAGCGCCCTTTGGGAATTCGTGGGTATACGAAACCACCTTGACGTTTATCTGGATCTGGCTCTATAAATTTTTGATAAGCTGACAACTTATTAATATGAGCACCACCATCTATCAAGACCTGGATTACATCTGTGTGATCTTCTGCTGCCGCCCACATTAGTGCAGTTTGACCTCTCCAACTTTCAGTCAGATTAGGATCAACACCAACGATCATTCTATCTAGATCGTTGGTTAAAAGGGCTCTTACGAGGTCGGTGGCCCCAGCTTTAGATGCCGTCATGAGCAGGGTCTCACCTTCTGCATTTGTGCTATTGGGGTTGACTCCAGCACTTAGAAGCAAAATACCGATATCACTCATACCGGCTCGTGCAGCAAGAAATATAGGCGTCATGCCATAACGGTTTTCAGCATTAACATCTGCACCGGATTCAATCAGCAAGCGAGCTTTGTCGGCTTCACGGTAATAAATAGCTTCCATTAAAAGAGTCGTGCCATCGGCTTTTGCAGAATCCACATCCATGCCCGATGCTAAAGCAACTCTCAAATCATCAAGACTTTGTTCATTCTGGGCGCTTGCCGGTACAGTTAACGCTGTAATGAACAATACGAATATCAATGTTATTGTGCGTTTGATTATTTGCATGAGCTGACCTCTAAAGTTTTTCTTTTAAACCATCAAAACAATTTAATAAATCTCTGAAAAAATGCCAGGCTATTTTTTCTCAATAACCTGGCAATTTCGATTTAAATATCAGTCAGGAATCCCAACTGAATTTGCTAACGTTTTATGCCAGCTTATGCCAGCCCGACAGTTCGACCACTACTTCTACCGAAGTCATTGATCTCAACACCCATCTGGTGAGCAATATCCAGATGTAACTGACCAATCGTTCGTGAAATATCATCAACGGCGATGTGACGGTTACCTTCAATCATGCCACTAACAATAACATTTGGTAGACGTGTTTTAATATGCATATTACCGTTACTCATACCACTACCGATCAGTAGCATAGAGTGATCCAGTAATGAACCATCGCCATCAGGTGTAGTCGCTAATTTTTCGATAAAACGTGAGATCAACTGCACGTGATAGTGATTCACTTTAAAGTGTTTCTCAATTACATCAGGACGATCTGCGTGATGAGAAATTGAGTGATGAGGATCAGGCACACCTATCTGAGGGTAACTTAAGTGACTGAGATCACGAGCCATCATTAATGAGAAAACCCTTGTGATGTCAGCCTGGAATGCAATGTGGAGCAAATCATACATCACATCGACATGATCTTCGTAAAGTTCTGGAACCCCCATTGGAGATTCAGGGGCAATCCCGGCAAGATCACCAGAGCGTCTTTCGGCATTCTGGATGCGTCTTTCTACTTCCCTAATATTTTCCAGGAAATCGCCTAGACGAATACGGTCTTCAGAATCCAGAGTGGATTCAGTTCGATGCGCTTCTTCCAAAACGGAGTCAAGGATACTTCTGTTCTGTTGCATTCTGGCCAGGCGTTGTTCAGCAGTACCGCTACCACCAAACATACGCTCAAATACAGTTCGAGGGTTTACCTGAGTAGGTAGAGGGGTATCTTCAGATGCCCAGGAAACCTGATCCAGGTATGCACAGCTGAAACCAGAGTCGCAAGCACCCAGCAGGCTAGTAATATCTTCGATGGCCAACTGCATAGAGGGGAAGATAGTGTCTTGCCCAATCTGATTAGCGATAACTTGGTCAATTGAAATTCCAGCACCAATATCGGCTCCCTGAGTTTTCTCAGGATACATATCTGTCAACCATGCTGTCGTTGCACCAGTATGCTGGCCAGAACCATCAGCACCCATCAAATTACTGACAACAGTCATCTGGTTTCTAAAGGCGGATAAGGGCTCCAAAGTTTTAGACATTTCAAAATTATGGCCTGTTGTTGCAGGTGTCCAATAATCCACCGCGTCGGTCATAATAAAACCGTGAGGAATATAGACAAAACCCGCGCGACTTGGACGCATGGCCGCTGTTTGTGCGGTAGCAGTCAGGGCCGGCACCATCGCGCCCATGAATGGCAATGCCACTGAAGCACCTGCTCCCCGAAGAACCGTACGACGATCTAGTGCTTTTTTGAATATCATCATTTTTTTGCCCTCTTAAGTATATTTTTACTTTATTTAACTCGTTACTTTTAAGTCTGTTTCTTAAAAAATGTTTATTTGATATAAATCAAATTTATGTAAATAGTTGTACCAGAATCAATCAGTTAGGTCAATCTTATTGACTGATGTTAGCCGCAATTTGACCTTCTCCTCCTGCTGCCTGTTTCATAAGGAACGGTGCAGATTTCACAATTTCCTGAACAATTGCAGAAAACCGGTAACCATCATCAGCAGTGTTATCAACAATCGCTCTGACGGTGGGCATATCATAATATTCCAGACCTCTACCAATAGCATAGGTAAGCATTCTGTTGGCAAAAGTATTGACGAATAATTCAGGTTGCGCAGTTAAGGCATTTTTCAAATCTGTCGGACCATCAATGGGCGTGCCATTTGCCAACTCTCCAGATGAGTCAATTGGCAGACCTCCTTCATCAAGATCGCGCCAGCGACCAACAGCATCGAACTTCTCCATCGCCAAGCCTATGGGATCCATGATGTTGTGGCATGAAGAACATGCAGGGTCAGCACGATGCCTGGCCAAGCGCTGTCTTAATGCTTCCTGATCTAGACTTGCAGCATCATTTTCTTCCAAGGCAGGGACATTATCCGGTGGGTCAGATGCTCTTGTACCAAGAATATTATCCAATACAAATTTTCCTCTTAGAACCGGCGAGGTCCTGTGAGCAAATGATGTCACTGTGAGGATACTCCCCTGTCCCAGTAGGCCTCCGCGGGCAGGATCGTTCAGTTCCACATAGCGGAAATGATCTCCATAAACTCCCGGAATATCATAATGTCTTGCAAGGCGCTCATTGACATAGGTGTAATCAGCAGTCATCAATTCCATGACACTTTTATCCTCACGCATAATGGTTTCAAAAAACATCGACGTTTCAGTCACGAACGCTCGGCGCAGATTATCATCAAAGTTCGGGAATGCAATTTCATCCGGTGTGGCACCATCCAGATTTCTAAGTTGCAGCCACTGGCCGGCAAAATTCTCGACGATGGAGTTTGCTCTGTCATCGGCCAACATACGGTTAACCTGTCTCTCCAATACCTGAGGGTCACTTAACTGACCATTGGCGGCCAAAGTGATCAGCTCTTCATCAGGAATACTGCTCCAAAGGAAAAATGAAAGTCTGGAAGCCAGTTCAAGGTCGTTGATTGCAAAACTTTCGCCTGGAGCAACATCAGGGTGGTCCCGTTCAATTCGGAACAAGAAATTTGGACTCATCAACATACGGCGCAGGGCCATTTGGATACCACCATCAAATGTACCTTTGGATTCACGTCCTTCTAGGTAGAAATCCATCAAGACACCCACTTCAGTATCATCAACAGGTCTTCGATAGGCTTTTCTGGCCAGGCTTGAAATGATTTCTTCAGCACAAGCCTGTTCTTGGGAAACCTGATCGGGATAACAACTGAAAATTGCTTCCCGGCTTTTGGTTAGCTGGGAAGGAGCCCTTGAATTGAAAGGCCCCCGAATATTGACTCTGGCTGGAGATGGAATGCCTCCAACGTAAACAGGGTCGAAATTGTTTTTATCAAAAGGCTGAAGCTGATCCACTTCATATGCCTGTGTTTTTTCCAAGAAGGTTACAGTCACATTATGAACACCAGCCGGGACCGCAATACGCACTTTTGCACGATTTTCAACAGATTCAGTAGAAGCAGCACCATTTTCAAGCATTAAGGTGTAATCCGCGATACCCCCAATAGTGGCTGTATGAACTCGCTTCCCATCAATACTGACCTCAAACTGATGGGGAAACTGAAGCCCTTTGACAACTTCAAGAGAATTAACCAGAAAATGTGTATTAATTTCATAAATGCCATCGAGCGGGAAGTTATGATCTGCAGAAATACCGCCACGTGTTCCCAGGGGGAAACCATCAATATGTTTATCCTGAGACAGCATACTGCTAACAGTATAGTTTGCCTCCTCTGGTGGAAATTCAGGGTCGCCGACAGCAATCGCACTCACTCTGTCAGCGGCAGCCAGATAACCTTCTAGCAGCGTCGGTGAGACATTCATCACATCAGCAATATTATCGAAACCATAACTTGTAGTATCCGGCGGAAGGATCGCTGCCATATCAATATCCATGCCCAGTAAATCACGAATAACGGCTGCATATTGATTACGGTTTAGCCTGTAGAGTCCTGGGCGACCAGGGTTTGGATGTTGCATCGCGGCTTCATCAAGCTCATCTTCCAGAAAGCTGACCAGTTCAAAATAGGTTTCTTGATTGGGACGAGGCTGTCCAGGAGGAGGCATCATTGAACCTCTTAATTTATTCACAACCCTTTCCCAGGTTTCAGCATCCGGACCAACGTCACTAACATCAAGCAGATCAAGTGCTAACTGACCTTCCCAATCAATAGCGTTATGACAATCAAAACAAAAATTAGAAACCGTGTCCTGATGAACTGCTGCATCGTTTTCTGCTGCTAAAGCAGCTAAAGGCAACAACAACAACAGTAAACTAGAATAAATGTACTTATTAAAATGCATTCCCCACTTCCTCAATTTTTATTAAGTTTTTAAACTTCTTTTAAACTTATAAACAAACTTCTAAACCTTATTACGCTAAGGATCTCGATCCGGATTTCTTTAACCTGCTAGTTGATTTATTAGCTATCTTATTGATTAAAAAAGATATTATAAATTTTTTCAGCTGGATGCGAGCCGTAGTATAAAGCAATCACCAGGATTTGTTCTATTGCAGCGAGACTTTAAATGACATGTTCCATTTTTCTTTCATTATTGTAATTTTAAGTACTCTTGGGTCATTCAGTCATTAGAGGCTCAAATGAGTAGAGCCTCTCAACTAAAGCGAATACTTATTGATAGCGTAAGTCCAGTGTATAAGGTCTTTTGGGGTGTGGCTCAATTTTAGCAATTCTTATTTTGCCTTGAGAGTGCCCCTTACTGGAAATGCGAGCTACTCGTCGCGCTTCTGCTTCATTAGCATTAATTGGGAAAGTGTCGTAATTACGACCACCAGGGTGGGAAACATGATACGTACAGCCTCCTAATGAATGTGAATTCATGGTATCCACAATATCGAAAACCAGAGGACTATGGACCCCTATAGTCGGATGCAAGGCTGAATATGGATCCCATGCCTTGAAGCGAACTCCTGCAACATATTCTCCATCTTTTCCTGTTGCCTGCAGTGGCACCTGACGTTTATTGCAACAAAGCATCAATCTTTCTCCATAGAGACCCTGAATTTTAACCTGCAACCTTTCAACAGAAGAATCGACATAACGTGACGTCCCTGTCGCTGAACTTTCTTCACCAAGTACATGCCAGGGCTCGATAGCACCATGAATGTCCAGCTGCAAACCTGCCACATGAAAGCTGCCATAATGAGGGAAACGAAATTCCTGAAAAGGGCTTAACCAATCCAGATCAAACTCAAAACCTGCATCTTTTAGATCATTAACTACCCATCGCATATCTTCCCAAATATAATGTGGCAGCATAAAACGATCATGTAATTGATGGTCCCAATGAATCATACTCTTCCGATAAGGCTTAGCCGAAAACCAGGCCAGCAAACTGCGCAACAATAACATCTGGACTGCGCTCATTTGCCAGTGAGGAGGCATTTCAAAATTACGAAACTCTACCAGACCCAGCCTTCCGGTAGCACTGGAAGGAGAATAAAGCTTATCAATACAAAATTCTGATCGATGTGTATTGCCCGTCAGATCGACCAGAAAATTTCTTAGTATCCTATCAATCAACCATGGGCTATCTGTTTCACCCTTTGGCAACTGCTGCAAAGCAATTTCCAGCTCATAGAGATTATCATCCCTGGCTTCATCGACACGAGGGGCCTGTGATGTAGGCCCAATAAACTGGCCAGAAAACAAATACGACAGACTTGGATGGTTCTGCCAGTAACGCAACATGCTTTCAAGCAAATGTGGACGACTCAAAAAAGGGCTATCCTCAACATTAGCCGCACCCAGCGTTACGTGGTTACCACCACCGGTTCCGGTATGTTTGCCATCCAGCATAAATTTTTCTGTACCAAGACGACAGTTTCTGGCTGCTTCATAAAGTATAGAAATATTATTGACCGATTCCTGCCAGGTAGCCGCTGGATGTATATTCACCTCAATCACACCTGGATCAGGGGTAATCATTAGTTTTTTCAGCCGCGGATCACGAGGAGGTTCATAGCCTTCGAGAAACAATGGAGTTTTGAATTCGGCAGCACATTGTTCAATTAAATCTAGCAGCCCCACATAATGTTCAAGTACTTTAAGTGGCGGCATAAAGACATACAATTTATCCTCTCTCACTTCAATACAAAGCGCCGTATGGATTATCTTTTCCACAAAGACCTTCTTTTCTTTCGACACTTTGGCTTTATTCAGGGGGTAATCCAAGGCTTTACGCTCGGCGAAAGGATCCTTTTCAAAATCATAATCCCGCTCGATTTCCCAGGGCAGACTTTCAAGAGGCAGCCTGTACCCCATTGCGGAATCTCCCGGAATAAGAAAAATTTTCCTTCTGGAAAATTGCCATTTGCTGCTGGCCCAACCACCTTTTTCTTCATCACCTGACCATGCCAAGGGTAAGACATAGCCAACTTTATGCGTTAAACCCTGATCAAACACTTTGCGTAGTCGTTTACGATCCTGTTCATTGCTTAATTTACTATTCGATACGCTCAAATTTTTGGGAAGTTGCCCTTCTTTTTTTAGATAGACCTCAGCATCCTCATAGGCCGGCAGTGCAAAACGTTTATCCAGCCCAAGCTTGTCAGCCAGCTTATTAATCATTTTTTGTGCAGTCGTCTTGCCAACTTTATGTTTACTTCGAGTATCGTCTAGTAAACTTTTATCATGCCAAAGCGGCTTATTGTCAGTCCGCCAAAATAAACCAAGCGCCCAGCGAGGCAATTCTTCTCCGGGATACCATTTACCTTGCCCGTGGTGTAATAAGCCATTTTCTGCAAAGTGATCTTTAAGCGACAAAAGTAATTCAGAGGAAAGTCTGAGTTTGTCTTGGCCCAGTGCCTTGCTATTCCATTCTTCGCCTTCCATATCATCGATAGAAACGAAGGTGGGCTCCCCTCCCATCGTTAATTTGAGGTTTTGCTTATTTAATTTAGTGTCTACTTTTTCACCAAGCTTATTAATCAGCTGCCACTGGTCTTCCTCATAAGGTTTGGTAACCCTTGGGTCTTCATGAATTCGTTTTACGGTATTACTGAATTCAAACTCCACATTGCAGGGCTCAGTTGAACCCGTTATAGGAGAGGCGCTTTGCGGGTCTGGTGTGCAGGCCAAAGGGATGTGACCTTCCCCGGCGAATAGTCCTGATGTTGCATCCATACCCAACCAGCCTGCCCCAGGAATATAAACTTCAGCCCATGCATGCAAATCAGTAAAATCTTCTTCAGGGCCGGAAGGACCATCCAGGGCTTTCTGATCAGCTTTGAGTTGCACCAGGTAGCCTGAAACAAAACGCGCAGCCAAGCCTAAATGTCGAAAAATTTGTACCAGGAGCCAGGCGCTGTCACGGCAGGAGCCTGATTTGAGCTGCAAGGTCTCTTCACAAGTTTGTACGCCGGGGAGCATCCGAATCAAATAGGCTACTCGCTGTTGAACAATTTGGTTCATGGCCACAAGAAAATTAATTGTTGGTTGTTTACTACGATCTATCTGACCCAATAATTCAGTCAGCAAGGGCCCTTTCTCGGTAATTTGCAAATATGGAGCAAGGTCTTTCTTTAACTGCTTGTCATATTTAAAAGGGAAATGATCAACTGATTCTTCCAGAAAAAAATCAAAGGGATTGACGACTGTCATGTCAACAATGACTTCAACATCAATAATCAATTCACGGCTTTTTTCAGGGAAAACCAGGCGTGCCATGTAGTTAGAAAATGGATCCTGTTGCCAGTTTATAAAATGATTTTCAGGAGAGACTTTTAAAGAGTATGACTGGATCGGCATCCTGCAATGTGGTGCTGGACGCAGACGTAAAAGATGAGGCTGCAAAGCCACTCTTTTGTCAAAACGATAAACAGTATGGTGCTGTATCGCTACTTTTATAGTCATTTAATTATGATCTTGTTGGATCAGTTATTTATTAAGCATGAGATTATTATTGGAGTTAGTCCAAGATAATCCCGGCAATTGATTGAAGGCTTCTTTGAGTCGACTATCCCAGGCTTTTTTCAGCCCACGCAGAAACTCATTGTCTTCTTCAAAACGGTGATGAGGCTGCAATAAAAACGAATCGGCATGATAAAACATAACTTCAATGGGAGGACCTACAGTAATATTACTGCGCATAGTGGAATCCATTGAAACCAGCGCACAAAGTGCAGCTGTTTCGAGGGATGTGTCCACATCAATTATTCTATCCAGAATCGGTTTACCATATTTGCTTTCCCCTATTTGCAAATAAGGGGTATCAGGGGAGGTGGTGATATGGTTTCCGGCTGGATAAACCAAGGCAACACTATGTTCACTCCCATAGATCTGACCGCCAATTAAAAAACTGGCTTCAAAGGTCGGACCTGTATTGTCATGCTTCTCCATTTGAGCTCGACTGACTTCGCCAAGGTAGTCAGCCGCATCGCTTAAGGTGGCAACCGTGTTTAGACTAATCGGTGCATTCAACCGAATGTCCTTTTTCATTTGGTGCATTGTGGCTTGGCTAGTTGCCAGGTTTCCGGCCGAAAGCACCACAAACTGCCTTTCATTGCCCAGCTCGAAACGAAACATTTTGCTATAGACATATGCCTTATCTACTCCAGCATTAGTCCTTGAATCTGAACAAAACACGATTCCGGAATTCACCGAAATAGCGACACAATACGTCATAAAGCGACCTTTATTAACTAGAATTGAGCTTTGTAGCTGAATAAAATTGAAAAATGAGTATAGCGGAAATACTACTCAAAAAAAGAATAATTTATGTGTGAAGTGACGTTAACTGAAGAGTTCTTGTTACTTTGATTCAATCAATAAAAAGGGCTTCAAAAGAAGCCCTTTTAAGCTCAAATGAATTAGCCGCTGATTAGTTAAGATTTAGGCCTAGCTAATAAACGGGCTAAATCTAATTACATTTCGACTTCTTCTCCGGCATCGATAGCTGCCTGTTTAGATTTATAGCCTTTAGGCATCCAGTCCTGCCAGGACTCCAGATTAGGGCCACAACCACCGTCATTAGGCATATACCATACGTCATCCTTGATGATAATTCCCAGAGCACCACCATTACGTCCATCATGAAGCGGGCATACAACTAGTTCTACTGAATCACCTGGCTGGAAAGTAAAGCCATTCATAGGTTCAGAACGTGTTACTAAGGAAGCTGGAGCAGCACCTTCATAAGCATAGATATCACCGGCAGCATCCCTGATGTAAAGGGCAACATGCGGGCTATTAAAGGCCCAGCGTACCACTTCCCCACCTGTAACTTCTTCCCGAGCTCTGTCAAACATGGCAAAGCTGTGATGCCCAGCTGCAAAATCAACCACACCGAAAGTCAGTACAGCCATGATCGCTAGTGATAATTTTTTTATTGATATTTTCATAGTAATACTCCTTACTTAATTGTTAGTTTCTTGTAGCTTAATCAAAATGCGAAATCAAACTGATCATCAAATATAGGGCTCTTTTCCTGACCAATCAGATCAGCTGGTAAATCCGGGTTTCTCGTTGCAGGTGTGCCTCGTGGATCAAGATATCCTGGATCACCCGGCAATCGATACTGTGTATTGGGCCGGCCTTCTTCGTCAAAGGTCAGATAGGTATTTTGATTTTGTGCACATTCCCAATAACGGATCCGTAAACCAGCAGCTTCCATATCAGGGCGTGGTCTGAAAGTGTAGACGAGACTCAATGGTTCCAGCAAAGCTAAGTCGTCATACCAGTAAACATTAACCCCAATTCGTTTTTGGTCATTTTCCTCGTCCCAATACTCATAATATATTTCAACTGATTCAGCCTGATTACTGGTTGGAGGAGTTCCACGGAAAAAATCAGCAGGGTAAATATCTTCTGTATGCACAACTAATACATTACCTAATTCATCGTCAATTGCCCAAAATCCGATACTGTCACCAGCAGCAAAATGAGTTCCATCAATGTTGACATGTTCCTGATTGATATATATCCGGCGAGTATCATTGGCTAAATCATTGTGCCACAGTGAATAAGTGGGCGTATTTAAAAATTCTCGGACATAAGGTTCCAACAACCAACGTGGCATACCGGCTGGCTCACAGGTAGTCAATCGGTCATAGTCCACTCCAGCATTAAAAGCCTGATCTCCTAGATCTCGGCGATACCGAAAAGCAGCTTCATATTCAGGAGTCAGAACACCCTCAATAATTTCACCATCTTCCACAAAAGGTCTGTTGCCGCCAGTATTCCCACCAGTTGACCAGAGACCTTCCCATTTAGGCACGCTTAAATAATCATGCTTAACGCCACCTTTATAGTAGTCAAGTAAGTAATCATAATGTTCTCTGGATGTTTCAAACTCCATTGGGAATGGCAAAGCATCCGGTGTAGGTGCATTAAATTGCGCAAACATTGCACCAGACGCAGTAAGGCTTAGGCCTGCTGCGATAATTTTCAGGTGTTTCGTCAAACTCATGAATCCCCCTTCCTGATTCTGTTTTATGATTCTTTTTTTATGGTAAGTCAAAGGCGCCTGCTTTTAACATTAAAGACTAACTTGAATCCCCTTCAAATAGGCCCTGGGCCAAAGTTACTATACTTTTAAAAATTCAAACAGCTTATAGTTCACTAAGATGCGAATTAGACTGAAATTTCACTTTACTTGCATGATTTAAATCAATATTCCTGCTTTTGAATACTACTCAGAAAAGACGTCGATACAAAGTTCCATATGAAGTCGTCACTAACTTCCCCAGTATAAAAGGCTTTTACCACACTAACCACCCTCAAGCTTGACCTTAATCATGATTGTTAAAGTATTTGTATTAAGGTGGGGTACAGTTAAGGAAGAAAACAAATTTGACATTACCTCACAAACTATTATTCTCCACCTCTAGATTCACCGAGGATTAGAAATGAAACGAGCTCTTTACAAAATATTACAGATAACTTTTATGGTCTCAGCCCTTTTTAGCTCCCCTGTCGCTGCTCAAGAAGAGGCTGCTCCGGGAGTTTGGTTATCCAATGGTGGCACTTATCGATTAAGTTATTCGACGCAATATTTTCCTGTTCCCGTCGAAACGCCGCACCAATGGATGCTCTTCATACTGAATAGTAGCCGTCGTCCTATAGAAAATGCAGTGATTGAAATTCATGGCTATCATCCTGAATCGCGTGAAACCTTATCGAGAATGACATTCATCAGCTCTCATTTGGGCAGGGGAGCCTATGAGGTCGATAATATGTATTTTCATCAACCAGGCGAATGGCAACTCAATATAGTCATTACCAGCGGTTCAACAGTTGATTCAGTGCTGATCCCGTTAACTATTCAATAAAAAGTCTATAGGTGAATCTAGGCATAAAGCTTGAGCAATTTTTTCCGGCAAAATGCACATACTAATGATTAGCAAGGCTGCCTGCTTACTTGCTCTTGGAGACATAAGCAGCTATGCTTCGCACCCATGACTTTGACGACTATATATCCACGAATTATATTTTTTATTCAGCACTGAAAAGTGGGTTGAATTAGTCCGTATTATTTGAAAAATGAGATTAAAAAAGCCCGCTTCCAAGCGGGTTTTTTTGTTTTCGCGTATTATGAAAATATCAACTGAGAATTGTGACAGTGGCAACCGAAAATAAGTTACCAAATGAATCTTTTTCATTTGTTGCAGCGGAACATCAAGTATTGGATTTCTGGAAAACTAACAATATTTTCCAGGAGTCTCTGACACAAACTGAACACTGCAAGCCTTATATTTTCTATGACGGCCCCCCTTTCGCGACTGGGCTGCCGCATCATGGCCATCTGGTTGCTTCCACCTTAAAAGACATCATTCCTCGCTACTACACTATGAAGGGTTATTACGTGCAGCGGCGCTTTGGCTGGGATTGCCATGGCCTGCCAATTGAGCATGAGATAGATAAAAGTTTGGGTATATCCTCACAACAGGCTGTCAAGAAACTGGGAATTAAAGGCTACAACGACGAATGTCGCGGCATTGTGCAACGCTATTCTGCTGAATGGGAAAAAACCATTACCCGTATCGGACGCTGGGTCGATTTTGAAAATGACTATAAAACCATGGACCCATGGTTTATGGAGTCCGTCTGGTGGGTAATCAAACAGCTCTGGGAAAAAGATTTAATTTATCAGGGCGTCAAAGTCGTGCCTTTTTCTACAGCTTTGGGAACGGTTCTCTCAAATTTTGAAGCAGGCTCCAACTACCAGGATGTTCAAGATCCTGCCGTCACTGTTTTATTCAAACTTAAGGGTGAGGACGCTTCTGTTGCAGCCTGGACCACTACTCCATGGACCTTGCCCTCAAACCTGGCACTTTGTATCAACGCCAATATTCCGTATGTCAAAGTGAAGGACCAAGATAGCGGGAAGCTAATCTATTTAGCTGAAGCTCGATTGGAAGCTTTGAGCAAACATAAAAACCTGGAAGTCATTAGCCAGCATAATGCCAGTGATTTAATCGGTAGGCTTTATGAGCCACTGTTTCCCTATTTTAAGGAATTAGTCAGCGAGGGCGCTTTTCAAATTTATGCCGATGATTATGTCACTACCGATAGTGGCACCGGCGTAGTGCATCAGGCCCCCGCCTTTGGTGAAGATGACTACAGGGTTATGAAAAGTAATGGCGCTACAGCTTTGGTCTGCCCTATTGATTTTGAAGGCAGATTCACAGCAGAAGTCAGTGACTACGAAGGGCAATATGTCAAAGATGCAGACAAGGAGATCATTAAACGCCTTAAAGACGAAGGCAAACTGTATATTCAGGAAGTCATCGATCATAGCTACCCTTTCTGTCCTCGTTCAGACACCCCGATTATCTACCGCACTATTCCTTCCTGGTATGTGAAAGTCGAATCCATTCGCGATCGTATCAGCGCTGCCAACCAGCAGGTTAACTGGGTACCTGAACATATCAAAAATGGACGTATGGGTAATTGGTTAGCCAATGCCATTGACTGGAGTATTTCGCGCAACCGCTATTGGGGCACACCATTACCGGTATGGATCAACGATGTCAGCGACAAGCGTATCTGTATAGGCTCAATTGCTGAATTAGCTGAGTACACCGCCGTAACGGTAGATGACCTGCATAGGGAATTCGTTGACGAGCTAACGTTTAGCGTTGATGGTGAAGAAGGCACTTATCGTCGGGTCGAAGAAGTATTGGATTGCTGGTTTGAATCCGGCTCTATGCCATACGCACAATTGCATTACCCTTTTGAAAACCAGGAACTTTTCGAAGCAGGATTTCCTGCGGAATATATTGCTGAGGGACTCGATCAAACACGCGGGTGGTTCTATACCTTATTGGTGCTAAGTACGGCGCTATTTGACAAACCTTCATTCAAAAATGTCATCGTCAACGGCATTGTCATGGCAGAAGACGGCAAGAAAATGTCAAAACGCCTGCAAAATTACACTGCCCCGGATGCCCTGATGGAAGAGTATGGTGCTGATGCCCTGCGTCTGTATTTAATTAATTCCGGCCTGGTTAAAGCTGAAGAACAACGCTTTACTGATAGCGGTGTGAAAGAGATGGTACGCCGGGTATTACTGCCCTGGTATAACTCTTTCAAATTTCTACAGACTTATGCCGCAATTGATAATTGGCAAGCAAAAGATCTTAAAGACCTGGCTTTTGACAACATTGTCGACCAGTGGATTATTTCAAAACTGCAGACACTTAAAACCAATGTTGCGAAAGAAATGGCGGAATACAAGCTTTATAATGTCGTCCCTGCCTTATTTGAATTTATTGAAGACCTGACCAATTGGTATATCCGTCTGAATCGTTCAAGATTCTGGACTGAAGATATGACAACCGATAAAGATGCTGCTTTCAATACACTTTATCTTGTCTTGAACGAACTCAATATCAGTCTGGCACCTTTTGCGCCATTTTTGTCAGAGCATGTTTACCAGGCATTAAAAACCTTCTCTCCTGCCGGCGATGAACGTAAACACTCTGTACATTTATGCACTTATCCGGAAGCTGAGGATGCTTATATCCAGCCGGCTCTAGAAGCAGCAGTCGCCCGTATGCAAAGTATTATTTTGCTGGGTCGACAAAAACGCGAACAGGTAAAAATAAAAACTAAAATACCTCTGGCTCGCCTTACCATTATTCATGAAGATCAGGCGATGCTGGATGAAATAGCGAAACTGGAAACTTATATAAAATCCGAGCTCAATGTGAAAGCTGTTGACTACTCAACAGCTGAAGATGAATACATCAACCTTTATGCCAAACCGAACTCGCCGGTCCTGGGCAAACGCTTTGGTAAAGATTTCAAAACTGTTAAAAATTTGATTGAAAATTTAACTATTCAACAACTTAAACAGCTGCAAGATGAAGGCTCTATTAGTCTGGAAAATGAGGTTTTTTCAACAGACGATATTCTGGTTTTCCGTGAAGCTAAGGAAGGCACTGAAGCTATCTCTGATCGCTTTATAACAATCGAATTGGATATAGCCCTAAATACTGAATTGCTGGCTGAAGGACAAGCCAGAGAAATCGTAAACCGGATTCAAAAAACGCGTAAGGATCTGGATTTCAACGTCGCTGACCGGATTAAAATAGCTTATTTTGGATCTGATGAATTATTAACAATAGTACAAGACCATCAGGATTATATTGGCAAAGAAACCTTATGTATTGAATTTACAATTGATGAAAAAGCTCACCAACATCAGTTTGAACTTGATGAGCAAAATGTACTCTCAATCAATATCCAAAAAGCTGAATAGCCTGAAAAATTAACGCAAGAATAAAAGTAAAAAAGAGACTTAACATGAATATGCAAACGACTGACGATTTACGCATTGTTGCCATGAAAGAACTGCTTTCTCCGGAGCAGCTCATCAATGAATATCCGCTATCAGAAAAAGCCTCAAAAACTGTTGCTGAAGCGCGTAGCGCAATTCAGGATATTTTACATGGTAAAGATGATCGCCTGATTGTTATTAGTGGTCCCTGTTCGATTCATGACCCGGAAGCTGCAATAGATTATGCACAACGTTTATTAAAGCCCTTACAAAAATATAAGCACAAGCTTCTGGTTGTTATGCGGGTTTATTTTGAAAAACCACGTACTACCGTTGGCTGGAAAGGACTCATCAATGACCCGCATCTTGATAATAGTTTTCAGATTAATAAGGGATTGCGTAAGGCCAGAAAACTTTTGCTTGAACTTGCCAATATGGGCATTCCAGCTGCGACAGAGTATCTGGATCTAATCAGCCCACAGTACGTTGCCGACTTAATTAGCTGGGGGGCAATTGGGGCTCGAACTACTGAATCACAATGTCATCGAGAACTGGCCTCCGGCCTGTCTTGCCCGGTTGGATTTAAAAACGGCACCAGCGGTAATATCCAAATTGCGATTGATGCAATTGGGTCAGCCCAACACCCTCACCACTTTTTATCTGTCACAAAAGGTGGCCGTTCGGCAATTTTCCAGACTGGTGGCAACCCGGATTGTCATCTGATTCTTCGCGGTGGCAAACATACAAATTATGACCCTGACAGCATTAAAACAGCGACAGAAAAACTGCAAAAGGCAGGCCTGAATCCAGCTATTATTATTGATTGCAGCCATGCTAATTCAGGCAAAGACCCCGATCGTCAGGTAATCGTATGTCAGGATGTTGCCGGACAGGTAGCTAATGGCGAAGACAGCATCAAAGGTGTCATGCTTGAAAGTCATCTAGTCGCAGGTAATCAAAAAGTTGTTGCGGGTGAAACTTTAACTTATGGCCAAAGTATTACTGATGCTTGCATGTCTTGGGAAGACACGGATATTCTGATGGATACTCTTGCTGAGGCTGTGACTAATCGACGAGGCTGATATTTTTTAGAAACTAAGATAATTTTTTTATTCTATTTTCTAAACTTAGTCACTCAGCTTTTCCCTTAACTTTCTTGCTGCAAGCTCCAGGGCCTCTTTGCCAGCATCCAGTGCCCCAGCAAAAGTCATAAAACCATGAATGGTTGATTCAAAGCATACGTATTCAACATCAACACCTGCTGCTTTCAATCTGTCAGCATAGTGTTTGCCTTCATCCCGCAGAGGGTCATGCCCAGCAGTAATAATCAACGCTGGCGGTAAACCACCAAGATCTTCTTTCAATATTGGAGAGGCTAGAAGACTTTCACTTTCCCGGGCCGGATCGGCAAAGTACATATCGCTAAGCCAGTTCATATCCATCATCGACAGAAAGAACTCGCCTTGTCCAAATGTTTTACGTGACGCATAGTCAGCGTCCATTTTCATACTCACCACCGGATAAGCCAGTAGCTGATATGCAATAGGCGGCCCCTGCCGAGACAAAGTAAGCTGGGCCACGACAGCGCTAAGATTAGCACCGGCACTATCACCCGTCACCGCTATACGCAATGGATCTCCGCCTATCTCTTCTGCATGTTTTTCAGCCCAGCAAAGTGCGGCGTAACAATCTTCAACGCCAAGTGGAAATTTATTTTCTGGTGATAGCATGTAAGCGACATTGATTACGATCAGCTGTGCATGCTTACAATAATACCTTGCCATATTTTCATGTGTATCTAGATCACCAAGAGCAAATACTCCACCATGGTAGAGCAGTAAAATAGGAAAGCTTATATCCACTCCTGTAATTTCAGGCCAATATATCCGCACTGGAATTTCACCAGCAGGTCCTTCAATCATCAGTTCACGCCGTTCACGAACCTCACATGCTGCAATATCCACTTGCAGCGTCATCTGCTTCAGGCCGGCACGGGCATCTTCAACCGATAATTCAAATAAATGTGGGTTACCTTCGGCATTCACTATATCCAGAAGGGCTTTTGTTTGTGGGTCGGTGGCTTTAATGGCTGCAATCTCCGCTTATTTTTTTTGATCTAGAAAAAGTCGTTTTAAGTAAACGTCTTCCCAGCAATATTATCAAGTGAAACCTATTTATTAGCTTTTTCAATTTGTAGATAAATGATTTAAATTTATAATTTTGCAACCTGAAAAATATTTAACCTTACATAATAATTGTCAGATCAACCCAAAGCGTAAGTGCGACCTTTTGTCGCAGCTAATTTAAGTTAGCTATTGATATTGTGCAGCTACATAGAATGCCAGGCAGCTCCCGGGAAAAGTAGTAAAGCCATGTTTATTCTGTCATTATCTAAACCCTTAGAAATGTTGGGTTTTGTAACAAATGCAGCTCAGACAACTCTTAAACACTCATGAAATAATTAAATACACAGGAATTTAAATAAGGAATATCTATGTCTCTTATTAAACGTGCTATGCCATTCTTTATCAGTTTATTCATGTTTTGTGCTTACCCTACTATTGCTCAGGAATTTGTCTGGGCCCCTGATTTTCCGGAAGGTTCAATGATTCCGATTTTGGATGCGCCGGACCAAAATGGTCAGCTGCAAAATCTTGACAGCTTAAGTGGTGAAAAAGGTTTAATGCTTTTTTTCAGCCGTTCTTTTGATTGGTGCCCTTTCTGCAAAGCACAACTCGCTGATATCGCAGCTATTCAATCTGAAATGGAAGCTCTGGGTTTTAATATCGCTTCCATGACTTATGACTCAATTGAGACACTCAAAATTGCTGAAGAAGACTTTGGCGTTGGTTTTACCATGTTGCATGATGAAGGCATAAAACATGTCAACGCCTATGGCATCAGAAATCCGGACCCGGAACCAGATAGTTTTGCCTATGGCATCCCACAGCCAGGCATCATGCTGGTCAGTCCTGATGGCACAATCCTGAAAAAGTTTGCCGAAGAAAGTTTTCGAGACAGACCAGACTTGAGTTACGTGTTGGAAGCAGCAGCTCAACTATAGTTTAAAGCGATAGTTTCCGCTTGTCGTTTGAATACAGGCTTTATGTTAAAACTCAGGGGCTTCATAAGGCCCCTTTTTAATTATCCTTTGATTACCTTTGCGTTTCTTCCATCTGATAATCAGCAATTGCTAAACCCGCAGCGACGCTGGTAAAGGGATCATGTTCAACCACTCTGTCTGGAAAGCGTTGTTCTATAATTTCCGTGACAGCATGAATCAGGCACGAACCTCCAGTACGGATTACCAAACTAACATCTTCATCTCTCAAGCCAACTTTTTCTAATACATCAGACACAGCCTGCGAAAATCTTTTGAGTGGCTGTTCAATTAATTCATTAAAATGCTGGCGACTTAAAGTCAATGACACATTAATTTCAGGGATGTCCAACAAAGCTTCTTCCTGCAACGACAAAGTTTCCTTCGCTTCTTTTAGGCGTTGAAAAACCTGATAGCTATAATTTTGCGTAATGAGATCATAGAGTCGCTCAAACTTGGTTGTAAGCTCGCCGCCTTTGGTCATCATGTCCCTTACCGGCGTCAGATATTCATTCTGGTTAAGCATATAACTAACTGTCCAGTTAATAATGAGCTCTTCATATGAATCAAACGGAAATTTTGTATCCACGTGTCGCCCATCCACTTCACGCTGCCAGCGCTCTCCTTTCCCCATTAATGGGAATAACAAAGAGCGAAATAAGGTCTGATCAATATGGTCACCACCAAGTCCTACGCCATGCGTGCCCAGCACTTCATAATCGCCATCTTTTTTAGCCAGCACACACAAATCCAAAGTGCCTCCACCAAAATCTATCGTCAGAATTACCTCAGCATTCACTTCATCCCGATTCATGAGGTAACTCATAACGGCGGCATTGGGTTCAGCAAATAAATTCCGAGAATGTATTCCTGCATGCCCACATGCTTCCTGCAAACGCGCTAAGGCAAGCTGATTATGTTCTTCTCCCTGTCCTTCGAAATTCACAGGATGCCCTATACAGGCATGATCTATTTTATCCTTATCACTCAAAGCTAGACCTATCTGGCTTAATTTAACCACCAGGCATTTGTGTACCTGCAATAGTATGGGGGTAATAAGCGCAACCAGACGAAATGGCCTGTCAAAAACCATAATCCTTTCATTGCTTTTACTTCCCAATAGGCGCTTAACCCCTCGGAATAATCGTCCGGGCATCGACGAGTCCTGAAAAGACTGGCCATATACCAGGTTTGTATTGGCTTCTGTTGGTAAATTCGTGCTGTGATCTATCTGACCAGTTGATGTTCTGGCCTCACCCAGTACCTCGGCACTGAGCTCAACTTTTCGGCCCTGATTGCCAGCAATGTAATTCGCGATGGCTTGTTGCCCCACACTTGCACTGAATTCTCGATCTATATAGACCGCCGTAGGTATAATATCGTTGTGCTCGCCAAGTTTTACCAGATAAACCCACTGCCCATCAAAAATTGCAGCCGCAGTATTACTGGTACCATAGTCAACACCAATACCTATTTTTCCCGAACGCCTCTCTGAAACCGGGGTTTTTCCATATTGAATCATGACACTAATACTGCCTTTAACTACTTAAAAAGGGGGGGGCTATTGTAGCGAATATTTTCTCTGGTGAAATGAAAATGATGGCTTAAATTGGCTTAGTGGAAAATTGATAATCCCTTATAAACTATAAGGCTTTGATAAGTTCAAAAAAGGTGGTAAGCCTGTATATAAGCACTTATAATTTCTCTTAATAGTAATCAGTTGAAATGTTCTTTCATTATCAGCTGAACATTTTCCCTAAATACCAAGTAGTTAATTAAGCATGGAGGTAGTTATGTTACGTAAGTTATCTTATCTATTAGCAGGAGTGGGCCTGATGCTTTCAGCATCATTTACTGCAATCGCCCAATCCGATATTTATTTCGCGTCAAACTATGGTTATCGCATTAACACCTATGCAGATGGTCTGGTTCAACCCTGGTCAATGGCCTGGTTACCCAACGGTGATATGCTGGTGACTGAAAAGCCTGGTCGTCTGCGTATTATCAGAAATGGAAACCTGTTACCAAATGCTGTGCCAGGTACTCCTGAGGTTTTTTATGAAGGCCAGGGTGGTCTATTCGATGTTGTACCGCATCAGGATTTTGCCAATAACCAGATGCTCTACCTCAGTTATTCCAGAGCTGAAGGAGACAACTCGACAACTGCAATTATGCGTGGTCGCTTCGTTAATGACCGCCTCACCAATGTAGAAGAAATATTTGCTGCCGATGCCAACGGCGCCAGCCACTATGGCGGACGTTTAGCATTTGATAATGATGGCTATTTGTATCTTAGCCTCGGCGATCGTCAAGCTCCTCCAAGTGGAGATCTTGAAAATCATCCTGCCCAGGATAACAGTAATCATCATGGTGTCATGATTCGACTGAATGACGATGGTTCAGTCCCTGCAGACAATCCCTTTGTAGGTCAGGCCGATGTATTACCAGAAATCTACAGCTTTGGTCACCGTAGCCCACAAGGGCTTGCCTTCCATCCAGAAACGGGTGATTTATGGGAAACTGAGCATGGTCCTCAAGGTGGTGATGAGCTAAATATAATAGAAGCTGGTAAAAATTATGGTTGGCCTGTTATTGGTCGCGGCGTAAATTATGGTCCTGGCGCACCAATTCATGAAGCGATTGTTAGAGTAGGAATGGAGCAACCTCAACATTTCTGGGTTCCATCAATTGCTACCTCAGGCTTAATGATTTATACCGGTGATAAATTCCCTGCCTGGCATGGCGATATTTTCGCTGGTGGCCTGGGTGGTCAGCAACTTGCTCATGTAATTCTGGATGATGACTATAAAACTGTCATTAGCGAAGAAACCCTGGCTTATGGGCTCGGCCGTATTCGTGATGTTCGCCAGGGTCCAGATGGTTATATTTATCTAGCGGTAGAAGATAGAGAAAATGGCACACCAACGGCTATCTATCGACTGGAACCAGCCAACTAATATAGGCAATTTTTAACAAACTGCACTAAACAAAAAGCCCACCTTATCAGTGGGCTTTTTTTCATGTTTGAAATGTACCGTTTTCAGAATCCTACTGCCTGTCCATCTTTTCTGGGATCACTGGCGGCTAAATACCCATCTTCCATCTTCCAGACAAATTGACCGCCACCAAAGCTGGCACTAACAGGGTGCACGAAAATCTTGTGCCCGCGTTTGCCCAATTCTTCAATCACAGATGGTGCAAATCCTTCTTCGAGATTCACCTGAGGTTTGAAACTGCTTTCCCCGCCAACCATCCAGCGAGGGGCATCAAGAGCAGTCTGTGGATTTTGTCCCCAGAAATGCAGACGCAAAAGCATTTGCAGATGGCCCTGCGCCTGCATGTGCCCACCCATCACACCAAAGGCAGATTTAGGTTTGCCATTCTGATAAATCATTCCAGGAATGATTGTATGGAAAGGTCTTTTATTGCCCGCAACCTGATTTGGATGACCTTCTGTCAAGACAAAATTGGCTCCGCGATTTTGCAAACTGATACCGGTGCCAGGCACGACAACACCAGAGCCAAATCCCGCATAGTTAGATTGAATAAATGAAACCATCATGCCTTCGGCATCACCACTACACAAATAAACCGTACCACCTTTTAGCGGAATACCGGTTTCAGGAGCACCCGCTTTTTGCATGTCTATTTCATCCGCTCTTTTTTTCAAATAAGATCGCTCAAGAAAATGTTCGGCTGGCACTTTCAAAAAGTCTGGATCGCTCACATGGGAGTGAACATCAGCAAAAGCCAGCTTCATTGATTCCAGTTGGATGTGGACCGCATCTGCAGATTCAGGTTCCATATCCCCCAGCTTGAATTCACGACAGATGCCCAGTGCTATCAAGGCTGCCAAGCCCTGACCGTTAGGCGGTATTTCATAGAGGTCGAGGTTATCCAGATCAATAGAAATCGGATCAACCCAGTCGATCTGATGTGCTGATAAATCTTCCAGGCTTAACAAGCCTCCCTGATCTTTCGCATGAGCAACTATTTTTTTTGCGAGCTCACCACGATAAAAAGCTTCTCCCTTTGTGTCTGCAATTAATTCCAGCGTGGTTGCATGTCCGGGGCTTTTAAACAGCTCCCCCGCTTCAGGCGCACGACCATTGACTGAAAACGTAGACATAAAATCTTCTCGCTCATGAAAAATATCTACTGCCATCTTCCAGGCATTGGCGGTCACTGGAGAGACATGAAATCCTGCTTCAGCATAATGTATTGCCGGTTCAAAAAGATCTTTAAATGGCAGATTTCCAAATTTGGAACACTCCACCCATGCCGAGACACATCCCGGGACAGTTACTGTATCCCATCCACGAAAGGGCATTTCTTCATATTTGGAAAAATACTCCAGACTCCAGGCTTTAGGGCTTCGCCCGGAAGCATTCAGGCCAAGGATTTGATCGCCCTGATTAAATAAAGCAAAGGCATCACTACCAATCCCATTGGAGGTAGGCTCTACCACGGTCAAGGCAATAGCTGTTGCCAGAACGGCATCCATCGCATTACCCCCCTTTCTCAGCATTTCGAGACCGGCCTGGGCAGCAAGAGGCTGTGATGTAGCAACCACATTCCTGGCCATCACCGGACGTCTTACGGAGGGATAAGCTTGGTTCCAATATTTTTCTGACATCGTTCTTCTCACTATCTTATTGTGGTCTCTCGCCATCACGACAATAAAAGCAGACCTTAACATTTATCAAATAAATGTACTTAAGGGAATTTACAATCCAAAGAAATGATTAAACGTATTTCTCTGAAATTTTATTATCCAGATCACGAGCGCTTTAATTCTTGTTGTCCTTACTCCATTCCCGACGATTTATAGCATAACCAGTAACCTTGCCAATAAACGGTAAAGCAAGCATGCCAGGCAACTTATCTACCTGGTTTGGGTCACGGTATCCATGTATGCCCATAGTCATCTTTTCATGTCCTTCTCGCGGCTGGTCGATATAGGTCCCGAACAACCGATCCCATAGCGAAAGATTAAAACCAAAATTACTATTCGCTTCGTTGTCTTCAACCGAATGGTGCACACGGTGCATGTCAGGCGTCACTACTAGTAGTCTCAGCAGACGATCCATTGCTAGAGGCAAGCGCACATTGCCATGATTAAACATGGCCATGGCATTTAATATCACTTCAAAAATCACAACAGCCACCACGGGGGGGCCTAATACCACTATAGTGGCAAACTTGATCAGCATGGAGAGAATTATCTCGACAGGATGAAAACGTGATCCGGTTGTTACATCATAATCGAGGTCTGCATGATGAACTCGATGCACACGCCATAAAGCTGGTACCGCATGAACCATCACATGCTGAAGATAAATGATGAGGTCTAATACCACCACTGATAACAGAACAGCCAAAAAAAAGGCAACACTGTAATAATTTAACAAACCCCAGCCATTGTCTGCAGCGAAGATAGCCACGCCCACGGCCGCAGCGGGGAAAAGCAAACGCAAGACGATGCTATTTAAAAATACCAGCGCCAGATTATTGGACCAACGCAGATACTTGGAAACTGTCAGTTGACGTCTCGGGTTGGCGATTTCCCATAGCGCCATAATAAATAACATACCGAAAAAAAAGCTCAAACGGATTAAGGCTTCGTTCTGAATAATAAATTTTTCCATAGTCAACTATCCATCCACTCTCCACTGATTGTCGAGGTGGCTGCTTACGGTCGCAAAACCATTGTTATTTATTTACTCAACACCTCAATCGAGCGGAGTTAAAGCGCTTGAGTGATGAAATGTATTCAACAAAAAATAGTTAAACCCTTATCTAGCTTTGTGATGAAGGGGTCAGGCCATGCACAGCCGTTAGCGAATTTTCATACTTCCAGCCTTCAGGCAGCACAATAGTATCGTCTTGGGTTCCTGCAATTCGGCAGGCCGCAACTTTCATGTTTGGATCGTTATTAATATCCAAATGACCATATTCAAGCCAATTACACCTGCTTGTGACTCCGTAAATTTGATCAACAAGTGCAAAATCTTGTGCGCCTTCACTGCCTTGATAGACAAGGTTCAACGATTCCAGCTTAGTCGCGAATTCCTTTGCCTCATCTCCGTCCAAAAACCCCAGTCGGACAAGCTTGTCATCTTTGCACCACGCAAAATTCGGGACATACTGCCGAAAACCTTCCCAGCCTTCAGGAATTATTCGATTTATTGCCTCTAACTTTATGATTACTGATACACCTTCGACCAGGACAGTCATTTAATCTTCCTCGTTACTTCATGGTTAAAATATTGGTTTTGATATCTTAAAAAAATAATTGAATAATCCATATTGCCACAGCCTTTTGACACTTACTAATTTTTACGGCTAATGATGACCGCAGTCCGCAGACGTTGTCTGCCGAAACTGGACATAAGCTCAAAATCTGCCCGAGCAATGGGAATGTGCTGACAATCAATTTCTACCTGAACGGCATCGGAAGGGTCTGGATCATGCATGTAAAAGCATTGATCATCTTTGCCAGTGATCGTAACCCAGTGTGGAGATTTTTTACCATTCATACGATAAGTGCTAATCAGGATGATTATTGCAGAACCATTATTCAATGCATCAGCAATGTGTGATTGCCGAATATCGGTTTGGTGAATGATGGCTCCTACCTTTTTGGCTTGTTTAAAATAATCCGCATCCACCACTTCAAGAATACGTTTATTTTCAAGGTTTCGAACACTTTCTATAAAAGCAGGGCCTGTCTGATTTATAAATACTTCAGCCTTGAAGCCTTTGTTTATGGCAGCCAGCGCCAGCCCAACCGGGTGGCAGCCTCCATGTCCGCTGGTCATGAATATGGTCGTGGATTCCCTCCATATTTTCAATTCATCACTTTGATTGGGTTTAATGTTTTTATCCAGACTACTCATGGCCATCATTAATGAAGCCGGTCCGCAGGTAAAATCAGTCGTCTGCTGGAACCACGGCGTTTTACGACTTAAGTGGTTTTCGGGTATATAACGAATACGTTTCTGCATGCGCAGGGCATTTTGGTGATCTTCGTAATAATTTTCGATTGTGTCAAAGGCAACATATGCCATTTTTTTATAAAGTCGAATTGCTGCTATATTATTCTGGGCAACTTCAAGACGCATATATAAGCGCCCCTGCTGGGAGGCTCTTTCTTCAGCTTCATGCAATAAATCTTGACCCAAGCCAAGTCTGCGTGAAGATTTGTCCACGGCTATAGAATACAATCGAGCCAGACGTGTTCCCGTATGCATAAGTATCAGGCAATAACCCACCAGATTGTCATTACGAGTCGCCACCAGAAATAGACAATTAGCAGCATTGATCCAGTGGCGCATACGACGTTTACTTAAGCGGTCAGTTTCAAAACTGGCTTTTTCTAGGGCGAGTAATGCAGCTTCATCAGATTTTTCTACCTGACGAATTTTTACCGCCTTGCTTTGAATTAATGACATGTATAAACCCTGAGTAAAATATTTTCCGCTGCTGACTACTTACCCCTGACAACTCTATGTCTGGAGAATAATTACAGCTGCTCTATCTGATACCCTCTGCCACGTAATTGTTGCACTATACCGTCCTGTCCAATTAGGTGCGCAACGCCAACCAGAACAAACTCAGTGTCGGCATCGTCAAGCATGGCCTCGATTTCTGGCATCCAGTTATCATTTCTGTCTTCCAAAAGACTTTGATAAACATCTGGAGTCGCCTCTTTCATGTCGGCAACAAAATGTTGCATCAAAAGCTCAGCATTACCACTGCGCCAATCATCTATAATGCTTTCAATGTCATTCTCTATCCTTTCCAGGTCCCGTAAGGACAACAGCACGAAGTCGCTCTCTTCGCCCTTACCCATCTCAGCAAGTATTGCGACCTGTACTTCTACAGTTTCAAAAAAGCCAATAGCCTTACCATCAACACTCGCACGCTGATGAAAGTGGGCATCCACGCCTTGCGGGGTAAATCCAAGTATCTGAAATTCGAGTAATTCCAGGGTGCTCATCAACATCCCTGGTTTCATGTTCTGTAACAGCATCATTGGCAAGCCGACTTTTTCAATATATTGGCTTAATGCGTTATAGGCTTCATCATTTAATACTGCTTCTAAAGTTCGACCATCGGTATACATCAGTTTCTGCAGAGCAGCCCTCTGGGTTTCAGGTTTGTTCATGGCATCAATATCGGTCTCAAAAAACAGACTGTCGGCATCTGCATAGGCTGTTTGGTATTCGCCAGGAAGCGGGTAATCAGCTGGGCGCAACATGTGTATGGTGCCTCCCAGATAGACTTTATTGTCGCCTTTTGTCACAAGCCAGACTGAGCTTTGCGCAAGACTTTGGCTGCAGCTGAAGAAAAAAATTAAAATTGTTAAGCAGGAGGAAAAGGAAGGCAAGGAAAATGTCTTTTCTGACTTACACATCATATTGACCTTCTGGCATATAAAGCTGTTTCAGATTTGTTTAGGAAGCCAGTACCGGACTCAACCAGCGTCTGGCCTCATCAATAGACCAGCCTTTACGCTCAGCATAGTCAATCAGTTGGTCTTCTGCAATTTTACCCACGGCAAAATACCGACTCTCAGGATGGGAATAATAGATTCCGCTTACTGAAGCTGCTGGTAGCATAGCGAAACTCTCGGTAAGACTAATGCCCGTCTTCGAGGTGGCATCTAACAAGGAGAACAGAGTGTCTTTCTCAGTGTGATCCGGACAAGCGGGATATCCCGGCGCTGGTCGAATGCCGCGGTATTTCTCACTGATTAAATCAGCATTGGACAAGGCTTCATCACTGGCATAACCCCAGTATTCTTTACGTACTTTTTCATGTATGCATTCAGCATAAGCTTCAGCAAAACGATCAGCCAGAGCCAACAGCATTATGGCTCTGTAGTCATCGTTATTCTGTTTATATTGCTCTACTATCTTCTCTACCTCATGACCGGCAGTGACCGCGAAACCTCCAATCCAGTCTGCTTTATCACTATCTTTCGGTGCAATAAAATCCGCCAGCGCATAATTGGCTTTACCTTCTCGCCTTTGTTCGATTTGCTGACGAAGAGTATGCAAAGTCGCCAGCACATCCTGCCGTTTATCATCTTCATACAATTCAATATCTTCACCAATACTGTTGGCTGGCCAAAAACCGATCACTGCTTTTGGCGTAATCAATTTATCACTGACAATTGCCTGCAACATTTCCTGGGCATCGGCATATAGTTCACGGGCACTCTCTCCCACAATTTCATCATCCAGAATTTTTGGAAATTTACCTACCAGGTCCCAGCTCCTGAAAAATGGTGACCAGTCAAAACGATCTATCAAGGTCTGAAGGTCAAACTCTTCAAAGACTTTAATGCCTGTGAATGCAGGCTCGGTTCCTTCAAAATCAGACCAGTTAATTTTAGGCTTGTTGGCCCTGGCCTGCTCCAGACTTAAAATATTTCGTACAGTATTCTTCTTTAGACGCTGTTCACGAACCTGATCGTATTCGGCTCGAATTTCTGCTTTGTATTTATCGGGATCATCGCCTAATAATTTACTGGCAACACCAACTGAACGAGAGGCATCGGGCACATATATCGTGGCGCCACTATACTTCTCTTCAATTTTTACAGCAGTATGCACTCGCGAAGTCGTCGCTCCACCAATCAATAAGGGCAAGGTGAAGCCTTCACGCTCCAGCTCACTGGCAACATGCACCATTTCGTCCAGACTTGGCGTAATTAAACCGGAAATACCAACGATATCGGCATTTTCATCCCTAACAGCCTGTAATATTTTGCTGCTAGGCACCATCACCCCAAGATCAATCACCTTGTAGCCATTACAGCTCAACACCACACCCACGATATTTTTACCAATATCGTGCACGTCACCTTTAGCCGTCGCCAAAACAATAACGCCTGCATTTTTTTGTTGTTCACCTCCGGCATCAAGGATGTATGGTTCAAGGTGAGCCACAGATCGTTTCATGACTCTCGCACTCTTGACGACCTGGGGTAAAAACATCTTGCCCGAACCAAATAAATCACCGACAGTATTCATGCCATCCATGAGGGGCCCTTCGATAACCTTTATTGCTGAGCCTAAAAGTTCGTAAGCTTCCTGCGTATCTTCAATAATAAATTGATCTATGCCATGCACCAGTGAATAGGCAAGGCGTTGTTCTACTGCTGCTTCGCGCCATGCCAATACTGCTTTTTCATCTTTCACTTCAGAGACAATCGTTGTGGCTATCTCAAGCAATCTTTCTCCGGCATCTTCACGCCGATTGAAAATAACGTCTTCTATCGCCGTGCGTAATATTTCATCAATATCTTCGTAAACAGGTAATTTACCCGCATTAACAATAGCCATATCCATGCCTACTTTGATGGCGTGATATAGAAAAACTGAATGCATGGCTTCCCGTAATGCATTATTGCCACGGAAGGAAAATGATAAATTCGAGACCCCACCAGACACCTTTGCGTGCGGTAGGTTTTTCTTGATCCAGGCTGTCGCATCAATAAAGGCTTTACCATATTCAGCATGCTCGGCTATGCCTGTAGCAACAGCAAACACGTTCGGGTCAAAAATAATGTCCTGAGGAGGTATCCCGGCAACTTCAGTTAATAACTTATAGGCTCGTTCACAAATTTGAATTTTGCGCTCATAAGTATCTGCCTGACCCTGTTCATCAAATGCCATCACAACGACAGCCGCCCCATAACGTTTGACCAAACGGGCCTGTTCAAGAAATTGTTGTTCACCCTCTTTTAAGCTGATGGAGTTCACAATACCCTTGCCCTGTATGCATTTCAGGCCTGTTTCAATCACCGACCACTTGGAAGAATCGACCATGATTGGCACTCTTGCGATATCGGGCTCGGCAGCAATCAAGTTTAAAAAGCGTGTCATGGCAGCGGCAGAATCCAGCATGCCTTCATCCATATTCACATCAATAATTTGCGCTCCACCCTCTACCTGTTCCAGAGCCACACTAATAGCCGTATCGTAATCTTCGTTCAAAATCAGGGTTTCAAAACGTTTGGAGCCGGTCACGTTAGTGCGCTCACCGACATTCACAAAATTACTGTCTTTACTTAAGATGACTGCTTCCAGACCCGATAAGCGACATAAAGGCCTTGGTTCCAGCGGCGTTCTTGGCGCTTTATTTTCAACGCTTTCACGGATGGCTTTTATATGTTCTGGTGTTGTACCACAACAACCACCAACAATATTGACTAGCCTCGATTCAGCAAATTCGCTGATAATTTTTGCCATATGTTCAGGGCTTTCATCATAGGCACCAAATTCATTAGGCAAGCCCGCATTAGGGTGACAACTTACATTCACTTCAGATACACGCGACAGGTCATCAACATATTCACGCAGTTGTTCAGCGCCTAGTGCGCAATTTAGACCAATGCTCACCGGCTCCGCATGTTGCACAGAGTTATAAAATGCCTCGACTACCTGCCCACTCAAGGTCCGCCCACTTTGATCGGTGATAGTGCCGGATATCATTATGGGTAGTTTGATGCTGTGTTGATTTTCAAAATTCTTGACCGCTGCAATCGCCGCCTTGGCATTGAGCGTATCGAAAATTGTTTCAATAAGAATCAGATCTGCCCCACCATCATAAAGACCTTTAATAGCCTGGGAGTAGTCTTCGAATAAATCATCAAAAGTAACCGCACGAAAACCCGCATCCTCGACATTCGGTGAAATAGATGCCGTACGATTGGTGGGCCCTAAGACGCCTGCAATCCAGATTGGACGATCATTAGTCTTTTTATAGGCATTGGTTGCTTCACGGGCTAAAGTCGCACCAGCAACATTGAGTTCATAAGCCAGTTCACTCAAATTATAATCGGCTTGGGCAATACCTGTTGAATTGAAAGTATTGGTCTTGAGAATGTCGGCACCGGCTTCGAGGTATTCAGTATGTATCTGTTTGATTAATTCAGGCCGGGTGATACTTAAGAGGTCATTATTACCGCGTAATTCGCTGGCATAATCCTTGAAGCGCTCTCCACGAAAATCTTTTTCCTGCAAGCCATGGCCTTGAATCATGGTGCCCATAGCACCATCGAGAAACAAGATTCTCTGCTTTAGGGTTTCCGTAAATAATTCCTGATGTGACATCAAATACTCTCTATTTAATCTACTTATTAATTAATTTATTTATTTTCTATTTACTTTCGGTTTTAGCACGCACACCTAAAGAGTGAGATACGGCACAAGTCAAATCAGATTTATTCAGGGTATAAAAATGAAAATTTCTAACCCCGTTGTTATAAAGATCTTCACATTGCTCAATTGTCACCGCGGCCGCCAACATGTTGTTCACAGAGGAAGATGCTTCTATGCCATCAAACAAACTTATCAAGCGCTCGGGAATATGAGTTCCACACCTGGCTGCAAGATCTTGAACCCGAGTGAAATTCAGAATTGGCAAAATCCCGGGAATAATTGGAATCTCTATCCCGGCTGAGCGTGCTTTATCAACAAAACGCAGATAGACATCGTTTTCAAAAAAGAACTGTGTAATGCAACGTTTGGCGCCGGCATCAATCTTCTGTTTTAAGACCTCAATTTCATGATCCAAACCCGGCGACTCCGGATGACTTTCAGGGTAAGCCGCAACAGTAATATCAAAATCAGCAACCTTATTTAAACCATGAATAAATTCAGTGGCATTGGCATAGCCTTGCGGATGAGCAGTAAAATTTTCTTGCCCGCCAGGTGGATCACCCCGTAATGCGACCAAGCGATTAATGCCCGCCTCATGAAATTGCCTCGCCATATCATCCGCGTCTGCCCGACTGGAACCAACACAGGTTAAGTGAGCAACAGGATTCAGCGAGGTTTCTGCAAGGATACGTTGCAAAATTTTCAGGCTGCGATCGCGCGTAGTTCCCCCTGCCCCATAGGTAATGGAAATAAAATCAGGGTTCAGCAAGGCTAAATTATCAATAGACTCCCAGAAACGATCAGCATTCCCAAGGTCAGCAGGTGGAAAAAACTCAAAGGAAACAGAGACTTCCTCTTTAGGATCGGCAAAACTCATATCAATTAACCATATTCGGGCTTAAAAAAACCTTGCTATCATCCCTGAAGTTATTTATAAGGTCAATTTATAAATATTTATACTTACTATTAGAATAGCTAATATGAAATCCCCGCTGGAAATACGCCATTTGCGCTTGTTACAAACCCTTGCCGATACCGGCACCTTGTCGCGCACTGCCGAGCATATCCATGTAACCCAATCAGCATTGTCCCAGCAGATCAAGCAGCTGGAGGACTATTATGGCACTTCGCTGTTCGAGCGCAAAAGTAATCCGATCCGATTCACCCCGGGGGGAGAACGCCTATTAAATCTTGCTCGCTTATGCCTGCCTCAAATTGATTCAGCTGAACGCGATATCGCCCGCATTGCCTCTGGCTCCGTGGGCCGGTTGCGTATTGCCATTGAGTGTCACAGCTGCTTTGACTGGCTGATGCCAACAATGGACAAGTTTCGTGGTCAATGGCCTGAAGTTGAACAAGACCTAGTTTCGGGCTTAACGCCAGACCCCGTTGCCCTGCTTCTAACCGATGAAGCTGACCTTGCTGTGCATACCGAACCCGATCAACGGGAGGGCGTGGTCTACCATGCCTTATTTGATTTCGAAATGGTTGCCTGCTGTTCGCCTAACCACCCTGTTGCCAGCCGCCCTTATATAAAACCGGAAGATTTCATTAACGAGACACTGATCCAATATCCGGTTGATGACAATATGCTAGACGGTATCAAGCATTTCTTAAGACCCGCGGGTATCACGCCAAAGGCCAGAAGAACGGCAGAACTGACTTTAGCGATAATCCAATTAACGGCAAGCGGCCGAGGCTTAAGCATGTTGCCCACCTGGTCGGTGCAGCCTCAGGCTGATCAGGGTTATATCAAGACTTTACCATTAGGCAAACAGGGCCTTTGGTGTCGCTTGTATGCAGCAACCATGCAAGATGCCGAGCCCTGGTTGGAAAATTTTCTGGAGTTAGTCAGAACTTTAGCGCCAATTAGTCTGTCAGGCATTAGACCCTGTAGCTAAGGCGCTTCAGCTTAATTAAATGAATGTATCATCTAATCCAGCGAGTGAATGACCAGACCACTGCGCAGCTTGGGCTCAAACCAGGTTGATTTAGGTGGCATCACTTCTCCTGCATCAGCGATAGCCATCAAGTGCTCTATGGAAGTTGGGTAACAGGAAAATGCCACTTTACACTCACCACTATCGACGCGTTTTTCCAGGCCTTCCATACCACGAATACCACCAACAAAATCAATACGCTTATTGACACGCGGATCATCTATCCCCAAAAGAGGAGCCAAAATATTGTCCTGCAACACTGCAACATCAAGTCGAGCTACCGGATCATTTTCATCCACTACCCCTTCCTTGGCTTTTAAGGAATACCACTGCCCATCCATATACATTCCAAATTCATGCAGTGCGGATGGTTTGAAAGACTGATCTTGGTGACTGATCTGAAATTTTTGTTCAACCATCTCAAGGAAAGCTTCTTCGCTCAAGCCATGTAAATCTGTGACAACACGATTGTAATCCAGAATCTTCATTTGATTATGAGGAAACACAACAACCAGAAAGTTGTTATACGCTTCTGAACCATCGTGGTTGGGATTAGCCTGTTGGCGCATGTTTTTAATACGAGTTGCTGCCGCTGAGCGATGATGTCCATCCGCCACATAAAGACTTGGAACGCCAATAAATGCCTGCTCAATTTTATTTTGTGTGGCCTTATCACTTACTATCCAGAAAATGTGGCGGATACCATCTGACAAGGTGAAATCATATTCCGGGACAGTATCCGTAACTGTCTTTATTAGCTCATCGATATGGCTTTCTGCCTGATAGGTCAAAAATACCGGTCCAACCTGAGCATTCAAGGCATCCATATGCTTTACACGATCATCTTCTTTTTCAGGACGGGTAAATTCATGCTTCTTGATCAGGTTTTGTTCGTATGCCTCCACTGTGGCCACTGCAACCAGACCTGTTTGCTCATGCTTACCCATAATCTGGTGATAAACATAATATTGCGGGGCCTCATCCTGCTTAATTACGCCATCAGCAATAAAAGCTTGCAAGTTATCGGCACCTTTTTGATAAACCCGATCGTCATGCACATCTATCGCAGGATCAAGATCAATCTCAGGTTTATTGACGTGCAAAAATGTATAGGGATTACCCGCTGCCATCTCGCGAGCTTCAGCACTGTTTAGAACATCATAAGGCGGTGCCGCAACTTTTTCTGCCAGCGCCTGAGTGGGGCGAATACCCCTGAAAGGTAAAAGTTTAGCCATAATTGTCTATATCTTTATAAGATGATTTATAAAATTTCCAAGAGTTCTACATCAAAAATCAAGGTACTGAAAGGTTTTATCACACCACCCGCGCCAGACTCACCATAAGCAAGCTGGTGTGGAATATATAACTTGTATTTAGCGCCCGGGCTCATCATTTGCAAGGCTTCCGTCCAGCCAGGAATGACCCCACTGACAGGGAAATCGATAGGTTGGCCCCTTTCTACTGATGAGTCGAACACTGTGCCATCAACAAGAGTCCCATGATAGTGAACTTTAACTCTGGAAGAGAGTTCGGGCGATTCGCCTGCACCTTCCTCAAGCACTTCATATTGTAATCCGGATTCAGTAATGTTGATCTCGTCACGCTCTGCATTTTGCGCGAGAAAAGCTTCACCCTCAGCTTCTATTGACCCGGCTTCTTCCTGTTGTTTTTGAATCATGCGTTTATTCAGATCATCAATGGCTTCATTCATGTCATCAAGGCTAATAGGACTTTCTCTACCTGCCAGTGCATCCGCCATACCAGACAACACAGCTTCTGGTTGCATACCATCAAAAGGGCTCTTGATAAGTTGTTCACCCATTTGTCGCCCGATTGCGTAACTTGCTCTATCGTCTATTGAGGTTTTTGGATTTGCCATGTGGTTTCCTGTCAAATTAAAAAGCCGTGCATTCTATCACGTCCGTTTTGAGATTTCGGGGCAATAAACAAAAATTTACGCTAGAATTTCATTTTTATTTTCGAAGACAGTTCAATGAAAATTAGTTTCTTGGCTTCTCACGGCGGTTCTTCAGCCAGAGCCATCATTGCAGCAATACGTTCAGGCAAACTTGATGCCGAGATTGGGGTTCTTATCACTAACAACCGTGATTCATTAATCCTGCAATGGTGCCTGGATAATGACATTGAGGTGCGCCATATCAGCGCTAAAACCCATCGTGGTGAGGAAAATGCTGATGAAGCTATACAAACTGTCTTGCGGGATGCCAAAACCGATCTGGTCGTCTGTTCCGGTTATATGAAAAAAATCGGCCCTGCAACCTTAAGAGCCTATCCCTATAAAATTTTAAATATACATCCAGCGCTTTTGCCTAAATTTGGCGGCAAAGGTATGTATGGTGACCACGTGCATCAAGCTGTCCTTGATGCTAGAGAAACAGAGTCTGGCGCCACAGTCCATTATGTGACTGATGGTATTGATGAAGGCCCTATCATCAAGCAACAGGTTATTGCCGTCGAAGACAATGAGACAATTGAAAGTCTACGTGGCAAGGTGCAAAAATGTGAACCGGCACTTTATCTGAGTGCCCTGCAAGAGATCTTGTTAGACAGATAAATAAGTGACAGATAAAACTCTCATATACAGTCATCTGGATTGCCTTCAGCATGACCCCGGCTATGGTCATCCTGAAAACCCCTTGCGCTTGCAGGCAATTCTCGACAGCATAAGTGATTTTGAGCCAGCACCTCTCGGTAATGACCAACTAGTCCTGTTAGCCCACACTGCTGAGATGCTTGAACAAATCAAGGCTATCGCTCCCATTGAAAATCTGGCACAAATTGATGCCGACACCTTTATGTCTGCAGGATCTTTACAAGCGGCATACAGAGGAGTTGGTGCGGCCTGCAAAGCCATCGATCAATTAATCGCTGGTCAACGCCAACATATATTTTGTGCAACACGCCCACCTGGACATCATGCGACAAGTAATCAGGCTATGGGCTTTTGTTTGTTTAACCATATTGCCATTGCGGCACTTTATGCCCAGCAAACATATGATATTGACCGCATCGCCATTGTGGATTTTGATGTGCACCACGGCAATGGTACTCAGGATATTGTAAAAGCTAAAAAAGGACTTTTTTATCTTTCGACTCACCAAAGTCCTTTCTATCCAGGCACTGGCAGCGAGACTGAAAACATGCCAGACAATATACTCAATATTCCATTAAGCGCAGGAACTGGGCACAGCGCTTACCAAAAAGTATTCATAGAACAGGTTATTCCTGCAATAAACGATTTTAAACCTCAACTCCTTCTGGTCTCAGCGGGCTTTGATGCGCACCATAAGGACCCTCTGGCATCTTTTGATTTTTCCGATCTGACCTATGAATGGTTAGGTGAGCAATTGAACACAATTGCAAAAGCGTTTTGCCAATCCAGAATGCTGTCAGTCCTTGAAGGAGGCTATAACCTGGAAGCATTAACCAGTAGTATGCAGGCTTATTTGGCCGGGATAGATAAAGCCATATAACTATTTTCGGCTAATAGGCAAGTTCACTCATAGCAATCAATTTAGTGAAGTTATAGAATAATCAGTTATTAAAAATTTTTATCATTTCTGGAGTTAATAGATGGAAGAAGGTATGAGCATATTTAACGATTATGTAATTCCCTGGGGCATTCGGATAGTTCTTGCGCTCGCTATATTCTTTATTGGTAAGGCTATTGCACGAGCGGTAGCAGATTTTGCTAAAAAGCCCATGGACAAGTCCGGCATGGATAAAATGCTGGTGAAATTTCTAGGCACTCTTATTTATACTGTTTTGCTAATAGCCGTGGTCCTTGCAGCGGTTGATCAGATTGGCATCAATATTACTTCCCTGCTGGCTATTGTCGGCGCCGCCGGTTTAGCGGTTGGCCTGGCACTAAAAGATTCACTGAGCAATTTTGCTGCTGGTATCATGATAATCATTTTTCGCCCTTTCAAAATCGGCGATTTTATTAATGCTGGTGGTAACGCCGGCACAGTCGATGAGATTGGCTTATTTTGCACCTTAATGCGTACCCCGGATAACCAGAGAATTATCGTGCCTAACTCTGCGGTTATTGGAGGAACAATCGTCAATGTTAATGCTCTGGGCACTCGCCGGGTTGATCTGGTTATTGGTATCAGCTATGACGACAATGTAGGTCAGGCCAGAGATATCATTCTTGGCATAATTGATGCTGATCCTCGAATTCTTAAAGACCCTGCCCCTGGAGTTGCGGTAGCAGAGTTGGCTGACAGCAGTGTCAATTTCAACGTACGCCCATGGGTTAAGGCCGAAGATTATTGGGCTGTTCGTTCAGACTTACTGGAAACCATTAAACTTTCCCTGGATCAGGCTGGCATTACAATTCCTTATCCTCAACGGGATGTTTATATGCACACAATAGCAACTGAACAAAAGCAGTAAAAAGCAGAGGTCAAATATTTTATATAGATTAATTTTGTATAAAAATATTTAAATACCACTTGCATTCCACTGCAAAAAGTATCTAATGCGCGCGCGCAAGCCTTTGGCAATTATGCTAAAGATAACTTAATTAAGAGTTTCTTAATTAAAAGGAGAAAACCATGGCACAAAGATTACTGTCACACAAAATTACTGCAACGGCTGCTGCTGTTTGCTTACTTTATTTTCCTGCTGCCGGATTTTCGCAAGAGGTTGACAACCGCTTCAATATTAATGCTGGGATTGTTAACTACCTTTTTAACAGCGATAAAAATCAGGATGATGACATCGGCTATCAATTAGGTTTCGAATTCCCACTGACTGAACGTTTTTCTGGGACAATACAGCATTTTGAAGTTGAGTCTGATGTACTCAATAGCCCTTTAGAAACTGACGTTAGTTTATTACATGCTGGCATCAACTATAATTTCGATCAAATTAGTGGATGGCAGCCCTATGTTGGCGTAGGTATTGGCAAACATCGTTTTGAAGGTACTGGATTAGCAGGCTTTGATCGCGAAAGTCTGGATATCAATCTTGGCATGAAATACTTTTTCACTGACAACTGGATGGGAAAATTTGAAGCCATGATGGTTAATCCTGGTGGCAGCTTGGACGAAGACTTCCTTCTTGGAGCCAGCATTGCTTATGTTTTTGGCTCACGTAATGAAAGACCGGCCCCAGCTCCTGCAGCCAGACCTACTCCTGCTCCACAACCTGTTCAACCTGAGGATAGCGATGGTGACGGTGTAGTGGATGCTAATGACCGTTGTCCAAATACTAATCGCAATCTGGCAGTTGATGCCAATGGTTGCGTCATTCTGGACGATGAGCAACGCAACCAAACACTGGAAATCAATTTCGATTTTGACCAGGCAATCGTGAAAGATGAATACCAGGATGAAATTGAAGAGTTTGCAGACTTCATGCATGAGTACAATAACACTCGTGCAACTATTGAAGGTCATACTGACAGCGTCGGCACTGATGAATATAACCAGGCGCTTTCTGAAAGACGCGCCAATGCTGTTAGAAATGAACTGATCATGCGTTATGGCATTGCTGCTTCAAGATTAACAGCCATTGGTTTTGGTGAAAGCCAACCTGTTGCAAGCAACAACACAGCTGCTGGCAGAGCGCAAAACAGACGTATTGATGCAGATGTAAGTGTTAGAGTTCAAATCGAAAGAAGACGATAAGTCTAGTGATAAAAAAAGCCTGCTTATGCAGGCTTTTTTTGCCTTTAAAAACTGGAACCTGGCTGCTTTAAAAATTCAATTTCTTCTGGAGTTGAATTGCGGCCAAGTATGGCATTGCGGTGGGGATAGCGTCCAAATTGCTCAATTATCTGCTTGTGCTTAATTTCAAATTCCAGATTATTTTCCACACCATTTTGGGTAAACAAATCAACAGCCACTTCATGTACTTTTAAAGATTCACTATGCATATAAGGCATATATAGAAAGGTTCTTTCCAGAGTACTTAATTCAGCATCAACTTTCAGTGCAACAGCTTCCTGAGCCAGCGTAAGCGCTTGCGGGTCATAAGCAAAAGACAGGGGTTTGTCTCGATACATGTTTCTGGAGAATTGATCCAATACGATAATTTCAGAAAGCCGTCCTTTTGCTGATGTGCGCCAATCAAACAACTCACACAGTGTTGCCTGATGGTGAAGTTTCCCAAAACGATCAGTAATGAGTTGATCAAAGCCCAGGTCTTTTTTCCAGTGTTGAGCCGGTTCGATTTCATGAAACCAAAAATTAATGACCTCATCATAAATAATCATATGCCCGACCTTTAAAAGAAGTTATTAATGAGCAAATTTATCCACATAATGATGACGCATATAAAGCCCAATAAAAAAGCGATGAGTCGGTGAATAATATGGTTATAGCTTAAATGAATATAAGCATGTACATATCGAGAGAAAACAAATAGCCACGCAAGCACAAAGCCAAGAGTGTCAAAGGGCATTAAAAACAAATAAAGCGTTGTAACCACATAAAACAATACAGGGAGCTCAAACTGATTATTAAAAGCGCGGGTTGTGACAACAATATCTTCAGGAACTTCATGATCATTCATCAGTTTAAAATAGTCTGGATTTATTTTGCCATCACGCGTATGTCTTATTCGAGCCATCAAGGTCATCAAGCCAATTATTGCAGTAAGAAAGACCATCGCTGACATGGCTATAATCACTTTAAACTCCCAAAGCTTCTAGTCATCAAGTTCAACATAATACTTTTCCTGAAAGCGCGGTGTGCAAAGCGCAAGAAAAATCAGATCCTCTTCACCAGTATTGGTAATACGCTGCCTGACTTCCGGGGGAATCAAAACAACATCTCTTTCGCTGACTTCTCTGGCATTATTATTACCAACCTCAACACTGCCTTTGCCAGAAAGAATTAAATAGCGCTCAGTAGTGGCTAGTAGTTTATGCCACCGGGTCGTTTCCCCAGGCTCCACTCTGACATGAGCGACAGATAGTTCAGGGTCTTCAGGTGTATTGGAAAGCTCGGTAATAAAACAGCCTTCTCGAAAATAATATTCACTGGGTTTATCAGGTTCACTCATAGCATTTATATAAATAGGTAAGAGACTTTCTTTTTTAACTGAGCCAGTATTTTATATCAACATTTACTTTTCAAAATATAAAGAGCAGTCCATATATCAAAGCAATGAAGACTATTGCTCCAAATCCAAGAATTAGATAAGCCCCATAGGTTAGCTTTCTTAAGCTCTGCTTAAATTCTATTGTGTCATTAACATTTGGAAACTCAGTATCAGGCACAGGGACTTCTAGAAACTCACACAAGGGATCCCAGCCCTGAGAAACTGAATAATCCAGTAATTTGTCACTCGGCACCTTTGCTTTAACCTCTTTAAGGTGAGCCTCATATTGTGCTATGGCTTTATCCTTTGCGACCATCGTCCCTTTTAATGAACGCTGCCAAACAAGCTTGCTGCTTAAAGCGCCAAACTTTCTGCCAAAAGGTGTAAAAAACTTAAGCACCTTGAATTGCCACATGGATTCTGTTGAGTAGATAGTTGCCATGGCACTTTTATACCAAGCCTCAGCACCTTTAGGATGACCCGTTAAGATGACTTTTGCATCGGGGTACTGCTTCATTAATTCCTGCCAAACGCAACTACCAGGAAAATCGACGCTAGCAGTATAGTTTGCAAATACTTGTTCCCATTCATACTGCTGCCATGGCTCTCCATTTGCTACCTCAAACCAAAAATCCAGATGCGATTTGTTCTTTTTGGTATTTATCACTTCTTCCATGTGATAGCAGGGGAAGCCCAACTGGTTTAAGGCGGTATACAAGGACTTAGTACCTGTGCGGCCATAGCCAGCACCTATAATTTTCAGAGCCAATTTTTACTCCCCCTTAACGTTTATTTTTTAAGCATGTAGACACATTATATTTTCTACAAGTAGATTCAGCCTGATGATATGTTGGTTTCAGCATGTAACAAACATCAGTTCCCTGATTGCGCTAATTGCCCCTCACGGGGTCGCCCCAGTTCCGATAAAGCTATGCCACCTAGTACCAGAACCAGCGAAAAAGCATGATGCTGTTCAAATGTTTCCTGTAAAAACATGACTGCCATTATTGCTGCAAACACCGGTATCAGGTTCATAAATACCCCAGCTCGACCTGGTCCAATCAAAGCAACGCTTTGTATAAAAAAGATTTGTGCAACCAAAGAAGGAAGAATAGTCACAACTAGGGCAATTATCCAACCTTTAGGGGTCGGGTTCTGCCAGCCCTGCTGCGCTATCTCAATTGCAAGCAAAGGCAAAGAGACAATCCATGCCGCTATGGACATAACTGTAAACAAACTTAATGCCCTGACCTTGGGTCGACGACTCAAACCTATCGAATACATCGCATAGAGGAAACAGGCAAGTAGGATGTAAAGGTCTCCACGATTAAGAGATAATTTTTGTAGTTCAAGCAAATTCCCACCGGCGGCAATTATCAAGACTCCAAGCAAGGTAATCACAACACCGACACCCTGCACAGCTGTAATTCTCTGGCGAAAAATCAGAAAGCTAACCAGCAGGACAAAAATAGGTAGCGAGCCCTGCAAAATTCCAATGTTTAAAGCGCTGGTGTAGTAGCCAGCGAGGTAAAATAAGTAATTGAATAGAGTGAAACCTATAGTCCCCATGACCGACATAAACAACAGATGCTTACGTAAAACCGGCCAGTCCTGAATCAGATACTGGCGGGCAAAAAGTAATACCAAGGCAATAACACCTAGCCAGCGAAACATCACCAGTTGCATTGGAGAGATTTCGCCAACAGCCATTCTGCTAAAAATGGTATTAAGACCCCAGCACCAGGTTGTAAAGACGAGCAAACCGTAGGCGCGCCAATGAGTTTGACTGCTCATGCTGTTATTTCTCCCGTAAGGTTAGCCCTTCTAAGCGACACCATATTATTGCCAAATATATATGTTTTTTCATATATATGATTTTTCATATATAATCAGCACCTCATTTATGTAGGTGCCCACATGCAGCCATTAAATTTTTATAAATGTTTATCTGATCATAACCGTTTGAAGATACTTCTACTCTTATGCCGCGACGAAGAACTCTTTGTTTGTGAATTAGTCGATATGTTGGGAGAGAGCCAGCCAAAAGTATCACGACATTTGGCGCAACTGAAATGTTGCGATCTGATCCAGCATCGTCGTGAAGGGCAATGGGTTTACTACCGCCTGCATCAACTTTTGCCTGATTGGTGCAAGGAAAGTCTGGAACTGGCTCTGTTAAATAATCAGGATTTCCTAAGTCAGGGTAAGACGACTTTTGATGATTTGCGCGCATGAAATTCTTATTTATCTGTACCCATAACCGTTGTCGTAGCATTCTAGCAGAAGCCATATGTAATTATTATGGTGATGGTGACATTGAAGCCGTGAGCGCTGGCAGCAGTCCAGCTGGACAGATACATCCATTAACATTGAAAGCCTTAAAAACCCTGGATATTCCAACCGAGAATCTTAGCAGTGAATCATGGGATGCCTATGAGGATGCTGATATCGATTATATCATAACCGTCTGTGACAAGGCGGCCAAAGAAAACTGCCCTGTATGGTTTGGCAGGGCACGACAGGTGCATTGGGGTCTGTCAGATCCCAGTTCCATTGATGGCGATCAAGAATCCATCAATGCAGCCTTTTCCCAAACTATTGGCATCCTGGAAAAAAGAATCAAGCAAATAAAAAGTTGGATAGGCCAAGGTATTGAAGAAGACGAGTTATTTAATCGTATTAAAGCTCTGGCTGAAGAGCCTTAAAGCGAGTTGGATCCTGCCAACAAGAACCCCAAACTAGTGTGAATGATAATGAGTATTTGAAATGGGACTGTTTGAACGTTATTTAAGTGCCTGGGTAAGCCTGGCTATTATTGCTGGCGTCGCATTGGGCAGTCTCAGTCCGACATTATTCTCTCTGATAGCCAGCCTTGAAATTGCACATGTTAATTTGCCGGTAGCAGTCCTGATATGGGTAATGATTTACCCGATGATGGTCAAAATCGATTTTTCCTCTATCAATGAGGTTGGCAAGAAGCCCAAGGGATTGATTTTGACTTGTGTCGTTAACTGGTTGATCAAGCCTTTCTCGATGGCCTTTCTTGGATGGCTATTTTTTAAAGTATTGTTTGCTGATTTTATTGATCCCGCGCTTGCGACTGAGTATATAGCCGGCATGATTTTACTGGGAGTGGCGCCTTGCACAGCGATGGTTTTCGTCTGGAGCCAACTGGCCAAAGGTGACCCGAACTACACACTGGTACAGGTGTCAGTAAATGACATCATCATGATTTTTGCTTTTGCACCGCTTGCGGCATTTCTTCTGGGGGTGTCTGATATACAGGTGCCATGGACCACCCTGCTGCTCTCGGTTATGTTGTATGTGGTATTTCCTCTCACCGCCGGTGTGCTGACCCGAAATCAACTGGATCGTGCAACAGACCATTCACGCCTTAACCATTTCCTGTAAGTATTAAAGCCTTGTTCTATCACAGGGTTGCTGGCAACTGTTGTCTTACTGTTTGGTTTTCAGGCACAGACGATATTAAACAACCCTGCCACCATTGTGTTGATTGCCATACCGCTGATCATTCAGACTTATGGCATTTTCCTGATTACTTTTACTGCCACCAAAGCCATAAAATAGCCTTACAACATAGCTGGACCGGCCTGCTTAATTGGCACCTCGAATTTTTTTGAATTAGCCGTAGCAGTGGCTATCTCGTTATTTGGTTTGAACTCAGGCGCTGCACTTGCCACCGTTGTAGGGGTCTTAGTGGAAGTTCCCGTGATGCTTTCTCTGGTTTACCTGATCAAGAGAAGCAGAGCTAGCTATGAAATAAGAGTCTAAAATCAAAAACCTAAACCATATTGCTTATTGATACTTCAGGATCAACCTCGGCATCGTAATCAACTCCAGGCATCTCAAAACCAAACAATTGCAGGAACTCAGTCTGATAGGCTTTGAAATCGGTTAACTCGTCAATATTATCACTTTGTACTTGCTTCCAGAGATCACTGACTTCCTGCTGCACATGTGGTGCTAATTCTTTATAATCAGCGCGCAGGCGACCATCTTCATCAATTCTTGGATTATCCCCATAAAGGCTTTCACGAAAGAGTAAATCGACTTGTTCAATACAACCTTCGTGAGTACCTTCTGCTTTCATGATTTTAAAAAGCATGGAAAGGTACAGTGGCATAACGGGGATAGCAGAACTGGCCTGCGTCACAACTGCTTTTAGCACAGCCACCCTTGCATCACCACCTGTAGGTGCAAGACTTCCTCTTAATGTTTTGGCTTTTTCATCCAAATCTTTTTTTGCAGCACCAATAGTGCCATTCCAATAGATGTCCCAGGTAGGCTCCGCGCCTAAATAAGTATAACCAGTGGTCTTGGCTCCTTCGGCAAGCACACCGGCTTCGCTAAGCGCATCTATCCAGAGTTGCCAGTCTTCACCACCCATAACCTTCACGGTTCCAGCAATTTCTTCTTCTGTCGCTGCAGGAACACTGACTTCTTCCACTACCTTCTTATCAGTATTAATGCCACGAATCGTAATATCTTTGCCAATAGGCTTGAGGGTTGAAGAGTAGACTTCCCCGGTTTTAGGATCAGTTCTACGCGGAGATGCCAGGGAGTAAACTACCAGATCAACCTGACCTAAATCATTTTTAATTGTCTCAATTGTCTTAGCCTTGATTTCATCAGAAAACGCATCACCATTAATGCTTTTTGCATACAATCCATTTTCTTTTGCCACCTGGTGAAAAGCTGCTGAGTTATACCAGCCGGCAGAAGCAGGCTTTCTATCAGTACCTTCTTTCTCAAAGAAAACACCAAGGGTTGAAGCACCTCCACCGAATGCCGCTGTAATCCGGGAAGCCAGGCCATAGCCTGTCGACGCCCCAATCACCAGGACTTTTTTAGGCCCCTCTCCAAAAGCACCATTAATAGCCCCTTTGGCCTTGACATAGTCAACCTGACGTTGAACATTAGCCGCACAGCCAAGAGGGTGTGCGGTTATACACATAAAGCCACGGACGCGGGGTTTAATAATCATGAGGGTTTCCTTTTAAAGCGGGTTCTTTATTAGATTTATTCTAAGATATTTATATGATGAAGTTTTCATAGTTTTTGGGTCAACCAGAGGCACATTTTAGCACAGTAACTAGCTAATTGATTTTGCTCGATAAAATGTAAGCCCTTTCATCAATATCCAGTTCCGTCATTGCAGTAACTTCTGCATAAAAACGGTTTAGATCATTGCCGTTATCCAGCAGCATTTGTTCAAAAGCAGGCACCCAATTGAAGTAGGTTGCTACTGTACTTAACTGCGCATTATTGAGTTCCCTGCTCATCCAGGCATCATAGGCATCATAACCGTTCCAAGCCTTTCTAAGAATATTATAGTCACTGCGCATGCTTGAAAAGACCTCTGCTTTAGCCTGACGTTTTTCCACCTCGGAATTATCACTCGCATAAATTTCTTCCAGCTCGATAATGGCTTTATTCACAAGCGCAACAAACTCTTCTCGACGCTGGGTGTTTATTTCAGCAAGCTGCACTATATTATTACGCTCACTCTGGCTGACATGATTGGCGGCCAACCATCGCCGTAAGCCCTCTCTTTCGATTGTGGTGGCAAAACTTTCATTGAATTCTGTATCACCGGGAATGTAAATAAGTTGATGAGCCAACTCGTGGAACAATAAGGCAGCTAACTGATAATCATCACGATTAATTATCGTGCTCAGTACGGGATCAGAAAACCAGCCCAGGGTTGAATAAGCGCTGACGCCACCGACATAGACATCAAAGCCATCATCACCTAGTTTGTCAACATAGACCTGGGCCTTATCTTCTGAAAAATAACCCTTGTAAGACACACACCCGGCAATCGGGTAACACCAGTTCAGAGGACTCATGGAAAATTCCGGTGTAGCAAATACATTCCAGACCACAAAAGGCCTCTGTAGATCAACATAAGAGTCATAATTATCTTCCACCGGAAGCATAAGCTCGGTTTCAGCAAAATCCCGGATATCCAGAATAGTTGATAATTTGCTTTTGAGTTCGGGGGAGCTATCAGCATCCGCAATCAGATCTTCAATGGCTTCGCGTTTGCTGAGTATGGAAAGCTGACCAAGAATGGCCTGACTGTAATAAGAAACACTTTCGCAGCCAGCAATTAAGAGGCTAAAAGTGAGAAGGAATAATTTACTCGAGCACTTCAATTTCATACAAGCTGGGCCAGAGCTTACCAGTCACGAAGAGTCGCTCATTTTCAGCATCCCAGGCTATGCCATTTAATACGGCATCATTGTTCCGGAGAGCTGTGTAGAGACCAGTAAGATCCACGCGACTATTCACTGCGCCACTTTCTGGATCAATTCTTACCAGGTAATCCTGATACCAGATGTTGCCCCATATTTCGCCATTAATATATTCCAGCTCATTGATATTATTGACAGGCCCCAGGTCATCAGTGACCTGAATTCTTTTTACTTCTGACATTGTTTCTGTATCTAAAAATCTCAAATAGGATGTTCCATCGCTAACGATTAGATATTCTCCATCATGGGTCAGCCCCCAGCCTTCTCCTGGCACATAAAAGCTGGATACTTGTGTAAAACTTTCCTTGTCGTACACAAAACCAACATTCGAGGTCCAGGTCAGTTGGTAAATTTTATCACCCAGTATGGTGATGCCTTCGCCAAAATAACGTCTTTCCAGATTTTTGCGCTGCAATAATTCGCCCGTTTCCAAATCAAGTAAGCGCAAGGCCGACTGCCCTCGTTGTCCGGTGCCTTCATACAGCTTACCGTCTACAAAGACCAGACCCTGCGTAAAAGCATTAGCATCATGGGGATACTGGTTTACCACCTCAGCCTGATAAACCTGAATCTCGCCCGAACTAAAACGTTCAGCCAATCCCAAGAACAAGGCCAGCGCCACTATTACCAACGCCAGTGATACCTGAAAATACCTTGATTTGAGTGCCTTGCCCTGCATACTACTGGCCTATTCCCATTATAGACATCACGGAAAGCACCAAGGTCCCGAGCAACAATAGCACCATCGGCAGGAAGCCAATCATAAAACCTTTGCCTCTGGATGCCGGATCCTTAACATAGTTACTGGCATAGATATAACGGCCAATAATCCATAATACTCCTGCAACACTCACCATTTCATATCCCATCCAGCCCCTTGCTTCTGCCATTTGAGGAAAAACCAGATAAAGCGGGATAAATACAATTAGCTGCTCGAGTGTATTCTGGTGAACTCGGTAGTAACGTTCAAATTCCGGATGCCCGTTGATAGCAGGAGCTTCAATACTGTGCTTTTGTCTAGCACCACCAACTTTCATAGCGAATGAAATGTACTGGACCAAAATTAATATCAATACTAGTGTCATAAACCCCATAATTTATACCGCCTTTTTTAGTTATTAATAAGCCAGAAGACTACCATATTCCTATAATTCCAAGATATAAAAAACCCGGGTTAACCCGGGTTCTTTTAACTTTCAAGTGTTGAAAAATCTTTATCTGTTAGCTTCTATCACCGAAATATCAGTAGCGCCAGCTTCACGAGATGCATTCATAATCGTCACCAGAGTATTCGCTGTTGAGTCATCATTAGGCTGGATCACAACTGAGGCCACTGGATTTTCGGCACGGGCGGATGCAACCCTGGGTCTCACAGCAGATATATCAATTCTCTCCTGATTGAAGAAGATCTGGTCCCTTGCATCAATCTGAATCAATACATTCTGTGGGTCATCCATACTTGGCGGAGGTGGATTATTATTGGGATCCTGCCCATTTACATTCAGGGTGGATTCCTTAACGAAAGAAGCCGTTACAACAAAAAATATTAACAGGATAAATACTACGTCCAACATTGGTGTCAGATCGATGTTTGACTCATCCTTATTCCTTTTTAGGGAACTTGCTACTGTTTTCATATCTAACTCAGTAATCTAATTTATCGAGGGGGCTCAGTATACCAGCTTTAATGTGCCCTGCAAGCCATGAAAGGCCAAACAAACCCGACCAAAGCTGAATATCTGCACCTCTATTTTTTTATAGCATTAAGCCCTGTTTTAAGGGTTTCATTGAGCTGTTTGGGAGAACGCCCATTTCTCGCGCTAACATATAAGCCTTGAAGCAGATTCATTAATGATTCCGCTGCTTGATCGGCCTTCATCCCGCGCTTTAATTGTTTGGCCTTCTCCAGTTCACGGGTCCGGCTTTGCAAAGCCCTTTGCACAGTATTCAGGGACTTGCGAATCAGTTTTTGCATGTTTTTATCCAGATTAATACTTTCACAAACTGAATTGACCAGCAAACACCCCATCACTCTCTGTTTGGCCGGAGCAAGAGATGTAAGATTTGACATATAAGCTTCAATTGCATCACTTGCTGAGAGTTTTGAGTTACCCAGAGTAGCATCAATAGCAGTTTTTAATTTTTCGTTATAACGATCAACACACAGGGTAAAAAAGATATCTTTGTCCCCAAATGAATTATACAGGGTGCCGCGGTTAATCCCTGTAGCGTCCAGCAATTTCTGAACAGAGCTGGTTTCATAGCCCTCGCGCCAGAATTGCTGCATTGCATTTTCTAATACATTGTCGTAATCAAACTCAATTGGTCTGGCCATGGTTTATTAACTTCCTCGATTAATTTACTTGTTCAATATGTGTTGGGCTTGAATATAAATCGACCTTAACTCTCATGACTTTTGAGAGCCGGGTTATTCTATAAAAACTAAAATTAATTCATCAAAAAAAGCGATATTCCGAACGGGCTTATTCAAAGCCGGACCTTGTCAATTCTAGTATAAAAGCAATGAACTAACTAGTTCATGGCATTAATTCTTCGAGAAATACTGGTTAAAGTCACATTTCCTACAAAGTAAATGTTAATTCTCAATTGGATTAAACCATGTTTATTTAATCTTTCGGGCACAAACATGGTTTGCTCCCTCATATTGAGTATAATTTGAAAGCAACCAACTATTTAACGTTTTCTAGCGCATTGATAAATCCAGTTCCGCATAGCCTCAAATATTTGCTAATACTATTAATCAGTATTGGGAGCTTATTTATTGCGCCAGGAAGCTCAGGTCAAACCCCAATCCAGGCAAATGGCCCACTAATCACAACTGAAAGTAATCTTATGGTCCCTATGCGGGATGGTGTAAGCATTGCACTGGATATTTATCGCCCGGCCCAAAACGGCCGCTATCCAACACTATACAGTTCTGCGCCCTACCCACATACAGATGACAATACACCCCCCGATAATTCGGCACTTGGCCCTATTGCCTGGTTTGTTAGCCAAGGATTTAATTATGTTATCGCCAGTACTCGCGGCACTGGATTATCTGAAGGGAACTATGAATTTTTAGCTCGTGACGAGCAACAGGATCATTATGAAATAATAGAATGGATAGCCGGGCAAGCCTGGTCAAATGGCAATGTTATTGGCGCTGGCTCAAATTATTACGCGACGGCACAATGGCAAATGGCGATACAAAACCCGCCGGCCTTAAATTGTATTGCTCCGGTTAATGGTATTGTTCAACCTTATCAAGACTGGGCCTTTCCCGGAGGTCTTGCTGATGATGACTTTTTGCAGGGCTGGTATGAAAACAGTGTTAGGCGAGCCAATGCGTTTGCTGATTTAGATACGCCAAGCCTGGTAAATTATGATTTACGCCTAGAGCTACTCGCCCACCCTTTATACGATGATTACTGGCAACTTCGAAGCAGCTTACCCAATACAGAAGCTATAAACGTACCTGTTTTCATCGTCGATAGTTGGCAGGAAAATATGGGACTCTCAAGTAACTTAATGGCATTGGACAGGCTCAATAGCCAACATAAAATGCTTATATTAAGCAGCGACACTGCACTTATGCAAAATATGGATTTTCTGGAAAATCACCTACTGCCTTATTACCGTTGGTGTTTGCAAGACAGCTCAGTTGCTGATTTTGCCGTACTCCCTGAATTACGATACCAGAACAACGGAGAGACTTTATTGCAGGCCGAAGATGCCTGGCCGCCACAAGAATCCACCTACACTGCATTGTTTTTAAACCGTCAGGAGCTCGACCCTAATGCACCGGCAAGGCTCGATTTAGAAACTCAGGCTAATAACATAGCTCTTTCACGCTATGGTTCTATTGATGAAAATTCCGAACTTGAAGGCATCACTTTTATAAGCAACCCACTTGCAAATGATCTGCTAATAGCCGGCCCGATCATGCTTGAGCTCTATGCAAGCAGTACTGAAACTGACACGGCATTCAAGGTAAGCTTACTGGAGGAAATAAATCTGGAGCAAATTACTTCTAACCTTGATCTGCCCAGATTTTTAATGAATGTTATTGAAACGGCTACAAGCTTAGCTGAGTCAAGCACTCAAGTACTAGTTTCCAGCGGGACGTTAAAAGCCTCAATGCGCGAATTGACAGAAGATAGCGATGATAATTATCAGCCCCGTTACATGTTTACTTCTAACACTCCGCTTGTCCCTTCACGCACGACTCGCATGAATATCGCGATGCAGGCAATTGCTCACCGCTTTAGAGCAGGCAGTCGAATAGTGCTTCGTATAGACCAGGCTGAAGATGATTCACTGCTGGAGACTGCACGCCAGGACAGCATTTATCATAGCCAACGTGATCCTTCCAGAATTTGGCTACCGGTGCTGGCAGGTAATCTCGAAACTCTGGAACCAGAGCCAGCTGATGACTTATCCGAGATTTCAATTGACCTGCAAAGTGAATTGGTAAGTGACCCTGCCACGGGAGTTCGTTTCAATACTGACTTTACAGGTGAGCTTGATAATGGGGAAATGACCGATGCACTGCGCCAGGTTATGGAGAACCCAATACTGTTTATTCGTCCTGCACCTGAAACTGACCCGATATCTGAGACTGCACCAGCACCTGTCACGCAGCCTACAGAATAAAACTGCTTACTAGACCTATCAAGCCGCCAATAACACCGCCCCAAACCACCAGCCAGCCTAAATGCTTTCTGATCATGAGTTGAATAATCTCTTTTACCAGTTCAGGCGTTAATTCATCCAAGCGTTTTTCAACCACAAGCTCCACTTTAGCAAGCAGATTATCGGTTGTACTCTGCTGAAATTCCTTCAAAAAGTCTTTGTCATCAGCCAGACGGCCGAGGAAATCCCGCATTTTATTGATAAAAGGGTCACGTAATGGATTGAGCGCTTCAGCACCACCCAGCATGGATAACATCCCAGCAAATGAAGACCCCATGATGACATCCACTAAAGAATCATAAGCGGCATTAAAATCCACCCTGTCAGTCATTTTTTTCACAAAAGATTCACTATGTTCTTCACCACTTCCTCTCAGGGAATTTGATAAGAACTGCTCAATATTGGCTGGGGTAAAGAACTGCTCCATAATCAAGGTTTTTATACCGTGTTTAAATTCTTCAAAGCGCGCAGGAATAACACCAGAGCCATAAAAGCCAGGCACTCTTTCGAACAACATATGCACTGCCAACCAGTTGGTGAATGCGCCCGACAAGGCAAACAATCCGGTATTCAAAATAAAAGGTTGAAAATCGCCAGTTATAAATAAACCAATAATTACGATCACTAAAGCGATCAGATTAGTTAATAATGCTTTATCCATCATCAGTGTTGAGTTCTCCTACTACGCCCAATGCTTCTTCCAAAGCCTCTTCAATTTCTTGATTATCTTCTGCAAATCCGGCCTGCGGATCATCCCAGGGGCCTTCCAATCTGTACAGTACAGTGGTGAAATTTTCCAATTGATCTCGGAAAATCCTGCTGGCGACATAAGTGGTAATGGCTATTGGCCAGGCCCCCAAGATGCCCGCTACTACTGAAACATTCTGTCCTAAGGGTAAGTTCACCAATACATCGGCGGCAATCGTTTCATTAACAAGATTTATCTGCCCATCAACATGTATCGTACTGGAAGGCCCCCTGATTAATAAATTTTCCTGCGTAACAACAGTGCCATCATTAAAGTTCAGAACACCTTCGATCGTGTCATAGGCAAGACCTTGCTGGTACAGATCAGAAAAATCCAAGCGCAAGCGCCTCACCAGCGTATCAAAATTAAACGCACCAAATAATCGTGCTGAACCAGGCTGTATCTCAACAAAACGTCCATTTAACATTTCCAGGTCAACCTGACCACTGATTTTCTTCAAGCTGAAAGCGGCTGGAGAACCTGGCCAATCAATATTACTGATGAAACCCGATGATTCACTTTGAACGAGCGCTGCATAGCCAAAACTTGGTAATACTCTGGCAAGATCTCCAGTACTAAATACACCATTAAAATTACTATGGTGGATACCGTCACTATAATTCCAATCCAGGGTTGCGCCTGATTCGCCTGATAAATCAGTAATCACAGCATCTGCAGATTGCATACTTAAATTTGAAATTGTAGCGCCTCGGCTATTCGGTCTGAGTACGAATTGCCAGCCCCCCAAATTACCTTCACCCAAACTCAGTTCTTCGGTACGAAAATTCATCGCCGGTAACTCAGTCGGATTAATACCAGCAAAAGGATCAAGATCTTCTTCTGACTCTTCTTCGTCTTTTGGCAACCTCAAATATGACAGCTGAATCTCATAGGGATCATCTTCTGCATCGGGAAACAGGAAGTTTCCCTGCAAAAGCTCATTTTCCAGATAGAGATCCCAGGCAGGTCCCTGACGATTCAAAATAGTATTAACAGCAGGCAAATCAACACCAAAGGCATTTAGATTGCCAATTCGAACATCAACCAGGCGAACCAATTTTGAGCTTGCTGGTCCTTCGTCAGAACTGAAACTTAATGAGACTTCCTGCCAGTCCTGATAATTAAAATCGCTGATTTCACCGCTTATCAAAAGCCCCGGTTCAGTATTGAATTGACGTATTGTGAATTCCTGATTACGTCCTCCAAAATTGAGCTCTCCCCCATAAAACTCATTATCAACAAAGCTTAGTTCTCCTCTTAGCTGATCACGAAAATTCAAGGAAACATTTTCCAGGCCCTCAGCAAAACTCAAATCCAGATGCAAGGCAGCTGGCTCATCTGCGCCTTTATCAAAAGGCTGGGGCAATTCAAAATCAAGACCCAGCAAATCTGATTCAATGGCAAGTTGACTACGAATACCGCCTGCCTGTTCCTCATTGAAAACTTTAAGGTTTGCTGTGTAGCTGATCGAACCCTCACTATAGTCCAGAAGCGTTTTGATAAAGTCAGATTGCAATGACCACTGTTGTAAAGATGATTTAGTGACCCGTCCATTACTCGTCACGACAATAGCTTCATCATTAGTATGTATTTGACTGGCGATCGGAAAATCAAACAGGCTCGCGCTCAAGCCATTGGCTTGAAGACCTTGTTCACTCGAAAAGTTAATAGGCCCTCTTAATCCATTGAAGTTAAGATCATATTCGGGGATATAAAGAGTATTGCCCAGGGTTAAGGCTGTCACTTGTATATCATTTTCAAGCTCAGTGTTATTAAGTGGAATACCTAATTGCACATCAAGATCCACCTCGCCTTCCAGTTGCCAGCTATCAAGGTAGGAACCGACTGTTGCTCGAATTGGAGACTGTCTGAGGAAGTCCAGACCAGCATTCCCAGCGGTCACCGCTTGGGTATCTACCGTCAACCAGTAGCCAGTAGCGCCACTTATCGGCCTTACCTCTGCACGGGTAGAACCTAGAGCAATATTCGCTATTTCAGCACTCTCTGAAGTGACGTTAACATCAAGATTATCTCCTTTGACCCTTGCCGTTATATTTTCCAGAATTGGCCAGTCATCGAGAAATTGAATACTGCCATTTTCAACCTGATAATAGGTCTGTATATTGCGCTCAAGGGGGCTTTGCAAATTTGTTGTCTTACCCCGAAATATAAAACCACCGTTATTGACCTTACCTTCAAGAATAGCCGTATCAAGCCAGTCCATTGTTACTTCTATTGCACTTAAGGTAGGTAAATAGAGTGACTTGTAACTGGCATCAAAATCCAGAATGCCTATCAATAGAGTTAGATCTGTATCCCATATGCCTTGATCATTTTGCTTATTATTCAGCTCAAACTGTACACGACCATGTAATTGATCATTATTAATATCAATGACTTCGCTATAAACTTTAAGGGCATCATCTACTGACCAATGCACACGGCTATTTATTGAATCATAGTGCCATTCATTGTTGAATATTTCAGGCAGGTGGATAGTAAAATCATCAGAATTCAGCTCTACAAAACCTGTATTTTGATTGGCTTCTACATACCCAAAAATACCCGCAGCTGATGGGGCCTGACCCCAGGCGCCTACGGTCACATCATCAAGATTGGCATAAAGATCAAATAAGCCCGGATAAGTGCCTGAAGCATCTGTCTTCACATGAAGATTTCGTAGACTTCCTTGCGGATTTAGATCAGCCAATATTTCTCTTAAACTATCTGAAACATTGGTGGCCTCGAGCATATCAGTAAAAATTGAAAGCTCTACTGATTCACCATAAATATCGAGCTCCGTATTCTGGTCTTGCCGCTTCACATCAATGAAAAAATCCCCTGATTCCCAGGGACTGTTAAAAAAATCAAACTCCAGATTTTGCGCCCACAATGACCAAAGATTATTTATGGGTTGGATGGCCGTGATGTCGACACTCCCGCTGGTGATCTGTATTTGCTGAGCTGAATCAGGAAAAGTCGCGAAAAGATTCAGTTCACTCAGGGAACCCTGGACTTGTTTCAGGCTCTGATTATTAAATTCTGCCCAGAGCTGACCTGAACTATTAAATTCCGAAAACTCCAATTGGCCAGAATCATCTGACCCTAACAAAGGTGTTAATTCAAGATTATCAAAATCCATATAAGCATTTGCTGAATACCGCCCAAGTGGTTCACCCTCAAGCCTGACTGACATCTGCACCAGACTGTCCTGGTTATTTAAACGAAATTGCAACTGGGCCTGGTGATCTAAACTGCGGTTTTGAATATCTAAATAAATATTGTTCAGCTCTGTTCTTGTACCGTTTACCGCTTCCAGCAGAAGCTGTGTTTCTGATATTTGCAGACGGGAAATATTAAATAGAACATCCAGCAAGGGTTCAATATCACTGTTTTCATCTGCTTCAAATCCTGACAACTGCCAATTGCCAGTTTCATTCTCTACCAATAATAAAGACATCTCATTAATCAAAATTCGATCAATAATAAATTGGCGCTGATAAAGACTTCGTGGAATATCCAGAATGACATCGAGCTCTTGTAAACTATGTATAACCTCTGGCGCACCATCCTGATTAATTTCCAAATCATATAATCTTAATAAGGGATTAAAACCTGTCCAGGAACCCTGCACGTCACCCACGCTGAGTTCTAACCCGAGCGCTTCGGACAAATTGGCTGCAAGCCATTCTTTTTGGGTGCTTGCAAGTGATAACAATACACGACCTGCTGAAAGAAATGCCGCGGTCACTATGAGCATTGCCAACAGCAATATTTTGCAGTGTGAACGAATATAGGCCAACAGGCTTTTGCCAGTTTTTACTGGTGATTTGATGGAGTGTTCTGCCTCCGTTTCAAGACTGGTAGCCAGCTTATTTTGATCCAGTTTATGGTCCGAATTCGTCATCGCTGATTTAGTAAAATTGTCTTTATATCGACACCAAAATTTTTAAGTAAGTCGACGGTTTCAAAGATCGGCAATCCAACTACTCCGCTATAGCTGCCATGAATTTTATTCACAAGCATTGCGCCCAGGCCCTGCACAGCATATGCGCCAGCCTTGCCCAAGGGCTCTCCACTTTCCCAGTATGTATCAATTTCATCATCGCTTAATGTCGTAAAACTCACTTCAGTAAGCGACATCGTTTCTGCTTGCTTGACATGATTCATTAAGGCAACCGCAGTTAAGACCTTATGGGTCCGGCCTGATAGTAATTTTAGCATGGCAAGCCCATCCGACTTGTTCTGTGGTTTACCCAATATTTGGCCATCACAGACAACTATAGTATCTGAACCTAAAACCAGTCTGTGATCAGTTTCAGATAATGTCGAAATTGCTGATTTCGCTTTAGCAAGCGCCAAGCGCTTTACCAGATTTTCTGGTTTTTCCGCAGGCAAAGGGCTTTCATCAATATCCTGTGGTAAAACAGCACATTTTAGACCTAAGGCTTCAAGTAAATTCAGCCTTCGAGGTGATGCCGAGGCCAATACCAATTCCAACATTAATTAAACCCGGTATTTCCTGATTGTGTCCCAATAAGTGGATATTATGGCCTAAAGTCCATGTGCCACCTAACAGTATTAAGATCAATGAATTAGAGCATTATGACTCTTAATATCGGCTGAATGCATAATTATCCATAAAATTTGATAGTAAGCTGGCGCTAATCTACTTTGATCAAGACTCGATCAGTAAAATTTGGCCAGACATCAATTTTAGCAACTCTTACTAGCTGACATCTCACTGAATGACTTGACTCTGAATGCACTTTTTTAATTATTTTTTAACCACATGAGCACATCAGCATAAGGCACCTGTCCCCCAAAAATATCCAGCGCACTGCCAATGGTAAGATCGACTCTATCCTGTCCAAGCGACTTGACGAGGTCCAGATCACTAAGTCTTTTCACGCCGCCCGCATATGTTACTGGCAATGGAGAATATCTCCCCAATAAACGAATCAAATCCTCTTCTATCCCTTGTTGTTTCCCTTCCACATCAACACCGTGTACCAGAAATTCGGAGCAATAGTCAGACAAGGTTTCCAACAATTCCTTATCAACTTTTTCTTCAGTGAAGTTCTGCCAACGGTCTGTCACGACATAATAGCTTCCATCGCGCTGGCGGCAGCTTAAATCCAGAACCAATTTATCCTTACCTGTCACGTCCAGCAACTGACGCATCCTATCAAAATCTATTTTTCCTGAATCAAACACGTAAGAAGTCACAATGACATGACTGGCACCTGCTTCCAGAAAGATGGCTGCATTTTCCGGATTGACGCCACCGCCATATTGTAAACCTCCTGGAAAAGCCGCAAGGGCATCTAGAGCCGCTTGCTGATTACCTGTCCCTAAAGAAACCAGATGCCCGCCCATCAAGCCGTCTTTCTGATATAACTTTGCATATTCCACAGAAGAACTTGTGCTGATGAAATTGATTTCAAGAGAAGATTGGTTAGTATCTTGCAAAGAAGCTCCCACGATTTGAACAACCTTACCCTGGTGTAAATCAATGCATGGTCTAAATTTCATATGCCATCACCAAATAACTATAAAAAACACGGAAATCAAAATAAGGACTCATCTAGCAGATACAAGTAAAATATCAGCTGAGGCGCCTCTAAACTCTTAAGGGGCAAGCATAACAAATTACTCTGATATACTCCCCATCCGTGAAAAGCAATACAGACATACACTTTATGCCAATGGCGATTAGAAAAGAAAATGACCTAATTTGTAAAACTGGACATAAATAACGCAATAAATCATCGGGATATAAACTAAAAATTATGAACAGCATGGATCAACAAGTCATTGTGCAACTTAGCCTCTGGCTTAAGGCCGGCAAACATTGCTGGCTATGTACAATTATCTCAACCTTTGGCTCCTCACCTCGCCCAGTTGGCTCGCTACTGGCATGTAATGAAGATGGTCAATATTGCGGATCCCTTTCCGGAGGATGCGTAGAAGATGACTTGCGGGAAAGCATCTTTAAGGGTGAATTGGCCAAAAATAAACCCGAACGCATTAGCTATGGTGTTGCAGTTGAGGATGTACTTAAACTTGGCTTACCTTGTGGAGGCCAACTGGAAGTCGTTATCGAACCTCTGAATAGTTCACATGCGGCTATCTATGAGGAACTTGCTGAGTCTGTTGCCAGCAGAAAATTAATCAAGCGTGTTGTCAACCTTAAAACTGGTGAAACCAGGCTACTCCATACAGACCAAAGTGAAGCTCTGAGCATCAGCGGGGATATGATGCAGCATAGTTACGGCCCCTCGTTTCAGCTTTTACTTATTGGTGCTGTTCAAGTCGCTTATTATTTGAGTGAAATGGCTCAGGGTCTGGATTACGAAGTCGCTATTTGTGATCCTCGCCAGGAACTACTCGAGAGCTTTCCCTTACAAGACCTGGAGTTATCCAGCATGATGCCCGATGACTGGCTGCGCAGTAAAAATATTGATCAACAAACGGCAATTGTTGCACTGTGCCACGATCCCAGAATTGATGACATGGCTCTGATGGAAGCCTTGCAGATGGATGCTTTCTATATCGGCGCAATGGGTTCTGCACGAACCACAGAAAATCGCAAAGAGCGCCTGCAGGAACTTGATATCCCATTGGAAAATATTAATAAACTACATGCGCCAGTCGGTCTGAATATTGGAAGCAAAACACCCCCTGAGATCGCCATATCCATACTTGCAGAACTAACCATGCTACGCGCGAAATTACGCAACGACAGCCGTGTCTGAATCCGAGACTGACAATATTGGCATCATTATTTTAGCTGCCGGTTACAGCACTCGTTTTAATGCAGATAAACGTAAAGCGTTATTACAAAGTGGTGAGACCTTATTGGATACCACCTTAAATAAAATACCTGATAGCTTTCACCAGCGAATACTGGTCTTGCATCCTGGTGATGAAGAATTTGGTCGGCACTACCAAAGTCAGTGGACTTTATGCTTTGCGGAACAAGCCAGTAAAGGTATGGGGCATTCCCTGGCTGCCGCAATGCTATATGCCCAAAACTGGGATGCAGCTGTAATTGGCTTGGCTGATATGCCTTATGTGCAAAGCAGTACTTATCAAAGCATACAAAAAGCTCTACTGGAACACGCCATGGTAAGACCTGTTTGTCAGGGGAGAATGGGAAACCCGGTTGGCTTCCGATCGTCATTTTTTCAAGAATTATCTGCCTTAAGCGGGGATCAGGGGGCAAGAAATCTACTGACACGCCATAAAGAGAAATTGTATGTAATGGAATGTTCTGACTGGGGAATTATTCAGGACATTGATACTAGTGAAGCCCTTAAAAAACAATGAACGGCAAATGTGGATTTTTTACTTATGGGATGTCTTTCCCAAGCCCTGACAAAATTCACAGGCATGATTTTTCAGGTTAATGCCAGTACCCGAGCAATTCAGGCAATCGCTGGCATAGTTCTGCTTAAGAATATCAATCAAATCCTGTAATGCCTCTGATGTGCCCTGCTGTTTAGCCAGGCCAGCAGAAGAAACCGGTGAAGCTGATAACGTTTGCTTGTTAGTATTCTGAGAGTAATTGATCATGGCGCTTTATACCTGCTACTGATTTTTTTTCTATGTAGGCGAATTCTAGTGGTATAAATGCTTTGAAACCGTTAAGAAGCTCACAAAAAAACCCGCTAGTGGGTAGTTAGCGGGTTTTTTTAAGAGTTTCTAAAAGATTAAGGGGGTGTACCATTAATTTCTGGGCACATTTAATTGGAACCTATCAGACAATAAAAGTTCCCCCACATTTAAAAATAATCAAAATTGTGATTCCGGGAGCCTTATAACCAAGCCATCCAACTCATCAGTCACGTTAATCTGGCAACTCAGGCGGCTGTTATCCTGGGGTTCGAGTACACATTGCAGCATGTCTTTTTCCATTTCACTGGCAGGAGGAACTTTCCCCAACCAGGCTTCATCAATGTAACAATGACAAGTCGCGCAACTGCATGAGCCTCCACATTCAGCAATGATGCCATCAAGCATATTATCAACGGCACCTTGCATGACAGAATTTCCAACCGGGACTTCTATTTCAGTGGTGGTCCCATCATGACTGATATAAGTAACTAAAGGCATCGTACACTCCGTATTGAACTGTTAATGGAAAAAATAATAGGAGGGCATTATACCGCTTTAGATTGTCAGTTAAAGTACCAAAGCTGAGCGTTAAAAAGATTAAAAATTGCATCTTCCTCTAATATTTCTTATCGTTGACACTAATAAATCCACCCAATGTTTCAGCTGCACTCTTAAATTAATAAAAAATATCAGGTTCAACTCTATGAAACCTAAGATCCAGCGAAATCAAGTAATGGCCTATTGCTTGGCTGCAGCCACTCCTCTCTTGATAATGGCTATTATCTTTAACTTCTCATTGGTATTTAATGGCCGCTATATCTTTTGGACAAGCCAAGAAGTTCTTGGGTACATTATCCAGGCAGAGTTTCTTGCCGTTGCCAGCGGCGTACTTATTGTGTTGCCGCTTCTGATTAAAGCTAATAATAGATTCATGCGAATTTTTCGCTTTTTATTATTCGCTATTGTCGCTGTGGTTTTTGCCTGGTTGTCTTATGACATAGATGGCATGGCCGGAATGCTTTTTTATAGCTTATTGGTTTTCTTCACTTTTGGTGGAGGGACTTTATTTGTCTTCGATGTCTTTGCTCTCCAAACCAGAGCCTTTTTAACCTTGTTGTGTTGGTCTTTGGGCATCTTCATTTATGTCAGCTTACAGCTATCTTTTGATTTGGATAGTGATATAGCTGCTTGGAAAGGAACCAGTGAAGTAGTTCCTTTCGGGGCTGCTTTTTCTTTTTGAATTAATTTGCTATCCAGCCTTAACTTATTATCTGGAGAGAAAACATACTGAAGAGAGATTTATTGCAGAAAAAATAGCTCAGGTACAAACCCTGCAAGCAGTTTAATCCTGCAATATCAGTTCTTTCATCGGTACTGCAACATCCGCCAGTTTATTTATATCCAGTTTTGAAAATTGTGCCAAAGCCCTCTTTCCAAACATGAACTCTTGTGGACTATTAACCGCATCCACCGCAATTAAATTATTTGCCTTGAAATAAAACACTGCCATTTTTCTTCCTGCAGACAAGTCGCCACGAATAATTAAATTATCATAACCCTCTGATAAGCCCGCTATCTGTAATTTCAAGTCATATTGGTCTGACCAGAACCAGGGTATTTGGTCATATTCTTGGGGTTTTCCGCAGATTGTCCTCGCTGCAACCTTGGCTTGTTCAACAGCATTTTGAATGGATTCCAGACGCAACCAGCGCTGATAATGTTTATTAAAGTGATAGCTGCAATCTCCTGCAGCCAGAATATCAGGATCACTCGTTTCAGCGAAAGCATTAACCACAATGCCATTATTAATTTCCAGTCCAGCCTCCTGGGCCAGTTCAGAATTAGTGATTACACCAATTCCTATAATCAGCAGGTCAGCATCAAAACGTCTACCATCACTACAGACAACCGCTTTAACCTTTTCAGCTTTTTCATCAGCTTTTAATTCACTGATTTCGACGCCGGTAAATAATTCGACCCCCTCTTCTGTATGGATTCTTGAAAAAAACTGGGAAATTTCAGGTGCTGCCACACGATTAAGAATACGCGGATCTCGTTCTAGCAAAGTCACATGCATGCCCGTGGAAACCAGCATGGCTGCAGTCTCCAAGCCAATGTAACCGCCGCCGATTATAACGGCACGCCGCCCATCTTGAATAAAAGGCCGTATGTGATCAGCATCCTCAATACTGCGCAGATAAAAAACATTTTCAGGCTCAGCCCCAGGCATATCCATAGTTCTTGGTCGGGCACCTGTTGTTAAAACTAGCTTGTCATAACCGAGGGTTTCACCAGTATTTAATAAAATCTCTTTACGTCTTCGATCAATTTTCTCTACTCGACAGCCCAACTTCATTTCTATATCGGCTTTTGTATACGCTTCCGCATGACGTATTAGCAGATCATCGATACTTTTTTCTCCGGCCAAAAAAGTCTTAGATAGTGGTGGCCGGTTATATGGAAGATAATTCTCATCTCCTATCACTGTGATGCTACCTGTCCAGCCTTCTTTTCGCAGACTGATGCAAAGTTCACCAGCAGCGTGACTGGCCCCAACAATAATGCAACGTTGATTATGCAAACACTTCCCCTTCTACAATGCTCTTAATTCTGATAAAAGCTCGGGACTGTCCCATTCATAGGCCCCCAACCAGCTTTTTATTTCCTGCCCCGACTCATCATAAAACACAGTGCTGGGTAAAGCCTGAATACCATGTGTGGCAAAAAAAGTATTCAATTTGATGAAATTGCCATTAAATTCATTTTCAGCAATAAAAGAAGTAATGGTTTCCAAAGGTTCATCAGAGGCCAGCAAAAATACGTAACCTTCAGGCCCCAGTATTTCTGCAGCTCTACTTAATGCGGGTATTTCCCTGATGCAGGGCGCGCACCAGGTTGCCCAGTAATTCACTACCACCTTGCGACCGCTAAAGTTCGACAGCTCAATGGGCGTTCCGCTTAAATCCTGAAAAGTAGCAGCATCTCCTGTTGCCTCGAATTGTATGTCGGAAATCGTAATACTCCCGCTTTGTAAAGGACGGTTTTCAACATCTGAGCAAGACCAGATCAAGAGAAGCGGTGCTATAACAATAATTATGTTTCTTAGTGCTTGATACATATTAGTGATTCGTTGGTTTATGAAGTCTAATCATAGCAAAAAGTTTGTTCCCGGTTTGCATAAACAGTTAGAATTCGATCATGCCATTGCCTCGCGCTTATTTAATTGACTCCAGTATTTATATTTTCCGTGCCTGGCACGTTTATGACGATTCAATAACCGATAGCCAGGGTAATCCCAGCAACGCAATATTTGGCTTTGGTGATTTTCTGTTTCAATTATTGAAGCAAAAACAGCCAAAGTATATCGCCTGTGCTTTTGATGCCAGCCAAACAGAATCATATCGGCGAGAACTTTATCCAGAATACAAGGCCAACAGGCCTCCGGCCCCAGCAGAATTGAAGCATCAATTTGCCCAGTGCCGGCAATTTTGCCAGGCAGTAGGCATTCCTGAATTTGGCAGCAACCGCTATGAGGCCGATGACATTATCGGCTCTCTATCCAGTTATTTCAGAGACCAGGGCTTTGCCATTACCGTCGTTAGTGCGGATAAAGATCTAACCCAGCTTATAGTCGGCGAAGAAGATGCCTGGTGGGACTTTGCCAGAGGCACCGTATTGAACCGCCGCGGCATAGAAAAACAGTTTGGGGTAGGACCTGAACAAATACCTGATCTGCTGGCTCTATCAGGAGACAAAGTTGACAATATTCCAGGTATTCCAGGCGTTGGATATACAACGGCCTCCAGGATTCTCAAAAAATATCCCACGATCGACACAATACTGGAAAATATTGAATCTATTTCTGACATGAAATTTCGAGGAGCTTCAAGAGTTCAAGCACTTCTGCATGCCCATAAAGCCATGCTGCCCTTGAATAAATTATTAACAACCGTGGTTTGTGACATGCATTTACAGGATCATCTGGAGGCCTTGCTTGAAAATTTAAGCTGGCAGGGTGTCGACCATAATGCCTTTTCAAATTTGTCAAAACAGTTGGGGTTGAGCACTGCCCTTTCGCAACGCTGGTTAAACCTGTAATTAATTTTGATCTTAAAGACAGTTGTCACAACATATAAAAAAACACATGATGTTTTATGAAGCAGAGATGACATTAAAGAGCAATCTTGGATCAAACAAGAGCAAGTCGCTTGAATAGGGTGACCAGCACTTCCATAATGTCCATAAGATGCCCTGAGCAACTATCACTCACTACACAGGTAAGCCTCTAATGAATACTACCCGTTCTTATATTTTCTTATTGTTAGCCACTTGTCTCGCACAACTTGCCCACGCGCAGCAACTACCGGACCCCAAGCGCTATGAGGAGACTATCCTCAATTTCGAACACCAGGACCGCCTACATCCACCGCCTGAAGGTGCAATTGTTTTAACAGGGAGCTCCAGCATTGCACGCTGGAATGATCAGGCACAGGCTGCCCTGGCCCCGCTGACAGTTATCTCCAGAGGATTTGGCGGCAGTGTTATGAATGATGTCTTGTACTACCTGGATCGAATTACCTTGACCTATAAACCCCGAGCCATATTAATTTATGAAGGTGACAACGACAGCGGTCGCGACTTTATTCCTAACACAATGGTTATAGAGCAACTCCAGCAAATTATTTCAAGAATCCATGAAGAACTGCCTGAAACAAGGATCTATATCATGGGTGTAAAACCTAGTGTTTTACGCTGGGATTATTGGAGTAAAGCTCAACAATTGAGTAAGGCTTATCAAGAGCTTACTGAACAGGATTCTCTATTGTTCTATATTGATGCTGCCAAACCCTTTCTGGATGTTAATGGCGAAGTTATGACCGATATCTTTGTTGACGATGATCTTCACTTTAATGCGCTCGGTAATGCCATATGGGGCTCAATTATCAAGGCCGCTTTAATGCCGATGGAAGCTAGATTCGAATCAGCGATAAACAAATGATTTGTCTCTGATATTCCGCTTATTTTTTCTTAGTGCTAAAGGCCATCAGTGATCAACATGAAATTTTCTTACCCAGTCAACCTTACCCTGCTGCTTTCCATTTTTTATATCTTCTTCGCTTAGGGTCGGTCGACAACCAGTGTCTATAGCTCTGCAGTAAACCCGGAACAACAAGGTATTGAATACCAAATGGCCTTTGTCCCTGAAGATGGCAGTACGCCCAGCCATTTCAGGGAACATTTGCATTATTGAAGTACTTTCAAAGAGCATTTTCGCTGGCGTGGAGTCATCCAGTGTAGCAATACCATAATTGATAGTAAGCAAGCCGAATGGAAATTGGTTTTAACGAAGAGAAAGTGAGCGCAAAAGGCCTTTTAATGGCCTAGTTTCCAGCCAGAAGTAATAGGATATCGCCTATCCTTTCCAAAGCCACGCTTACTAATTCTCACCCCAATCGGGGCCTGTCGGCGCTTATGCTCATTGATATCAACCAGTCTTACCACTTTTTCAACGGTTTCTTTGGCAAAGCCTTTATTAATAATATCCTCAGCGCTTTGATCTTCTTCGATATATAGTTCTAGAATTTGATCCAGTTCAGGGTAAGGGGGCAGGTTATCTTCATCTACCTGACCTGGCGCTAATTCAGCAGAAGGCGCCCGATCTATGACTCGTTGCGGTATAACTTCGCCTAATGAATTTCGATAACGCGACAACTCATAAACCAGCATTTTTGGCACATCCTTTAATACATCAAAACCACCTGCCATATCGCCGTAAAGCGTAGAGTAACCCACGGCAAGCTCACTTTTATTTCCGGTGGTTAACACCAGCAGGTTTTTCTTATTGGAAATTGCCATTAACAAAACACCCCTGCTTCGGGCCTGTATATTTTGTTCAGTAATATCAGGACGGCAGCCTTTAAATTCATCACTGAGTGCTTGAGTAAAACTATTGTATATATCCTCTATAGGAATGACCTGATAATTAACCCCCAAAAGCATCGCTTCCTTTCGCGCATCTTCCAAACTCATCTCTGAAGTGTAAGCGTAAGGCATCATTACAGCATGAGCTCTTTCAGCACCTAATGCATCAACTGCTATTGCCAGCGTTAATGCCGAATCAATTCCACCTGAAAGACCCAGGACTATGCCTGGAAAGCCATTTTTATTCACATAATCCCGCAAGCCTGTAACCAGTGCCTGATAAATGGAGGCTTGTGTGCTTGGTGCTGGAATAATGTCGCTTTGGTTTAGTGTAAGGTCCCCATTTTCATTGACACTACAATCTATCGGCACCATAGCCTCTTCGAATAAAGGCGCCATTGCACATAATTTGCCTGATTGATCGAAGGCCATCGATGCCCCGTCAAAAACCAACTCATCTTGAGCTCCCACCTGGTTAACATATATAACCGGCATAGGGCTTTCGCTGATGCGTTTTTTAATTATGTTCTGGCGATCCTGAATTTTATTTAAATGAAAAGGCGAGCCATTAATATTAATCATTAATTTTGCACCAGCGAGTTTTGCTTGTTGCATTGGTTGCTCTTCCCATAAGTCTTCACAAATAGAAAATGCCACTGGGACATTTTTTATTTCCAAGACACAGGCTTCATTACCAGGGGTAAAATAACGTTTTTCATCAAAGACCTGATAATTAGGAAGGTGCTGCTTTCGATAGCTGGCCAAACATTCACCGTCATAAAATATGCTCAGCATATTGTATAACTTGCCTTTGTCTCTACCCGGATAACCGACAACTAACCAGGCTGGAAGCTTTGCTTTTTTAATTTCATCAATTGCTGCCGTAATTCGCTTATCCAAACTGGGGCGAAGCAGTAAATCTTCAGGTGGGTAGGCTGTTAGTATTAATTCAGGGAATACAATAATATCTGCAGCATAGTCATCAATGCCTCGCTTCGCCGCTGTTATAAGCTTGTTTGTATTGCCGGGTATATCTCCAACAAGAGGGTTGGTTTGCACCATTAAAATTCGCATTATTGTGTCTTTACAGCCTTTTTACTTCTATAGATATTGTTTAGCAGGTGAGGTATTGTCTGTTATTCTTAAACGTTAAGTAAAGCAGCATAAAGCGCTATTACAGCCAAATTTCATGCAGAGAGATATATGGGATTATTCAGACTCCTGACCTTTATTCTTGTTGTGATTGTTGCCTGGCGCATGATAAAAAATTATCGGGCGGCAGTAGCAAAACGAGATAACAATACAGAAAACCCAAAAATTTCTGTTCGTGAAAAAATGGTTAAGTGTGAAGTGTGTAATATTCATCTTCCCAAGGAAGACGCTATTGCCGGTGATGCTAGTGATAGCAATAGTGATGATGGAAATTGGTTTTGCTCGCCTGAACATAAAGAATCTTTCAAACGACAGGGTTCTTAAATTGTCATGCTAACAACAGGTGCAGTCAGTATAAATGACGACCGCCGTCTTCAAAATAATCAGATTTTTAACATCTATGGCCTTTATCGGCTGCTGTTATCGTTAATTCTCTTTATTTCCTACATCTTTACCCCGGATCTAAGTTTCTTAGGCAGTATCAATCCTGATCTTTACCTTAGAACCTGCATTTTTTATATTTTTTTCAATGCGCTGATTATATTAAGAGGCTTTCTGCCTGCACTAAAACAATATGAGAACTTACAATATTTAGCCGTCACGATCATCGACATCATTCTCTTGATTATTATCAGTTACTCCTCAGGGGGTGTTTCTACTGGTATGGCTCACTTAATCATAGTGCCTATTTCGGCGGGCAGTATTCTTTTCCAAAACCGCATGGGAACTTTTTTTGCTGCGGTGGGAACTTTGGCTGCATTCTATTCGGAGTTTTATCTTAATGTTACTTTAATTCGAACAGACGATTTTTATGTTCAAGCTGGCTTACTGGGACTGACCCTATTTGCAATTTCACTTATTTTGCAATATCTAGGCGGGAGAATTCAGCAGAACGAAATATTAGCAAAACGTCAGGCTGAAGATCTGAAATCATTGGAAGAAATGAATTTTCAGGTTATTCAACGTATGCGCACGGGGATAATTGTTGTGAACTCTGATGGAGGCATACTTAACTCGAATAATTCTGCTGTAAAATTTTTATCTGAAAATGTCAGTGAAGGGAATTTTTTGCAACTGCCTGAGCAATTAATTAATGAATTACGTTTATGGCAGTCTGATAATAACTATCAAAGCAGCCCGATTAAATTCAATGATTCATCTCCTGAAGTGCAAGCAAGTTTTTCATATTTGCAACCAGAAAAAAAATCCAAAGTACTCATCTTCCTTGAAGACTATTCAAAACTCAGTAGTCGCGCCCAGCAATTAAAACTCATATCATTGGGAAGACTCACCGCAAGTATTGCACATGAAGTCAGAAATCCGCTTGGTGCAATCAGTCATGCAGGTCAATTATTGGAGGAATCAAGTTCTATTTCTCCTTCAGACAAACGCTTGCTGGAAATTATTGAAACTCACAGCAAAAGGGTGAATTCCATAATCAACAATATTCTTGGCTTGTCCAGAACTCAGGATATGACCCCTGATTTAATTTCTCTGAATGACTGGCTACAAAATTTTGTCGATAAATTTACCGCTTCTTACAAAAATAAAATCTATATAGAACTTGTGTTGTATAAAGAGGATATTCAAATTCGTTTTAATAGTAGTCAGTTGGAACAGGTACTAACAAATCTCTGTGAAAACGGTATTCGTTACAGTCTTGAGGCAAACAATGAAGCCAGAATTTATATACATACTAAATTATATACAAACTCTCAAATCCCAATTCTCGAAATAATTGATAACGGAGCCGGGATTAAAGAAGACGATATCGAAAAGATATTTGAGCCTTTTTTTACAACTGAAAGCGCCGGCACTGGACTTGGACTATTTATATGCAAAGAGATTTGTGAAGCCTACCAGGCTCAAATTTCCTATCATCGCACCGATGATAATAAAACCTGTTTCAGAATTCGCTTCGCCAATCCTGAGCAAAACATACTGTAATTAAGTTAGGAATATTTTACTGTGCAGAACGTATTAATCGTAGATGATGAACCTGATATTCGTGAACTTCTTGAAATCACCCTGGGGCGAATGCATCTTAAGACCAAGAGTGCCGCTGACCTAGGTTCTGCCAGAGAATTACTGTTAAAAGAAGACTTCCATCTATGCTTAACGGATATGCGATTACCTGATGGGGATGGTCTGGAATTAGTTAAAGAGATCCAATCCAATTATTCACATATACCGGTCGCCGTAATTACTGCCCATGGCAGTACCGAAACGGCAATATCCGCACTTAAAGCAGGCGCTTTTGATTTTGTCTCTAAACCTGTCGATTTGCTTAAACTGCGAAGCTTGGTCAGTACCGCTTTAAAACTCAGCCATCATCCGGAGAAAGTAAAAATCATAAACAGCCTCCTTCCGGTAAATATTGTTGGAGAATCTAAAGTAATCCAAACTCTAAAGGCGCAAATAAATAAACTTGCCAGATCCCAGGCTCCTGTTTTCATCAGCGGTGAATCCGGTAGCGGTAAGGAATTGGCCGCACATGCCATTCATGCCCTTGGTCCACGTAAAGATAAAGAATTTGTCGCCATCAACTGTGGCGCAATTCCCTCTGAGCTGATGGAAAGTGAATTTTTTGGGCATTTAAGAGGCAGTTTTACTGGCGCTGAAAAAGACAAGGAAGGATTATTCAAAGCCGCTGATGGAGGCAGTCTGTTTCTTGATGAGATTGCTGATTTGCCTTTACACATGCAGGTCAAATTATTAAGAGCCATACAGGAAAAAACCATCAGGCCTGTTGGTGCTCAAACAGAAATTCCAGTCGATGTACGAATCATCAGTGCGACAAATAAAAACCTGTCAGAGGCCGTTGAGGCCGGCACCCTACGCCAGGATCTATTTTATCGAATTAATGTGATTGAATTAAAAGTCCCCAGCTTACGAGAACGAAAATCTGATATCCCAATATTGACCCAAAATATACTGGATCGCCTGGCGGCAGACCACCAACAAGAAAGCGTTAATATTTCCAACACTGCGATGAGCAAACTTAAGCACTATGATTTTCCGGGGAATATCCGCGAACTGGAAAACTTATTACAGCGTGCCTATGCTCTGGCTGAAGGTAATGAAATAGATGAAATCGATTTACCTATTAATCCCAAGCCGAGAGAATTGCCCAGTGGCGAATTTTCTCTGGAACAACATCTTGAAGAAATTGAGCGAAAGGCCATTCAAAATGCCCTGGAGCAATCGCGTTGGAATAAAACTGCTGCTGCCAAAAAAATTGGAATGTCTTTTCGATCTTTTCGCTATCGCATTAAAAAACTCGGTCTGGATGATGGCAAAGACTAATTTTTGACAAGCCAGTTCTTTTCTACTTAACTTAAACTTAATTATTACCTAGACATGCACATGGAGGTGCAATGTCTAATTTCTCAATACAATCCAAAAATAAGTCCAGCAGTGGCTTCAATCTTGTTGAAATCCTGTTTGTTCTTACATTATTGGCAATCCTTATCAATCTGGGTTTACCTGCCTTATCCAATATTGTTGAACGCAACCAGGCCAAAGTCGTCATTAATGAAATTAATCGAGCTATCAGCTTAACGCGTTTTACCGCAATTAATACTAGCCTTATAACGACGCTGTGTAGAAGTGAAAACGGGACAAGCTGTGGTGGGCAGTGGCAAGATGGGTTCATAGTTTTTACCGATCGTAATGCAGATCGGGTAATCAATGGCCATGATCAGCTTATTCGGGTTTTTCCGGAACCGGCAAGTACAGGTACGTTAACATTCCGCTCCTTTCAAAATAAACAATATTTGCAAATGACGCCACAAGGATTCACCAATTATCAAAATGGTAATTTTACTTTTTGCACCAGTAGTAATGACCCTAAATTAGCACAACAGCTTATTATCAACCGAAGTGGCCGAACCTATTTCGTAAGCGATAATAATGGTGATGGAATAAAGGAAGGCACAAATGGCAAAGCACTAACCTGCAACTGAGAAGTGTAAAATATCTGGAAACAAAAACTTAAAGAATCACCAGCATTCGGTGGTTACGACGGCACTGCTATTTGCTGAGGTCTTAGCACCCAAATGCGTCAAAGTAAGGGTAGCACACTCAGTATCATTAGCCTGAGTCCCAGTTGCTGTGGCTGTTAAGGTCCAAGTTGAAGCAGTGGCTGTTAACGCTACAGTGTAAAAGCCTTCATCACTGGTGATAGAGGTTGTGTTATTAGGCACACCACTGATCAGATCATTAAAATCACCGGTGTATTGGTTTGTTCTGAAGAAATAACGTTCTTGCAGGGTGGAAAGTCGACTTAATGTAATCTGGGCATCGGCCCGGTTGGCTTTGCGGGTGGAACCCTGATAGGAAGGAATTGCAATGGCAGCTAATAAGCCAATGATTGCAACAACGACCATCAATTCTATCAGGGTAAACCCTAGTGTATTTTTCTTCATTTCTATATCCGTTTTTTTATTCTAGTTGTTCTATCTATTCAAATGATTCAATTGTTTAAATAATGAAACTTAAGAGACTTATCTGGTCCATCTCGCACTAGGCCAAAAGTTCAGGCAACACACACTTTCCTGATCACTGAATATACTACATTAAAACGGAATATCCAGTATCTCCCAAGACATTCTGCCCCCTCCTCCAGGAGCCGATGAAAATCCGGTACTAGTTGTCACCCCAGTTGTAGAACCTGTCACCACCGATAAATCTGCGGTATTTGTCGTACCATCAATCGTCACTTCATTACCCGTTCTGACAATTGCGGTCGGGGCTGAAGGAGCGCCTTGCCCCAGGTCTGCACCTGCAAAGGCTATGCCATCCGCGCTTTCACCAAAAGGACCAAAATACTGTGCTGTCCCGGTTCTAAAATTATAGGCGTACAAGGTGCCATCACCATCAATTGTGCATAAATCAAATGCCGGTAAATATGAAGTGAAAATAATGCTACTGCCCAATACCAATGAGGTATTAAATACTCTTTCTGAGGGAGAACCTCCACCGGATGATAAAGATGTTAGCCAGCCATCTTCGATATCCATTGCAGCATAAAGTTCATTGAAATTATCTACACTCGTTCCGACAGAGCTACCATCTGAATAAACTAAGGCTGCTGAAGTTCCTGAACCTGTATCATCGTCATAGACGCTTCCGTCAGTTTTAACAATCAAATCTGTTGTCTCTACCAAATCATCTATTAGTACAGTTGAACCTGTGTCCTTGAGCCCTATGAAATATTGTTGAGCAGTTGACCTATAGTCGGCTGATGTAAATAATCGGCCAGTCCCAAACATAATCCACTCTTCACTTTTACCAACATCACTTCTATTATTTGGCCTACCTGAGATTGGTTTAGCGACATTGATTAAAGTTGACATACTTGCCAAACCGCCGCTACTAGACAAGCCCATACTTGGTGTAGTTGGGTCTAAAAGAATTCGTTTCATCCTGCCTGCAGGCGCTGCTTCAGTACCCTCGATAGTGCCAACATAAATGGTGTCATCAATAAAATCATCATTACTGTCTACTACCAGAAAGTCACCAAAAAATCCGGCCGGATCACTGGCTGGCACCTGAGCGCCACTTGCAATCGTTATTTGAGATCTATTAACCAGATCATAAGCAAAAAGCTTTGGATCCTGGATACTCGTCACTGTATCTAATTCGGTAGGGCCTGAACCAAAGACTAAAATCCATTCATTAATGGATGGCGAGGCAAAACTACCCGAAGCATCAGGCGCTCTGGCTTTTACCAAAGCCGGTGCAGATGTTGTGTAAGCTAAATCTGGATGAGTAATTTCAGCGATCAATTCTGGTGGTCCTTCAGGGTCCGTGACATCAAGAATCACTATCGCTGAACTCATCGTCATATCATTTGTAGCATCTCCGTCGAGATCGACGCTAAAATCACCTCCACCAAGCCGCATAGTCACGACCAGTATAGTTCCCCACCCGCCAGGGTGAGTAGCATCAGGCGTAAAGATATTCACATCATAAGACTGAACTGCTCCGTCTGCATAGAACACATGAGGATAATCAACTTCTTTTAACCATTGCAGGTGAGGAAGCAGATTCATTGGCACATAAGCCCACATTTCTGAGCCTAACTCATGACTTTGACCCCCTGTATAGGTTCCAGTTACCTCATTATATTGTTGGGTGAAAAAAGCACTGAGACCCGAGTCCCAAATACCACCATTGAAAGCGTGAATCATTCCATCATTCCCGCCCACGTAAATCATCTGGCGCCTTCTATCATATTGTTGTTGAAAAGCATCATATGTATCGTCACCAAATTGAATGTTATATCGACTACCTGGAGGATTCACAACAACAGGTGATGAGTTAACAATATCACCCAGTACCCAGTAATCTAAGCTATTGCTTCCGTCACCAGGAATGTCAGTTTGTCTTGAACGCCAATTTCGAGCTGGCTTGTCTACTCCACGAACATACTCAACCAAATCAGTGGCTATGCTTGAATCACTAATTCCTAAATAACGATAATTATCATTAGATCCCGGGTTAAAAATAGTCGATGTGAAATCAACAACCTCTGCACTATCTACACTACCAACTCTGCCCGACGCAATAGAGTCCAACCAGGTAAAAATATAGCGCTTACTACCAGCATTTTCTGTAAATGCACCACTTACAACCGATCTTTGAAGGGCAAGATTGGCCTGACTTATATCCGAAATTTCATTACGGGCGTTCCAGATAGAACCAAAATCCTCAAGGTCAGTCACACTGCCAAAGGCTTGTAAAAAAGGCTCTCCTGTCACTATGTTGTTTTGCTGTGTATAGCGTTGGAACCGCGTGCGGTTTGGTATAACAGTCTCATCAAAAAAAATGTCTACTACATAGTCTGTATTAGTTCCTTCCAAACGCCCCTTGATACCGTTGTCTTCACGGAAGCGACCAGATTCATCAATAAATATAGAATGTAGTACCCCACCCCAGCTAATGGTATTGCCATCACCATCGGTATATTGGGGATGATAATATGCTTGATAAACCGCTCCCAAACCTGAGCTGCTGTTCGTTACAACTGCTGCAGCCGTACCTGAAGAAATACTCTCTGACAAATTATCTAATACCAGGCTTAGGCTATCCCCAAGTTGAGAGGGATCAGTTATTGGGAAATAATTATCAGGAATCCCGTCCGAGCCTTCATTCCCTGAGGTATCCCTTGTATCCCATTCACGCTTATCAGAGCTGTCACCGTTGTAATAAGGAGTACCGTCATTATCAATGTCATTAAAACTGCCATATTTTGCTGTATACCATAGAGGATTATTCAAAAAAGGCACAGTGGAACTAGGATCTGCAGTAAACACAGCTGGCTCTGCATATATAATACGATTACCTGAATTAGCATTAACTCGAGCGATGTCGTACTCTCCTTGTCGCAATAAATAACTTAATTCTCCATTGGCTAATAAAGCACGTGTTATATACTGCCCACTACCACTAGTGGTTGTAGCTCCACTTAATGCGGCGCTTGGTGTATTGGTCACTAAAGGTCTTGAGCTTACTTCATCATCAATGCCATTAATTATGTAACCAAAGCGCATGGCATTCGCACTGGTTGCTTGAGGTGTAGAAATACGCACTTGTAGAGTATCATCTGTTAAACTAGAGCTCTTCCAATCGAAATCAGCCCAGTTATAACCGCTTCCTAGATCAAGATTTGGTGGCGTTCCGGGGCAGCCAGTAGTATCAGTCCCAATACACCATTCAATTCTGGAAACGGCGTCCATATCATAATTATTTCCCCAGTGTGAATCTTCCCAACTAACCAAAATACGCCCACCTGTGGCACTGAAAGACTCAATATAAATATCCAGTAAGCTGCACTTCTGCCAGCCACTATCATTTATTTTAGTTGTCGCTGTTGCATGTGCAAAGCATGTTGGAACGATGTTCACAATCTTGGAATTAACACTAAGTGCCAGAGTGTTAGCAGAATCTGCCAGACCAACACTGTAGGTGTTAACTTTCTGCGTACCGTCTAAGGTATCTCTTAAATCATTGCCTTGAGCATGATAAGCAAGGCCAGCCAGATCAAATCCACCTTCCATATTAGATGCTTCAGGACACAAGCCTTCTACATCGGAAAGATCCGTAATGAGTTTTGATGTACAAATATCGTTGTTTGTTGCTCCATTATTCCCTACTAAATAATTATTACCAGAAATTCCTTCCAGATCGCCAACATCATCAACTAATTGATCCAAGTCACCGGCTGACAACTTGGATGTTCCTGCAACTTCCCAAATATCTCCAAGGGTGGGAAATTCATCTTTATCAAAAGAACTTACTCCAGTAGAAATAACGACAATTGAACACGTAGCACAGGCATTATCGGTATCCAGAGGATCCGTCCAGTTCAGTTGTGGTAATGACGGAATATGCGAAGAATCATCAGTATCGAAAATATTTGTTGGATTTCCGCCTCCATCGATGGCGTTACTTACCTCATCACCACTAAAATAAAGCAAGGCTTCAAGATAAATTTCTGATAAAGGATTCCCCCAGTTCAAACATTCCACAGAGGAACTTGCCCCCACCTTAAATGTGCTTATAGGTATCAGAGAAGCCTGGCAATCATCGTAAATATTATTTGCATAATCCCAATTAACTATACGAAATCGATCAAGCGTATTTATGATCCCACCATCACTGGCTCCTTGATTCACAAAAACACCAGTATCAAGATCAATCTCATCATCACTGGAAGAAACGTTCCCTGCTAGAGGCAAGATATCTTTACGCAATACCCCTCCACTAATATGGTTTTCATAACTACCTGTCATTAAGCCAAAATGAATATTCCCTGAATCACCATATTCTTGTAATAAACCCGTTGGTTTATAGGTAATATTGCCCGTACTGCCATCGGTATATGCCTTACAGCGCTCACTGGACGAATCGACTCCTGCAACACAAACCTGGACCCTAACCGTTGGCTGGTAGTCTGTTGGTCTATCTAAGGCGGTTGGTTGATCACCCAAACCGCTATCCAGCTCTGCTCGATAATGGCATTGTACTGTTTCAGAATTACTCCATTGAGGCCATGCATCATATGCTATGCGCACTAACGGAGCTGAGCTGCTGCTACCATAAGTGGTGTTACACAAACTAATACTGCTTTGTGTATAAGGCGTATACCTCTGTGTAGCGCCCGTAAAAACTTTAACAAATGAGTGAGCATCTTCTGGCAAGAAAGATCTTTCAAGCACAGTGACGCCGGCAGTGGCACCACTTGTCGCTGTATCGACTACTCGATTACCGCCATAAAGGAAATTACGCACATTATCCATGTGCGTCATGGTGGCCCAATTGAGAAAATTACCACTCCACAAATTTGCACCTGAGCTATCACAGCGATGCCCACTAGAGGCGATTGATGACGTGATATCAGCGGATGGTTCGAAGCGAGTATCGCTCAAATCATAGGCATAACAGAAATTACTATCGAAATAACCTGCATAAGTAATGGAGTCATCATAAGAAGTCTCAAGATTCCCATCATTATCTATATCGCTGTAGTCGTTATATGCCTTCTTGTATAACTGATGATCATTTTGCATAACCAACATCACATTGGGTTCAACGGGATCTCCTACTAACGGGGGTTGTGCAGAAAAATCCGTTGAAACTTGTGCAAACGCTAGTCCCGACCCAATGACTAAAATCAGCATTCCAGTTACTTTAACTATTATCTTGATTAACATAACTCCATCCCTCTGAAGGGCTTTTAGTTTTTACTAATTATCTTTAATAACAATTAGTTACAGCTCTTTCAAGGTCGAGCGCAGCATCGTACGTGCTCTGCCACCCGTACCAACAGTATAGGCATTAATACGAAAAACTCGTGTGAAGTTGGTCACATCCATCTCAAGTGTCGGATCTAAGGCGGTGTAACACCGAAATTCTATGATGTATTTAGCAGTTATATTGCTGTTGGGAATAGCCAAGGTCATGTGATTACCACTGGTGGTCCAGATACTCTCTTCGGTATAGGGGTCAGGGTCGGAATCATCTATTTCACATTGGTTCCAGGAATCAGCATCATCTCCACGAAAGCAGTAACCCCCTGAACAAGTACTGTCAAAACACATGCTACCGCAATTATTGTTGGTTAAATTTGCATTGCTAATAGTGCTATTCTGTAGGTTGTTTTCTACCCATGACAGGGTATATTCTGCCGCTTCAAAGGATGCTTGCTGGGCACGACTATTATTGGACATCTGCATTTCCAAGCTACTTGTTCCAATTGTAGACATACCTAGCATGCTGATAATCACCAGCATGATCAGCACGACGACCAATAAGGCGCCTTTTTGATTGTTAAATGAGCCTATTTCTTTCATGTTCATTTCCAAAGAGATTAAGTATGCTTGAATCTCTATGCTTTTCACCTATTACGTATTTTAACGGTTGTCCCGACTATTTGACGTAAAAAGCGATCACTGCCATCAGTATCCGCTATACCCATAAATTCGCCAAATGCGACATCTTCGTTATATACCGTAAAAATTGAGCGCATACGTAAATTTATCCTGACACTGACAACAGCATCCCAATTCATACTAGCATTATCAGCATCCATATATTGATCAGCCAAGCCATCATCACCGACCAAATCAACGCCATAACTTAATTGCATCAACTCCACACCCTGAACTAACTCTTCAGTGTTCAAGATTGCTGTTTCAGTTGCTTCATTTAAACCCAGAGAACTACGAAACAACGCCGGAATTTGGTTGCCAACTGAGGAAGTTCCAACGTAAAAACCCTGCGTACTCATTCGCATTAGAGAAGAACCCGGTGGATAAGTAGTACCTGCAGAGGTCCCTGAACCACAGGTAAAGTTTCCACCGAGATTACGAGTGCAATTGCCTGGCGTCGGATTACCACCACGTCCAGTGTTATGCACCATAGTGGTCGCATTATCATTTGTATTAGTTGGGCCAGTCAGTTGAAACACGCCTGTTTGTTGGCAATCTACTGATGAAATAACCATTATTGTCCCGGGCTGAACATCGTGAGCATTATTCATTGGAATGACGGCTGAATTCGGGTTGTGATATGGAGGGCCAGGGGCAATTCTAAGTCCGGACTGTTCGCCTCTTCTGATTACAACTGAGTCGCTATAGTATGAAGCTGCATCTTCATAGTCATCCGGGAATCCTGCCCTGTCGGTTTCATTGGCAAATTCCTCAAAGCCTTCTAAACCCACCCCTCCTAAATACCAGGCGTCATCAGCGGTAAAATTCACACTATTGGCTATATTGAGCGCATCATCATTACAGCCGTTATAGCCGGCCATCTGAATTTCTTCAGTTAGAAATTTCAAGGCAAAGCGGGCATTTTCCTGCAGGGCCGCCAATTCACGTTCAGTGACATAATTGCTTTTACTGACAACCAGCACCGAAACTACCCCACTCATCACTGCTATCCCCATTGCCATGGCAATTAATAACTCAAGAAGGGTAAAGCCGATTGCTTTTGAGGGGTTATTAAAGGATTTATGCCAGTGCATTATTGAATCCTCGTGGTTACTGATATGGTGCGTTTACCATTATTGTTTAATTCTGATTCTCCCAACTGACTCCAGTCATATCGAACAGAAATAATATAGGCCTGAGTATTAATGTTGAACAATATCTGGCTTTCACCTGAGGGTAAATACGTTACCCCATCATCAGCAACTGTTGCTTCAACCATTCCTCGCCATTGCGCTATATCCCAAATTGCCATTTGATTACTGGTGCAGGTAGTGGCGGCACAATCGACAGCTGGGGTTGGAGTTGCTTCTGTAAAACCAATGGCGTAAGTGTTATTGCCACGATTAGCCCGGATTCTTTCAACCATATCATTGATTAAAAACTGTGCTTGCGAATCGGTAAATGCTGCTTGATTAAACTGCAAAGCCTCGTTCTGAAGGGCCGTCATGCCAAGCAAACCAGCAGCAAGAATGCTGAGCGAAATCAAGACCTCTATAAGCGAGAAGCCTCTGCAAAAAGCTGCCTTCTTGTTAATGGCTTTTGAATGACTAAACTTGAGGTTCTTCATGGACAAACCATATTATTCCCAGCCAAATCATCATGAACACCATCGCCATCATCAATTGATTGTGAAGCACGCCCTGTATTGGTCACCCAAATCGCTCTGGTGTTAGCGGCAACATTATCAGAATCACAGAATTTGAAATAAGCACCACCTGTAGAATTATTTAGAAATCCATCATCGTTGAATTGGACAAATTCGTTAGTTAAGGTGTTATTGGAGCTATTTAACAATTCAATCGCGACTATGTCATTGGCAGGAGGGTGCACTTGCAACAATTCATCCCCATCTGCGCTATCGACTACACCGTCACTATCAAAATCTGAGAACACCAGCCAGCCTTCTGTCCAGTCTGAACCTGCAGAATTTGAGCAGGAGGTCTGATTCGAGCTATGGCACACAGAAGTTGTCACAGACAAAGTCACGGCCTGACTACGCGCTAGTGAAAGAGACGTTAGCAGATCCAGCTGAATGCTGTCTCTGGCATTACGACTGATAGTATCCCGCATGCTGGGTAAGGCTACTGCCAACAATATTGCAGCGATAGCGATTACCATCAATATCTCCAGCATTGTATAGCCCTGCTCTTCAGCAAATAATTTTCTATGCATTTTGCATTTCATTCAGCATTTTACCTAAGCACCAATCGAAGCAGCGACTCTCTATTTATACTCGTACTACTATATCACGACAACCTTCGTCATCGATGCGCTATTAAATCAAGCTGGCACCATAAACCCTTATATTTTAAAGAATTCTTTGCCTGATAGTAGTGTCAGATTAGCCTATATGAGATGAAAAACTGTGATTTAAATAGAAAAGTTTCAAGAGATTGCTTTTAGGATATGCAAAATGCGACCCAGATCACGCTGAATTAAGCGGATTTACTGGAGTCTTAGATGATTCGCAGGTCTTTAGGCATGGAAAAGATGATATTTTCCTCGGCGCCAGCCATTTCGAATAATGCACCACCACCTAGCTCCTGAATGCGTTGAATAACTTCCTGCACCAGAACCTCTGGGGCAGAAGCTCCCGCTGTGACGCCAACTCGGTTCTTGTCTAATAACCAGTGGTCATAAATTTCATCGGCGCTATCGATCAAATAGGCTTCACTACCGGTCCTTTCGGCTAATTCCCTTAGCCGATTTGAGTTTGAGCTGTTGGGAGATCCTACAACTAATACCAGATCACATTCGAGAGCCAGTTGTTTGACAGCATCCTGGCGATTCTGAGTGGCATAGCAAATATCTTTTTTGCGGGGGCCGGCAATATTAGGAAAGCGTTTTTGTAAGGCATCGATAATCAGTGAAGTATCATCCATCGATAAAGTTGTTTGGGTAACATAGGCCAGTCGATCAGGATTACTAACCTGCAACATGGCAACATCTTCCTGAGATTCCACTAGATAGATTTTACCTCCGGCACTCTTATCATATTGCCCCATGGTGCCTTCCACTTCAGGGTGAAAAGCATGCCCAATTAAAATGCACTCCTGACCATTACGGCTATAGCGCATCACTTCCATATGTACTTTAGTCACCAATGGACAGGTGGCATCAAATACCCGCATGCCTAGCTGCGAGGCTTCATTTTTAACAGCTTGAGAAACACCATGGGCCGAAAAGATAACGATGGGCGGTTCTTTTCCCTGTGATACAGGTACATCGGATAACTCATCAACAAATATGGCTCCTCGTAATTTAAGCTTTTCAACCACAAACTTGTTATGCACAACTTCATGCCTGACATAAATAGGCGCACCGTAAATATCCAGTGCCCGATTAACGATATCGATGGCACGATCAACTCCCGCGCAAAATCCACGAGGATTAGCTAACTTAATTTCACGTTGTGTAAGAGCTAGTGACATAAGATGATTCTACCTCAAGAACGCCTAAATGGGTTCAACTGCCTTGATGTCTACAGTAAAAAGAATATCCAGACCTGCCAGTGGATGATTAAAATCCACCGTTACTTCATCAGCGTTAAATTCAGCAATAACCCCTGCCTGTTCGTTACCACCAACATCAGAAAAATTGAACATCAAGCCTTTTTCCATGACCAGATCAGCTGGAAACTGATACCGAGGATATAAATGAATGTTATCTTCATTTCTTAAACCAAAAGCTTGCTCAGCCTTAAGAGTAAATAGTTTTTGGTCTCCGGCTTTAAGGCCTATCATGATATTTTCAAATCCTGATAAAAGATTGCCATCACCAAAGCTGAAACTGACAGGGTCTTTGTCAAAATTCGAATCAATTATTGCATCAGGATTGTCTGCAGGTGCTAAAGAAAAGTTCAAAGTAATTAGCTTACCTGGGCTGATTACATCTGAGGCATAATTGTTTAGATCTAACTCTTCAGTTGCCGATAGTGACCGATCATTAAGATTAACCACATGCAGCAATTCGCTTTTGCCTTCGCTCTTAATTTTATTTTTAGAATTCTTAACTGGCTTATTCATCTGGCTTATTGTTTTCTCTTCTGCTATCGGCATCAGTAGTATCTTGTTTTTCAACAGAACTGGACAAAGCAGGTTTGTTTTTAAAAATATCTAAGATCATCAGACAAGCGCCAACAAATACCGAAGAATCCGCTATATTGAAAGTCGCAAACCGGTAACTTTTATAATATATACTAATAAAATCAACAACATAGCCGTCAAATATTCTGTCGTATAGATTCCCCCAGGCACCACCCAAGATCAAACAAAGTGCAAGCGCTGCTAACTTTTCAGTTTTTGGAAGCCGAAATATCCAGAAAATTAATAGCACGCTTATCATCGAGGAAAATGCCGTTAAAAGCCATCGTTGCCATCCGCCAGCGTCACTTAAAAAACTAAAGGCAGCTCCAGAGTTATAAGCAAGCAACAAATCAAAGCCTGGGAACACGGTGAGGGGCTGACCCAGATCAAGGTAAGTGTTACAAAGAAACTTGGTCAGCTGATCTACTATGAAAATCAGAAAAGATATTGAAAATAAGACAGGCGTTCCAAATTGAGTTTTACGTTCAGTTGACATCGCTAACCTCTTGTCTTCTGATCTTAAAACTTTGTATTTCAAAAGGCTGTTGACCTGAAAAATATTTTTTTACTTTAGCCACATCTCCGGCAATATTATTTTTCAACTCTTCCAAATTTAAAAATTTTTCCTGATCCCTGATTTTTTTAAGAAAATTAACCCTTAGTTTTTGCCCATAAATATCTTCATCAAAATCTATTAAATATATTTCTACCGCTAAATCATTCTCGCCTTCAATAGTCGGTTTGTAACCCAAGCTTGCAACTCCCTGTATAGTGCGGTCATCAAGTTCTACTGTTACGGCAAAGACCCCTTCTAAGGCCAGTTTACTGATCCCTGTCTTGAGATTTGCCGTGGGATAACCCAACTCCCGACCCAACTGCATGCCTTTTATGACTTCTCCACTTAAGTGATAAGGTCGGTTTAATAAGAGATGGGCGCCCTCACAATCACCTGACTCTAGCTTTTGCCTCAATAAGGTGCTGCTTACTCTTTGGCCATTACACAAGCATTCTTCCGCGGCTTCCACACTAAATCCCAAGCGCTTTCCTTCAGACTGGAGTAATTTAAAATTACCCAAACGGTCTTTGCCAAAATGAAAATCATCACCCACAATCATGGCTTTTACGCCCAAGCCCTGATGTAAAATATCATTGATAAAAGCTTCAGCACTTAGCTGGCTTAGCTGGTGATCAAACTTCATTTTGTAAACAAAATCTATCCCAACACCCTCTAGAAAAGTTAATTTGTCTTCAAAAGAAAGTAATCTTGCAGGAGCGTTTTGACCAGCGAAATATTCTTCCGGTTGCGGTTCACTAAGAATTACCAGAGATGGTAAAGCCAACTCAGCGGCGACCCTATTCAAGCGATCTAATATCTGTTGATGCCCCAAATGCATACCATCATATTTCCCGACAGTCAGTACACACTGAGAGTAAGCAGAACTTATTGCTTGAAGGTTATCAAAAACTTGCATGGGCATATAAACAATTATTGGCCGATTATTATATAAAGAACTGGCGTAACTGTCTTTAAGACTGATGTCTTTAAAGACCTAATGACTAAAATGCTTCGGGCGAATACCAACCAGTAGCAGGGCTAAACCATAACAAACACCGCCACCGAGGCAAAGAAAAGCTAAGTTACTGACTCTTGCCAAAGTGCTCCATTCAAACCATTGATCTGCAGGCGAATTAAATCCCAACAGAAATACCAACATCAATACATTAGCCAGAATGATTTGTAAGGACATAAAAAAGAAAGGACGATGAAAACTGAATAATTTCAATTTCATTAAACCAAATAATAATAGTCCGGCATTTACCCAGGATGAAAAGGCTGTAGCAAATGCCAAACCAATATGTGCTAGCGGCAAAATTAACAATAGATTCATTACCATATTACTGATCATTGCAATGATTCCATAACGCACAGGCGTCTTGGTATCTTGTCTGGAAAAATACGCACTGGCCAACACCTTGATAGCCATAAAGGCCAGCAAACCCAAGGCATAGGCTTGCAAGGCTCGAGATGTTGGCAGCACGGAATCAACGCCAAATTCTCCTCGCTGATAAAGTGTTATTACCATTGGTTCTGCCAAACTTATGAGGGCAATAGTGGCTGGCAAGGCTATCAATAATATACAGCGCAAACCCCAGTCCAGGGTTTCCTTAAACTGCTCTACAGATTCATCGACATGTTTACGAGACAGGCTGGGCATAATGACCGTTGCTATAGCAACTGCAAATACTCCCAAGGGCAGATACATAATCCGATCGGCATAATATAACCAACTGACACTGCCATCACCTTCAATAAAGGTGGCAAGCACCGTATCTAGCAAGAGATTGATCTGACCCACAGAAACCGAAAATATCACCGGAATCATTAAGGTAATCACTTGTGTTACGCCTTCATGTTTGGGCTTTAAACGTGGACGTGGAATTAAATGCAAATGCCCCAGAAAAGGCAGCTGAAACATCAACTGTATAAGCCCAGCTATGATCACACCCCAGGCAATTGCGATGACGGGTTCTTCAAATAAAGGACTCAACCAAATGGCACAAGATATCAATGAAATATTAAGGAAAACCGGGGTCACTGCAGGCACAGCGAAACGACCATAGCTATTTAGTATCCCTCCAGCAAAACCAGTCAGTGAAATAAGTAGAATATAAGGAAAGGTAATTCGCAACATCTCCACTAACAGGGAGAATTTATCCCCATCATCGAGGTAACCGCTGGCGAACAAAGCTGCCAGAGCAGGTGCGCCAATCACACCAACAATGCTGACAGACAGCAGAATTAAGGTAAGCCTGCCGGCAACATGATCAACGAATTCTTTTATCTCAGCGAAAGAGTGCTTTTGTTTATATTCTGATAAGACTGGCACAAAGGCCTGAGAAAAAGCTCCTTCTGCAAACAAGCGACGCAAAAAATTAGGAATACGAAAAGCAACGAAAAAGGCATCAGCCTGCGCACTATCACCGAAGAAGGCCGCAAAGACAATTTCTCGAACCAAACCCAGAATACGCGAAAAAAAAGTAAGCGATGAAACAACCATGCTCGATCTGGCCAGGCTGTCGCTGCTTTCCTTGCCCTTTGGCCCACTTTTATTTGAGGTAATGTCTTCTTGCATAAGGGTCTTTACAGACTAAAAGTTCGCATCATAGCTATTAGACTGGCATAAAACCAGCGCCACTATTGACTTTTCAGCAGCAAAACTGCATAGTTCGCGTCTTTTTTCGGGAAGCAAAACCTTCCGAAACTCAAAAATAAACACAAGTTTTGAGTTAACAAATTAATGTTAACGAATTCATGTTAACGAATTGATGTTAACGAATTAATTAAAGGAGCCCACTTTGGCTAACTCACCACAAGCTCGTAAAAGAGCAAAACAGGCAGAAACCCGTAGAAACCATAATGCCAGCTTCCGTTCCATGGTCCGCACCTATATCAAAAAGGTAGACAGCGCGATTGATAGCAAAGACTATGATGCTGCGACTACAGCCTATAATTCGGCTGTACCTGTCATCGATAGAATGGCGGATAAAGGCATCATCCATAAAAACAAGGCAGCTCGCCATAAGAGCAGACTTAATGCCAGTATCAAGGCCTTAAAAGCCTAGTTAGCTCTTTAACTATGGACATAAAAAAACCGGCTAACCCGGTTTTTTTACGCCAGACATATTGTTCTGGTTCTAATATTTTTACAAAAGCACCAGATTGTCCCGATGAATCATTTCATGATCGCCGTCATAGCCCAGTATTGTCAGTATCTGATCGCTGGATTTACTAATAATTTTAATAGCCTCACTGGCATCGTAGTTGGCCAAGCCCCGAGCAATAGTCCTTCCATTTCCATCTACACAAGCCACCATCTCGCCTCGTAAAAACTTGCCTTCTATTGATTTAATACCAATTGGCAAGAGGCTGCGGCCAGATGTTTCCAAAACCTTTACCGCCCCATCATCCAAAAGCAGTTTGCCGCAAACTTTTAAATGACTGGCTAACCACTGCTTACGGGCGGCAATGGGCTGCTCATCTGGTAGCAATAAACTACCTACATCGCCTCCCTGATATAACTCCAGCAAAATGCCTTTTTGATTACCATTAACAATGGCAGTCAAAGTTCCGGATCTGGCTGCAAGTCTTGCTGCTTTAAGTTTGGTTAGCATGCCACCTTTACCCAGAGCACCACTATCGCCAGCATGTTGTAATAAACTGTTATCACTGCTTCTGGCTTCTTTAATAAGTTGGGCTTTTGAATTCGAGCGCGGATCAGCATCATAAAAGCCATTCTGATCCGTCATAATAACCAGGGCCTGGGCATTAATCAGATTAGCTACCAGACCGGCTAAAGTATCATTGTCTCCAAAGCAAATTTCTTCGGTAACGACCGTGTCATTCTCATTAATAATAGGTGTCACACCCATGCTCAAGAGACTGTTTAAAGTACTTCGAGCATTGAGGTAGCGAGTACGATTTGATAAATCATCATGTGTTAATAGAACTTGCGCGGTAAGTTTATCAAACGCACTAAAGCAGCGCTGATAGGCTTCAATCAATCCCATTTGTCCTACAGCTGCAGCGGCTTGCTGCTGGTGAATGGCAGTTGGACGTCCAGGTAAACCCAAACGGGCAACGCCTTCTGCGACAGCTCCGGAAGACACCAGCACAACTGCAATGCCATGGCTTTGCAGCTCTATAATTTGTTCAACCCAGGATGCAATGGCATCACGATTCAAACCTTTGCCATTATCTGTCACCAGCGAACTGCCAACCTTAATTACCCAGGTTTTAGCTGATTGTAGTAAATCTCGATTACTCATTTACATACTCGATTTCAATATCATAATCATCTTCATCATCTTGCTGACCTTTCTGCTCTTTGCGCTTCTCACGCCAAAGCGCTCTGCTGCGCTCAATACTGCGACGAATTTCATAATCCATCTTCTGCTGCAGCTCCAGTTCATTTAGGCGATAGGTTTCATCCTCATGAATTCTGGCGTTCGTGTCTTCAATTAATGTCATGACCGCTTCGCATAACTCGTCAGTTCCTGTCCGAGCTAAAGCAGAAATTTTAAATACTTTACCCTGCCAATTAAGTCGCTTCAGTAAAGCATCGCAGATTTCATCAAGGTCATCCTCTGGCAACATATCAACTTTATTCAGTATCAGCCAGCGCTCTTTTTGTGCCAGGACTGAACTGAATTTTTCCAATTCATCAATTATGGCAGCAGCTGATTCTACAGGATCACTCCCGTCATAAGGGGCAACATCGAGCATATGTAAAAGTACCCGGCTGCGACTTAAATGTTTGAGGAAGCGTATACCTAATCCTGCTCCATCTGCGGCGCCTGGAATCAATCCCGGAATATCAGCCATCACAAAACTACGTTCAGTATTAAGTCTAATGACGCCTAAATTGGGTATTAGGGTAGTAAAAGGATAATCCGCAACTTTTGGCTTGGCAGAGGAGACTGCTCTGATCAGGGTTGATTTGCCAGCATTTGGCAAACCTAGCAGCCCAACATCTGCCAATACTTTTAATTGTAAAAATAATCGCCTGCTTTCACCTGGGGTGCCATTGGTTGTTTTGCGTGGGGCCCGATTGATACTCGATTTAAACCGGGTGTTTCCCAGCCCTTTTTTTCCACCTTGTGCGACCAGTAAACGCTGCCCTGGCGTCACGAGATCGCCAATGACTTCATCTGTATCGGCAACCAGCACACTGGTTCCGACCGGCACTTTGACTTCCAGATCTTCCCCGCTGACCCCAGTACGATTGCGTTTGCCGCCTTTTTGGCCAGATTCAGCCTGGTAGCGTGGCTGATAACGAAAATCGACCAGCGTATTTAATGCAGGATCAGCTACAAGATAGAGAGAACCGCCATCACCGCCATCACCCCCATCAGGGCCTCCCTTCTCAATAAACTTTTCTCGCAAAAAACTCAGGCAGCCATTACCACCCTTCCCGGCTTCCACGAATATTTCTGCTTCATCGACAAATTTCATAGTTATAAAGTACCAAAAAAAAACCCTGCCAGAGACAGGGTTTTTTAAAATCTTTAGTGGCTCTTATACGCTTGCCGTCTCAATACTGACGAAAGTACGCTTTTGCGGCCCTTTAGCCTGGAACTTTACCGTTCCTTCAGCTTTGGCATAAAGAGTGTGATCTTTACCACAACCCACATTTTCTCCGGCATGAAATTTTGTTCCACGCTGACGCACAAGAATATTGCCAGGGATTACATTCTCTCCGCCAAAGTGTTTTACACCAAGGCGTTTGGAGATTGAATCTCTGCCATTATTAGTACTACCACCTGCTTTCTTATGTGCCATGACTAATCTCCTTTCTCAGTAGTCTTGGTTTTAGCCTTAGCAGGAGCCTTCTTTTTAGCTGGTGCTTTTCTGGCTGCTGCTTTTGCCGAAGCGTCTTCATCAGTCGCTTTGGCTTTTGCTGCTTTAGCAACAGGAGCGGCTTTACCTTCACTAATTCCCGTAATTTTAACTTCAGTAAACCATTGTCGGTGTCCCTGACGTTTCATATGATGCTTACGGCGACGGAATTTGATGATGGAAACTTTATCTCCACGACCGTGACTGATAACTTCAGCTGTCACACTTCCTTCAACATAAGGCTTGCCAATCTTAACGCCGGCACCTTCACCAATCATCAAAACCTTATCGAAATTGATACTGTCACCTGTGCTGGCATCCAGTTTTTCTAATTTCAGCACTTGGCCTTCTTCTACGCGATGCTGTTTGCCACCACTTTCTATAACCGCATACATTTGGTTTTTTCTCCAATTCTTTAAATCTGGCTACAACCAGCTTTCACAGGGGCGTGAATTTTACGGGAAGAGCCGCAGTTGCGCAAGGTGGATTCATAGTTTTTATCTACTTTTAGCTCTCACTGAAATGCCTGAAATTGAACAGGTTTTACTGGGCAGCGGCTTGACTTTCAGCGTTTCCATCCCTAGGCTCCTGAATCTGCAAATCCATAGTATCTATAGCCACGAACAGTTATGACCAACAACATTCAGCAAATAGTCTCAGACGACTTTGAAGCTCTCAACAAGAATGTCGTTAGCAAGTTGCATTCCGAAGTGCCGCTTATTGAAAATATTGGCCAGTATTTAATTGATGCAGGCGGCAAACGCATTCGCCCCTTACTCGTGCTGCTTTGTTCTCGTGCTTTTAATTATCAGGGTGAACAGCATATTAATCTGGCAACTGTTATCGAGTTTCTTCACACCGCAACCTTACTGCACGATGATGTTGTCGATATGTCTGAAATGCGCCGAGGAAAACCTACGGCTAATCTGCAATGGGGTAATCCCTCAAGTGTACTGGTCGGTGATTTTATTTATTCACGAGCTTTTCAATTGCTCGTTACCATTGCTGATATGCAAATTATGGAAGTGATGGCGACAACAACTAACAAAATTTCCGAAGGAGAAGTCTTGCAATTGGTTAACCAGCATAATGTTGCTGCAACAGAGCTTGACTATATGAATGTCATCCATAATAAAACGGCAATTTTATTTGCTGCTGCCTGCAGTTCTGCAGCTATTCTCGCCAATACAGGTCCAAGTGTGCAGCAAAAGCTTCATACCTTTGGCCTGGAGGTTGGTCTGGCATTCCAGTTGATTGACGATGTACTGGACTATGCCGGCGACAGTAAAAAGCTGGGTAAAAACATTGGCGATGATCTGGCAGAGGGCAAGCCTACCCTGCCTCTCATATATGTCCTGCAAAATGGCAATCCAGAGCAGAAACGGCTCATTAGTTCCGCCATAAAAGAAGGTGGACTGGATCACCTCGATGAAATAATTTCAGTGGTAAGGCAATCTGGTGCTTTGGAATATACGCGCCAGAAAGCTGAGGAGCGTATTGCTATTGCCGTAGAGTGTTTAACGGTAGTTCCCGAATCCCCCTACAAAAAAGGGCTTGAATTAATCGCCAGGACAGCTATCGAAAGATCAAAATAATTCCTTGCCTAATTCAACATTGTTACCGCAAGTAATAATTCCCGCCTGAATAACCTTACAGCAGACGCCTCCTCGCCATCCTGACATTAAGGCCTCCTTCAAACCATGATGGGCTTTATCCATTTTATAACATGGATCCGTTTCACGAGTGATTTCCAGGATGACATCACCTACATGAATAGTTCTGCCAACATCTGTGGGTAAAAATTCAAACCCTTTTATCAGTAAATTTGCCCTTCTTGCTGTCCAGGGCAAATCAACCCCTAGCTCATCACAAGCTTTGAGCCAGGACTCTTTACTCAGGATAGTGATTTGTCTTGGCCCAGGCCTGCCTTTGGAGTCGCCCAGCAAGCCTTCGTGCAAGGATAACTCTCCACTAAAAATCTCCTGCATTGGAGAATTCGCATTGGGCCTGCGAGCAATGCTGACAAGTTTTATTACCAATTTTGAACTCCTGATCTTAAAATAAGTGCTCTATATCTGCTCAGCTCAACTTGCATTATAAGCCTAAACAAGCCATTCTGCGCACATACAAAGTTTGGAGAAAATCAGTGAAAAAAGTTCTTATTACCCTGCCCATAATTGTTGTTGTCGCACTACTGGGCCTCTATTTTTATGCTAACCAACAAACCGAAAATCAAATCGATATTTATATAGAGCGCGCTATAGCCAGTGGCGCCTATAAAGATATTCAATATGAATCCGCTGATTTTGATGTGGATGCCTCAATCCTGATTAGCGGCTTGAGAGTGACCGATGCCATGGATTTTCAATACACAGTTGATGAGCTTGAAATTAGCGAAATGGATTTTTTTAATGAGTTCCCACATACAATAAACCTCTCGGCAAGAGGCTTTGCGCTGCCAATGGGTCTGCCAGCATTAGACAACTCCATGCTTACACCAGAAATGCAAAATTTCCTCGCAACATTCGATGGGTCTCAGTCGGTGCCTGCAACGATTAATTACAATCACCAATATGACTCGGATAACAGTAATCTTTTTAACAGTTCAATGAGCATCGGTTTAGCAGATGCCTTTAATTTGGCAATGAATACCACAACACGTAATATTTCTTATGAAACACTTAGTCAGATAACTGATCCCATCGCGGCGGAAACTGCTGTAATGAATGCTCTGATGAATGCTGAAATCCCAGAACTGGGTTTTAGCTTTTCAGATTTTGGCTTAGTGGAAACCTTATTGAGCAATCAGGCTGTCCAACAAGGGAAAAGTGTTGATCAAGTTCGCCAGGAGTTGATATCCATAACCCAGTCACTATTTCTATTTGCACCCGCTGACCTGCAGGCTATCGTGATTGATTTGGGCAATGATCTTGGTAGTTTTATGGAAGGCAATAAAACTTTTAACTTTGCTATACATCCAGATTTTTCTGGCAGCATTCAGCAACTCCAGGTACCCATAATGAGCGCTTTTTTTGCAGGCGAATATGGGCAGATTGTTGACTTGCTCAATATTGAATTCAGCACTGAATAACGACTATTTCCTGCATTTTTTGATTTGAAGTTAATCAGAAGAATTCAAAAGAATTTTCTTCATAATAGCGTGTATAAACGATGTTTTCTTTGCTTAAGGATCCTGCAAAAATTGCATTTACATCGGCTTCAAAGCGTCGCATGTAATTCTCCAGGTCATCACGTTCAATTGCTTCAATTAAGGCATCACGCCATACACTGGCGCAGCGTGTATCAATTAGCCTGACCGCATTATTCTTTGCCCACTCGGCGCCAATTAGCCGCCCCAAAAATTCCATTTTTACTTCATACTCACGCTTTTTAACAGCAGGAGCCTCATATAATAAATCCTCAGTTAATCCGAGCCATCCTGGTGATAAAGCACTACCCAAATAGAATGTTTTAATCCAGTTAAGATAACTATCCAACTCCTGATATGCCTGATTATCAGTCGCAACCTGATAGCGATCAATAAAGTATTCCTGGGGTGGCAATTGATCTGGCCAGTAATCTGGTGGTTGCAGAATCGAGCAAGCAGGAAGCAACAATGTTGTGATAAAAATTGTCAGATAATGTCTAAACTGCATAGAGTTAAACTAAAAAAAGCATCTACCTAGGGTGTGTGAGAGTTTCCAAAGCTGGATAAAGTATAACTAAACTACGCGAAATTTTCGCCGCATATACCGTAACACATAAAATACTAATGGCCAGACCAATGCGCTAGTCAGAGCCGAAACCAGAAACATTAAATTTGGTGAAGTATTCTGATTGCTTACCGTTAAAATCCAGAATGATACTAATTGATGTATTCCCACTAGCATAAAAATGGTGCTGGCTCGTTGCAACATGGTAAACATGCGCAAACGTTGGTACAGGCTCAGGACCAGATAGGTGACCAGGGCCAGCACTAACCCATTCAGGCCGAGCAAGGACCCTTCCAGAACATCAACAAAAAAACCCAGTATCCAGGCACTAACCAGTCCAATTTTATGAGGCAAAGCCATTGCCCAATAAATGACTACGAGGGCCATCCATTCAGGCCGATAATATTCTAACCAGTCTGGCAGGGGCATAACGAGCAATAATGAAGCTACTATAAAACTGGCGATAATTACCCAAATGCCATTCGATGCTCTCAATATTGCTGATTCCATCATGACTAAAATACCAAGAGTAAATTTCTACTACGATCAAGCTCTGCCGTTGGGGTAACAGTCACCTGAGCAAAAGGCTGCCCAGGGTCTCTTAAAATTTTAGTTATTACACCTACTCTATATCCTGCCGGGAAGCGTTGCCCAAGTCCGGAGGTAACCAACATATCGCCTACTTCTATATCAGAATTTCCTGTCATGTTATTCATCGTCATTTCATGCAGGCTGCCCTGTGTCCCTGTAACCACTGCCCTGATTCCATTTCTGTTAATTTGAACAGGCGTAGAATGTTGAGGATCGGTAATAAGTTGTACCCAGCTGTAATAAGGTTCTATTGATACCACCTGCCCAAACAATCCATTTGCATCAAGCACTGGCTGGCCATCATACACACCATGAATACTTCCTTTATTAATTAGCACCTGTTTACTGAAAGGGTCAGATGACTCACTAACCAATTGCGCCCTGACAACAATGTCATCGACAATCGCCGAGGCATTCAGCAATTCATTTAAACGATTGTTTTCTGCAGTCAAATGATCAATTTTCTGAATTTGATATTTCTGCATTAAAAGCTCTTCCTGAAGCACACGGTTCTCTTCAATTAATTCATCACGACTTTTAAATGCATCAGAAACTTGCTGACTTACAGCTTGAGGTAACTCAGACAGGTAATGAATAGGGGTAACAGAGTATGAAGCGTAAAAACGGACTTGCGACATATAGCCAAAGCGGCTATCGGCAAACATCAGCATCAGGGAGATAACAACCAAGACCAAGAGGCGGTATCCCTGAGCTGAACTTTGAATAAAAAGAGACTTGCTGATAGTCGCCTACCTGCCCATATAAATGAACAATATTTCCGATCTGATTATTATAAGGTGATTATTACTAATCTAGGGTCAGAAAGTCTATATCAAGTAGGTCCATGAGCTCCATTGCTTTACCACCACCCCTAGCAACGCATGTCAGAGGGTCATCTGCCACGATGACGGGCAAGCCGGTTTCTTCACTCAACAATTTATCAAGATCTCTTAATAATGCACCGCCTCCAGTCAATACCAGACCGCTTTCAGCAATATCAGAAGCCAATTCAGGTGGTGACTGCTCCAGAGCGCTTTTAACGGCCTGGACTATGGCAGAAAGTGGTTCCTGCAATGCCTCCAATATCTCATCACTATTTAAAGTGAAGCTTCTCGGTACACCTTCAGCAAGATTACGACCACGCACATCTATTTCGCGGATTTCGGTAATGGGGAAAGCACAACCAATTTCTTTCTTTATTCTTTCAGCTGTGGCATCACCAATTAAACTTCCATAATTTCTGCGCACATGGGTAGTGATGGCTTCATCAAAACGATCTCCGCCAATTCGGACTGATTCTGAATAAACCACTCCATTGAGTGAAATAATTGCTATTTCTGTAGTGCCACCGCCGATATCAACAACCATAGACCCGCTCGCCTGATCAACCGGAAGACCAGCACCTATTGCCGCAGCCATTGGCTCTTCAATTAAGCGTACTTCACGTGCACCTGCACTCATGACAGATTCTCGAATAGCTCGGCGTTCTACTTGTGTCGATTTACACGGCACACAAACAAGCACTCTTGGACTGGGGCGGATAAAACTGTTTTCATGGACTTTATGAATAAAGTGCTGGAGCATTTTTTCAGTTACCTGAAAATCTGCAATGACGCCATCTTTCAAGGGCCTTATAGCCATGATATTCCCGGGTGTTCTGCCAAGCATTCGTTTAGCATCTGACCCTACTGCTGTAACAGTTTTCTGGCCATTATGTATTCGAATTGAGACTACCGATGGTTCATTTAGGACAATACCCTGGTCACGTACGTATATAAGTGTATTTGCGGTCCCCAAATCGATAGATAAATCATTGGAGAACATGCCTCTTAATTTTTTTAACATAAATTTTTATGACCCTTATAGGAATAAATCTAAATTTTCCATTCTGGAATACGCCTTTTGCGCTAATCTTCCAGTATAATCGCCCCTCAATAACTTTAAGCCAGTTATTTTAAACTACTATTAAGCAATAAATTTAAGCTATCAATAGTGAAATGAAGCAGCCTTATACTGTCCTTATACTTTTTTTAATAAGACCACAGCAACATTAAGGGTGCAACTCTAGCAATGACGACAACACAGAGCAAGAATCAAATCTATATTGTCAGAACTATTTCACTATATGAGCCCTTTTTGGCCATAATTAGCTATAAGGAGAAGAAAAAATGTCTATTTCAGCTGACGATATTGCATATATTGCTAATCTTGCGCGCTTGCAGTTGAGTGAAGCGGAAAAGCAGAAAGCAGCTCATAACTTTGAGAATATTCTCGCCTTAATTGACCAAATGCAGAGTGCTGATACTGATCAGCTTGAACCTTTATCGCATGCTATTGAAACTTCTCAACCACTACGTGAAGACATTGTCACTGAACAAAATCAGCGTGACGAATTACAAAAGATTGCGCCAAAATGCGAAAAGGGTTTGTATCTGGTGCCAAAGGTACTTGAATAACCACTATTGATTAAAAGCACCAGGAAGAAATAAAAAGATGTTTAAATCAGGTATTGCTGATATATCGCGCTCATTAGCTGCTGGCGAATTTTCCAGCGAAGAAATCACTAAGGCTTATTTGGCGCGCATTAAAGAAAAAGATAAAGAACTTAATTCTTTTATTACCCTGTGTGAAGAACAGGCCCTGGCTCAAGCCAAAACTGCCGATGCAAATCGTGCAAAAGGTGAAGTACATTTGCTGACAGGCGTCCCCATTGCACACAAAGATATTTTTTGCACTACCGGCATTAGAACTTCCTGCGGTTCAAGAATGCTCGATAATTTCATTGCCCCTTACAATGCCACCGTCGTCGAAAATTTCAATCAAGCTGGAGTCATTACTTTGGGCAAAACCAATATGGACGAATTTGCCATGGGCTCATCCAATGAAACCAGTTATTACGGCGCAGTTCATAATCCCTGGAATAAAGAACTGGTGCCTGGAGGTTCTTCCGGAGGGTCGGCAGCAGCAGTAGCTGCACATTTATGTCCAGGGGCAACGGCTACTGACACTGGCGGATCCATTCGCCAACCAGCAGCATTTTGTGGACTCACTGGTTTAAAACCAACTTATGGAAGGGTTTCACGCTGGGGCATGATTGCTTTTGCATCAAGCCTTGACCAAGCCGGCACATTAACAAGATCAGCTGAAGATGCAGCTCTCATGCTTAATGTAATGGCAGGTCATGACCCCAAAGACTCCACCTCAATTAATATTGCAACAGAAGACTATACTACCAATCTGAACAAACCGCTGCAGGGTTTGAAAATTGGCATACCTGTTCAACATTTTGCTAAAGGTCTGAATGCTGAAGTTGAAACAAACATTCGCTATGCCTTAAGTGAATTTGAAAAACTTGGCGCCACCCTCAAGGAAATCAGTTTGCCAAACAGCCACCAGTCTGTATCAGCCTATTATGTCATTGCCCCAGCTGAAGCATCCGCCAACCTCTCCCGTTACGATGGTGTCCGTTATGGTTATCGCTGTGAAAACCCAAAAGACCTGGAAGACTTATATAAACGTACGCGCAGTGAAGGTTTTGGCGCTGAAGTGAAACGTCGCATCATGATTGGTACTTATGCCTTATCTGCAGGTTATTACGATGCTTATTACATCAAGGCCCAGAAGATCCGTCGCCTGATAAAAAATGATTTTGATGCCGCTTTCACTGATGTTGACGTCATCATGGGTCCGACCTCTCCTCACACCGCTTTTAAAATAGGCGCACAGACCAACGATCCAGTATCGATGTATCTGGAAGATATTTATACAATTGCCGTTAACCTGGCTGGTCTACCAGGAATTTCAGTACCGGCAGGTTTGGTTAATAACTTACCCATCGGCTTGCAAATTATCGGCAAGAATTTTTCCGAATCTCACTTATTAAATATTGCTCATCAGTTTCAGCAGGCCACTGATTGGCATACTCGGACTCGGGAGATATAAACATGGAATGGGAAACAGTTATTGGCCTTGAAGTCCATGTGCAATTAGCTACAAACTCTAAACTTTTTTCTGGTTCAAGCATTGAATTCGGCGCAGAGCCTAATACCCAGGCCAACATATATGATTTGGCTTTACCTGGGACCTTGCCCGTATTAAATAAAGAAGCCTTAAAAATGGCTGTAAAATTTGGTCTGGCAATCGATGCTGAAATTGGCAAGAAATCTGTATTTGACCGCAAGAATTATTTTTACCCTGATTTGCCAAAAGGTTATCAGACCAGCCAGCTTGATTTCCCAACTGTTGGCAAAGGTTCACTTAAAGTCACCTTAGAAGACGGCAGTACAAAAGTTATTGGTATCACCCGCGCCCATATGGAAGAAGATGCCGGAAAATCCCTGCATGAAGATTTTCATGGAGAAACCGGTATTGATTTAAACCGCGCCGGGACTCCCTTATTAGAAATTGTTTCAGAACCGGAAATTCGCAGTGCTGTTGAAGCAGTTGCTTATTTAAAGAAACTTCACAGCCTTATTTTATACCTTGGTATTTCTGATGGCGACATGTCAAAAGGCAATATGCGTTGTGATGCAAATGTATCTGTTCGCTTAAAAGGTGAAACTGAATTTGGTACTCGAGCAGAAATAAAAAACATTAACTCGTTTAAGTACGTCGAAAAAGCTATCAACATTGAAGTAGAACGACAGATTGATATTTTGGAAGATGGCGGTCGTATTGTGCAGGAAACCCGTCTTTATGATTCAGAAAAAAATGAAACTCGGTCCATGCGCAGCAAGGAAGTAGCCAATGATTACCGCTACTTCCCTGAACCCGATCTGTTACCAGTGATTATTGACGAGGCTTTTATTGAAGAAATCCGTGAAACCTTGCCGGAATTACCCGATGCAAAACGTCAACGCTTTATGGATGAATACAAACTCAGTGAATATGATGCCCTTGTATTAGCCAATGATCTTGCAATAGCAAGTTATTTTGAAGCCGTTGTTGCCAGCTGTAACAATGCTAAATTATCGGCTAACTGGGTCAGTGTTGATTTACAGGCCCACCTGAATGAGGCAGATATCCCCATCAGCGAAAGTCCGGTAACACCTGAAATGCTTGGTGGTCTAATCAATAAAATAACAGACAACACTATCTCAACCAAAATCGCTAAAACGGTATTCGAAGCGATGCTGGCTGGGGAAGGTAATGCTGAACAGATCATCGAGACCAGGGGCTTGAAGCAAGTGACAGATAGTGGTGCCATTGAGGCCATGGTGGATGCTGTGATCGCCAACAACCCGGAGCAAGTTGAGCAATACCGGGCAGGTAAAGAAAAAGTCTTTGGCTTCTTTGTTGGAAAAATCATGCAGGCATCCAAAGGTAAAGCCAATCCTGCTCAGGTTAATCAAATACTGAAAGATAAATTATCAAATTAAAAGGATATTAGGGGTTTAAATGAAAACTGACAAAAAAACCGGAGCCGACAGAACCCAACCGGCAGTAAGGGATGAATTGTGGAGTGACGAACGTATTAAAGGTTTTCTTGCTCTTGATACCACAGCCGATGAAGCCCCTGACTTTCACATTTTAAGTAAAGCCTACCGGGGAATGGTTGCAGAAACTTTCGCTCGGTTTATCACTTTTTTTGTCGAAGATGGCCGCAATATCAATGAAAAAAATTATCGTGGCGAAACTATTCTAAAAATTGTTTCAGAACACCGAAACTCCGCAGAGTATGCAGAAATTCTTAAGCAGGCAGGCGCTAAACCCTAACGACGTTTTTGCGGCTTTCCTTTTTTCTTATCCTCTGATTTGTCTGCTTTAAACTTGGACGGCCTTGAAAATGCTGGCGGATCAAGCAGCAAGGAATCTTCCGGGTGTTCACAAACAAGTTTCATTCCTATTTTTTCTTCTATGTCCGGCAATAAAAATGAATCATCCTCACAGGCAAAAGAAATAGACGTTCCTTCTGCTCCTGCTCTACCGGTCCGGCCAATACGGTGGACATAATCTTCCGCCTCAAGTGGCAAGGTGAAATTCACCACATGGCTGATATCATCTATATGCAGCCCCCTTCCAGCAACATCCGTTGCAACCAAAACCTGTATATCCGCATGACGGAACTCTTCAAGTGTTCGTACTCTTTTTTGCTGAGCGATTTCACCCGTTAACAAACCTGTTTCAATGCCATTTCGGTGCAGGCTGTCGGCAAGCCTGCGAGCCTGATCCCGTCGATTGGTAAAGACAATGACTCGTTTACTGCTATCCCTCTGAATCAAGTTATAGAGTAATTTATATTTTTCTTCCGTGGTCACCAGATACACTTTCTGATCAACATTTTCGGTGGTCTGGTGCTCCGACTGCACTTCTATTCGAATTGGATTGAGTGCCCAACGCTCAGCCAGTGTCCGGATATCATCAGTAAAGGTAGCGCTGAACAACATGGTTTGACGGAATTCCTTTTTGGGACAAGCCGCAATAATCTGGCGTACCTGAGGGATAAAACCCATATCCAGCATGCGGTCAGCTTCATCAATCACCAGGGTTTCAACATAACTTAAATCAATTTTTTTACTGCCAACAAAGTCAATCAGGCGACCAGGTGTTGCAACGACAATATCAACAATTTTTTGCTCTAATTGGTCTTGTTGTTTCTGGTAATCAATACCACCCACCAGGGTCTGCACATGTAAATCAGTATATTTTGTCAGGAGTAATGCATCTTTAGCGATTTGCATGACCAGCTCTCGAGTAGGTGCAATAATTAATGCACGTGGCTCAGCCACGTAACGCTCTTCGTTGATCGGATTTTTTAATTGGTCATAAATAATGGTTGTTAAAAAAGCAGCGGTTTTACCGGTACCTGTCTGGGCCTTACCGGTGGCATCATGTCCCTGCATGGTGACTTTTAAACTCTGCTCCTGAATAGGCGTGCAATACTCAAAACCAAGATCTTCATATGCCTTTAATAAGGGAGAAGGTAGATCAAATTCTGTAAAACGAACTTTGATTTCGGTATTTGTAATTTCGGCGGCCTGAATATTTTCAGTACTGGGTTCTTTATCTTTATCGATCAGGCCATTTTGTTGTTCATCATTCACGAAGATTGTTCCGGATTATTAACTATATTCAATTACTTAACTGGGGCGGCATCATAGCATAGCTAATATTTTAACGGCATAATTTCGCTAGTCTCCAAAAATATCTACTTATCCTTCTTTTTTCTTTATTGGCTATAAGCTCTGGACATAAAAAAAGGAAGCATAGATAAATGCTTCCTCTTATTAAAGCCACGTTTTCTTATGGCAGTTAAATTAATATAACTGCGATTCCAAAAACCGGAGCTAGAAATTACTCTCCTTCAGGCAGTTGACAGTAAAAACTTATCTTATTGCCAACAGGATCTCTTAAATATGCGCCATAAGCATTGCCTGGTGCATTTGGTCGTTTACCTGGAGCACCTTCGTCAGTACCACCATTAGCCATACCTCCGGCATAAGCTGCATCAACAGCCGCCGCATTTGGTGCCGCAAATCCAATTGTCCCGCCGTTAGCGTAAGTTGCTTCTTTGCCGTTAGCTGGTTTCAACACCAGAAAGCTTCCAGCATCGGTACTATAAAGACAACCATTTTCTGAAAACTTAACAGCTGTATTAATGCCTAAAGGCGCTAATGCTGCATCATAAAATTTTTGTGATTCATCAAGGTCTTTGGCTCCAACACAAATATGGGTATACATATTTTATCTTCCTTATCTAAGTTTAATACAATTTAAAAAAACAACGTGAGTATACAGCATTTTGGAGAATATTTTCAGCGATTCAACTCCACCGAAAATCCATCTAGAGTTCACCATATACCCGCTTTCCAGCAACCACTGTCAATAAGATTTGAGTCTCACCAACATCCTCAATAGGCACTTCGAATATGTTTCTGTCCAAAACGATGAAGTCTGCATGTTTGCCTGCCACCAGACTACCACTACTCTCACCATCTTTATTGGCAATAGCACCGTTAATTGTAAATATCTTGATAGCTGTTTCCATATCAACCGCCTCATCCGTCCAACCCACTGTTGGATCTTGCCCGGATGGATCCATACGGGTCACCATGGCTTCAATGCCGGTCCAGGGATTTGGTGAAGGCACGACAGGCCAGTCTGAACCATAAATGACAAGGGCCCCGGATTCGTAAAGAGTATTGATCTGCCAGAATAAATGGCGTCCTTCACCCAGCAGGGGCCTGAGGTCACCTAATGCTGCTGGATACCATAGATTCGGGCCCATTTCCGGGGCAACATTAAGCTCATAAAAGCGCATTAGATCATCAGGATGAATCATTTCAGCATGAGACACTTCATGAATTAGGCCTGTATTGCCATTGATTTCACGCGCTGCTTCAAAGGCATTAAGTGCCATTCGTACTGACGCATCACCGGTGGCATGAATTTTAACTGTAATGCCCTGGGCATCCAGATTAACCACATCCTGAATTAATTCATCAGCTTCAAGCATGGTGTAGCCATGATAATCATCACCAAATTCTTCACTGGGCATATAAGGCTCTATTAATGCCGCGGTATAAGTTGGCGGAATACCGTCCAGCATTATTTTTGCAAAATCCGTATCCAGATGCTCACTGGTATAGGCGCCACGATTTGCAATAACCGCTAACTCGGATTCGTGAGAATCTGCCCATGCACTTTTCCATGACAGACTGGTTTTTACACGCGTTTTGAGAGCCTCTTCCTGATCGAGTTCAATATAAGCTGCAAGGGAATCCGCTATGGTAAGCGCATCTTTGTAGGTAGTAATACCAACTTGAACCATTTGATCAATTGACCAGCGAATTGCCTCTTTGTATTGCGCAATCGAATATTGATCAACTTCTCTCTTGAAATTATATGCTGCATTGTCGAGCAATATTCCCGTCGCTTCTCCGGAATTCAAGTCGCGAACTATTGCGCCACCTTTTGGGTTGGGCGTGTCATTGATTATAAGAAGCAAATCCAATGCCCTGCTATTAAGCCAGGCATTATGAACAGACCAATCCATGAAAAAGATGGGATTATCTATAGGCAGCTCATCCAGAACCGATTTTGGCATGACACCTTCTTCAAAATAGCTTTCGAACCATTGACCGCCAGTTATCCACTGTCCAGGCTGGGCATCTGCTGCACAGCCTCTTATTGTTTCCAGAGCTTCTGTTAAGTCTGTGGTTCGGAAACTGCATTCATAAAGTTCGGTAATGCCAGCATCTACTGGATGAGCGTGGGTATCATGTATCCCAGGCATTATCATCTTTCCATCAAGATCAATCATATTTGTATCTGGGCCTGCCATAGCCGATATTTCTTCATTGCTACCCACCGCCAAAATCACACCCTCTTTTACTGCAATGGCTTCAGCCCAGGGTAAATCTGCTTCTAAGGTATATATTCTGGCATTGTTATAAATTTCATCAGCATAAGTACCCGCTGAGCTGTTGGCTCCGGCAGACGCCTGAGCAGACTGCTGGCTTTCAGTTTCCTGATTGCAGCTCATTAAGTACAGACAGCTCAACAATAATGAGCTCAGTTTTATCCAAGATAAAAAGTTTCTGTGGTCCATGATAAGAAAGACACCTCTAAATAATTTAATTGAAAAATACTAGCATAAATTTTTTTGTTAATTCGCCAAGACTGTTACAAGTTCAAAACACTGAGCGCAAGCATTCCAGATGAACTTTTTTTAATGCAGCTTTTATCTGCCGGACGCTAGTTGCAAATAGGGCATTGCGGATTTTGTGCTAATGCCATTTCTCTCCACTGCATGATAGCCGCATCCAGAAGTAATAAGCGGCCAGAGACTGAATCACCGATACTGCAAATCAGTTTAATGACCTCCAGGGACTGCATTGAGCCAATAATTCCAACCAGGGGAGCAATCACGCCACTTTCAGAGCAGCTTAGTGATAATTCACTGTCTTCATCATAAAGACACTGGTAACAAGGGCTAGCAGACTCTCGAAAATTAAACACGCTGAGTTGGGCCTCCATGCGTATCGCCGCACCAGAAACCAGTGGGACTTTATGCTGCTGGCAATATTTATTAATTTCCAGACGGGTTTTAAGGTTATCACTGCAATCCACGACCACATCGGCTTTAGTAATCTCCATTGACAGGATGGTACCCTCTAGCCGTTCGGCAAGTGCTGTGACACCAACCTCTGGATTTAGCTGCAATAAAGTCTCTTTCAGGGAAGCCGCCTTACTAAGACCTAATGAACTGGTGTGATGTGCTATCTGGCGTTGCAGATTGCTTAAATCGACCACATCATCATCGGCAATCGTCATCTGCCCGATACCAGAACTGGCAAGATACATTGCAGCTGGACATCCCAGCCCGCCAGCACCAATAATCAAAACGTTCGCTGCCAGTAACTTTTCCTGACCAGCAAGATCAAGCCCTGGCAGCATTATTTGTCGGCTATATCTTAATAGTTGCTCGTCATTCATCGCCTTTTATTCACACGTTTGAAAAGCTGAAGTGATACAATTTTGAGCTGAATTTTCTGCCTGGTTTAATAACTCAGGCTCCAGGTTAGAGGCTAGCAGGTCGAGGCGAGCGACTGCTTGCGTATTGCCCAACTCGCTTGCAGCGGTATACCAGACAAAAGCTTGTGCTAAATTTTCATTGACCCCCTCGCCCTTTTCATACATTTCCCCAAGCGCATAAAAAGCGCCAGCATGCCCTTGCTTTGCAGCCTTACGTAACCAGCGTAAAGCCATAAAATCATTTTCAGGTGCGCCGACGCCATCCGCTATTAATATACCTGTCATATACTCAGCTTCCATATGAGTTTGTTCGGCTGCCAGTATGTACCATCGAAACGCCTCATTATGATTGAGTTCCACACCTTCTCCATAGCGGTAGAAATCACCCAATACATATTGAGCCTGAGGATCGTTACCCTCTTCTGCCGCTTGCTTAAACCAATAAAGTGACTGCGCCATATCTTGAGGCAAACCCTCGCCATAGCGATACATTTGTGCCAGATTAAATTGAGCCGCTATATGCTTTTGTTGCGACGCCATCTCATACCAACGAGCCGCTTCTGCAAGATTCCTATCCAAACCAATAGCATTATCGTAAAGCAAACCCATCATGTATTGCGCATCGGCATCACCTTGCTCGGCTTGTTGCAGAGTGTTGGCGAAATCGACATCCTGCGCACTTAGCGTCAGAGTAAAAAACATAAAGCTGAGACTGATTAGTAATTTCATTTAATGTTTTCTGCTTAATTTTTTCTGATAATTTTCATTGATTGATTTAGAAAAAAATATTTTTGTAGCAAAGTCTTTACAACTAATTTTTTAACAATCTCCCAACCAATCCCTAACTATCTAACAACTATCTACCAACTATCTTCTAGCCAGGGTTGCTCTTTCCAGGCCAGCAAGATCTCTATATGTCTGAATTTCATTGTAACCTGATTGTGCTAATAAATGCCTGACCGCTTCACCCTGCTGATAACCATGCTCCATGAGTAAGATACCGCCAGGCTTTAAATTATCCAAGGCTTCAGCTGCAATTTGTCTTAAATCGGCTAAACCCTGTTCCTCAGCGACTAATGCCTGCACAGGTTCATATCTAAGATCGCCCTGTTTCAAGTGCATGTCTGCTTTATCTATATAAGGCGGGTTTGAAACAATCGCATCAAGGTTTTTCCCATTTAAGGCTGCAGTCCAGGAACCTCGTCTGAATTCAATATTTTTTAATTGCAGGTTTTTCGCATTCTCTCCTGCCAAATTCAATGCTGCTTGACTGCTATCCGTTGCAACAATCTGCCACTCAGGTCTCTCACTTGCCAGGGCCAGAGCGATGGCACCAGAGCCTGTACCGAGATCGGCTACCAGGTGCTTTTTTGTGTCCAGATGCTTAAGAATAATCTCTACCAACAATTCTGTTTCTGGTCTGGGAACAAGCACATCAGCTGTGACTTTCAAATCAAAATTCCAGAAGCCCTTGGTCCCAATAAGATAAGCAATGGGATATCCAGATATTCTTTGCTGGAGTAATTGTAAAAATGCTTGCTGCTCGGATTCTTCCAGAACAGTTTCCGGCCAAGTGATTAAATATTCGCGGGGTTTACCTAGCACATAAGCCAATAAAAGCTCTGCATCCAGGTGAGGGCTTTCACTTGCTCCTAGTTGAGATCTAGCATGGCTTAAGGCTTGCTTGATTTGCACTCGCTACCAGATTCTCCCATGGATAAAATGATCAAGAGGCTAATTCAGCAAGCTGATCAGCTTGATGTTCATTAATGAGAGGTTGAATAACGTCACTCAAATCACCTGCCATGACATCATTTAATTTATAAAGTGTCAGCTTAATTCGGTGATCAGTGATGCGCCCATCTGGATAATTATAGGTACGGATTTTTTCTGACCGATCCCCACTGCCAACCAGGTTGCGTCTGGTATCTGACTGTTCCTGATGTTGTTCAGCTTCAGCCGTGGCCTGCAGTTTAGCCTGTAACAGAGCCATCGCTTTGGCTTTGTTTTTATGCTGGGAACGTTCATCCTGACACTCTACTACTATGCCGGTAGGCAAATGTGTTAGTCGGATGGCAGAATCAGTTTTATTAACGTGCTGGCCACCCGCTCCACTGGCGCGAAAGGTATCAACACGCAAGTCATTTTTATTAATTTCAATTTCTTCTATGTCATCCACTTCAGGCATGACAGCCACCGTGCAAGCCGAGGTATGCACTCTGCCCTGCGTTTCAGTTTCCGGCACTCTTTGAACCCGATGAGCCCCGGATTCAAACTTAAGATTAGCAAAAACATTCTTACCTTCAACCCTGCTGATTATTTCTTTATAACCGCCATGTTCACCGGCTCTTTCACTGATTATTTCCATTTTCCAGCCCTGTGATTCCGCATAACGCGAATACATTCTGAACAAGTCCCCGGAAAAAATGGCAGCCTCATCACCGCCCGTTCCCGCTCGGATTTCAAGAAAAACATTGCAACTATCTTTTGGATCTTTTGGTAATAAAAGTTTTTGTAATTCCTGCTCCAGTTTTTCTATTTTTTCACTGGCCAGTGCAGCTTCCTCATCACCCATCTGACGCAAATCCGGATCACTATCTTTTTGCATGCTCCTGGCTTCATCAAGATCAGACTGCGCTTGCATGAATGTGCGAAAATTGTTGACCACGGGCTCTAATTCAGAATATTCCATGGAGTAGGTTCGAAATTTATCCTGATTTGAAATGACTTCTGCATCACTGAGCAAACCTTCCAGTTCTTCATAGCGATCTTTTAAATTTTCTAACTTATGTAAGATTGATTCTTTCATTCAACTTCTATTTCCATTCACACTTTAAGTCAATAATATTCCAGGACAGATCATTCTTAGCGATCAGATAAACCACTATTCGTATTACCGTCATCCAACTCGAACAATTCCTGAGCTAATGCCACCAACTCATTGCGTCCTTCTGCGCTGGCTTTTTTCATCTGCACGCTTGGTGAATGTATTAATTTGTTGGTCAGTAAACGCGCCATGCTCTGCAATACTTTTTCAGCATCCTCACCTTTTTCCAGTAATTTTAGCGCCTTTTCTAATTCACTATCACGAATAGATTCTGCTTTTTCACGAAAAGATTTCAAGCTGGAAACAATATCTAATGATCGTTGCTTTTGCTGAAATTCCTGCACTCCCTTTTCAATAATATGCTCGGCTTCAGCAGCAGCTGATTGACGAGTTTGCACATTACTGTCAATAACCTCTTTGAGGTCATCTACACTGTATAAATAGACGTCCTCCAGCTCCCCAACTTCCGGCTCTATATCTCTGGGGACTGCTAAATCCACCATAAAAATAGGTCGATGCTTTCGAATCTTCAAAGCTTTTTCAACAGCGCCCTTGCCTAAAATTGGTAACTGGCTTGCTGTTGATGAAACCACAATATCAGCATTCAGTAATTGCTCAGGTATATCCGATAATAAAACTTCATTGACGCCATATTTTTCTTTCAACTCCAGCGCGTTCGTGAGTGTGCGGTTGGCAACGACTATCTTTGCCACATTTGCCTGTTTCAGATGCTGTACTACAAGCTCAATGGTACGCCCTGCCCCTATCATTAAAACCGACGCTTTTGAAAGATCTTCAAAAATACGTTGCGCCAGGCTCACTGCTGCAAAGGCAACTGATACTGGATTTTCCCCGATTGCAGTGTCGGTTCTAACTTTTTTTGCAACCGAGAAAGTGTCTTTAAAAACCCGATGTAAATGACTGTCAACACTACCAGCCTCTTTCGCTACTGCATAAGCAGATTTAATCTGGCCTAAAATTTGAGGCTCACCCAAAACCATTGAATCAAGACCGCTGGCTACTTTCATAACGTGACGAACGGCATCTTCATCCCAGTAAGCATAAACACAGGATCTTAGTTCCTGTTCATCGAGCTGATGATACCTGGCCAACCAGGATAGCACTGCCTGTTCAATGGCTTGTCTTTGAGTTTCACTCTCTGATAAATGACTGGGCACACAGTATAGTTCAGTACGGTTACAGGTAGACAAAATGGCCAGCTCACCCAATTCGGCACTACTACAGGCCTGCATCAAAGCCTCTTGCATCAGCTCGGGGGCAAAGGCAACCTTCTCTCGAATGGCTATACTCGCAGTATTGTGATTAATGCCCAGTAGTAGAGTAGCCATGAATTAATAGAATCGGGTAGTCCAAAACAATAAAAGCAGCTATTTTACTCAATACTGTAGTCACTGCCTAATAACTCTGGATATACTTGTCTCATGAATAGAGCATTACTGGTAAAACTCCTGCTGACATCAGGTTTTGTCACCCTTTTTACGGCCTGCGCAAATACCCGGCCAGAGCCCGAATTAGCCTCTGCAAATGAACTTCCTGAAACGCTCAGTGAAAATATGGAATCCAGTCGACCGGGAGAAAGGGCATCAAATAGCCTGCCGCCGCCCGAGGAAGGGATTGTTTATGACGCTTTTCCTGAAGATATCCTTACTCGTGTCATTATTGCCGAAATGGCCGGCCAACGCGGTTATAACCAGACGGCCCTCACAGAATATTTGTCACTGGCGCGGGAAACTAATGACCTGGGGATTATTCGAAGGGCAGCTTTAATTGCCGCTTTTTTACGCAACAATGAGGCTTCACTGGAATTAAACCAGTTATGGTTAGCCAAACAACCTGATTCTGAAGAGGCATTAAAGACCTCAGCCTATCAGCTGATCAGTGTTAATCGCCTGAATGAAGCACTGGCACTTTTCGCGCGGATGCATGCTTTGGGTTACGACGTGGATTATCGCTTAATCAGCAATCGAGCGGAGAACAATATCGAAATTCAGCCCACCCTTGAAACTTTGATAGCTGATTTTGAAGTGCTGCTGCCTGCTCATCCACAACATTTCACCTTGCGCTTGGCGATGGCGCAACTGTATCGCCAAAACAGCCAGTTACTAGAAGCCTATGAAATGCTTAATCAGCTAGCGCTTGAAAATGACGACCCTGTCGAAATTCTCATTGCCGAAGTGGCCGTTCTTGAAGAGATGGGCGAAACTCGCCAGGCCAGCCGACGTCTTGAAGATAGCCTGAAGGATAAGCCTGACAATAAACAGTTGCGATTCGCTTATGGGCGCAAACTTGTGGAAGCCGGCAATTACCGTGAAGCAATGCAGCAATTTGCCATTATTGTTGATCAGGATCCTCAGGATTTTGAAATGCTATATTCCCTTGCTTTAATTTCTATCGAAGCAAACCAGTTAAGTGCCGCTCGAAATTATTTCCAACGTTTATTAGTCAACGGTCAGCGCCTGGACGATACCCATTACTATCTGGCCTTGATTAGTGATGAAGAAAACAAGCCCGATGAAGCCATAGACCATTATCTCCATGTCAATGGCGGCAATAACTATCTGGTGGCACTACGAAACTATATGGAACTCATGATTGAGCATGATCGCTATGCTGAGGCCAGTGATCACATCAGGCAGATTCGTCTCAGAAGGCCGGAAATTAATAGCACCTTGTTGGCCCTGGAAGCCGGGCTCTTGATAGATGCGCAGGAATACTTTTCTGCTTTTACCTTTTTAAGTCGCGCCATCAGCAATTATCCGAATGACATTCAACTTATCCAATTACGTACCGTTGTTTCACAGGAGCTTGATGACTTTGCCATACTTGAATTGGATTTACGCAGCTTAATGCGTCTTGAGCCAAACAATCCTTCTCCTTTTAATACATTAGGTTACTTCCTTGCCGACAGAACAACTCGTTACAATGAAGCTAAGGAGCTTATAGATAGAGCTATAGAATTATCGCCTAATGACCCCGCCATTATAGACAGCCTTGGCTGGGTTCAATACAAATTAGGCATGTATGAAGAATCAAAAATAAATCTTGAACGTGCCTTTGAACTTTTCCCTGATCATGAAGTGGCTGCTCACTTAGGTGAAGTACTCTGGGTAATGGGCAATCGAGAAGCGGCAAGGGAAATCTGGAAGCTTGCTCTGCAAGAAAGACCGGATAGCGAATTTATTCTCACTACTATGCAGCGGCTCGACGCTGAGTCTGACAGTTAATCCTTATTATGTTTCATTTTAGGTCATTCCGATCGACCTATATCCTCATTACCTGTTTATTGTTAGGGTCCTGTACCACAAGCCAAAACTTAATTGATCGAAATTGGCAGACTCATCAATTACTGGTAAGCAATACCAATTCCTGGACTTTGCAAGGCCGCCTCAATATAAGACAAACCAATAACTCCGATACTGTCTACATCAACTGGCAGCAGCTAGATCAAAGTTTTGAAATTAATTTAAGTGGCGCGCTCGGCCTGGGTGCCACGATGATCAGCGGTAATCAGGACGCGATAATTCTGCAGCAGGGTAACGAGAATTTTATCGAAGCGACTGATTTGGGGGACTTAAGCCGTGACTACCTTGGCTATGAATTCCCGGCAGAAGCTTTGCAATATTGGATCAGGGGCATCCCCTCACCAGACAGCCCTGCCACTATGGAATTTAATGAAAATCAATTACTGGAAAGCCTCAGTCAACGTGATGCCCAGGGTAACAACTGGTTACTTGAATATGATCGCTATCAGGAGAGTGGTGGTCTCAACCTTCCTGGCCGCATACGCATGAGGCACCCCGATTATCTCCTCACTTTAATTATTCAGTCCTGGCAAATCCAAGCCGGAAGCAGCTAGACCATGCTCAGTTTGCCAGCACCAGCCAAACTTAATCTCTTCCTTCATATCACTGGACGCCGGAATGATGGCTACCATGAACTGCAAACCTGTTTTCAATTACTTGATTATGGCGACCAACTGGAATTTGAACTCACCGGCGAATCTGAAATCAGCCTTGAATCCAATCTCGACAGCATAGCAGCAGCTGATAACCTCATCTTCAAGGCGGCTACTCTATTAAAAGAACATGCCCAAATAAAAAGTGGTGCCGTTATTAAACTGGACAAAGTCCTGCCCTCTGGTGCCGGTTTAGGCGGAGGGAGCTCAGATGCAGCTACGACCCTATTGGCCCTCAACCAGCTTTGGAATTGCGGCTTAAATACTGATGAATTAGCCATACTGGGCCTAAAACTCGGTGCTGATGTGCCAGTTTTTGTCAGAGGTTACTCAGGCTGGGCTGAAGGTGTAGGAGAAAAAATAAGGACAATGGTATTGCCTGAGCGCTGGTATCTTGTCATTTCGCCTGATTGCGAGGTCTCAACTAAGCAAATTTTTTGCCACGAGCAATTGACAAGGAACAGCTCGACCATCACAATACCCGCCTTTCCATTTTCGGGCACAAAAAATGACTGCGAAGCAGTCGCTGTAAAGCTTTATCCTGAAATTGGCGCCGCTCTAGATTGGCTTAATGAATATGCTCCAGCCCGAATGACAGGGACTGGATCAAGCATATTTGCTAGCTTTGATACCAGAGCCGCAGCAGAACAGGTGCTCGCTGCTTTACCGAGTGAACTTAAAGGCTTCGTAGCTCAAGGGATTAACAAGTCTCCTGTATTGCAAGCTTTAGGGAATGAATGAGTAATGATTTATTGGGGTGTAGCCAAGCGGTAAGGCACATGGTTTTGATCCATGCATGCGCAGGTTCGAATCCTGCCACCCCAGCCATATCAACAATAAATTTATTGATACCGGTTAATTTATACAGTTAGTTTGTCGCTATGATTTTATTGGTATGAGATCGTTGATATCAGCTCCAGACGAAGAAAATAGAATAAATAAGAGTCACTAAATCACAACACTAAGTTACACTTAAAAAATATCACATTTATCACAGTAGCATTATAGGTACCAAAAAATGCCCAAAAGTTTAATGGTATTTAGTGGAAACGCTAATCAGCAACTTGCCCAAAATGTCGCAAAATGGCTAGGTGTTCCTCTAGGTCGTGCTGATGTGCAACAGTTTAGTGATGGTGAAACCAGTGTTGAATTGAACGAGAATGTTCGTGGGCAGGATGTTTTCATCATTCAACCAACCTGTCACCCCACCAATGACAACCTAATGGAATTATTATTAATGGCCGATGCCTTGCATCGTTCTTCAGCTGATCGCATTACTGCAGTAGTTCCGTATTTCGGATATGCCCGTCAGGATCGGCGAGTGCGCTCTGCTCGTGTACCAATTAGTGCCAAAGTAGTTGCTGACATGATAGGCGCTGCTGGCGTTGACAGACTGCTGACAGTGGATCTGCACGCTGAACAAATTCAGGGATTTTTTAGCATTCCGGTTGATAACGTCTACGGATCACCCATCCTGGTTGAAGACGTCAGCTATCAAAACTACGAGAACCTCGTCGTAGTTTCTCCAGATATAGGCGGTGTAGTAAGAGCAAGAGCTTTCGCCAAGCAACTTAATGTTGATCTGGCCATTATTGATAAACGTCGCCCCAAGGCTAATGAATCACAGGTTATGCATTTGATTGGTGATGTCACTGGACGTACCTGTTTAATCGTCGATGACATGGTTGATACAGCAGGCACCTTATGTAAAGCCGCCGATGCATTAAAAGAACAAGGTGCTATTAAAGTCGTTTCATATTGTACCCATCCGGTACTATCGGGTAATGCAATCGACAATATTAATAACTCTTCACTGGATACTCTGGTTGTCACCGATACCATTCCATTGAAGGAAGAAGCAAAGAGTTGCAGCAAAATTCGTCAGCTTTCTCTTGCCAGATTTCTTGGTGAGTCAATCCGACGAGTCAGCAATGAAGAATCCGTAAGTGCCATGTTTGATCATGCTTGATCAACTTACACTAAACGGTTAATTAACTCTTTCTGGCATATGGTCGCAAGTGCCGGAAAGTAAAAACTTAGGAGACTATTATGTCTAAGAATGACTTTATCATCGAGGCCAGCCCTCGAAAAGACGTGGGGAAAGGTGCGAGCCGCCGCCTGCGTCGACTAGCGAATGAAATACCTGCCATTATTTATGGGGCTGGTAAAGAGCCAACGGCTATCACTATCCCCCATAAAGATATTATGAAGGCCATTGAAAATGAGGCCTTCTTTTCTCACATTGTCACCGTCAAAGTAGGTGGCAAAGAGGAAAGCGTGGTTATCAAAAATCTTCAGCGCCATCCGGCTAAACCAAAAATCATGCATGCTGATTTTATGCGAGTCAGTGCGGATCAGGAAATTACCGTAAATGTTCCTTTACGCTTTATCGGTGAAGAGCAATGTGTCGGAGTGAAATTGGAAGGCGGTATTATTAATCACTTGATGAATGATCTCGAGATAAGCTGTTTACCTGGCAATCTGCCAGAGTATATCGAAGTATTTATGGCGGAACTTAAAGTCGGTGAATCTATCCATATTTCTGATCTGGCACTACCGGAAGGTGTTGTAAGTGTTGAGCTCAGTCATGGCGAAGAGCATGATAAGCCAGTTGCTGCCTGCACAATGCCAAGAGTTGAAGAAGTAGAGACTACAGACGCTGAAGAAGGAGCCGCAGACGATGACGACGTAGCAAGCTCAGATAGTTCTGACGACGATAAAGACGAAGATTAAGCAGCTCTTTTCTTTTCTGATATCTAATGAGTGGAATCAAATTAATTGTTGGCCTGGGCAATCCAGGCCAACAATATCGTTTTACTCGCCATAATGCCGGTGCCATGTTTTTAGAAACGCTTTGTGATGACTACAAAGGCGAGCTAAAAGCTGAAACTAAATTTTTTGGTATGGCGGGTAAAATCAATATTAATGGCCAGGAAATACGGCTGCTCTTCCCTTCCACTTATATGAATAAAAGTGGTCAGGCTGTTGCTGCCATTGTAAATTATTTCAAAATTGACCCCCTCGAAATGCTGGTGGCTTACGATGAATTAGACTTGCCTGTTGGCACTACACGCTTGAAAAAAGGCGGCGGCCACGGCGGGCATAATGGCATTCGCGATATCATCAAAGCAATTGTCAGTCAGGACTTTAATCGTCTAAGAATCGGTATTGGTCACCCCGGTGAAGCCAGTAAAGTCAGTGACTACGTCTTGAGTGAACCATCAAAATCCGATGCTGCACTAATCCAGACAGATATCGATAAGGCTATAAGCCTACTTCCACTTTTAGTCGCAGGTGATTATCAGGGAGCCATGCTAAAGCTACATACACAACCACCCCAATCAAATGAGAGCTTAGATAATGGGAATTAAATGCGGCATTGTTGGTTTACCTAATGTTGGCAAATCAACACTTTTTAATGCACTAACCAAGGCAGGTATCGCGGCAGAAAACTTTCCCTTCTGCACAATAGAACCGAATGCCGGCATCGTATCAATACCGGATAGTCGTCTGGATGCCCTGACCAAGATTGTAAAACCAGTAAAAACAATTCCAACAACAATGGAATTTGTTGATATTGCCGGCCTGGTGGCGGGCGCCTCAAAAGGCGAGGGTTTAGGTAATAAGTTTTTAGCCAACATTCGAGAATGTGATGCCATTGCACATGTTGTGCGCTGCTTTGAAGACTCCAATGTTGTGCATGTATCAGATTCAATAAGCCCAAAAGATGATATAGAAGTCATCAACACTGAACTGGCTTTAGCGGATCTGGAGTCGGTTGAAAAGGCGCTGGAAAAAACCAGTAAGAATGCTAAAAGTGGTGATAAGGACCTTATTAAACTTAAAAGCCTGCTGGAAAAAATCCAACAGCATCTGGACCAGATTAAACCGGTGCGAAGTCTAAACCTTGATAAAGATGAACTGGCGTCTATCTATAATCTCCATCTGCTGACCATTAAGCCTACTTTATATATCGCCAATGTTGATGAAGCTGGCTTCAGCAATAATCCACATCTCGATATGGTTTCAAAAATTGCCGCTGAAGAAGGCGCGGAACTGGTTGCTGTCTGCAACAAACTGGAAGCAGAAATTGCTGAATTGGAAGATGATGAGAAAATGGAGTTCCTAACTGATCTTGGTATGGAAGAGCCAGGATTAGATCGAGTCATCCGAGCGGGTTATAAATTGTTAGGCCTTCAGACTTATTTCACTGCTGGTGTAAAAGAAGTTCGCGCCTGGACGGTTAAAGTGGGCGCAACAGCACCGAAAGCCGCCGCGGTAATACATACCGATTTTGAAAAAGGCTTCATCCGCGCTGAAGTTATTGCCTATGAAGATTTCATAAAATACCAGGGCGAACTTGGTGCAAAAGATGCAGGTAAATGGCGCCTGGAAGGTAAAGAATATATTGTGCAGGATGGTGATGTGGTGCATTTCAGATTTAATGTCTAACTTGACAAAAACCGGCCCTTTCGCCAGAATGCGCACCCTTCATATGTTTGATTATGGCTACGTAGCTCAGCTGGTTAGAGCACAGCATTCATAATGCTGGGGTCGGTGGTTCAAGTCCACCCGTAGCTACCAAACTCTTTTCCCCAAACATCCCTATTAGTCCAAAATACCCTTTTTTTATAGTATTTTAATTCAAAACTAGTCTATAGTAGTCCTCAGAAGTCCACCTATATACCGTCATTTTGACGGTATATCTGACGGTATAAAGCATCTTATTTATCCATATACCGTCTTTGATGGAGTCTGCTATGAGACACAAGTTAACGGCTACTGCTGTTAAGCAAGTAAAGCCTTCGGGCAAGGCTCAGAAGCTCACCGATGGGGCAGGGCTTTATCTCTATGTTCATCCTCAGGGAGGTAAATACTGGAGGTTTGATTATCGCTTTGGTGATAAACGTAAGACCCTTGCGCTGGGTGTTTATCCTGATGTCAGTTTGGCTGATGCAAGAGCATCTCATCAGAGCGCTAGAGAAAAGCTATCTTCAGGTATTGACCCTTCAGAGATAAAGCGTGTTCAAAGCTGACACAGCATCTTGCAGCCGCAGATAGCTTTGAAGCGGTAGCTAGAGAGTGGTTTAGCCAAAAGATGAAGGAAAAATCCGATAGCTATCGTGTAAGGACTCTACGTATCCTCGAAAAAGACTTGTTTCCCCCTTTGGGTAATAGACCAGTTTCACAGATTAAGGCCCCTGAACTACTCGCAGTTCTGCGGAAGATTGAGGGGAGAGGAAGTGTAGATATTGCTCACAGAGCTAAGCAATGTTCAGGACTGATATTTCGCTATGCAATTGCCACTGGTAGGGCTGAGTCTGATCCATCAAGAGAACTGACTGGCGCACTAATACCCAAACGACGCACAAAGCATCATGCTTCAATAAATGACCCTAAACAGATTGATGAATTACTTAGAGCAATTGATTCTTATCAGGGAACAATCGTCGTTAACGCTGCGTTAAAAATATCGATTTTGCTATTCCAGCGTCCAGGAGAAATCAGGAATATGGAGTGGTCAGAAATTAATTGGAAGGAGTCTCGTTGGGAGTTGCCAGGAGCTAAAATGAAGATGGGGTTGGACCACATTGTACCGCTGTCCAAACAAGCTGTGTTAGTGCTTGAAGAGCTACACATGCATACAGGACGGGGTAGATATGTATTTCCTAGCGCCAGAGGGGCAAGCAGACCCCTAAGCGAGAATGGCGTCAGAACGGCTCTGAGGACGATGGGATACACCAATGAACAGATAACCCCGCATGGATTTAGAGCGATGGCTAGGACTCTTCTAGATGAGGTTTTAGGCTGCCGTGTGGACTGGATTGAGCATCAGCTGGCGCATGCAGTAAAAGACTCTAATGGCAGAGCTTATAACCGAACCGCCCACCTCGAAGGTCGTCGAGAGATGATGCAAGGGTGGGCTGATTACTTGGATACTATAAAACTGGATTGAATTATAGATTACTCATAAAATCAGTTAGCTTCTTTAATCCAATGGGTCCTATAAGCGGACATTAATATTTCATTACTAGCCTTTATGGGTAAGGGTAATTGTGTTTATCCACAACTTAGGGAAAACAGCACAACATATATTTATTGTCTTATCGGTGGTGGTTTTGCCAATGCTGAACCATCCCGACCTGAGCCATCTAAAGCCCCTGGTTGAAGCAATCCATCATATTGATCTCTATTGTTGTCAGTGCAGGCATATTCCATGATTTCCCAATTATCCGGTGCTTTTTCAATCATGTATCCTGTTGTCCATTCTTCTGTATAGTATTTCGGATCATCTATTGTGGCTTGATACCATAATTCATTAGCACTTACTCGGGTCCAGCGTTCAATAACATGTAATTCATCACTGTGGCGATTGCCATGATCATCCAGCCACGTCCTATCTGTAAGATTGACGGTGTCAATTATTAAAGTATCCCCTTCCCAGCGGCCAATTGAATCTCCCATCAAGGAGGGGGACCAAGTATCACGATGCCCGCGACCATCTGTATAGATCACACGAGTGTTATGCATATATTCGTAATAAAAAATTACCTTATCTTGCATTGTCATTATTTGAAAGGGATAAGGGGAATTGTTTACTCGTGGCACTCCAGGAAAGATGCAGCGAGAAGTGTTATCAATCAGATTAGCAACATCATTAAAGGCTGCTAGGCCCTCAGCGGTAAATGGTAAAGGCTCAACTGGTGCTGCGATATTCAAATGAATAGCCTTATCCCATACGCCATTAAGATCAGCTCTTCCCCAAGCATCCCTGGCCGCTGTTGAACCATCAGATTCAGGTTGTTCGGCAAGTACAGGCGAGCGCTGTGCATAAGTGTTGATTGGCACCAAAATCATTGTCATCGCGACACTAAACAGAATTTTATTTGTTATTATTTTCATAGAAATTCTCCCGAATTAATTATTCTGATTAGTTTCTTGGTGGCGCGTCAGGACCATCATCAGTAGGGCGACCAAAAATGGTTTCTCCCTTATATTCCCAGCTCCGTCCATTACAGATATTTTGGCCGTTAAAGGCTTTATAACCATAAATTGTCAATTCTTCGCCAACTTCCAGCATATTAGCTGTCCATCCATTTCGCACCAATGCATTGGGCGCTCCCCCCTCACAACGCCAAGGGCTTACAGAACCATTTTCATTGGTCACTTCAAGTAAAATCCAAATATGCGGATTACGCCATTCAACTGCGGTAATCGTGCCTGTAAGCGTTATTGGAGCACTTGAGTCGAACTGAGAAAAAAACGAATGATGGGCAGTAACTGGAATCGCAAAAACCAAGGAGAAAAAAACAAACGTGAGGATTAATTTATTTTTCATTTTGACCGCCTTTTTATTATTTTTTAACTGTGTTCTAGCTGATTTTTTACATGATAATATAAAAATCGCAATTTACACTGCTTTTTTAAACTATTTTTGAATGAAGGTGAAGCTAAGGTCTGCTTTGAGTAGAAAGCTGACACACATGAAGTCTTATCTTTTAAGCACCTTCGCATTCAGACAATTCATATCCTATGCCCTGAGTGCTATCAATTAATGTATCGATTTTTGCAAAACCAAGCATCTCTGCATCCTGTAGATTTTCAGCCTGGATTTCATGCACAATAATCGAAAGTGATGGGGCACCACACATGGCGATAACAACCATCCCTGTTTTTGCACCACAAGAAGTCGCTATTACATTAATACCCACATCGCTCAGTATTTTTGCACTTTGTGTGGGAGTAATATTTGTAGCGTCCTCACATTGAAGTATCTCACGAGTATCATAAACTAGTTCTGAAGTGCTTTGAGAGCAGCTTACCGAAGAAGTAGTAATTAATATTACAGCTATCATTGCTTTTACATACATATATAGCTACTCCAGCACCCAGTATCAATTTCTAAGTTATTATGAGACTGAGCGCTCTGGCAGTGAATCAGGATAATTCACAAACCTGCTGCTATTAATATAAAACATTTTATTAACTGGCTACTACCCTACTACCCACTTCTGTCTTTCTAAGTACACTATAACAACATGGTGCGTAAAGTAGGATCCAGTTCACTATGTGTATCCCACAAGTAAGTAAACTCATCGGTAAGACTTTTACTTTCTTGTGCGGCTTCATAATTAATAAAACCGTTATAGATCTGATCTTCATGCATATAAAGCAGGTGTTTACGATCCCCTATTAAATAAGTGATCGAATCTTTTTGAGATTTAGACAGTAATTTTCGAATCTCAATTTTACTGGACAGCCGACGCGCTAAAGTTAAAAGACCATGGCCTTGCTCAACCACTGGCTGAATGTCTTTCACCAGAATTTTTACCCGGACATTGCGATCCTTGCGCGCAAAATCGAGGATGGCCTGATAAAAAGATTCATTATTGTAAAGCGCTGGATCAAGCGTTTTACTAAGCAAAAGCACTTCGCGCCTTGAAGATTCTACTAACTGCAGAGAATGACTGGAAAAATCATTTAGCTCATCAATCAGGATCAGATTAGTATCGGTTTCAGAAGCTTTCTCGACCATCTTTTGCCTCCATATTCCAGGTATATTTTGAATAGGGTCTGGAAGAATTATAAAAGCCTGAATCCTGGGATGAAAGGAAAGGCAGAAAGAAAAGACTGAAAGATACCAAAGGCGAATTTAGTAAACTATTCCATTTCCACAGTAACAATTTGTTTAATTGGAATTAACCCGGGGCCAAACTGGTTATACATGGCAACATCAGTTGCATCCCGACCATAGCCAATTACGGCATAACCACCCTGTTTGGTGTCTTGAGTTGCATCAAAGGTATACCAGCGACCAGCGACAAATGCTTCAAACCAGGCATGTAATTCCATCGGCTCCAGGCCATGCAAATAGCCGACCACCATCCTCGCAGGAATACTCAGACTTCGACATAGTGCTATACCCAGGTGAGCCAGGTCTCTGCAGACACCGGATTGTTGCTGGTTAACTTCTATGGCCGATTGAGGATAAAAACTACTGCCTGGTTGATAACTGATATTCTTTTTCATCCAGCTCTCGATTGCCTCTACCTGATCATAACCTAACTTCTGGTTAGCGGTAATTTCAGCCCCCATTTGTCCAAAGCGATCCGATTCACAGTAACGACTGGGTAACAAATACTTCATCACATCGTCAGGCAAATTAATGATGTCTACAAACTCACCACCTGGCGCTTCATCAATAACATCGGGGATGTTGATACGTGCTGCTGTATAGATTCTAAAATCGCCGGGTGGTGCGACAAGGCGTTGGCAGAGATTGCCAAAAGCATCGGTGAATTCGGTCGCCGGAATATTGGGCTCAAGCACATATTCTTCACTGGCAATCCATTGTTGCGCCCCACTTCTTAGGCGCAACATCAAGACAAATGGTGTGGGAATATCAATCTTAAAAGTTAATTCACAACTTGTTTGTATCCACATATTAGTTTTTATACCTCTTCCAAGCGTGAAATAAATCTATTGGCTATACATTAACTATCATTACCCATCTTTTCCTATGCATTGGTTCTTAAGGTCGTTGCACCAGTTGCAGCAATAAGCCATCCCGGTCTTCAATAATCTGCATTCGCATACCGTTGCCAAAAGTGACCGCTTGCTCGTTGTTTGCCGCAAGAACTGCTCCCGCTGTTAATGCCTTGCTAACCGAAACATCCAGATCACGAACAAAAATTCGCAACATTGAAGAGCCTATGCCAGGTAATTGCTGATGGATCCTTGTTTCGCCATCAACAACCAACTCAAGTAATTCAACATTCAGGTTACTGTTTGGCACCGTACCAAAAATCAGTCGTGACCTTGCAACGCCCAGCCCGGTGATTGCACCAAGCAAATTATCATCAACAAACTCATCGGCTTGCGGTAATACATAACCAAAGGCATCATTATAAAATTGAGCGGTCTGGTTGGCGTCAGCGACGTTCACCCGGAATCCTCCGGAGACAACGTTACCCGAAATACCTGTAGAGGATGTTTGATCAAGTTGTAGAATTTCAATGAAATATCCGTCTGGATCCTGTAACAGGATAAAGCGATTACCCGTGCCGACTGCTTCACCGGCTGGCGTGACTATGGAACCGCCATTGGCAATAGCTGAATCAATCGAAGCCTCTATGTCCCGCACGAAGAGTAAAAAAATGGGCGAACCATGATCATAAAAATCGGGGGAAAGTACCGAACCCTGCGCGCCACGCCACTCAAGAAATTCCATGCCTAAATCAGTATTGGGCACTGGAATGGTTGCCCCTCTAAATTCGGCGCCTACAGCATTGTACATTTGCAAAACGGGTTCAAGTGCCCCAAATGCACGGGGTTCAGTACCCCCATTTGGCTCAGCTCCTAAAAGATCCTGATAAAAGGCAAGCGTGCGATCCAGGTTTTCGACAATATGAATATAATTCCCGGAACCGAGCACATCACCAGCAGGCGCAGTGGTTGATGAGCCCTGATTCTGAGCAAAAACTGATGCCGGCAGAAACACAGCGATTAGAATACCTTTAAGAACTGATTTAACAATGCTGATATGAATGGATAGATGTTTGCGGCTTATCATCACGAATACCTTTTACAATTTTATTTTTAGAGAATCGTATCATGGATTCAATTTAATAAAGCCAAAACCTGGCAACATTTATGATGTCTTAAAGTAAGATCTTTATCCTGACGGATTGACCTAAAGGATCAGGATTGATCTAATAACCGCCCTGTTAATGGGGTGTCGCCAAGCGGTAAGGCAACGGACTCTGACTCCGTCATGCGTAGGTTCGAATCCTACCACCCCAGCCAAATTCCATACTGCCATATTCCTTTACGAGTGATCTTCGTTTTGTAAGCGCCTCATTTCATAATACTTACTATCCATTAGGCCTGTATTTTTAAATACCCAAGTTTTTCAAATTAAAACAATTTTGACAGAAGCCCAAAGCTGGGCTAGATATTTAGTCAAACCCAATTGAATAATTAAAACAATTAAGTGAGTAATTCCCTATTTCGAAAGGAAGTCATCAAAAAACAAGGCGACAGGCTCTTAGGCGAGGTCATTCTTAGCCAACCCATTTCTCATTATATTTTGTCTCCCTTTTTTATTTCTTCCACATTCATTGGCCTGCTTTTTCTTATTACGAATGATTACTCACGCAGACAGTCGGTTAGAGGATTTCTGGTGCCAGCACATTAAATGCTCGTGTTAAAACGGCTTGGTATCTGCCTTGAGCACATAAACTTAATTTATCGATATAATCGATCAAATATATTAATTTAATTCATTTGATTAATAATATGTTAATTAGTACCTTCTGTGATGTAGATAAATAAGTCTATACACAAATAGTAAGAACCTGATCGTATAGAGAAAATAATTCTCAAGCAGGTTCAAACAGCATTAATTGTGATAGTGCTTAATTTAGTAAAAAAATTTATCAACTGGAGATGAATATAATGTTCAAACGAACGCTACCGATACTGACAACACTTGCGATCGGAATGGCTCCCTTCGCTTTAAACTACGCTACTGCGCAAAATATGCCTACCAATGAATATTGGTGGCCTAACAGTCTCAACCTGGAACCACTGCGCCAGCATTCGCCTGAATCAGACCCCATGGGTGGTGATTTTGACTATGCTGAAGCTTATGCGGCACTGGACATGGATGCGCTAAAGGCCGACCTGGCAGATCTGATGACCACGTCCCAGGACTGGTGGCCTGCTGACTACGGTCACTATGGCCCTTTCTTTATTCGTATGGCCTGGCATAGCGCCGGTACCTATCGTATCAGCGATGGACGAGGCGGTTCTGATGGTGGCATGCAGCGTTTTGCTCCCCTCAACAGCTGGCCCGATAATGCCAACCTGGACAAGGCCCGCCGACTGTTATGGCCAATCAAGCAAAAATACGGCAACAGCATTTCCTGGGCTGACCTGATGATCCTGGCCGGGACTGTAGCGATGGAAGACATGGGCTTCGAAACCCTTGGTTTTGCTGGAGGTCGCGTTGACGCCTGGGAACCTGAAATTGTTAACTGGGGACCTGAAGCAGAATGGCTGGCTTCCAATAGACAGACTAGCAATGGCAGTCTGGATCGCCAGTATGGTGCGACTCAGATGGGTCTCATCTACGTGAACCCGGAAGGTCCTGGTGGCAATCCTGATCCACTCGCATCAGCTCAGCGCATTCGTGAAACTTTTGGCAACATGGCCATGAGCGATGAAGAAACCCTGGCTCTCATTGCTGGCGGCCATACCTTTGGTAAAGCACACGGTGCCAGACCGACAGAAGGCTGTGTTGGCGTTGAGCCAGAAGCGGCGCCACTTGAAGCACAGGGCACAGGCTGGAATAACAGCTGTGGCACTGGCAATGGATCTGACACTATCACCAGTGGTCTTGAAGGGGCCTGGACGGTGAGCCCGGCACAGTGGACTCACAACTACCTGCAGAACCTGTATAACTGGGATTGGGTTCAGACCAAGAGTCCAGCTGGTGCAACCCAGTGGATCCCAGCTGGTGGACAGGGAGCAAACCTGGTACCTGACGCGCATGATCCAAACCTGCGTCATGCCCCGATCATGTTCACTACCGACCTGGCCTTGAAAGAAGATCCAGGCTTCCGCCAAATCACCATGCGCTGGTTGAATGACCCCGCTGAGTTCGAAGATGCTTTTGCTCATGCCTGGTTCAAACTGACTCATCGTGATCTGGGACCTAAATCCCGCTATCTGGGCGACCTGATACCTGAGGAAGATCTGATCTGGCAGGACCCTATTCCTGAAATTGATTATGATCTGGTTAACAACAGAGACATTAATCGCCTGAAATCTGACATTCTTGATTCCGGCCTGAGCGTTCCACAGCTGGTCAGAACTGCCTGGGCTTCTGCCGCCTCATACCGCGGCACAGACATGCGTGGCGGTGCCAACGGTGCTCGCATTCGCCTGGCTCCGATGAATAGCTGGCAAGCTAATAATCCGGCAGAACTGTCTGACGTGCTTGCAGTGCTTGAAGGTATTCAGCAAGATTTTAACAGCGGACGTTCCAGTCGCAAGATCTCTATGGCTGACCTGATAGTACTTGGTGGCGCGACCGCTATTGAAAAAGCTGCTGCTGATGGTGGTTATGATATTGAAGTACCTTTTATTCCCGGTCGTGCTGATACCACACAGGAATTGACTGATGTGGCTTCATTTGCGCCGCTTGAGCCAAAAGCTGACGCTTTCAGGAATTACTTCAGCAGTGAAAGCATGTTATCCCCCGCTGTAGCACTCGTGGATAAGGCCGACATGCTGGAGCTGACTGTCCCTGAAATGACGGTCCTGATTGGCGGAATGCGCGCTTTGAATGTCAATGCCAACGGTTCAGAGCATGGTGTTTTCACTGAACAGCCTGGCACTCTGAGCAATGATTTCTTTGTCAACCTGATTGATCTGTCAGTTGTATGGAGCCAGTCAGACATGGAAGGAATCTACGAAGGCCGGGATCTTGCCACTGGTGAAGTCAAGTGGACCGGAACTCCGGTTGATCTGATTTTTGGTTCCAACTCTGAACTTCGCGCTGTAGCTGAGTTCTATGCACAGGACGATTCAAAAGATCAGTTTGTGCAGGACTTTGTTAAGGCCTGGACCAAGGTAATGACATTAGATCGATTTGATCTGGATTAATCATGATTGATTTAAAAACAATCCTCTAACCAGGAGAACAAAAAAAGCCTGCAATCGCAGGCTTTTTTTATGGAGAACCGGTGAGCAAACTGCGCGACATCCTATTTCAATGTAATGATGTTGACCAATAATAATATTCAGCCCTTTTGGGGGAACTCAAATCTATGGCCCTTATCAGAAAACAGACGGTCTCAATAGATAAATATATTCGGCATTTTTTATATATCTATTTAATTCTAAAACCGGCTAAATATTGCCATTTGCTTTAGGTATGGAAATTACAATTTCATTGTCGGCGCGTTCCACATTTAATCCTGCTTCATCAACAGGCTCGGCTAAATATAGGGATTGCGAGAATCGGCTTTCCTGCATACTGCGACTGGTAAAACCACTCACATTCTCATCCCGCTCGCTTTTTACCGAGCCGGAAACAATTAAAGCGTTACCGGTAAGTTCAGTATTTACTTCTACTTCCTGCCCATCCGGGATGCTAATAACGACTCTATATTCCTCAGCATCTTCAGCCATGCTAATTGCAGGACCATTACTGATAAACCCAAAGCCAAAATCTTCCTGATTAAAAAATGGGAAGCCTTGTGTCATGGAATTCATTAACTCATCCATACGCTGTTTCATTTCTGCAAAGCTGTCTCCTGGATTTATAAAGCCAGGCCAGCGCTTACTGAATGGATCGTTTAATCCAAAAAAAGGATCTGTCGGCATAGCTTGACCATTATTATTGGTGTTTGGCTGATTTTGAATGGGTGGAGCCGGAGTAGCTTGTGGAGCAGAATTCTGGAATTGCCTATTATCTTCAACCGATACTTCCCGTTCAGCAAGTGAATTTAATTTTTGTACCTCAGTAGATAAATTCCAGGTGAAGAAGGCCAGCACCATGACTAGACAAATTAAAATACCAATTAGAATATTAGAAATAAAATATTTCCTCGTTGTATCCATAATCATCACCTTTTCAAAATAAATTTAAGAAAGTAAATCAAAGGAAACCTTTGTCAGAATAGTTATGGGAATATTTTGAATAATTTTCAAGTCCAACTTGAATTTATTTGGGGAAACCCTATTAGATAAATTACATATTTCTAACTGAACACAGGAGGCAATTATGTTTAAAAAAACGACAACTTTTGTGACTAGCTTGCTGATCTGCAGTCAGTTATTCGCTGCTACTGAAGTCATAAGACAGCTAGATGGCACCAATTATGACAGTAAGCAGGCTATTCATTCCAAGCTGGAGATTAGACTGACAGCCTGGTCAGATGCCGAGGAACAAGAAACTGTTTTGGGCTATTACAAAGACTACCTTCAAGACAAGGACAGTGAAGTTTTCCAGGATGCTCTGGAAGAACAAGCCATCAAGGGCTATCTTTTAACCAGTGAACCTACAGGCTATATCATTCGATATGCATGGTCTGAGGAAGTTGAAACCGGAGAAAGACTCGTTTTTATGATCACACCCGGTCTTAAAAGCATAAACCCCAATATTTGGCGTGACCCTAACCCCAACCCGATCATTTACCGTGTAGACAATCCGGATTATGTTGGCTTCACCTTAGTTGAATTGCTTATAAATGACGAAGGTGGCGTTTTCAAAACATCTCTGGATACCGATATCCTGATAAGAGAAGACAATAAACTGTCACTGGCTAATTTTTCCAATGCCGAAGACTTTGCAGTTTTGAATTAGTTTGAGTTGAATGTTTTATCGACTGAATACACTAATTCATCGATATTGATAATAAGAGCCCCTGTTAACAGGGGCTCTTAGAATTGACAACTGATTTTAAATTACCTTGTTACCTGAATGGTAACTTAGCCTGAGCACTTAAGCGTCTCTTGAGCCTTCTTCACTTTCTGCAGAAGGAGGTGCAACGTACTCCTCAATTGCAATACCCTGAGCATTCATAGCCTCAGTGATAATTGCCATTGTGCTTTCATAAACAGGTGTTTCAACCGGCATATCAGGGTTCCTATCTTCCGGTTTATCTATCGCTTCTATCCCGCTTGCAACATCAAGCGCGGTACGATTACTTTTATCCTTAATAGATAAATCAACACCTTTGGCAATCAAAAACTCAACCACCTCATCTTCGCCAAGCTCGGCTGCTTGGTGCAATATTGTGCCTCCAGTACCAACAACAGCGTTAATATCGGCGCCATGTTCAAACAATAAATCAACTAAAGGCATTTTTTCTTCAAAGGTTGGTTCAATTCTTTTATCGCGGGTTGGATCGGGTGGGCGATAACCAGTATAAACATTTAAGACAGCACCCAGAACGGTATTTCCTTTCGCGCTTAATGCATTAACATTTGCACCATGCTCCAGCAGCAACGCAACATCTTCATAGCGATCACCGACACCCGCCCTGAATAAAGCTGACTCACCTTCAGGCCCTTTTTCACCCACAAAGCCTGTGCTGAAAACAGGAATGCCTGTTTTAGACATGGCGTCCAGATCAGCACCCATTTCAATCATCATCATGGTGAGTTCTTCAACAGTCGTCTGATTTTCGTAGTTACTGGCAGCATGCTGCATCGCAAATCTTTTGTAGGGTATTTCCATAATATCTACTAAGGAGCCGTCACTTAAATCAGCACCGCCTTCGATTAATATTTTGGCAATATCCAGGTTCTCATTAGTCGCAGCAACACGCAGCGGTGAGATACCTTGTGGGTCCAGAATGTTGGGGTCAGCACCAAGTGCCAGAAGCACTTCAACTGTTTCAACACCATTATCACGAGCCGCGTGATGTAATGAAGTCAAACCACCATTTGGGAAATCACCCTGTACACCGCCTTGCTGGATACCTGAGAAGATAAGCTCAGCAGAACGGGCATTAACGTCAGCGCCATTTTCCGCCAAAATTCGAACTATCTCAGCTTGATTGGCCGAGGCTGCCCACATTAACGGGGTTTGGAAACCATAACCATCTCTGGCCTCAACATCTGCACCCGCTTCAATCAGAGCACGAACACCATCAACGGTACCGGCTTTGGCTGCATTCATTAAGGCTGTGTCGCCCTGCAGGGTTCTTGCATTCGCATCGGCGCCAGCATCCAGGAGCATTGATATGATTTCGCCGTTTCCGGTAATAGCAGCCTGAATAAGTGGTGTTAAACCATATCTGTTCTGAACGTTGGCCTCAGCACCAGCGTTTAATAACAGGCTTACCATATCTGCTTCTTCATGGTATACGGCCCAGAATAATGCACTCATGCCATCTGCTTGAGCGGCATTGATGTCTTCTGCAGAGATTGAGGCTGCTACACCATCCCAGTCCTGATATTCTGCCAT
>JAURLP010000032.1 GCA_030831165.1 Gammaproteobacteria bacterium | reverse complement strand
GGATTCGATTTGGACTTTGGTGAAGACGGCACTGGGGCATACCTCAAGGCCTTGCGTCGTGGTTCAGGCTACTATATTGATGTCGGTGCTAGCGAACTGGTTGCTGATGGGAAAATCAAATTAAAAAATACATCCGGCATAAAAGAAATCACCGAAACCTCGGTAATTTTTGATGATGGTTCTGAGCTTGAAACTGATTTAATTGTCTATGCCACCGGCTACGGCAATATGAAAGGCTGGGTAGAAGAGCTTATTGGTCAGGAAGTAGCTGACAAGGTCGGCATCATTGGAGGGCTAGGTTCAGACACTACTTACGACCCCGGACCATGGGAAGGCGAACCGCGAAATTTGTGGAAACCGACCAATCAGCCCGGCTTGTGGATTCAGGCTGGCAACTTATTTATGGCACGCTTTTATTCCAGGTACACGGCGCTGCAAATCAAAGCTAGAATGGAGGGGATTAATACTCCGGTTTATGGCATCCCTGCTGCAGTTAACCCTGAATCCTAAGCTTAAGGACTAATCGCAACTGCTTCGGTAACTACCGGCCCCATGCCACGAATTTCGACAATAACAGGAGCTTCATGGTTGGCACCATCAAAATGTACTGCACCGGCAGGATGAATCATGAAGCCGCCTGCAGGAATTTCGGTGGTGCGGTTAATGTCATGACTGGCATCTGTTCCCGCATACCAGGTACCTTCGATCACAGAAACATAACGGTCTTGTGAATGGAAGTGCGGCAGGCTGGTAACACCGGCAGGGAAACGAGCCCGTAATATATAAAGACCTTCCTTGGAAGGATCACCGTAAATGACTTTTTGCTGAAGCTCATTACTGTTTTCATCCCAATCCAAATCAGAAGATTGAATAATTACAAATCCCTGCTCAATTTCAAAATTTTCACTATCGATTAATTCAACACCATTCACAAGATCAAGAAATTCCTGATTAGTGTCAGCAGCAAGGCTGCTTAAACCAGAGAGCGTCAGCAGCCCGGTTAGCAGAATAAAAAATGTTGTTTTAGTCATTATTTTTTCCTCTTATCTAAACACAGCGAAGACTTTTAAAAATCCAAAAACTACTCTATCAATCTAGCGACTTGCCCATCCGACTCTTCAGCATTGGTATATAAAACAAGATCGACATTGTCAGTATCAGCACTTTCTACAAAGCTCAAATGCGTGAAACTCTTGTCTAAATAAAAAACATTGTCAGAAACAGCCACAAGGTCAAGCGCTGGGCCTCCGTTAATGCTCACACTAAGCCCTTCATCAACAACTGACACATCAAAATGAATGCCTCTTTCTGTTTGGTATTTACCTGTGTAACGATTCAAAACGTCAGAATCCACTGCCTGTGATTGTAAGGCTGGATAAGGATCACCTATAGCCATGGCCAGTATCGTATTGGCTTCATATACTCGAGATTGATAACCAGTATTGCCCAAGACGGCGACATACATATCACTTTCAGGCAGATAAGCAGCATAAGTGATAAAACCATTAATGCCGCCTGTGTGTGAAATCATGGGTTGCCCTCTCAAACTTTGAATAGCCAGTCCAAAACCATAGTTGGATAACTCGCCATTGTTCAAAATGAAAGGCGTCGTCATTTCCTCTAGTGATTCCATGGAGACGACATCACCCGCAAATAAGGCAGTATTCCATGTATGCAAATCATCAACAGTTGAAATAATTGCTCCTGCTGCGCCGGGAATGGTCATGCTCAAATAAGAGGAATTTTCATAACCGTTTGGTCCCATTGCATAGCCGGTGACTCTATTGGGGATAATTCTTTTAAAACTTCCATGATAAGTATTGTCCATGCCCAGAGGAGTAAAAATTCTTTCCTGAACAAAATCTTCATAGGATTGGCCTGTTAATTGTTCAATTATTGCCCCCAGCATCACATAACCAGAATTGGTATAACTATAGGCCTCGCCTGGCGCAAAGTTCATGGGTTGGTTTTTGAAAAAATCGATAACATCCATCGCTGTTATATCTTCTTTCTCAATCTCCGGAAATTCCTCTATTGCCAAAAAGTCAATAATGCCTGAGGTATGGGTCATCAAGTGTCGCAAGGTAATTGTGTAACCGTGAGTAGGATAGTTTGAAAAATATTGCGTTATAGGATCATCAACCTGCAACAAACCCTCTTCCGCAAGCATCATGATGCTTGCCGTTGTCATTTGTTTGGTTAGGGAGCCCAGTCTAAATACCATCTCAGGTGAGATTGAAATATTATGTTCCAGATTAGCCATGCCATGTCCATTCTTGTAAAGAATTTCGTCACCTTTGGCCAAAATAACTGAAATTCCCGGCTCATCATCCGGGTAAAGTTCTGTCAGGAAAGCACTTATTTCTTGTTCTAATTCCGACCCTACAGCAGAAGATTGAACATCTTGTGCCATCTCAGCACTAACGACAGCCTCCCCCTGCTCACCGAATTTTTGATAGAGCACCCCAATGAAAATCACAATTAAAGCGGCGCCTACTATTAATTTATTTCGCATTTCCAAAACCTGTTTTTAAAAAATAAAATGAAAGTTTACACGTAAACTATCAGCTTGTAACTGTTGCCAGGAAGCG
>JAURLP010000008.1 GCA_030831165.1 Gammaproteobacteria bacterium | reverse complement strand
TGTGATCTACCATCTGCACCCTGTCACCATCCCCATCGAAGGCAATTCCCAGATCAGCCTCATTAGCCAATACAGCTTTAACTAATTCTAGCGGTTTGGTTGATCCACAATCATTATTAATATTTAGGCCATTAGGGTTGTTGGCAATCACAATCACTTCAGCACCTAACTCTTTAAATACACTGGGAGCTATGTGATAAGTAGCGCCATTGGCACAATCAAGCACAATTTTCAGGCCATTAAACTTTATCCTGCTTTCAATAGTTCCTTTACAAAACTCTATGTAACGGCCACTAGCGTCTGAGATTCGAGATGCCTTCCCAATTTTATTTGAACTAACGGTTTGTAATTCAGAATCCAAAGCATCTTCAATGGCAAATTCAATATCATCCCCAAGCTTAGTCCCTTGTGTGGAAAAAAACTTAATTCCGTTATCCTCATAGCTGTTATGAGACGCACTGATAACAATGCCTGCCTGTGCTTGGAATGTGCTTGTGAGATAGGCAACTGCGGGGGTTGGCATTGGACCTAAGAGCTTTATATCTACACCCGCTGAGGTTAATCCTGCCTCGAGCGCAGATTCAAACATATAGCCAGAAATTCGAGTGTCTTTACCAATTAAAACAGTACTGCCAGGTGTTTTTGCTAAAACTTTTCCGGTTGCCCAGCCTAGTTTTAGAAAGAAATCAGGAGTAACCGGATACTCTCCGACCCGACCCCTTATACCATCAGTCCCAAAATACTTTTTTACTTTGCTCACTCTTAGCCCTTCTTATTAAAAATAACAATCTTCCATAAACTACTTAGTAGCTTTAGAGTTCTTTAAGTTCCTTTTTTATACTGCCTGATAGACTTTCATGGCATCTACAGTATCCGGCACATCATGCGTACGAATTATATTAGCACCTTTCATAAGGGCTATAACCGCTGCAGCAATACTCGCTGCTTTTCTATCTCTCACGCTTTTTCCTGTAATTAAACCCAACATGGCTTTACGAGACAGCCCTACAAGAAGTGGCAATTTTAGCTTTTCAAATTCGGAAAGTCTGCCAAGCAGTTCAAGGTTATGTTCAAGCGTTTTACCAAATCCAAAACCAGGATCAACGATAATTTGATTTCTATCTATCCCAGCAGCAGTACAAGCCAGAATTCGACTGTCTAAAAAACTGATAACCTCATTGACCAGATTGTCATACCGAGGTGCTTCTTGCATGGTCGCGGGACTTCCCTGCATGTGCATCAGACATACAGGAAGATCAATTTTGCTTACTGCTTCAATGGCGCCTGGTCTCTGCAGAGCTCGAACATCATTAATTAAGCCTGCCCCAGCGCTGGCTGCTTGCAACATAATTTCTGGCGAACTGGTATCTACTGAAATAATGACATCAATATTTTTATGTATCAGTTCAACAAGCGGTAAGACACGATCAATTTCCTCTTCAAGACTTACTGTTGCGGCACCAGGTTTTGTTGATTCCCCTCCGATATCGATAAATGCCGCCCCTGCTTCACTCATAGCTTCTGCACGGAGCAGCGCCTTATCAAGAGACACCTCACCTGAGTCAAGAAATAACTCATTCCCATCTGAAAAAGAGTCAGGTGTTACATTTAATATTCCCATTACTTTTGGAGTATTAAAATCTAGTACTTTTCCGGCAAAATTCATGGAGCATTCAGACATTAAAAAAGGAGCTCAATGAGCTCCTTTAAAAGTTAAATAAATATAAATTTAGTGCTCTCCTGCTGGACCACCAATAGGCTTCCCAGAAGACTCTTTGCTTTCTTTATTACCTTCTTTTTTACCTTTCTCTTTATTTTCAGAACTTGGCGTTCCTGACTGATAATCATCATCATCCCACTCTGCAGGTGTTCGAGGGGTTTTTCTGGCCATAAGATCGTCAATCTGTCCAACATCAAGTGTTTCGTATTCCATTAAGGCATCTTTCATTGCTTCCAGGATATCCCGGTTTTCTGTCAATATCTCATAAGCTTTGTTGTAACAGGAATCAATAATGGCTCGAACTTCTTCATCAATAGCTTTAGTTGTTTCCAGAGATAAAACTTTAGCACTGCTGCCCGCTGAGCGCCCCAGGAAAACTTCTTCCTGTTCATCATCATATTGTAGTGGGCCAAGTTTTTCTGATAAGCCCCACTTCTTGACCATGTTGTGGGCCATTTGAGTCGCCCGCTGTATGTCATTGGAAGCACCGGTGGTGACACCATTTTTGCCCAATGTCATTTCTTCGGCAATACGCCCCCCATAAAGCGAACATATCTGACTCAGAATACTTTGTTTACTATGACTATAACGATCTTCCTCAGGTAAAAACATAGTCACACCCAAGGCTCTGCCACGAGGAATAATGCTGACCTTGTAAACAGGGTCATGTTCTGGCACCAGACGACCAACGATGGTGTGTCCGGCTTCGTGATAAGCCGTATTCATTTTTTCCTTATCAGACATCACCATGGATTTACGCTCGGCACCCATCATGATTTTATCTTTAGCTTTTTCGAACTCTTCCATGGTGACTTTTTGCTTCTGACCACGAGCTGCAAACAACGCCGCCTCATTCACCAGATTAGCCAGATCTGCACCAGAAAACCCTGGTGTTGCACGCGCTAGAACAGATGGATTGACACCGTCCGAAATTGGCACTTTACGCATATGTACTTTCAATATTTGTTCGCGTCCCCGGATGTCTGGCAAACCAACCACAACTTGCCTATCAAATCGACCCGGTCTAAGCAGGGCCGGATCCAACACATCAGGACGGTTAGTAGCAGCAATAACAATGACGCCATCATTACCTTCGAAGCCGTCCATCTCAACAAGTAGCTGGTTTAAAGTTTGTTCCCGCTCATCATGTCCTCCACCCAGACCTGCGCCACGATGTCGGCCTACAGCATCAATTTCATCAATGAAGATAATACAGGGGGACTGCTTTTTAGCCTGATCAAACATATCACGCACACGGGAAGCACCGACCCCCACAAACATTTCAACGAAATCTGAACCTGAAATTGAGAAGAATGGTACTTTCGCTTCTCCGGCAATCGCTTTAGCCAGTAATGTTTTACCGGTACCGGGTTGCCCAACCATCAGAACACCACGGGGAATTCTTCCCCCAAGGCGCTGGAATTTATCTGGCTCTCTCAAAAAATCTACCAGTTCTTTAACATCTTCTTTGGCTTCATCTACGCCTGCGACATCGGCAAAAGTGATTTTGACCTGATCTTCACTCAGCATCTTGGCCTTACTTTTTCCAAAGGCCATTGGGCCGCCTTTCCCACCTACGCCACCGCCTTGCATTTGGCGCATAAAAAACATGAAGACAGCAATGATAATAAGAATTGGGAAACTGGCCACCAGTAACTGGGTCCAGATGCTTTGACGTTCAGGCTCAGATATTCTGACATCAACATCATTCGCTAAAAGATCATCCAGTAATTTATCATCGCCGAAATATGGCAAAACTGTATTAAATCTTGTGCCATTTTTGCGTTCACCAAGAATACTCAGATTGCTAATATTGACTTCTGCAATCTGACCCGATTGGACTTCAGCAATAAAATCCGAATAGATCAACTGTTCCGAGGCTGTGGGCTGGCTGAAATTATTAAAAACGGTTAACAGCACCGCCGCAATAATCATCCAAAGTAATAAATTTTTTGCCATATCATTCAAGAGTTTATACTCCCTCCTTACTCTTTACCGAGACTACCAATAGTTTAGCTTTGGTAAATTCAGGAAAGTCTGATGGATTTTTACATCTCGCTTAGTGTCTATATTCGCCTTTATTTTGGCATGAATAGCTGATTTTTCCTATCTTTGTTCGCTATCGGCTGGCTTTTTAAAACTTATGGTTTCCATAGAAACTAATTTTTTTTGCCTTTAGCTAGCAGATAAATTTCCTTGGACCGTGCTCGAGAAGCATCTGGTTTACGACTAAGTACACTCTGATAGTCAGCTCTTAGCTGCTTCAATAAACTCTCAAACCCCTCGCCCTGAAAGGCTTTCATCAGCAAAGATCCGCCCTTGTGCAATTTGTTTTCAGCAAAATCCATCGCCAATTGAACCAAGTTCATGGCTCTGGGCTGATCTATTTCGGGCATACCACTTATATTGGGGGCCATATCAGAAATAACAAGGTCAACTTTTCTGTCTCCCAACTTTTGTAGAAGCTCGTCCAAACAACTTGTTTCGGTAAAATCCCCCTGCACAAAGTCCACACCAGGAATGCTTTCCATATCCAGAATATCTGTGGCTAGCACCATTCCACCAGGCTGAACCAGACTGATTGCAACCTGTGACCAGCCTCCAGGTGCCGCTCCCAAATCAACCACTGTCATCCCTTTTTTAAACAAATGGTCTTTCTTGTTGAGCTCTAGCAACTTATAGGCAGCCCTTGACCGATAGCCATCGACTTTGGATTTGCGAACGTAAATATCATCCCTATGCTCTTTTAACCAGGTCTGGCTGCTCTTACTTTTGTTCTTAGTGGCTTTAACCATTCAATACTTACTTAATTTACGGGATTTTAGGTAGAATAGATCAATTTTCAGGACTCTTAGATATGTCTCTCGATAATAAGCAGCAAAAACAATTTCGTAGTATAGGGCATCATTTATCACCCATAGTAATTATTGCCAATGGAATAAATGAAAACATAAACTCTGAAATTGATCGCGCCTTGAATGATCATGAGCTTATCAAAATTAAGGTTCATAGTAATGACCGAGACGAAAAAAAAGCCCTTGTCGAATCAATATGCAAATCACATAAGGCTGAATTGGTTCAGTTAATTGGACATGTTGCATTAATTTATAAACCGGCTAAAAATCCCAACCCAAAGCTTTCAAATATACTCCGACATAATCAGTAAGCATCACTGGCCGCAATGAGGAATTCAGTTTCATGTTTAAATCGTTGCAATACCCTCTAATCGTTTTGACTATATTGTCAGCCTTTTTTGCGCTGGCAACACAGGCGCAGGAAAATATAAATCCTGATATAGGTGTTATTCCTCCAGGCGTTCAGCTTGTGATGGATGGACATAATCTTCCAAAAAATAGCGTCAGCCTTTTTGTCAGAGAAGTTGGTGCTGATACTCCTTTACTAGCATTTAATGCAGATCAAGCGATGAACCCAGCTTCTGCGGTGAAAACAATAACAACACTTACCGCACTGGAAAGTCTGGGTCCGGCTTTCACCTGGAAGACCGAGTTATATGCGCTCGGCACAATTGCAGATGGCATCCTGCAGGGAGACTTGTTATTGAAAGGTGGTGGTGACCCTTTCCTGGTGGAGGAACAGCTTCGCAGTATGCTGAAAGCTCTGCAAAGAACAGGCATTGAATACATCACTGGCAACCTGGTACTGGATGGTAGTTATTTTGACCCCTCGGTTGAACAGTTAGAGAGTCTGGATAATCAGGGAGGACGCTCCTATAACACCAATCCCAATGCCGTCATTTCCAATTTTCAGTCTGTCGCATTTTATTTTTATCCGGACCCTAACGGCCGTAACGTAATCATACACACAGACCCTCAACTCCCGAATCTTAAAATTGATAACCGTCTAAGACAGGTCAACGGCGCCTGTCGTGGTTATCAACGTGGAGTCAGTTTTAACATTAATCCAAACGACTCAACACAAGTGATTTTTGAAGGCCAGTTTCCTTCCGGCTGTCTGCAGTATCAAATGACCCGGGAGGTGCTTGATGCACCTGGCTATACCTTTGGGCTTTTCCAGGAATTATGGCAAGAGTTAGGAGGCGATTTGTTAGGCCACCTGGTACTTGGTCAAGCACCGGAAGATCTCGAACCAATACTTATCTGGGCATCCTCTCCCATGTCAGATGTAATCAAATCCATTAATAAATTCAGCAACAACCTTATGACAAGGCATCTGTTGTTAACACTAGGTGCAGAAATTCTGGGCCCACCTGCCACTGTGGAAAAAGGTATAGAAGCAGTAGCATCATATCTGGAGTTAAAGGGTCTTGGTTCAGATCAATTGCAATTATCCAATGGTGCAGGTCTTTCCCGGGACACCCGAGTCAGTACGGCCTTGCTAGGTGATATATTACAAAGCGCGTACAGCAGCCCTTATATGCCGGAATATATTACTTCATTACCCATAAACGGACTTGACGGCACCATGAGAAACCGACTTCGTGGTAATAACATGACTGGTCGTATGCACATCAAGACAGGAACTCTGGATGAAGTATCGGCTGTTGCAGGGTATGTTTATTCCCAAAATAACAGGACTTTTGTGGTTGCTGGCATCATGAATCATGAGTTGGCCGATCGTGGCCCCGGAGTGGAATTAATGGACGCACTTTTGACTTGGGTTTACTTGCAATAGATAAAAGGCCCTGCCGAAATTCCAGCACAACCTTGTCTTGCAGACTATTGCTAACGCAACAAACGCGCCCTGTAGTTCCTTCCTTTTATTTTACCATCAGCAAGCATCGTTAGAGCCTGCTTTGCCATCTTCTGTTCAACGGCGACATAAGCAACTTTATCAAACAGGGTTATCTTACCAATCTGCTCACCAGCAATTTCCCCGCTCGCTGTCAGTGCACCTAGCAAGTCACCGGGTCTTAGCTTTTCCTTACGACCCGCATTAACAAAGATCGTGACCATAGGCGGATAGAGCTTTAACTTTTCAGGTATCTTAAGTGTCGACACACTGACCAAAGTTGCTGGTGAACCTTGATATTGCTCGATAGCTTCCAAGCGCCGCCTTTCTGAGTCAGTAAACAAACTTACCGCCAGCCCCTTACTGCCAGCCCGAGCCGTACGACCGATGCGATGGATGTGCACTTCAGGGTCGTGACTCAGTTCATAATTAATAACTGCAGCCAGCTCTTTTACATCAAGACCACGCGCGGCCACATCGGTAGCAATCAAAATCGAGCTGCTCTTACCGGAAAACTGGGTAAGCACCTGATCTCGCTCAAACTGTTCCAGATCTCCATGCAAGGCTAAAGCATGCAGGTCATGTTGACGGAATTCATTCGCAAGTTCCTGACACTGCTGCTTGGTGTTGCAGAACACCAGTGTCGACTCAGGCCGATAATGTGCAATCACTTTATACAAGGCCTCTTCCCGTTTACTGTTTTCTATTTGATAGAAAACCTGTTCAATATCAGGACTGTGGTGGCTGGCTTCGACACGAATATCAACCGGATCACCTTGCACCTTGTCGCTGATTTGCTTGATAGCCTCTGGATAGGTCGCTGAAAACAATAAGGTCTGTCTGGAGCTTGCCGTCTGGCTGATAATTTTCATGATGTCATCATGAAAACCCATGTCTAACATACGGTCCGCCTCATCCAAAACCAGCGTTTGTACTTTATCGAGATGCAGAGTTTCTTTCTCAATATGTTTCAGGATGCGCCCTGGCGTACCCACTACGATATGCGGATCTCTTCGTAAAGAAGCCAGTTGCGGACCCATTGCTTTGCCGCCATAAAGTGTGAGCAATTTGATATTGGGAATATTACTGGCGAGCCTGCGTATTTCCGATGCTACCTGATCTGCCAATTCCCGGGTCGGGCATAAAACCAGCGCTTGAGTGCAATATAATTGGGCATCAAGTTTATTGAGCAAAGCAATTGCAAAAGCTGCTGTTTTGCCGCTGCCCGTCTTCGCCTGCGCGATTAAATCCTTGCCATTGAGCAAATGAGGAAGAGTCTGTTCCTGAACCGGCGTCATTGACTCATAACCTTGGATGGCTATGCTTGACTGTAACTCAGAACGAAGAGTTAAGTTTGTAAATGGAACAGCGCTCATGGGGCTTGCCTGATGATCACGGGCGCGCATCATAGCAGATTTTTATTGCTGACATTAAATTCAAAGGCGGCAAAAAGAAAACAGCAAGAATCTGAATTCTTATTATTTAAATATGCTGCACCTGTTCAATTTCATATTCGACTTCACCACCAGGGGCTTTGACGATTATTTCATCTCCCTCACTTTTTCCCATCATGGCACGGGAGATAGGTGAACCAACTGAAATTTTATTATTTTTTACATCCGCTTCATCTTCACCAACAATCTGATAAGTCACTTTTTTCTGAGTATCCAGGTTATACAGTGTGACTGTAGATCCAAAAATTACTTTTCCGGTATTAGGGATCGTACGGATATCAATAATCTCTGAATCGGCTAACTTACCTTCAATTTCTTTGATGCGACCTTCACAAAAGCTTTGTTGCTCACGCGCAGCATGATATTCAGCATTTTCCTTCAGGTCGCCGTGCTCTCTGGCTTCCGCAATGGCTTGAACTATTTTTGGCCGCTTCTGGGTTTTCAATTCATTAAGTTCTTCTCTCAATGCCTCGGCACCACCGAATGTCATAGGTACTTTTCTCATCATCTTCCCAATATATTTGCAGACTTAAAATTTGTCTGGGTTAGTGTATAGAGGCTGTCAGGTCTTGCAGACTGTTAACTGAAATATCACCACCGAAAAACAGAGCATCACACACCGCCTTGGCGCTGGCAATGGTTGTTGTGCAATAAACACTATGGCGCAAAGCTGTACTTCTGATAGTGGCGGAATCGGCGATAGCCTGCCTACCTTCAGTAGTGTTTACGATAAGGTCTATTTGATCATTTTTCAACATATCTACTATGTGAGGGCGGCCTTCCATGACTTTATTCACTTTTTCAACGGGCAAACCGGCTTCAGCAATCACCTCGGCACTGCCCTTGGTCGCTATAAGTTTGAAACCAAGATCATGAAATCTTTTTGCAACCTCAGGAAGCTCGGCTTTATCCGCATCCCTGACGCTGATAAACACCTTACTGCCTTTTTGTATATCCAGAGCACTGAAACTTTGTGATTTATAATATGCTTCCGCAAATGTAGAGCCAGTCCCCATGACTTCTCCAGTCGATTTCATTTCCGGCCCAAGAATAGGGTCAACGCCTGGAAACTTGTTAAAGGGGAAAATAGCTTCTTTGACAGAATAGAAAGTTGGCACGATTTCTTTAGTAAAACCTAATTCTTCCAGCGTCATTCCCGCCATACATTTGGCGGCTATTTTAGCCAGTGATACTCCTATGCACTTGGATACAAATGGAACAGTTCTTGATGCCCGCGGATTGACTTCAATGATATACACTTCACCATCCTGATAGGCCAATTGAGCATTCATCAAACCGACAACACCCAATTCCAAAGCCATCTTTACGCACTGCTCTCTAATAATATTCTGCACGTCCATTGGCAAACTATAAGGCGGCAGTGAACAGGCCGAGTCACCCGAATGCACGCCAGCCTGCTCGATATGCTGCATAATGGAACCCACCACAACTTGCTTGCCATCACTCAGCACATCAACATCCATTTCAATGGCTGAATTCAGGAAGTAATCAAGTAATACCGGACTCTCATTAGACACTTGTACAGCTTCGTTGATATAACGTTTTAATTCAGCCTCGTTATAAACGATCTCCATTGCCCTGCCACCCAATACATAAGATGGCCTGACCACCAAAGGATATCCAATCTTCTCAGCTTCAATGATGGCTTGCTCAAGACTTCTGACGGTCGCATTGGGGGGCTGCAATAAGCCTAATTTTTTAATCATAAGCTGAAAGCGTTCACGGTCTTCAGCCCGGTCGATTGCATCCGCTGAGGTTCCGATAATCGGCACACCGAGTTCTTCCAGGGCTGTGACTAATTTTAGTGGTGTCTGACCGCCAAACTGCACGATGACGCCTTTGGGCTTTTCGATATGAACTATTTCCATCACATCTTCGAGCGTGATGGGTTCAAAATACAGACGATCAGAAATATTATAATCCGTGGATACTGTTTCAGGGTTACAGTTAACCATGATGGTTTCGAAACCCATTTCACGCATGGCTAGCGCCGCATGCACGCAACAATAATCAAACTCTATGCCCTGGCCAATTCGGTTTGGACCTCCGCCCAACACAATAATTTTTTCGCGATCACTGACATCAGCTTCACATTCTTCTTCATAGGTCGAATACATATAGGCGGTGGTAGACCGAAACTCAGCGGCACAGGTATCCACGCGCTTGTATACTGGCCGAATATCCAGCTCATACCGCTTATTACGTATAAGGCTCTCCTTGACCTTTAACACGTCTGCAAGGCGTTTATCAGAGAAGCCTTTGCGTTTAAGGCGGAAAAGTAAATCTTTATCTAAAGCACTTACACCTTTATCAGCCAAGGCTTTTTCTTCCAAAATAATGTCTTGAATTTGTATTAAAAACCACCGATCGATAGCCGTGTATTCAAACAAATCCTCGACACTCATACCTTTGCGAAAAGCATCAGCAACGTAACGAATACGATCACAACCTGCTTCTTTTAATTCGCGCAATAAAATATTATCGGCATCACTTGATTCAACATCATGCACAGGATCAAAGCCGCTTATGCCAATTTCAAGGCCGCGTAACGCTTTTTGCAAAGACTCCTGAAAAGTTCGACCTATCGCCATGACCTCACCCACAGATTTCATTTGCGTCGTTAAACGATCAGGAGCTTGTGGAAATTTTTCAAAAGTAAAACGTGGAATCTTAGTCACGACATAATCAATGGATGGCTCAAAGGAAGCCGGTGTCGCACCACCCGTAATCTCATTACTTAATTCATCAAGTGTAAAGCCAACGGCCAGCTTTGCTGCCACTCGGGCAATGGGAAAACCAGTGGCCTTTGATGCCAATGCTGAAGAACGGGATACCCGCGGATTCATCTCAATAACCACTAGACGTCCGTCTTCAGGGTTAACGCCAAATTGCACATTAGAGCCACCCGTCTCAACCCCAATTTCACGTAATATTGCAATGGCAGCATTACGCATAATTTGATATTCCTTATCGGTTAGGGTCTGCGATGGTGCAACCGTAATTGAATCTCCGGTGTGGACCCCCATGGGATCAAAATTTTCAATGGTACAAACAATGATGCAGTTATCATTTTTATCTCTGACCACTTCCAGTTCGTATTCTTTCCAGCCAATTAAGGATTCATCAATCAATAATTCATTGGTCGGGCTGAGGTCTAATCCGCGCTTACAAATTTCTTCAAATTCTTCCTTGTTATAGGCAATACCACCGCCACTGCCTCCCATGGTGAAAGAGGGTCGAATAATACAGGGAAATCCGAGCTCTTTTTGCGCCTCCAGGGCCTCTTCCATGCTTCGAGCCATTCTGTGCTTTGGCGTTTCCAGGCCGATGGCAACCATCGCATTATCAAATAATTCGCGGTCTTCGGCTTTATCAATGGCCTGCTTTTTAGCACCAATTAATTCCACATTATATTTTTTCAGGACCCCATGCTTGTCCAGATCCAGAGCGCAGTTAAGCGCTGTCTGACCACCCATGGTCGGCAAGATTGCATCAGGTTTTTCTTTGGCAATTATTTTTTCCAGTACCTTCCATTCAATAGGCTCAATATAAGTTGCGTCTGCCATATTAGGATCAGTCATGATGGTGGCCGGATTTGAATTCACCAAAATAATTCGGTAACCTTCTTCTCGCAAAGCCTGACAAGCCTGTGCTCCGGAATAGTCAAATTCACAAGCCTGACCGATGACAATGGGCCCTGCTCCAATGATTAATATGCTGTTGATGTCAGTACGTTTAGGCATTCTGTTAGTTATCTCACTCTATCGTTCATGAGTTTAATAAAATGATCAAAAACCGGGGCTATATCATGCGGACCAGGACTCGCTTCCGGATGCCCCTGGAAACCAAAAGCGGCTTTATCAGTCCTGTGAATTCCCTGCAATGAACCGTCAAATAAAGAATGATGAGTCGCCCTTAAATTTTCTGGCAAGCTGGCCTCATCTACCGCAAAACCGTGATTTTGACTAGTAATAAAAACTCGCCTCTGCTCTTTATCTTGCACTGGATGATTAGCGCCATGATGGCCCAGTTTCATTTGTGCTGTTTGAGCACCACTGGCCAAAGCCAGTAGCTGATGACCAAGGCAAATCCCGAAAATCGGTGTATCGGTGTCGAGAATTTCCTTGATCGCTGCTATGGCATAATCACAAGGCTCTGGATCACCCGGGCCGTTGGATAAAAACACACCGTCAGGCTTCATACCCAGGACTTCGCTAGCAGGTGTTTTAGCCGGAACCACTGTGACCTGGCAGCCACGGTCTCGCAGCATACGTAAAATATTGCGTTTAACGCCAAAATCATACGCCACTATATGATGCTTGGTTGGCGGGACTTGCCCAGCATGACCCTGCCCCAGTTGCCAACTGCCTTCTGTCCATTCATATTGGCTTGAACAAGTGACTTCTTTGGCAAGGTCCATTCCAACTAAACCTGGGAATTCTGAGGCCGCTTTTAAAGCCTGGGCTTTTGCAGATTCAATATCTTCAGACACTATACCGCCAGCTAACAAGCAGCCATTGGTTGCGCCTCTGTCGCACAGAATTCGGGTTAGGCGCCGAGTATCGATATCGGCAATTGCCACAATATTCCGTGCTCGCAGATAATCATCCAGATTTTCTTCATTGCGAAAATTGCTTGCCAGTAAAGGTAAGTCCCTAATTACCAACCCTGAGGCCCAAACCTTTGAAGACTCTTCATCTTCAGAAGTCGTGCCCGTATTACCAATGTGAGGATAGGTCAAAGTCACTATTTGTTTGGCATAGGAAGGGTCTGTCAGTATTTCCTGGTAACCCGTCATGGCTGTATTAAAAACCACTTCTCCGGTTGATATCCCTTCGGCCCCAATAGACTTACCTTTAAATATAGACCCGTCTTCTAAAACTAGGATGGCTGATTTGTAGGCGCAAGATGACACTATAAACTTCCTCAGTTTATTGCTGGTATATGAATTTTTATTTGGGAGAGCGAAACCTGTGGCAGGTCTTTAAATGCACTTCTAACTATTAATGTAGCAACGATCGTAGCAACAAAAACAAAAGTAACATCTAAAAAAAAGCGGAAAGAGCAAAAACTCTTTCCGCTTTTCATCAAAATTTTTCCAATCCAGGACCACTCATCTTGAGCGAGCATTCTATAAAAATTAGCACCCTAATGTCCAGAACATCTTAAATTAATTCTCTAATTTCTTGCCTTTTTTGCCTGCGGAGTTAGTCGTCAGTGCGATGCCGATAAAAATACCGACTCCTCCTATCAACACTCCCGGGGTCACCACTTCATCAAGAAATAGGTAACCCCACAGTATGCCGAATACAGGAATCAAATAAGCGACTGAAACAGTATTGGCAACACCAATCTGCTGTAAAAGACGAAAGAAAAAAATCAAGGAAAATGCGGTACTGACGATACCCAAAGATAAAACACTAAGCCAGGATAGCATCGAAGGGCTAGTTTCTGGCCAAAAAAACAGCCCAAAGGGCAGCATGAATATTGCCGCAAAAAATTGTGTGCCTGAGGCAATAGTAATTGAGGAGAAGCCCTGCATATGGAGCCGAGAGAAACAACTGCCATAGCCATATGAAGCCGAGGCAACTAGTGCTGCTAATACTGGAAACCATAGAACCTTCGAGTCCCCTCCTTCAGGAGATGCCAGAATAAATACTCCAAGAAAACCCATCACTAATCCAATAATCCCGACAACAGATAGTTTTTCTTTCAACCAGAACCAGGCAATGATGGCACTGAACATGGGCACCGTTCCATTTAACAGCGAGGTGTTGCCAGCAGTAAGTGAAAGCGTGACATAACTAAATAAAGTAAAAGGAATTGCTGTAGTGTTCAGTCCCGCCCATAAAAACTTAGGCCAGTTGGCCAGCACTATTGCAGTCTCTTTCCTGAAAAGCAGAAAAGGGAAAAGTGCGATTGCCGAGATAAATAAACGCAGAGAGATCAGCGAAATCGGGCCAAATTCAGGGCTGGCAATGCGCATGAATAAAAACGACGAGCCCCAAACTGCAGCAAGAATAATTAACTGCAAGTAATGAATACCTTTAATTGCTAATTACTCCAATTGAGATTTTCATAAAGTTCTGAGCAGATTAAATTTTTTCAAAGTCCATCCACTCAACTTCACGATCTTCAGTCAGGTCTCTGATATAAAAGGCATGGCCCTGCAACTCAAAGCTTATTTCTGTTTGCATGGGAACACCATCAAACAAGTCAAAGCGTATTGAAAAATAGCCGCCTTCAACTTTTGATAGAAAAAAGGGAGAGAATGGCTCTGTTACTCTCACCTGCAATTCTTTTATATATTCAGCGTCAAGATCAAGTATTAAGGTACCCTGAAGATTTTCATAAATCTTTTCACGATCTTCTTCGACGGCCTTAAAGCCAAGGTAAAGCAATTGCTTTTCCTGCTTTATCAGGTGAATACTCTCTGGAATGATCATCTCCAGAAATCGATCCTTTTCATTGCCTTCTTCTTCATCTTCTACTGGTCGATTCTCATTATTTTGTCTGCGACGTAATGCTCGCTGCCTTCGCTCAGCATGCCGTTGCAGCCTTTCTTCAGAAGGCGGCATGCCATTGATCGCAAGCAAGGTTTCACTTTCAAGGAAGGGCAAACTGGTGTCTCGTCGAACCGTGCGAGTCTCCATCTCAATTTTATCTTCAACTCTATAGGTAAAGGCCCAATTCCCATCGTAAATATTTTCAATTTTATAAACATATTCCGAGATCAGGCTTAGGTAGTCATGTTCAGTTGATGCTTGTGCCAATACCTGTGAAGCACTCAGTAAAGTAAATGCCGATAGGCTTAGCATAAGAAAAATAGCTTTTTTCATATCGCTTGATTAGTGCTTATTTCATTCCGGTTGCAATAGGCCTTGTTGGGTCAGTGATCCATTCACTCCAGGAGCCCACATATAAACTTGGTTCATCCAGTCCCGCAACGCGCATAGCCAGAATATTATGGGCCGCACTCACGCCAGAGCCGCAATAGCAGACGATCTCTTTTTGCCCTGCCTCAAGCACCGGCGCAAATTTTTCTCGCAATTCATCAGCCGACTTAAACTCTCCAGTGGAATTGGTGTTGCCACTGGTAGGGGAGCAAATAGCCCCTGGTATGTGACCCGCAACCGGATCAATAGGTTCCATTTCGCCGGCAAAGCGTTTTGCTTCACGCGCGTCAAGTAACAACTGACTCGCTACATCAATATCTTCAACCTCAATCGTCTTCGTGAGCGCTTCGAGTTCAGCATAATCATAATCTGATGTTGCCAGGGCTTCCGGAAGCTTGTCAGTATTCTCACCACCTGCTTCAAGCCATGCCTGCCAGCCACCATTTAACACGGCCGTATTATCATGCCCTATCCAGCGCAATAGCCACCATAATCTGGCCGCAAATACACCTCCAACATCATCATAAACAACCACTCTATGTTCCGGCCAAATACCCCACTGCTGCACCTGCTTAATCCAGTCGTTTCTGTCTGGTAAAGGGTGCCTGCCAGTAATTTCAGGCCGATGCGGGCTACTCAGTTGTTTATTTAAATCCGCGTAAAAAGCGCCGGGGATATGCCTTTCCAGATAGGCTTTTTTTCCTGCCTCAGCATCCATAAGACTGCAACGACAATCAAACACCAGAAGACTGTCCCCATTTTTTTGTTGCTGTATTAATTCATTTGCCGTGATGAGATAGTTCATTTTATTTACTGACTCCTGCTTCTTCTGACTGCTTGATCTCTTTAGGTTCTAACAGGCGGGATGTAATTGTTCCTGCTGTCATTGCGCCACTCACATTTAAGGCCGTTCTTGCCATATCGATTAGTGGCTCAATGGAAATTAACAGGGCAACTAACACAACCGGCAAACCCAATGCTGGTAAAACCATCAAAGCAGCAAAGGTAGCGCCACCACCCACGCCTGCCACACCCAACGAACTTATAGTTACTATAGCAATCAATGTGACTAAAAAACTAATACTCGTTGGATCGATACCCATACTCGGCGCAGTCATAACGGCCAGCATGGCCGGATAAATACCGGCGCAACCATTCTGCCCAATCGTTGATCCAAAACTGGCAGAGAAATTCGCAATCACAGGAGAATTCCCTAATTCATTCACCTGCATTTCAACATTGAGCGGAATGGTGGCCATCGAACTTCTCGAGGTGAAAGCAAAGGCCAACACCGGTCCTACCTTTTTAAAATAATCTATCGGGTTAACTTTGAATAAAAACAACAGAAACCCGTGAATGCCAAACATGACCAGAATGGCAAAATACGACGCGACTATAAAACTCAAGAGATCCAGTATATCTGCGAGCTCTGAACTTGCGGCCACATTAAAAATTAACGCCAGTACGCCATAAGGGGTAAAGCCAATCACCAGTCGCACAAGTTTCAGCACCAAGCTTTGTGATACATCTATAAAGTGTCTGAAAGTGGCACCTTTTTCAGCATCATCCTTGGTCATCTGCAGTCCCGCAATCCCTAGAATAATGGCGAAAATCACCACCGCAATAACCGAGGTTTCCCTCAAACCTGCCAGGTCACTAAAGATATTCTGCGGCAAGAAAGAGCTGACTAAATCTGGAAAACTCATCACGCTTAAACCTGCCTGACGATTGAGTAAAACTTCCTCTCGCGCCAACTCTCTGGCTCCCTGAGTAAAACCCTCAGCACTCAAACCAAACAGCAGGCTAATAGTGATCCCTACAATGGCAGCTATCATGGTCGTCAATAGCAAGAGTCCTATTACCGAAATACTGATTTTTCCAAGATTCGCCAAATCATTTAACTTAATCACAGCAGCCAAAATTGAGACCAGAATCAAGGGCATGACAATCACTCGCAGCAAGCTGACATAAGCAGTACCAACCACATTACTCCACTCCAGCGTTTCAGGAATGACCTCCGGATTTGATTGAGAAAACAATTGCAGCAAGATGCCAAAACCGACGCCCAACATTAAGCCGGTAAATACACGTTGGCTAAGGGTAAAGCCTTTGCCCGTCATGCCAGCCAGCACATAAATCAGCGCAGCAAATATTAGTAAATTTATTAGCACCATCAGATTCATTGTTGATCCTTTGTGGTTTTATTTATTTGGCAAAGCATTATTTATTGGGAAAAGCGCTGTGCTCACCAATCTTTTGTATGGCTTGCTCTAGCAAGGATTTACTGGGCTCCATTAATCTGGGAAAGCACTTAAGAAAATTTATTTCCATCAAACCCTATAGAGCAAAACAAGCTTTAAAAAGATATTACCCCCCCCCCGGAAATTCACATAAAACAGCAAGTACAATATCGCTGATTTCCCATGTCTACAGCCCCTCAATATTAAAAAAAAGAGAAAAGTAAATTTTTTCAGTGGATGATTGATCCAGAAAAGATTTATCTGCGTAGAAGTTAGTAATTGATATGAAATGCTTTATAAACATGCTTGCTTCCCCTTATATTTTGCAAGCTCACCCTTAACCCGCCTGGTCCTGCCTTGCGGGTTTTTTATAGCCCTTTTTTAATTACCAACACGAATTTTATAGGCCCAGAACATCCTGCATATTGTATAAGCCATTTTTTTTGTCTTGTAACCAAAGTGCTGCACGAATGGCGCCAGTTGCGTAATTCATTCTTGAACTGGATCGATGACTGATTTCAAGGCGTTCCCCTGGGCTGGCAAACATAATGGTATGGTCACCAATAATATCGCCGGCACGAATGGTTTCAAAACCAATGGTTTTATCCTGCCTTTTGCCGACAAGCCCTTCTCGGCCATAGACGGCAACTTCAGATAAATTTCTGCCTAGCACCCCGGCAGCCACCTCACCCATGTGCAGTGCCGTGCCAGATGGGGCATCGACCTTATTGCGGTGATGGGCCTCTATAATCTCAATATCGCTGGAATCACCTAACACGGCAGTAGCTTGTTCTATCAGTTTAAACAATACATTTACGCCCACACTCATATTAGGGGCAAAGACAATAGCGATTTCCTTACTTATTTCTTTGATATGCTGCTTTTCTTCCAAGGTAAACCCGGTTGTTCCGATCACCATTTTTTTTCCATAGCGGCTGCACAAATCCAGATGCATTATGGTTGCTTCGGCACCAGTGAAATCAAACATCAAGTCGAAATCGTCCATCACCTGTTCAAAATCATCAACAGTGACCACATGCAGCGGACCGACCCCACTGATCAGGCCAACATCCTCACCCAGAGAAGGGCAATTCTCAGTTACTGATGCCGCACCTATAGTTATCTCAGGCTCATCCATCGCCGCCTGGACCAGCGCTTTCCCCATTCGGCCATTCGAACCACCAATTGCTACGTTTAACATAATTCCTACCTGCTGCTTTGCTTTCTGGCTATTCTATTACATGTGTCTCAAATGGACACATATGGAAATCGATAAAACGATGTCATTCCTTGAGATAATGTTTTGCATCGACCGGCTTTATTAGATAATTACTCACTAAACCCACCGCCAACATGACCGCCATGAGATACATAGTGCTGTTATACAAACCAGAGGTTGGATCAACGGTTCCGGCCGGAACAATTTCCATTAATCGGGCAATAGTCACTGTTTGTGCAGCGACCAGCTGATCCAGCTGATCCAAACCAGCACCAAATTGTGTTTGAAAATCAGCTGGATTTACCCGAGTTGCCAGATCCTCGATGGCCCGAGTTATTGCAGATTCACGCAAAGAGGTAATGGCCAAGGGGCCCAGTACTCCAGCTGTACTCCATGCCGTCAGGAGGCGTCCATGGATGCCGCCAACATTTTTGCTGCCGAATACATCTGCCAGATAAGCTGGGATTGTTGCAAATCCACCCCCATACATGGTGAAAATAATCATGGTGGCACCATAAAACAACACCAGCCAGGTCACTGCAGGATTAATACTGACTTGTTGTGCCGCAAAAGGCACAGAACAATAAAGCACTATTCCCAAGGCAAAAAACACCCAATACGTATTTTTACGACCGATATAATCTGATGAACTGGCCCAGATAAATCGCCCCACCATATTAAAGACACTGATCATGCTGACATAGGTCGCGGCAAAAGCCCCGTCGACAATGGAAGGCAAGGTTGTCCCAAAAATCTCTCTCATCATGGTACTGGCAACGCCTAAGACCCCTATTCCAGCTGAGACATTCATACATAACACGACCCAAAGCTGATAAAACTGGGGGGTTTTTAGGGCCTCATCAATATCGACATTATGTGTAGTCACCATACTGCGTTGTTCCGATTCTGCCGTCGGCGCAACAAATCCTTCTGGTTGCCAGCTTTCAGTCGGCACTCGATAAGAAAATGCAGCAATCATCATGACAATAAAATACAGAGCGCCTAAAACAAGGAAGGTTTGAGCCACGCCAACTGAACCAGTCCCCACGGCATAAATCCCTTCAGGACCCGGCACAAGCATAGAGGCAACATCGTTTGCGCCAATCACCACCACTTCGAGCGGCTCACCTGCTCTTTCAACAAAACGTCTTCCAGCTTGAGTGATTAGCGTGAACTGATCGAGGCTACCCAGATAATCTGGCGCTTCATAAAATAATTGTATGAAAAAACGTTTCAGCGGAGCACCAATCATAGCGCCACCACCAAAACCCATAATCGCCATGCCAGTAGCCATTCCTCGATGATCGGGAAACCAGCGTATTAAGGTACTGACTGGAGAAACATAGCCCAAGCCAAGCCCGCACCCCCCAATCACACCATAGCCTAAATACAGCAGCCAAAGTTGATGCCAATAGATGCCAATTGCGCCAATCAAAAAGCCGCCACCCCAACAGATGGCAGCCACTACTCCCACTTTACGGGGACCGACTTTTTCCAGCCAGCGACCCGCAAAGGCAGCAGACAGCCCTAAGGCGACAATGGCAACAGAAAATATCCAGGTGACATCCTGCAGGCTCCAGTCATTGGATGCTGGAGCGACCACCCCAATTGCTCTGGTTAAAGGTAAATTGAAAATACTCCATGCATACACAGAGCCAATGCATAAATGTATGGCAATAGATGCGGGAGGCACTTTCCAGCGGTTGAATCCTGGCTCAGCAACAATTCTTTCTTTAGTTAGTAAACCAGGCATGATGGAAAGAAAACAAATTTTCCTTATTTCTTTGCTTTAGCGTGAAGTGGAATTGGCATAAATTTCTAGCGTTGAAATATTGCTCCAGCCTGCAAAACCATGGCCGCCGCCTGCAGAAAGATTAGCAAATCCAACTTCATCCACCCTGCTCAGATCCGGGTTCATGACAGCACCACCCACGGCTACTTCTTCAGGGTCCAGTACAAACCAGTCCTGATTTTCGAAAGCGACTTCAACACTGAGAAAAGCCCCTCCAGTCTCAATAGACTGACTGCCAATTGCAAGAACGCCATCAGCAAGTTTTATAACCGGATGCAGAGCATGTAAATTATTGGTGCGAACGATCGCCCGCATTCTTGCCAGCCCTCTTAAGTCCATATAATTGCGGCGTGATTTCAAGGTCACGGCAACTGGCGATCCAGCGAGGCCAGTCCACAAATCTATACGCCCTTCATGCTCATATACCGTAATGTCGCCTGAACGATAGCCATAAAGGTCAAGTTCCAAATCATTATTAGTTACCGCACTTTGTCCTGCCAGATAGTAATCATTATCTGATGCATGGCTACTCATCGGTTTACCAAGCGCAGACTCAGATTGCTGCCAGCTTTCCATGAACAGCAAAGCAGGCCTTTGTGTTTGGTCCTGAGAAAAGCCTGGTATGGAAAATAGACTCAATGAAAAACTGCTTAAAACTGCCAGGAAATACAACTTTCTTGAAATATTGCTCAGCATGGTCATTCCTTTTATTTTTATTATTGTTGCCTGATTCTAACCAAGTATTCCTAAAAAAGCGCTATTAGACCTGAAGTTCGTTTTGAATTGTCTGTATACCGATACCATTTCATTGATTTATTAAGCAGGTTTATATTGTAGAATTGAGCGATTCTTTTTTAATCTAAGTAAACCTAATTTGCTCTATCGCCTCCTCACAGGAAAAACTTATTCCTCTGCCAAACCTGATCTGGTTCATGATCCGGTAGGACAGGTATTATTCCGCACTAGTGTCCCTATCACCATCGGTGCCGTAGCCATGATTCTGTTTTACCTGGCTGACACCTGGTTTGTAAGCCAGTTAGGGACACGGGAACTGGCAGCTCTGGGTTTTACCTTTCCTGCCACCATCATGGTGACTTATCTGGGAGTTGGGCTGGCCATTGGCACATCGGCTCTGGTGGCCAAATCCATGGGCTCCAATAATCAAGAAAAAGCGGTGGAATACACCTATGCTGCAGTGGCCTTTGGTTACCTGTTTGGCTTGTTGCTGATCTATCCGGCTCTGTCCTCTATAACCTGGGTATTTACTCTGATGGGGGCAAGTACTGAAACATTGGTCTTGATCGATGAGTTTTTAAGTGCCTGGTATTTGGGCATCCCTCTGATTCTTGTCCAGTTTGCTGGTACGGCATGCATGCGTGCCTGTGGAAACTCGGCACTGCAGGGACGTTTAATGATGATGGCTGCTACGGCCAACGCCATCCTTGACCCCATACTGATATTTGGACCAGGCCCACTACCTGCCTTTGGCATCAAAGGCGCCGCCATGGCTACCGTGCTGACCTGGGTGATGACCAATATCTTTATCTTGTACCACCTGGCCGTGAAAGAACAAATGCTGAAAGTTTTTTGGCCCGGCTTCAGCGTCTTGATCCGTGACTGGACACAATTACTGAAAATCACCCTGCCAGCCGCATTGGCTAATATGATTACGCCTTTATCGACTGGAGTGATTACGGCAACTCTGGCCGCTTATGGTCCATCTGCGGTTGCGGGTTATGGGGTGGTCATGCGCATGGAAGCGTTGATCTTGATTGTAGTACTGGGAATGTCCATGAGCCTGCCTCCCTTTATCAGCCAAAATTTTGGCGCCCAGGCCTATGACCGCTTGCGTGATGGTCTGAAATTATCCCTTAAATTCATTATGGCATTGCAGTTTGGCTTGTATCTTATCGTCGCTTTAGCCGCACCGTTTATTGCTTCAATTTTTTCACCCGAGCAGGCCGTCAGAGAGGTGATTATCATTGTTCTTAGAATTCTCCCTGCCAGCTACGCATTCCAGGGGATGGTTGTCCTGAGCGCTTCCAGCTTTAACGCGTTACACGCTCCTCGCAATGCCCTGCTTACCAGTTTGCTACGCTTTTTTGTTTTTTATGTGCCGCTGGCTTTATTTGGCGCCAGCCTCGGAGGGGTCAGCGGTTTATTTATTGGTGCTGCCATTGGCAACCTGCTTGCCGGACTAGTCATCACCTGGTGGATTAATCGCTACACTGCAAATCTTTAATAAAAGATAAAATCCTCTTATCTGGTAATTAAATAATATCCGTTATTTAGCCTAATGGAGCAGAGGCAGTGATAGAAATTTAATGTCTACTTTCGGGCGAAAGCGAACACAAAGATAATTTTCTGTGTAGAGCAATTTTTTTAATTCTTAGTCTTAGGTAAATTCTCTTTCCCTCAATTATTCCATAAAGCTGATATGAATAATTGAAGGAAGAAAGTTTTCTAATTTTGTAGAAGTAATTTCTTGAGAGTGACTTTCTTACTCGGCAGGAGGCACAAATACTCTGTGCTCGAAAAAATTTGACTTCAATCAGACCAGAGCACGTAGCAGCTCAGATCAGGATTTCAGTGTATCTACAAACTTCTTAACCCCATCAAACCATGACGTTCTTTTTGGCGATTGCCGATCCCCCTGACTGCTTTGAATCTCAGAGAATTCATTCAGAATTTCTTTTTGGCGCTTCGTCAGATGAATTGGCGTTTCGACCACCACTCTACAGAGCAGATCACCTTTTGACCCGCCCCTTACAGGAGTCACCCCTTTTCCACGAAGCCTGAATAATTTACCGGTTTGAGTTTCTGAAGGAATTTTTAATTTAACTTTACCTTCCAATGTTGGCACTTCCAACTCGCCGCCAAGCGCAGCATCAGTAAAACTAATCGGAATTTCACAGTATAAGTCACGCCCGTCGCGTTCAAAAATTGCATGCGGTTTGACATTCATCTGGACAAATAAATCGCCGGGTGGACCACCATGCAGACCGGCTTCACCTTCTCCGGACAAACGAATACGATCACCGGTATCAACACCTGCCGGTACTTTTACTGAAAGGGTTTTATTTTCCTGAATGGCGCCACGCCCATGGCAAGTATGACAAGGGTCTTTTATAGTTTTGCCAGCACCCTGACAACGGGGGCAAGTTTGTTGAACTGAAAAAGGTCCCTGACGCATTCTAACCTGCCCCATACCGCCACAGGTAACACAGTCTTCAGGCATAGTGCCTTTCTTTGCGCCAGTTCCATCACAGGTTTTACAGGTCACACTGGTCGGTATACGGATTTTGACACTTGAGCCTTTAACCGCATCTTCCAGACTTAAATCGAGGGTATAACTTAAATCGGCGCCACGTTGAACATGTGAGCGGGAACGTCCTCCGCCACCAAAGATATCACCAAAGATGTCACCAAAAACATCGCCAAAGCCTTGAGCCCCTGCACCACTAAAACCTTGAGGATTGACACCGTCATGACCAAATTGATCATAGGCTGCACGCTTCTCACTATCCGCAAGAATTTCGTAAGCTTCATTTGCTTCTTTGAATCGGGCTTCAGCTTCATCATTATCCGGATTACGATCCGGATGATTTTTCATAGCTATACGCCGATAGGCCTTTTTTATCTCTTGCTCTGTGGCCCCTTTTTCAACACCGAGTACTTCGTAATAATCTCTTTTGCTCATAGCCCGCTCTAAAACCGAAAAAAACTAACGCAGGAATTTCAGGCCCACGTTAGTTTTTTAAAACCTAACAAGAAATAGCTTAAGTGTTTACTTTTCGTCTTCTTTGACTTCTTCAAACTCTGCATCCACTGCATCATCTGAACCGCTAGTTTCTCCGCCTGTTTCGGCAGCGCCTGCTGCTTCACCAGCTGCCTGAGCCTCAGCATACATACGTTCAGCCAAAGAACTGGATGCTTCAGTGAGATCTTTTGTTTTGGCTTCTATTTCTGCCAGATCATCACCTTTTAGTGCTTCTTCAAGTGCAGTAATCGCCGCTTCAATTTTCTCTTTCTCATCCGCTTGAACTTTATCTCCAGCTTCAGTCAATGTTTTCTTGGTGGCGTGTACCAAACCATCGGCTGTGTTTTTAGCGGTAATCAGCGCTTCAAACTTTTTGTCTTCTTCAGCATGTGCCTCGGCATCGTTCACCATTTTTTCAATCTCTTCATCGGATAACCCGCTAGAAGCTTTGATCACAATAGACTGCTGTTTACCGGTAGCGACATCTTTAGCCGACACATTCAAAATACCATCCGCATTCAAGTCAAAACTCACCTCAATCTGAGGCATGCCACGTGGAGAAGGTGGTATATCTGTCAGATCAAAGCGGCCTAATGATTTATTTTGAGCCGCTTGCTTACGCTCACCCTGAACAACATGAATGGTCACAGCGCTCTGGTTATCCTCAGCTGTTGAGAAAGTCTGTTTCTTACTCACCGGAATCGTCGTATTTTTATCAATCAGTGGCGTTGCTACACCACCCAAAGTTTCAATTCCTAAAGACAGGGGAGTCACATCCAGCAACAAGACATCAGTCACATCACCTGCCAATACTGCAGCCTGAATTGATGCACCCATTGCAACAGCTTCGTCTGGGTTTACGTCATGTCTTACTTCTTTACCAAAGAACTCAGTAACTTTTTTCTGCACCAGAGGCATACGTGTCTGACCACCAACCAATATCACATCATTGATATCAGAGGCTGAGAGATTGGCATCTTTCAAGGCAATTTTCAGAGGTTCAATCGTACGATCAACCAGACCCTCTACCAACGACTCAAGTTTTGAGCGAGTCAGTTTCACCACTAAATGCTTAGGACCGCTGGCATCTGCAGTAATATAAGGCAGGTTCACTTCCGTTGACTGTGCAGAAGATAGCTCAATTTTAGCTTTTTCAGCGGCTTCTTTAAGACGCTGCAGCGCTAATGGATCGTTATGCAAATCCATTCCGCTTTCTTTTTTGAACTGATCAGCAAGATAGTCAATCAGACGCAGATCAAAGTCTTCACCGCCGAGGAAGGTATCACCATTGGTAGATAGCACTTCGAAAGAATGTTCGCCATCAGTCTCGGCAATTTCAATGATTGAAATATCAAAAGTACCACCACCCAGGTCATAAACAGCAATGGTGCTATCACCACTTTTCTTGTCCATGCCGTAGGCAAGCGCTGCCGCAGTAGGTTCGTTAATAATACGTTTAACCACAAGGCCAGCGATTTTACCGGCATCTTTAGTGGCCTGACGTTGTGAATCGTTGAAATATGCTGGAACAGTTACCACCGCTTCGGTAACGGGTTCTCCCAGATAATCTTCAGCAGTCTTTTTCATTTTCATTAAGACTTGCGCAGAAATCTGAGGGGGCGCCATTTTCTCGCCACGCACTTCTACCCAGGCGTCACCGTTGTCGGCTTCAACAATTTTATAAGGCACCATTTTAATGTCTTTTTGTACAACTTCATCTTTGAACTGGCGTCCAATCAAACGCTTGATTGCGAACAAGGTGTTGTGCGGATTGGTAACTGCCTGACGTTTGGCAGGCTGGCCAACCAGTGTTTCACCACTTTCTGTGTACGCAATAATAGATGGCGTAGTACGATCACCTTCAGCATTCTCAATAACTTTGGCTTTACCACCTTCCATTACTGACACACAGGAATTGGTAGTACCTAAGTCTATGCCTATAATTTTTCCCATAATTTTATCTCTCCGGTTAATTTATTCAGTGCTTTCCTGAATAAACAGCAATCGCACTTTATCTGTTCTATATATTGGCCCTATCTGCTATTTTTCAAGGACCTGCTTAAATGTTCTTGTTTTAAATCATAAAACCATCTTGCTTCGATCAATCATTTTGAAACCATCACCATAGCCGGGCGAATAACTCTCCCATTCAGGCTGTATCCTTTTTGGACGACGGCTATCACTGTATTCGGCTCTAGATCGGGGTTTTCTACCATCGACATAGCCTGATGCATCTGCGGATCAAAAGGCTCTCCTTCGGGGTCTATCTGCTCAATGGCAAACTTGTTAAGAACCGCCAGAAACTCCTTAATAGTGAGCTTGATACCCTCACAAAGGGCTTTAACACTCTCTTCTTCAGGATCAGCCACAGCTTGCAATGCACGCTCCATGTTATCCATGACATTCAAAAGTTCTGAGCTGAATTTTTCTAAGGCGTATTTATGCGCCTTTTCAATATCAGCTTCCGCCCGCCTGCGCGTATTCTGAACTTCAGCATGAGCTCTCAACACTGAATCTTGCTGCTCAGCCAAGGCGGCAGCTACTGCTTCATCTATTAGCGTCTGAAGTTCAGGGGAAAGTTCAGCACCTAGCTCCTCGCTATTAACGCCGCTATCTTCAACCCCACTATCTTCAGCATTGTCCTGTTCGACAGCTTCATTATTTTCCTGCTCGGGTTCTTGTTTATTACCCTTTTTTTTGGAAGCTTCCTTTTTAGCCATGCTTTCCTCCAAACAACGCGTTGCTTTTGAAATTACTTGTGACACAAATGGACTAGAGGCTATATGGGGTCGAGCTTCCCGCTTTCAAGAGAAAAACAAAGAAAATAAGCATCGAAAGGGAATTGGATTCTATACTACAATTCAGGTAGTCCTTTGAGAATAATATGCTAAGTCAACTAACAATCAGTAACTATGCCATTGTTGAACAACTCGATCTCGAATTGAAGTCGGGGATGACAGTTATCACCGGGGAAACCGGTGCGGGCAAATCCATAATGCTGGATGCATTGGCTTTAACGCTGGGTGATCGTGCTGATAAAGATGTTATTCAGCCCGGCCAGGATAAAACCGAAATTTGCGCCAGCTTTGATATTCGCAATAACAAGCACGCCCATCGCTGGCTCGAAGAACAGGATTACGCTACTCATGATGAGTGTATTCTGCGCAGAGTGGTCACGGCAGAAGGTCGCTCCAAGGCTTATATCAATGGTAGACCGGTCACCTTGAACGAGCTAAAGCAACTTGGCGAAATGCTGGTTGATATACACAGCCAGCACGAGCATCAGTCCCTATTAAAAACCAGTACACATCAACGCTTATTGGATGATTTTTGCGGCACCACTGAACTGGCCCGTAAAGTGGCTGAAGCCTCGCAGGCATGGCTTGTGCAACATAAAAAGTTACAGGCTCTGGAAAATCAGGCTGAAGAGCACAATGCACTTTTTGAGCTACAACATTACCAATTAAAAGAACTGGATAAATTAAATCTTGCTGTCGCTGAATACCCAGCATTGGAAGATGAGCATCAGCAACTCAGCCATGCAGAAAGCATCCTCAGTTCTCTTCAGTCTGCCATTGATATTTGCAAAGATAATGAGGAACAAAATATTCAGTCTGCTTTGGGTCAAGTTCAGGCCTTATTAGAAAATATGCCCTACCGCAGTGCCGCTATGAACTCTGCTTATGAGATGCTAAACACTGCATTAATTCAAGTTGAAGAAGCCAGCACCGAGTTAATCCAGGCGGCAGAAAATCTGGATATGAATCCCTCCCGTCTGCAGGAATTGGACGAACGATTAACGGCAGTCCATCAGCTCTCACGCAAACACAGGGTTAAACCCGAAGATCTACCGGCTTTCCACCAGCAACTAAAAAACGATCTGGGTGAAGCAAGTTCTGCTGAAGACCAGATCAATGAGATCAAACAAACTTTAAAGCAACTGGAATCCAGCTACCATAAGCTTGCTGATGACCTCAGCGATAAACGCAATAGCGGCGCACTAAAATTATCTAAAGCCATTAATAACCAACTCAAAAAACTGGATATGACGTCTGCCAGCTTCATCGTTGCCCTAAACAATGATGGCAGCAACACGCCCAGAAGCAAAGGCAACGAAAACATTGAATTTCTGATAAGCACTAATCCTGGGCAAAGCCCCAAACCTTTAATCAAGATAGCCTCTGGTGGAGAGCTTTCAAGAATTAGTCTGGCAATTCAGGTTGTCACTGCCCAAACCTCCTCAATACCGTCACTCATTTTTGACGAAGTCGATGTTGGCATTGGCGGTTTGGTTGCACTGGCGGTTGGGGACTTACTGAGACAGCTCGGTGAAAAGGGCCAGGTGCTTTGTGTTACACATCAAGCTCAGGTAGCCAGTCAGGGCAACCATCATCTCTATGTCAGCAAACTGGCTGGGAAGAATTCAATCAGCACTAAAGTCACTGAACTCAGTGGCGAAGAAAAAGTCATCGAGATCGCTCGTATGCTCGGGGGCAATGCGGAAAATGCAAGCTCCATGGCCCATGCCCGGGAAATGATGGCTTCTTAGATATTTTGATTTTCTTTTAAGAGTAAAAATTCGCGCCTGGAGCGAAGGCCAGACGAAGTAGAAAGTGCGTTTTTATGAAGGAGCTTACAACCACTAAGTAGCTGATTGAACTAGCACTTCTAGGGATATTCACCTAAAGCATCGACGTTTTAAAAATCCAACATGAGCAATGCCAGTTAGCGGCGAAACTTAAAATTGTGGAGAGAGCTTACTTTTCAGTAAGTGGGCGGGATAATTTTCAGATTCAACAGCAAAATAGCGGACACAATAGGATCTACTGGCAGTCTTTACAGAGTCCGTATATGTAAAGCGAATGATCACTTATTGTATACCCCTTCAACGCCGCCTGCTTATGCTGCTGAGCCTCAATAACTTCATCATAAAACTCTTCAACCTTGCCACACTTAGTGCAGACTATATGATCATGATGATCCTCAGTCATCATTTCAAATACGGAATGGCCACCTTCAAAATGGTGACGCATTACCAGCCCCGCGGCTTCAAATTGCGTGAGTACACGGTAAACTGTTGCTAAACCGACATCTTCATCAGCATCCCTTAGCGCCTTGTAGACATCTTCGGCACTCATATGCCGAGACTCGGTAGCTTCCAGAATTTGCATTATTTTGACGCGAGGCAAGGTGACTTTTAGCCCAGCATTGCGCAGTTCCTGATTCTCTCCTGGCATTAATTCACTTCCTTAAATGGCGCTTTGTATCAAAAAAGCCATTTCATTGATATTTCATTAATAGATGTATCTGTAACATCAACTTTGTTTTCGGTATTATGCCTATCCATAAAAGTAAGTAAAGTTATGAGTAAAACTAAGAAAGGTTAACCGTATTGAATAAGCTGCTACTTATTATATCAATTGTCCTGCTGAGCGCCTGTAGTAATTCACCTTTGAGCTTTCCCGGGGTCTATCGTCTGGATATTCCACAGGGCAACCTCATTACTCAGGATCAGGTTGACCAATTGCGTCCCGGCCTCACCAAACGCCAGGTTAATTTTATAATGGGCACGCCTTTAATACAGGACACTTTTGATCAGGACCGCTGGGATTACATCTACAGCTTTCAACCTGGAGGCGCTGAGCGCGTTCAGGAAAGAATCAGTATTTATTTTAATGACAATGGCTTTATGACGCATTTTGATGGGGACTTTAAACAAACCCCTGAGAATGATCAGTTCGGTGAAATTTCAGCTACCCAATAAGCTGCTAAACCTTACTTTTTTTCTTTTTCTTTTCTTTTTTCTTTCCTTTAGCCTTCTCTTGCTCTGTCTTTTTTTGCGCTCTAAGTAGCCTTGCCTGTTTGGGATCCAGCAATAAGGGCCGATAAATCTCTATCCTGTCTTTATCTTCAAGTTGGTAATCTGCGGGCAGTGGCAGGTGTTTGCCATCCAATGGTTTTGAAAAGATCCCCATCTTGGCTTCATTAATATTTATTTCGGGATACTTACTTATCATCCCTGAAGCCAAAACAGCGGCTATTGCCGTGGTACCTTTCTGGACAGATATAACAATTAGCTCCTGTTTGTTTGGCAAAGCATAGGCAACTTCGACATCTATTTTAGGGGCTCCTGTTAAATCAATTTCAGCCATACAACTTATCCGCGCGTTTACAAACGGCATTAACTAAATTCTTGCAGGATGCATCAAAAAGTTTTTTCAAAGCCATATCCAGCAAGCCTGATTTAAATTCGAAATGCATATCCAGACTGGCCTTGCATGCTTCATCAGTTAAGGCATCAAAGGTCCATCGCGCATCAAAGTGCTTGAACGGGCCATCGACCAGTACCATCAGCATGGAATTCGGAGGCCTTAGCGTATTCTTTGTCGTAAACGAATATTTAAAACCGGCCTTGCCCAAATCCAAGCGAGCCTGTATTTCATTTTCTGATTTGCTCAGTACTTCCGACCCCAGACAGCCATCCATAAATTCAGGATAGGACTCAATATCATTCACCAATTCAAACATGGCCTGAGCTGAATATGGCAATAATGCGCTTTGCTGGATATCTGTCACGATTAAGCTTTAAAAACCGAGTAGCTTGTAGCCAAAATAAATCTGGGCCACGTTATTGGCAAAGACCAGTAACAGAATTAAGGGAACAAAGGTGCCCAGAGACAAGGTGATATACGATGCCAGTAAGGAAGACGAAAAGTTCTCATCATCCAGGCCTATTTCATTGATGAACTCACTGCGTTTCCAGCGATAGGAACAAAAAATACATACCAGAAACCCAATAAAGGGTAATACTGTGTCATAAAAAAGATCATAAATAACATCAAAAAAGGATTTATTCACTCCACCATAAGTGATCAGTGAAGACAACCAGCCCACCATACCTAAAGACATGGTTGCCAGTATAATAAAGGCACCTGCTGTCACTCCCATCACTCCCAGTGCTTTACGACGTGAATAGCTCTTTTCATCAACCATCCAGGCAATCGGAATTTCACTGATAGAAACCAGAGATGTGATGGCAGCAAAAAATACTAATAGAAAAAAAACTGTGGCGATAATACTGGCACCGACATAACCAAGAAAGCTCTGCATTTCCAGAAATAACTGCGGTAAATACGAAAAAATTAAACTGATGCTGCTGTCAGACAGGGCCTGTACATCAACTTCCGGATTAATCGCAAAGATCGCCGGAAGAATTAAAAGACCGGCGAAAAAAGCTACCGCAGTGTCAGTAAAGGCGACCATTCTTGTTGAATTCACTATTTTCTCTTCACGACTGAAGTAGGAGCCATAGGTGATGAGGATGCCCATACCCAGCGATAAAGAAAAGAAGGCCTGGTTCAATGCTGAACGGATAACCGTACTATCAATTTTACTGAAATCTGGCACTAGGTAATAGGCAACACCTGCCTCGGCGTTATCCAGTGTCATGACAAAAATAACCAGACACAGCAGCATTAAAAACAATAAGGGCATTAAAATTTTTGCTGCCTTTTCGATACCATCCTTTACACCACCAGCCAAAATGCCATAGACAATGGCCATAGTTAAAAACAAATACCAAAACAATGAAGGCGATGCCACGATTTCGCCAAAGGCAGCCGGTTCAGCTAGACGATCCAAATTTCCAAGGAGTGACTGTAGAAGATAAAGCATGATCCAAACTGTAATAACTGAATAAAACACGGCAATCATAAAGGGAGTAGCCACCGCCAAACCACCAACTCTCCCCCAGTGTTTGCTATTCCCCGATAAGGTATAAAACGCACCAACCGGGTTTTTCTGGGCTGACCTGCCCATGGCGATCTCAGCCAGCATGACAGGGAAACACACCAGCACAACAAAGGCTAGATACACGACTAAAAATGCTGCGCCACCATTTTTGGCGGCCATTACCGGAAAACCGACCAGGTTACCAATACCTACTGCAGATCCTGCAGCTGCCAGGATAAACCCGAGTCTTGAACTGAATTGCCCTCTAAGCGCTGACATTTACACTCACTTATACTGGATTAACTACTTAAATTGCTTACATTTATTGTGGTTGAAGTTTACCAGAATTGGGTTTGGATAATAGCCAAAGCAAAATTTTTGTTTATAATCAATTGCTAAGAATGATTAGCAGAAAAGTTCCAGAAAAGAATTTGAAATGCCTAAGTGCTTTCGATATGGACATAAAAAGGTGACATATGAAACTTAAATCAGGCTTGTTGTTATTGGCATTCTCCCACTCCTTATTAGCTCAAGATATTTCTGAAGAAGCCACTTTTGGAAATATAGATCTTTCAGGTGGTTTCCTACCTGATCCCTATAGTATTGAGCTTACTGCCGGTGGAAGTAACGATGCCTCGGCTCTTGGGGGTAATTGTGCTGGCAACATCGCTACTGCGCCTGATATTGAATTAAGCTATGAAGGCAGTTTTCTGCCTATCATTTTTTCTGTTGGTTCTGAAGCTGATACCACTCTGGTTATAAATTTACCCGACGGCAGCTGGTTGTGTGATGATGACAGTGGTGATGGCCTGAACCCCATGCTTGAAATAAGCAAGGCACCAAGTGGCACCTATGATATTTGGGTAGGATCCTATGAAGAAGCGACTTTCCCCTCTGCGATTCTTTATGTTTCTGAACTAGAAGCAACCTATGCTTCTAGTATTGAAGAAAAAAATGCCACAAGTTCAACATCCGGACTGGCAGGTGTTGTCTATACCGAAAACCTCACTAGTACAGATAGCGTGGAAGACGATGGTGCCTATAGTGACAGCTACCTTTTTGATGCATCCAGCGGAGATGAAGCAATTATTGATCTTAGAAGTGACGATTTCGATTCCTATCTGCGGCTAATTTCTCCCAGTGGAGAAGTATTCACCAATGATGACTATGAAGGTAGCACCAGCCGTTCGCTAATCTCGCAAACCCTAAATGAAAGTGGTACTTATACTGTCATTGTGACGTCTTATTATGCTGGCGAAACCGGTAGTTATTCCTTGGGTATTAACACCGATCAGAGCAATACAGGGCCGCTTGATTTGGCTTTTACTGGCTCCCTTTCAAAATCTGATTTTCAAACCGATGACGGTGAATACATGGACTACTATGAATTTACCGGAACACCAGGCCGCAACGTAGTAATAGACCTTACCTCTGATGATTTTGATACCTATTTAGGGCTTGAAAGCCCCACTGGCCAGTATATGGAAAATGATGATGCTGATAGCATTTACCACAGTCGAATAGAGACTCAGCTTGACGAGTCTGGCACCTATTATGTCTATGTCACTTCTTACGGAGCCGGAGCAACAGGTAACTATTCTTTAAATATTAGTGGTGGGGACAATATCGGCAACACAAATTCAAATTCTTCTGATACCCGCAACATAGCACTAAATGAACAGGCTTCAGGTTACCTGATTGCTGGTGACTCACTGGATGAAGATGACAAATACACTGATTATTTTTCCTTTACTGGCAATGCCGGGCAGAATGTTCGTTTTGAAGTGAGCTCTTCAGACTTTGATACCTACTTGACTGTTATTGATCCCAATGGCTTTGAATACGATAACGATGATTACGAGGGAAGCACCAGCTTGTCCGTTGTCGAACTCACATTACCAACCAGCGGGCGTTATTCCATATTGGTTTCTTCTTACCGCACTGAAGAAACCGGCGACTATAACCTGAGTGCATTAAGCAGCTCAGGCACAACACCTTTTATCAGCTCAGGAAGCAATAACAGTGGCAGCCAAGTCTACGGTATATTTGTTGGAATTAGTGACTATAGCCAGTTACGTCAAAGCCAACCAGGTTGGGGTGATCTGCCATATACAGCCGATGACGCTATAGTCGCCAGAAATTCCTTGCTAGGCAGTGCCGGTATGGATCCATCTAATGCTATAACTTTATTAGACAGGGAGGCCACTGTCGCAAACGTCAGAGCAGCTTTTGCAAACCTGGCTGCACGAATGGATGCTGATGACACCTTTGTGTTTTTCTATTCCGGACATGGTGGCCAAGAGGAAAGAGCTGGCGGGTTCGTCGCCAGTGACGCTGATGGATATGATGAAACCCTCGCATTTTCTGATAACACAATCACCGACGATGAAATTAATGAATTGTTTAACCAGCTCAATGCCAATACCCAGCTGATTATTCTCGACTCATGTTACAGCGGTGGTTTTGCCAAAGATGTGGTCTCACGACCAGGGCGTATGGGGCTTTTCTCTTCAGATGAAGATGTCCCCTCGCTGGTTGCTGGCAAATTTCAGGCCGGAGGTTATTTATCCTATTTTTTCCAGGACGCAATTGCAGGTGGCAATGCAGATTATGATGGCGATAGGTCTATAAACGCTATGGAGCTGAGTCAATACATACATGAAAGATATAATGCTGAATCTTTATACAAGGGCCCCTCTACTTTTGATACGCCAGATTTTGGCTACCAACATCTAGTCGCAGACCGAGGCGGCGTTAATCATGACCAAGTGCTATTTAATGTCCGTTAAAATATAACGACACAAACTTAAAAGGCAGATTAAATAATCTGCCTTTTTTATTTCTGACAGATAAATTTAATTTTCTCTATAATGCTCCATGGCCAAGAAGAAGAAACACGATGATTCAACAATTGTCGTCAACAAAAAAGCAAGACATGACTACTTTCTCAATGAAAGCTTTGAGGCAGGCATTGCGCTTACCGGTTGGGAAGTTAAAAGTCTGCGCGAAAAGAAAATTCAACTGGTAGACTCCCACGTCATTATCAAAGATGGCGAAGCCTGGCTTTTAGGTGCCCAAATAGTACCAATGTCAACGGCCAGCTCACATGTAATTGCCGACCCCACTCGTACACGTAAATTACTTTTACATCGTAAAGAGCTGGCTAAAATATTTTCCGGGATTCAACAAAAAGGTCACACTTGTGTGTGCAGTAAAATGTACTGGAAAGGTCATCTGGTGAAATGTCAGGTAGCTTTGGCCAAAGGTAAACATGAGTACGACAAACGCGCGGTTGAAAAAGAACGCGAATGGAATTTGGATAAACGCCGTGTTATGAGTCATTCTAACCGCCAGTAAGCCCTGTATAGCAATCCTCTTTAAATTCAAGGTTCTCACCCCAATATAGTTAGCAGAAAGTAATCAGAAAACCACTAAACGCAAAAGCTTGGTAATTGCTTGCTTCCACTATGCTAGAATGTGGGTGTAGTTAATTTTAAAGAAGTAACACATTGGGGGCGCTCTGGATTCGACGCCGGTTATAAAACCCGAGGTGCATGTCGAGAGAGTATAGGCTCTCGTAAATCAATCTATGCAACTTATATAGTTGCCAACGACGAAAACTACGCTCTAGCAGCTTAATATAGCCGCTAGCGATTGCCACAGGGATGCCTGTAAACCAGTGTTTAGCAATCGTCATATAGAACAGGATCGCCACGGCGGAGTGCTTGACTCCTAAGGGCTAAAAAGTATCAAGCTCGCTTCGAACACCCTGCGCGTTGGGTCGTGAGAAGTTAACTCAATAAACGATGCTATGCATGTAGAGCCGAAGGCAGAGTACTGACGGACGGGGGTTCAAATCCCCCCGCCTCCACCAATTTTACTTATAGCAACGTCCATTAAAGCCTTGAAACCCTCATAAACACTGATATAACCCTATATTTACAGGCTATTACTGCCTAGCTAATTAGCTAGGCATGTCTATTTTGGCCTAAAAAGCAGGTTATTTTAGCATTATCGGCTTAGCCAACACTTACTATCAATTAAGACTTATTGATGATTCTATGATTAGAATTGGGGCGTTTTAGGCTAATCCTAGACAGGTTTGAGTCATTTACAAACACTCTGATGTTATATAAGATAAAGTTAAAAATAGTTACAATCATCTTTTTTTATACAATGAAATATTTCTTTGTATTTTGTTAATATGCATCATTATCAATAAATGGAGAATTTGATGAATTTTGGTTATGTATTTCAAAGAAAAATAATCGCGGCATCGATTGCGGTTAGTATATTTAGCGCCACACAATCACTAGCACAAGAACTTAGCCGTGAAGAATTTGATTCTCTTTCGGATAGGGTTAGAACTTTAGAAAGTGAAAATGCCAATCTTCGAAATGCAGAGGGAGCCAGAAACGTCTCTAGCAGTCTTGTTGGTACTAATGCTGAATATAGTTTCAAAGTGCTAGACCATGCAGAAATGACAAATACCAAGCAGCTATATCAATTACAAGCGCTTAGTAACGGCATGCTAGGTAGCAAGCTTACCTTGGGCGGGCAAGTAACAGCTCTTCTCAATTATCAAGATGCAAATGAAAATTCAAAATTCGGCTGGCTCATGCGCCACCCAACTTCAAACAATCAGATTGGCACGTCTTCATCTGAAGCAGTTATTCACTCTGCTAATATCAACCTAACAGCTAAATTACATGAAAACATAACAGGTTACGTCGAGCTACTTTACAATCCAGAACAAAATTTTGCATCAGGCTCAACAATAACAGGTTTGCCGCGTAATAATGTTAATGTTAGAAGGGCATATGTTCTTTGGGGGAATTTGGATAAGTCCCCAATGTATGCTTCACTCGGAAAAATGGACATTCCCTTTGGCTGGAATGATACGGTTAGCCCTTTCACTAATTCTACTAGTTGGCATTCATTTGCTGGGTTAGCATATGGAGGTTTGTTTGGGTATGCTAATGAGAATCTACATCTGAGAGCGATGGCAATACAAGGAGGCGCTCAATTTAGGAATGCGAACACTCCAGTTGAAGGAACAAATGTTCCCTCTAAACTGAATAACTTCGCCGCGGACGCTAACTATACTTTTGCCTTTGAAAGCGATACTACTTTAATGTTGGGAGCTAGTTATCAATATGGTTCAAGCTACTGTCAGAAATTTGAAGACACTCCAGCGACAGCGCATTCAACGGGGGCGACTTTAATTCCTGGCGTTACCAGAAACACAGCACCGCAGGGCGTTAGGCATTTCAATTCATGCGATGATAATGTCGACTCTTTAGCAGCCTATGGCATTTATACAAACAGCAAACTAGTGCTTACAGCAGAATATGCAACCACTTTGGATGTTTGGCCAGGCACCGCTAATCCCTACATTCCTCAATTTGCTGCAGAAGAAAATGTATCTTTTACCCTCGGTGGAAGATATTCCTCTGATGTTGGTTTACCTCAGCCTGTAGATTTCTCTGTCGAATTTAGTCGTTTCAATGCCGGCGCTTCGGGCTCTCCTTGGGAGAAACAAGATCAACTAGTACTTGGATCGTCATATTATTTAACTCCAGGCGTCAATCTTTTTGCAGAGCTAATTCGTGTAGAAGGATAGGTGCCGCTGAATTTTCTGAGCGGTGGCAACCCTGGTAGTGTTGTTGGGACTTCTTGGTCTAGCCAAACTTCTAGAAATAACATTTTTGCTCTTGGTATACAGGCGGCATTTTAATATAAACGAGAATTTTGAGAGTAATTAATTCCTTAACTTCTGTTTCGGGATTTCATAAGAAGGGGCTTAAATGAAGAATTTGATGAATAAGAAAATTACAACTTTAATCACTCTATTTACTATATTTTTAGGTAGTTCAAGCTTTTCTCAAAACATTTCTCTTGAAGCGACCTATGGAACCATTAATTTAGATGCTGGCTTCACGCCTGATCCTATGACTTATAAAGTTAAGTCTGGCGGAAGTATTGATGCATCGTCTTTGGGTAATTCCTGTGCAGGGTATATAGCTGATGCCCCAGATTTTCAATTTACTTTCTCGCCAGGCTTATTATCATTATGGGTATCAGTAATATCATCGGCAGATACTACGTTAGTTATAAATACTCCCAGTGGCTCCTGGATTTGTGACGACGATAGTGGTGGTAATCTTGACCCTTCAATCAATTTCAAAGATCCGGCAAGCGGAGTTTATGATGTCTGGATAGGAACCTATAGCTCAACCTCAATCTATGATGCGACATTATATATTTCAGAATTAGGACAATACGGGAATTGATGGCAACGAAAACAATAATACTACTTTTATATTGCCCACTAAAATTAGAGGCATTTGACCTCTATAAAAGACAGAATAAATAATACATATTTAGAGTTTCTTTTATGTCTTTTTTCTATCCAAACCAACCAACACAGCCTCCACTTGTTTTTCTAAATCACTCTCATTGTTTCTAATCAGTGAAATTGACTCTTTCTTTAATGCTAATTTTTATAGCCATGATTGGTATAACTTCGATTATCTCTATAACGGACGATACGCAAGATGAACCTATATTTAGTAACGAATCACCGATAGTCTATGTAAGGAATGAATATTTGCCTTATTGGGCCGACATTGACCAAGACTGCCAAGATACCCGACAAGAAGTTTTAATTAGCGAAAGTAAAATCGAAGTAGGATTGAATGAATCAGGTTGTAAAGTTATTTCAGGTAGCTGGTTAGACCCATACACGGGCCAGATGTTTGAAAACCCAAGCGAATTAGACATAGACCACGTCGTCCCTCTTTACGAAGCTCATTTCAGCGGAGCAATGGAATGGACACAAGATCATAAAAGACAATATTCAAATGACCTAAGTAATCCAAATACACTTATAGCCGTTTATAACGGGGCAAATAGGTCAAAAGGAAGTAGTGACCCTGAGAACTGGATGCCTCCTAATAATGCATTTCATTGTGAATATATAACTATGTGGATTGATGTTAAATCTCAGTTTAATTTGGAAATGGACGAAAGAGAATCTAATTTTATAGAAAATAAATTAGAAGAGTGCGCAGCTGAACAGTCACCACGCTGAACAGCACAGGGCATTAATTCACATCTATCCAGCCTACCCAGCGTTATACCTAACTAAAAATAATAAAAACCAGGAGCAGTTAGTTATGAAAATAATAAACATTATTGCGATTAGTTTCACTATGATGCTAATTGCTTGTAATGGAGAAACGCAAAATATTACAGAAGTAGAATCGCCATCTATTGACGAATTTTTTCAGGAATTTACAGAAGACTGGATTCGGATAAACCCTCAGTTAGCAGTTAGAACTCAATATTTTCCAGAGGGTGAAAAAGATCAACTTAGTCGTCAGATGACCCCTTTTGCAACAGAGGAATGGGAGCGAAATAGGATAATTCTTGCTCAACATGGATTGGAACAGCTTAGTAATTTCGATAGAGCCTTGTTAACTGATGAACATCGACTTTCAGCCGATATGATGCAATGGCAATTACAGAATGTTGTCGACAGTGAACAGTTCCTAGACTACGACTACCCTTTTCAGCAAATGAATGGAGTTAACATAGGATTTGCTAATTACCTAACAGTGATCTATCCAATTTTCACAGAACGTGATGCAGAGAACTACATTGCTGTTTTGAGCCAGCTTAGAGAACGTATAGAAGCAGCGATAATTAAGAGTGAAGAACAGGTAGCCAATGGCATAGTTCCGCCACGTTTTATTTTAGAAGCGACCATAAACTCGATGGAAATATTTATTGATCCTGAGCCATCTGACAACCCTCTTGTCACGGCATTTGCCGAAAAATTGGAAGCTATTGAAGAAGTGGATGCGACACGTAAAACACAATTATTAAATGAAGTAATTGCTCTGGTTGATTCGGAAGTTTATCCAGTATGGCAGGAAGTTATAGACACTCTATTTTCACAACAAGATAGAGCAACTGATGATGCTGGTCTTTGGCGGTTTGAAGCAGGTGAGACTTTATATGCTCAACGCTTACAGACTTTCACCACAACTGATTTGTCACCAGATGAAATTCATGAAATTGGCTTGCGCGAAGTCGCAAGAATTGAGCAGGAAATGGATGGTTTGTTTCGTCAGTTAGGCTATAACGAAGGGTCTATTTCAGAACGTGTAGCACAGTTAACAGTCGATACCAGCTACCCAAATACTGATGCTGGTAGAGAGTTGATAATGAGTGATATACAAAGCTTATTATCTGATGCTCTAACTAGAACCGAAGGTTCCTTTGAGGTACGCCCACAATCTGAAGTCATTGCTCAACCATACCCTGAATTCAGATGGGCAAGTGCAGCTGCTTCATATAGTGCTCCACCAGCAGATGGCAGCAGACCTGGCATATTTCAAATGCCATTGAGACAAAGTCAATTGACTCAAGTTGGGCTGCGCTCACTTGTCTATCACGAAACAGTTCCAGGTCATCATTTTCAGGTTGCGCTAGCTGTAGAGAATAAAAATTTACCTGCTTTTAGAAGTCTGCGTGCGCTAGGAGGAATCTCAGCAAGTTCTGAAGGGTGGGCGCTTTATGCAGAGCGTTTTGCTGCAGAAGATGGCTGGTATGATGATGATCCTGTTGGAAGGTTAGGACAATTGGATAGTGAGCTTTTTAGAGCGCGAAGATTGGTCGTGGATACTGGATTGCATGCTATGGGTTGGACTCGCCAACAAGCAATAGATTATGGCATAGAAGCCAGTGAAATAGAGCGTTACGTGGTTATGCCGGGTCAAGCTACTTCATACATGATTGGACAATTGAAAATTATAGAACTTCGTGAACGCGCCAGAGAAGCTTTAGGCGAGAACTTTTCATTACAGGAATATCATAATCTGGTACTGGAAACCGGTATTGTACCGCTAGAAATATTGGAGAGAGTTGTAGATCGCTATATCGATGAAACTTTAGCATCTATTTAGTAAATCTTAACGTCCGCTTACGACCCAAAGCGGACTTTAATCATCTAAGAAAATAATGAAATACAAGGGAAGTTGTCATTGCGGGAAAATTCAATTTGAAGTTGAAGCTCCTGAGAATATTGAAGCGGAATCTTGTAACTGTTCGGTGTGTTCAAAATCAGGTTTCCTGCACCTAATTCTACCTTTAGCAAATTTTAAGCTTCTTACTGGCAGTGAGTGGATAACTACGTATTCATTCAATACACATTTGGCGAAGCATACATTTTGTAAGGTTTGTGGCGTAAAACCGTTTTATACTCCACGTTCAAATCCCGACGGAATTGACATCAATATCAATTGTTTGGACACTAAACCTAAATCAATAACTGTGAATACATTTGACGGTCAAAATTGGGAACAAAATGCCCATAAACTGGCCAATAAGAGTAAACAATAATAAAGTTTTTATGTCCGCTTTTGGCCGAAAGCAGACGTTAAAAAACTTTATTGGACGGCGGCTCAGATGATTTTCAAGTAGGAAATCGATGCTACATCGGATGCAACATAGACATTAACTGAACCGGACTATGTTTATTATTAATCAACAGGTTACAAGATTAGTTAAGTTCCCCCCCCCACCTCCACCAATTCAAGATCCACCCACGTCATTAATTTTCGCTTACTTCTTAAAGTCTGCTTTCGGTCAGAAGCGGACGTTAAACTAATTTATATCTAGAGAAGTATTCAAAGTCTCTTCAGAAAAAGGAGGTGCGGGCACTTTATTAATGACAATGGCCAGCTAAACAGTTGTCTGTATCAAAGCCAGGTAGTTATGGCCTGCGCTGTGTGAAAAGCATTGTTCCCCCACCCTACCAATTCACTATCCCCGCCCTTGAATTCTAGCGCTGACCTAAATTACTAAGCCCTTCTGTTAGCTCGATCCTGGTTCCCCAAGGATCAATCAAAAATGCCAGACCCAGACCAGAATCAAGTATTCGATATGGCGTTTCAAATACCACACCTTTAGTCTCAAGTTCTTCACAAAAGTCTTCAAGCCCATCAATCTCAAAACCAATATGATTCAAAGTTCGACCTGCCGTAGGAGCCTGTGCAAATTCTGCTTCCAAGAAATTGAGGTTCATTCCAGGCAGATCAGCTGCAGCGTATCTCCAGCGTTGCCCAGGTGAAGCACCAAAATGTTCAACATACCAATTCCTTGCCATCTCAGCCTGGCCTGGAGGTAAATAAAAATGAAGGTGGTGGGTAACAATATCTGCTGTAAGTGGCTGATTGTGTCTATTAGCAGCCTGATCAATCAGTCCAGGCTCAAGATCAAATCCGATGTTAGTAGCAAGGGAGTCATCAAATAGCTCTATCCTCTCATCACTGGGGGAATATACTGATGCAATCCCTGGAAACTCCTGGTTATATTCAAGCTCGAATCCTTTATTTTCCAATTCCTCTAATGACCTAACCCGAAAAGCGACATGATTTACTACTGAACCTTCTGTCCCACCTTGAGTATCTCCTTCTCCAATCAAGATGATAAGACCTTGGAAGGAGACCCCTACTCTTCCCTCTAATCTCATATCACTTGCTCCCAGTCGAAGCCAGAAAGACTTTTCATCTTCTGGTGCATCAACAAAGTAATGCAAGTGCCCCATGGATACCCCAGCAGGATTGCCCATGGCTAACTGGGCAGAAGACTGGCCTGCAAGTACCAGATTGACAGTAAATACTGTAAAAGTGAGAAACCGTTTAAGTACCATCTTGCCTCCCAAACTAAGCCTATTTGGCACACTTGAATTTATCAGTCGTAATATGCAGGCGCCCAATTTCTTTCTCGATGTGAAATCAGGTCATGCTGAATCCACAGCTCAGCTCCCTGCCTTTCCAAGAATGACTCTACTTCAACTCGAGACTGACGTGTTTGCTCACGATCCATGTCACCAAGAGGTAAGCGCCCTCGTGTCCGTTCTTCCCTGTAATGGTATAGATCTCCTGACAACACAATTGGCCCAGTGTTTTCTAATCGCACCAAAAGCACTTGATGCCCTGGAGAATGCCCTGGAGCCGCTTTGAGAATAAGATTTCCATCCTCGAAGACGTCGTATTCTTCTTCTTGAATTAATCGTGTATCGCTTTCTACCAACTGGTTATACATGCCTGGTCTGGCACTTCCACCTGGATTCTCAGAAAACATCAAGCTGCGCTCATCAGGACGAACTAACCAGATAGCATCAGAGAATAGATTTGCATTAGCTGTGTGGTCCCAGTGCAGATGAGAGAATGCTAAATGGGTTACATCTTCAGGCGTATAGCCAATACTTTGTAACTGATTTTGTAGTGATTCTCCCAGTGTGACATGGCGAAGCTGAGTGTCTGGCCTTACTATGGTCTGCAGCTGTCCAGTGCCATTTGGAATTCTCTCGCTATCAGCAATACCCAATGAATCAAACAATAAAACTCCTTGAGGATGCACAATCAGATAGGCTGAAATGGAGAGCTCGCGAGAGGCTACCTCTTCATCGCTTAACTCATAACGGGAAGGATCTGATTGCAGTATGCCGCCATCAAGGACATAAAGACGAATCTCTGAATCAGATGTTTGTCCAGAAACATTATTAACGCAAAAGTAGATAAAAAAAATCAGAAGGCTTTTTATTATTTTCACAAACTCACTCCTGCGTAGCTGGTCAAATTAATCCTGTAAATTTACTGAAGCATGCCCCATCGTCTAACTGTCGCTTTCTCAATGGAGTTGAATACAAAGTTTTCAATAATCAAGCCGAATACGATAATCGTCAGTAATCCCCCAAAAACCTCAGTAATCAAAAGCTCATTTTTCTTTTGGAAAAGATACCACCCAAGCCCACCCGAACCAGAGCTGGCTCCAAAAACCAATTCAGCTGCGATGAGAGTACGCCATGCAAAAGCCCAGCCTACTTTCATACCGGTCAAAATACTGGCAAAAGCACCAGGAATCAAAATCTTGAAAATATAACCAGGCCCTTTTAACCCATAGTTTTGGCCAACAAGCCTCAAAGTCTGACTCACGGATTTGAATCCACTGAAAGTGTTCAATGCAACCGCCCAGAGAACAGCATGTACCAGAACGAAAATAACACTACCGTCTCCAAGTCCAAACCAGACCATAGCCAAAGGCAGCATCGCAATTGAGGGAAGAGGATTGAACATAGCAGTTAACGTTTCAAGCAGATCCGCCCCTATCTTACTAACGCTTGCCAGTGTGGTGAGTATCGCCGCAAATAACAAACCCAGCGCATATCCTTGAATAAGCAACAATATAGTTGCAACACCTGCACTTAAAAGCTCTCCACTCAAAAAACCATCAAACAACGCAACCAGAGTATCCGAGAAGGCGGGAAAAACCAGCGGATTATTTAAAGAACGCGCATAGAGCTCCCAGATCACTGCCAAAATCAACAGAATTCCAAATTTTCTTAACACTCCCTGCCCATAAAGACGCTGCCATATAGTGACGGACGCAGGTTGTATTTCATCGATAGGCTCGAGTAATTCATTAAAGAATTCAGGTCTGTCGTTCTTGCTTTGTAGGCTAAGGGAATCAGTCATGATTGAACTCTGTATCTGAGGTTTTATTGAACAAGGTTCCATGGATACGCTGACTTAGTTTTACACCATTTTCATCCATAGAATCATTTCCAGTTGAATTGATTTCCGCCTTCACTTGTCCGGGATGCGGACTTAGTAACAATATACGATTTCCAATCCTTATGGCTTCCGGAATTGAGTGTGTGACAAATATGATTGTGAATTTAGTATCTTCCCAAAGCTGTAAAAGCTCATCTTGCATCTGTTGCCGGGTAAGTGCATCTAGAGCAGCAAATGGTTCATCCATGAGCAATACTGCAGGCTCCATTGCCATTGCTCTGGCAATCGCTACACGTTGCTTCATCCCACCAGAAAGGGTATGGGGATAGGCGTTAATAAAACGCGATAAATTCACTTTTTCCAGATAGTGTGTTGCTCTTTCTAGGGCTTCAGGTCGTTTGAGAGTCCCGCTATTAGTGAGTGCAAATACAATATTTTCTAATATGGTTTTCCATGGAAGTAACTGGTCAAACTCCTGAAATACAAAAGCCCTTTCCGGACCAGGTTCTTTAACTGCTAAACCATTTAGCCTGATTTCGCCTTCTGAGGGCTTAATGAAACCTCCAATTGCCTTTAGCAGAGTAGACTTTCCACATCCTGAGGGTCCAAGCATGACGAAACGGTCACTTTCGAGCACATTGAAACTGATACGATAAGCAGCTGTGACGATGTTCTGGTCTGTTCTGTACTGAAGGGTGACTCTATCAACAGCCAGTGTCGGAGGGCTGACATTCATTTGCGCTAATTTCCATCCAGATGGTGGATTTCAGGAAAGAATAAATCAGTCCATGCAGATGGCAGGTTATTCAATGTTCCTACTTCATACATAAAACGCGCATATCGCATGGTGTTTTCAGGTTTGCTGGTGAAAGAGATATCCGGATCCCGCAATACTTCAACAAGCTCATTCTCACTAAGCCCAGCATTCTGGCCAGAATTAACCAGCACTTGTGCTGCTACTACTGGATCACTCTTGATTAGCTCTTGTGCTTCTTCAAGTGCGGCCAAAACTGCTCTGTAAATACCCGGATTGGCATCATGATAAGCCTGAGTGGTCGATAGCATCGTAAACGTTGTACTTCCCCCGAGAATGTCATTGGTACTTATAACCGTTCTGATGTCCGGGTCCGCAATTTCGCGCTGATGAAATGGCGGAGAGGTAAAATGGCTATTGATTTCATTGGAACCCGAGAGCATTACAACCACACCATCAGGATGAGTCATCGTGACTGTGTAATCATCAAACCGGTCAAACTCATCAATCCCATAGTTATCTGAAGCATAGATTTGCATAACGATTGCAGGGATAGAAACTTTAATTGCTGTTAGAGCGATGCGATCATTTGGTGTCAGGTCTTCCAGCCGTCCAAGATGGCCTGCGCGTGTATTCAAATACATTGGCAATGCTGCAATAGCAGCAACCCCCTTGACGTTTACTGACCCTCGGGTTCTGTCCCAAAGTGTAATAAAGGCAGGAGGGCCTGCAGCAATGAAATCAACTGAACCGGACAACAAAGCATCGTTCATCACGGCTGGACCGCCCAGTTCAATCCATTCAACGTTTATGGCTTCCAGCTCTGCATCCTGGGCATGTTTTTCAATCAATTGATACTCACGCATTATTTGTAAAGGAAGGAAGCCAACACCGCCAGCGCCCAATGGAATCCTGACAGTTCCTGTATTGCCATTGTTATTACCTCCACAAGCTGACAACAGGATTAGCAATAACATCGCGAGGGTAGATCTTAAAAGCCGGGAATAGTGATTCATGGTTTACTCATATTGTTTTTTTTATGATTTGGATGTTTTTATTTTTTTACCGCCAAATCAACAATTTGCCCCACATTATCAGATGACTCCATATCCCAGCAAGCGCCCAGAAGCTTATCGACCTGATCACGAGGGAGCACCAGAGTAGATTGATCAATAAATTTGTCATCAAGCTGAACATTGCTCAAAGGTCGCTCTACATTTCCCAAAGATGCCTCCAGGAAAAAATGAATACTTTCACCAGACTTCAATTTGATGTTCACGTCCACCTGATCACCAGTAATAGTCTCATCACCCTGGGCTTTTGTTTTTGATCTAAGATCACTTAATACGGGATCTGCTACCGCTTCATCCGTAAACTCCCTAAGACCGCCTTTCCCACGTACAAGCCCAATAGCTGCTGCATGATAAATTGAATATTTGGATTGGAGAGCCCGTTTAAGTTCCTGCTTGTTACACAGGTCGAGAACGATCGGCGCCACACGCAGGCTAATTTCTTTTATATCCTCGGGAGCCACCCCATACTGCTCACGAATTTGGCTACAGGCATCAATCGTTGGGTGAACGACCAAGCCACATGCATACGGTTTATAGGCATTATCCAGCAGTTCATAGTGCTCACCCAGCTGATAAGTAATCTTGTCCAGGTCATAACTACTCGCGGTAACCGGCGCAAAACCCCTAGGCCCTTCTAGAGCCGCTTCACCGGCAGTAAAGTCACGCTGCGCGAGCAAAGCAGAGGTGTATCCATTTTGTGCCGCACGTCCTGGCTGAAAGGATTTAGCCATGGAGCCAAACATTTCACGCACGCCTGCTGCCTGGGTGGCAGCTAAGCCAAACGCCCACACCATCTGCCTAACATCTAGTTTCAGCAATTTTCCGATGGCCGCAGCTGCACCAAAGACCCCTGTGGTGGACGTGATGTGCCAGCCTGCATCATAATGAGCCGGATAGACGGCATTACCAATGCGAGATTCAACATCAAAGCCTAATATAAATGCGTGCAGAAATTCTTTCCCAGTGACTATCTGATTACCGTCCCTGTTAGCACTTGCGTAAGCAAATAAAGCTGAAGCAACCGGTATGCTTGGGTGAATATAGTTTTTGGGTAGTGTATCGTCATATTCATGTACATGAGAACCAATGCCGTTGAACAGAGCCGCATAGAGAGGATCACAGGTTTCTACCCTACCTAGTACCTGTGTGGATGGTTTACCGGTAAATGGCAGCAATGTGTCCAGCGCAACTTCCATGGCAGGCTCATTGGCACCACCAATGGCACAGCCCATGTAATTAACGATAGCTCTTAGAGCTTCCTTATAGATATTCTCAGGAATATCATCCAGTTGGCTCTCGACTACAAATCTTGCAAGTTGTTCAGTTACAGACATAAAAATACTTCTCTCAGCTAAAGTTGAAAATCATAAAAAGCCTTCACACCTGAAAACCCCAGGGCACAAGCAAATCAGAATCATTCAAAGGGATTATTGTTACTATTTTTCAATCATTTTACACACTAAAAAATAAATTCCTACCTGCTAGAAAGACAATTTATTTCCCAATTGAGGGTTCCGACTGTCTGAATAATGGATTCAGGATGATGGCACTTGAGAGATAGAAGCATTATCCTTCCTTGGGCTATAATCCCGGGCCACAATTACCACATTAAAATAGTGTCCTATTTATATCTGAGAACCCAAGGAGTATTCCAATGTCTGACGATTCAAGAAGTAGCCTTAAAGAGAAAGGACTTAAAATTCGACGCGAAGTGCTAGGCAGCGCTCATGTCGATGCTGCCATAGGTAAAGCAAATGATTTTAATCGTCCTATGCAAGAGTTGTTGCATGAATTCTGCTGGGGAGACTGCTGGGGAAGAGAAGGGCTTACCCGCAAAGAACGAAGTCTGATCAATCTGGCAATGCTTACCGCTCTTGGACGAACTCACGAAGTAGCTGTCCATACCCGGGGAGCCAGGAATAATGGCCTGACCAATGAGCAGATCGCGGAAGTCTTTTTGCAAGCTGCCGTTTATTGTGGGGTTCCTGCTGCAGTAGACAGTTTCCGTGAAGCAACTAAAGTATTGGAAGATTATGACAAATAAAATATCTCCGCCGGCAAGCATAGGCTTTATAGGGCTGGGCAACATGGGCTACCCGATGGCCACACGTCTGGCAAATGCCGGCTATAAGCTGATTGTCTCTGACCTGAATAGCAGCGTAGTCGCCAAATTTTGCGAAGAGTCCGGAAGTACGGCTGCTAAATCTCTGCAAGAGCTTGGTGAAGTCTCGGATGTAGTAATCACCATGCTGCCCGAAGGCAAAGTTGTTCGGAAGGTTCTTATGGATGAGTCTGGAGTGGCTAGTGGATTAAAGCCTGGCACTATATTGATTGATATGAGCACCTGCTCACCTGTAGACACTCGAAATCTGGGAGATGAGCTCAGCAAGGCAGGTTTTCATCTAATTGACGCTCCGGTATCCGGAGGCGTTGTAAAAGCCATAGACGGCAGCCTAGCGATCATGGCAGGGGGTGAGTCTGAGGTCATAGAACGCTGCATTCCCTTACTGGAAAATATGGGAAAAGTATTTAAAACAGGCGGACCGGCTAGTGGGCATGCCATGAAGTGTATGAATAACTTTCTCTCCGCTGGCTCGTTGGCAATAGCATCTGAAGCCGTCATTCTTGGCACACGATTTGGCCTGGATCCAAAAACCATGGTGGACATACTCAACTCTTCTACCGGCAAAAGTAATAGTACCGAGCACAAATTTCCGGCGTTTATCTTGCCTCGGACCTTTAATTCTGGTTTCTTCATTGGTCTCATGGCTAAAGATCTTCGTTTGGCAGTGGATCTTGCTGAATCTGAAGATGCCTCAGCCGAATTGCTCCACCATATCAGCCGGTTGTGGGACAATGCAGAATCTGAACTAGGATTTAAAGCTGATAACACTGAAATCTTCAGTTATCTTGAAAACCACGCAACCAAAACGGAATAGAGCATGGCAGAAAGAAATAGCTATGAGGTTTATGCTATTCGTTATGCGACAGTAGACCGCCTGTCTTCTGAAAACTTCATTGGCGGAGACCCGCATGAAGCGGGAATGCCGATGGACTATTTCGTCTGGGTTGTCCGCAATGAGCAAAAAACCTGGGTTGTTGATACGGGTTTCAATGAAGAAGCCGCAAAGAAAAGGAAACGTACTTTTTTGCGCTCCCCTATTGAGGGGCTGAGATTACTTGGAATCGATGGAGCAGAGGTGTCAGATGTAATCGTGACACACCTGCATTACGACCATATTGGTAATTTTGATCTCTTCCCCAAGGCCAACTTTCACCTTCAGGATAGTGAGATGGCTTATGCAACGGGACGTCATATGGCCAATCCTTTCTTCGCGGGAGCTTTTGAAGTTGATGAGATTGTTGCTATGGTCCGCAATGTCTATCAGGGACGTGTAAAATTCTACGATGGCGAGCATGAACTTGAACCCGGTTTGTCACTTCACCATATAGGAGGTCATACCAAAGGATTACAGGTAGTTCGAGTATGGACTCGTTCTGGATGGCTGGTGCTTGCTTCAGATGCCACCCACTATCGAGCAAACATGGATGAAAAAAGTCCTTTCCCCATTGTGGCAGATATTGCTGAAATGTTTGATGGATGGCAAAAACTCAGGAATATGGTGGATGACCAAAAAATGATTATTCCTGGTCACGACCCCGAAGTCATGGTTGAGCATCTCGCTCCTGATAAATCCATGGAAGGTATTGTTGTCCGCCTAGATTAAGCTTTTTAAAAATAGATTTACTGTAACTTCATGTGAGTATGAATTTATTTTTTTTACCTATATTCTTAGTATGACCCTATCTACCTATAAACATTAACAAATAAGGAACCAAAATAATGGAACTAAAGCATTATGAAGGGAGCTGCCAATGTGAAGCAGTTCAATATGAAGTTGACTTGAACATTGATCAAACCATTACATGTAACTGTTCTCGCTGTCAGCGTATGGGTTTTGTATTGGGATTTGCTAAACCTGAAGATTTTCACTTAAAGTCCGGGGAAGATTCACTTACTGAATATCTATTTAACAAAAAAGTTATTCGCCATCTTTTTTGCAGCGTTTGTGGTGTGGAAAGTTTCGGCTATGCAACCATGCCAGATGGCACAGCGGCTGTTGGCATAAATGTCAATTGTTTAGAAGGTGTAGATCCCAGGAAACTTAATAGCCAACATCTCGACGGCAAGAGTTTTTAACACTATCAAGCTGTAGAAAGCCAAAAATTCTTAATTCAACTTCCAGCGCGTGCACCGATCTTTCTATGATTGCACGCGTTTTTAAATTGGATTTATAATAGCTTCTGAAGGCAAAAGTAGACGTTAAAACACCTTGTTGGACGCAGGTTCAGATGCTTTTCAAGCAGGAAATTGATGCTACATGGTATGTAACATCGGCATTAACTGAACCGGGAAATATTCTTTAATAATCAACAGGTTAAAAGGTTAGTTAAGCCCCCCCGCCTCCACCAATTCAAGATCCACCCACGTCATTAATTTTCGCTTACTTCTTAAAGTCTGCTATCGGCCAATAGCAGACATCTAACGCTAAAGAATATTTATACTAGTTTCAGTGTTTGGGTAATCACCCGGATCGTGAAATAAGCCAGCTTCGACACTCACCACTCTAGCCGGACTTAAGTGGCCTAAGCAGGCCACAACATAGTTATCAGGGTCATCATCACCGAGTGCAATAGGTTGCACTAGCATGCCATTTTCCAGTCTTACTGAAATGCCCAACCTCTGTGGTTCGGCTAGATCAGCACCACCTGGCCCTGATACTCCTCCCTCCCAAGTCAATAACACGGCTTGCTGAGTTTCTTCTGGACATTCTCCTTTAAGCCCAGTCACTCCTGGAGAAAAACGCTCGGCGAATACGAGACTTGGACCTGATTCAAGTGCAGTGATGTTTTCAATCCTCAATCCATGAAGAGAATTACCGGAGACATCTTGCAACTGGCCGACAATTTCTACAGATTGAGGTGGTAATGCAGCTGTACCGAATGAACCAGTAAGCAGTACAGTTCGTCTTTCAAGCAATTCGTCTGCCGGCCTGAGAGTAGCGCAACTGGGAGTGACCAACTCACCAGTACTAGTTTCTACGGCAAAGGCCCCAGGACTTAATGTCTCATCATCCAGCTGAACAGAAAAGGTAAGTGGCATACCATCTTCTCCAACTGCTTTTCTCCCACATAAGAGCATTACGGGAATTGGCAGAGAATCCAACCCATAGTATGCAGAGAGTATTCGTGCTTCAGATTCAATATCCTGGCCAATTGCAAAAATAGAGCAGCATAATAAGATAATTGATGTTAAAAGTTTCATTATTGGGTATTAGGAAATGACTGCTTAGGGTCGATAGCGGACATTTACTAATCAATCTGTTTTTTCTGTACCTTCCAGTTCGGTCTAGTACAAAGGTCACAATCTTCTCCTAAGAACATAGGGGCATGCTGATTTCCTTTTAGTAGCCATGACATCCATGCGGTGGCGAACTGAGCATAATCCCCACCGTTAGGTGCTATCCTAAAGGTGCCACCATGCCCCACTTGGTTTTCACCAAAAAAAGCGGGAACGTGATTGATGCGTTCAAAGTCATCTACGGCATTAAGATAAGCAATATCGCTTGGGCCACCGTTGATGTATGCAATGGGAGCATGAATTTTCTCAAGATCCGATTTCAATACAGAAATGCCACTACGTCCGGCATCAGGACCAGCATTCAATACACCACTATTAAAGAGAATGGTGGAATCTACGCGCGGGTCGGCGGACAGTACCATGGCTTGAAGCCCACCGCAGCTATGCCCCATGACACCTATATTATCCAGGTCAACATGCTGATAGAAAGGACTTTCTGGTTCATTGTTCTGGGCTTGAATCCAGCCAATAGCATCGAGTAATTGTTGAGGCTGTGTAGGGTCTTCCATACGTTGAGTTGAGGAAGATGATGTCGATTCAGGTGCAGCATTATTAGTTGCAGGAGTTTTGCGTGGATATCCTGCAGCGATAATGATAAATCCATGAGAGGATACTTCACGTAGGAAAGCGGAATAACTAAGTCCATCATCCCTGCATGCGCCATTACCCCAGAGTAGCAAAGGTAGACGTTCAGGCGGTAAAGCTAATGGATGGTAAACGGTATTTTCGCGCATAGATGAATAGGATTCAGCTATTGCTGGATAGACCCCAGTTCCACTTGGCTCACCAATTACGCCAACTGGGAAAATCCCATCATCCATCTGAGATTTCACTGTTGTAGCTTGTAACAGCAATATCATGAACAAAGGGATTGTACGGAAATAACTTTGTATATTTTTCATTGTTTGGGGCTCGGTTGTTTTCTTATTTTGTCCAGAGTTTAACCAAATATTCATAAAAAAACCTAATGTCCACTTTGGGTCGATAGCAGACGTTCAGTATAGTCTCTTTTCGGCCATTAGCAGAGTTAATACTTTATATCCAAACATTTGTAAGCTGTAATTTTCCATACAGCTCACACCAGCTCTTGCTTGTTACGAACAAACAATAGTACCAGCAAGGGAATAACTAGCCATTGCAAAAGAGGCGCTAAGCCCGTTCCCAAAACAGGAAGCGTAGGCATCAGCTCTTTGTAGTCCCAGCGCCCTAACAAATTCACAGAAACAGCTTCAAGCATGATTGTCAGTAAAATCCCGACTAAAATAAAAACTGACAGGCGATAAATTGTTAAATGAAATACCCAACCTCTGGTTCTGGTTGCGAATACCACACTCCAATACATT
>JAURLP010000031.1 GCA_030831165.1 Gammaproteobacteria bacterium | reverse complement strand
GCGATCCAGCGCCATGACACGCTTCACATCCTACATTGATTTCGGACCATTGCGTATCGTAGCTGTTGGTTTCAATCGAATAATTTTTATCGAGATTTGTTGTGTGACAACTGGCACATCTAGAATTCCAGTTTTGGAAAGCGCCCGTCCAATGCAAAGGGTCATCTGATGTTATTTCTTCATCTGGATAAAGGTGATACCAATGCTGGCCACCCTCTTCTTCAGGGCGACTATCCCATGTGATACTTAAAGCCTGTATTCGACCATCCGGGAACTCCACAAGATATTGCTGTAAGGGATAAAAACCAAAGGTATATGAAATCCTAAATTCTTCTTGTTCACCTGCACTATTATCTGTCTCTATAAAAAACTCGCCATCACGTTGAAAGAAACGGCTGGTACTCCCGAGATAATCAAAACTCACATTGGCAAAATCACCCAGCACAGAATCAGCATCAGCGACTTCCATGGCATGGCGATGATGACTTTGTTGCCAATTATCGTAAGCTTCCTGATGGCAGGAGGCGCATTCTGTGCTGCCAACAAATTCCTGCGCAGTAGCAAAGTGGCATAACATCATCAGGCATAGGCTAAAGGAGATGGCAAAAGGCTTTTTCATAGTCCCGAAAGCCTACTAGAGAGCTGCTTACAGGACAAGCAAACAGACATAGTCCAATAAGATCTTGATACAAGATTAATCACTTTTCTCGCTTGCTGCCTGACCATAATAAGGACAAAAATGTGGCTAAAAAGAACACCGGGATTCTAAATATAAATATCAGTATCAGCGATAGAGCAATGCTGCCAACTATCGATAGCCCAAATACATTCAATCCGGCGAAACGAAAGCCAGGCTTTGCTTCTGCTTCAGGTAAATCAAGTTCATTTCCACAAGCCATACAATAATTTGCCGAGTCCGGATTATCGACCTGACAATATGTGCAAATTTTCATGTTCTTTCTTCTCCTTGAGGCCAGTATCATAGCATCACACCAGAGTGGCAGGTCTATGATAAGCTAGCCCTTCAACTTCAATTTAGCTGCTATGACTACTACAAACTTTATCTGCCTCGAACATTTAAACCGCCAGTATGACGATGCTGGTGTCAAGCAACTGGTCCTGCAAGATGTCAGCCTTAATATTGCACAAGGTGAAAGCGTCGCCTTGCTGGGTAGAAGCGGCTCAGGCAAATCGACTTTATTAAATATTATCAGCGGCATCGATATGCCTGATGCTGGTAAAGTTTTAGTCGATGATCTGGATTTAACCGCGATGAATGAACATGAGCGGACATTATTTCGGCGCGAACATATTGGCTTTATTTATCAATTTTTTAATCTGGTACCAAGCCTGACTGCACGGGAAAACATTGAGTTTACCCTGGAGCTGAATGGCTTACCTGCCAATGAAATTTTTCCCAGGGTTAAGGCTTTGATGGAAGAGCTGGATATTTTTGACAAGGCTGACCGCTACCCCGCCCAACTCTCTGGCGGTGAACAACAACGTGTTGCTATTGCCAGAGCTCTCATTCACCAGCCCAAGGTTGTCTTGGCTGACGAACCTACAGGAAATCTGGATGCCCGTACTGGGCACTCAATCCTGCAAACACTGCACAAACTTCTCAAAGAACATAACAGTACATTGTTACTGGTTACCCACAGCCTAGAAGTCGCTAATAGCGCTGATCGCATCATCACGCTGGAAAATGGCTACTTAAAGGAGAGAGATAGTGGCTTCGCCTGGTAAACGCCTATTAAAGTTAAGTGCCTGGCACTATGCTCGCCAACACCCCTGGCAAAGCTGGCTGAGCTTCCTGGGTATTGTCCTCGGGGTGATGATGGTGGTAGCCATTGATCTGGCCAGCAGCAGTGCTGACCGTGCTTTCGCACTTGCAGTTGAATCAGTTAACGGCTCAATTACCCATCAGATTCTTGGTGGTGATGATGGAGTTCCTGAATCAGTCTACACAAAGCTGCGTACTGAACTTGGTTTCCGACAATCGGCACCAAGCATCACTGGCACTATTCGCATTGCCGGCAAAGAGTTTACTCTCATCGGACAGGACGCTATCAGCGAACTTAGCCTGCAACGGCAACGAGCTGGATTTGAATCAAGCGGCTTACTGTTTGATTCAGCCTTAATAAGTGACACACAAAACAATTATGTTGTGATGAGTCAATCTGCTGCTGCAGAAGCCGGCTTTGAAGTCGGCAACATACTAGAAGCAGTGACCGGCGCCAATCAGGTTGGTGTAATTCCAAACACTGCTACCCTAGAACTGCTGTCTACCCTTGCCAGTTCGGACCCGATTGCTACAGAAGGCATTCTGTATACGGATATTTCAGTCGCACAAAACATTCTGCAAAAAAATGGCTATATCGACAGTATCGATTTAATCCTGAATAACGAGCAAGTGAGCGCTATTCAGGATTGGCTTCCTCTTGGTTTAAGTCTGGTCTATGTCGAAAACCGCAATGACACATTGGATCAAATGACCTCGGCTTTTCATGTGAATCTATTGGCAATGAGTTTATTGTCTTTATTGGTAGCCGCGCTCCTGATCTATAATACGGTTACTTTATCAGTCTTACGCCGAGAAAAAACCCTGGGAATTTTTCGTGCGCAAGGCGTTTCCCGTTCTCAAATTTTCCAACTGATCCTTGGTGAAGCAGCCTTATATGGAACCCTGGCAAGTGTCTTGGGGGTGATACTGGGTTATTGGCTGGGTACAGCTCTGCTAGAGCTGGTTACTGCCGCTATTCCAGATTTAAATTATCGACTCAATGTCACTACTTTTTTAGTTGACCCTCTATCTTTAATATTAGGATTTTTACTAGGGCTTGGAATAACATTGGCCTCTGCCGCTGTCCCTGCCTGGCGAGCAACCTTGGCCCAACCCATAACCTTACAGCAACGCGCTGCACATAATTATGCGTGGCGCCATTACCTGCCTATGTTAAGCCTTACTGGTTTGGCAATGTTACTCATAGGATTTTTTTTACTACAAAGCAGCTCTAATAACCTGGTTATTGGTTTTATAGCGTTGACGTTTATTATCTTTGGCTTTTGTTTTGTGGTTCCTGGCATCATGTCTATCACATTAAAATTGATACTGGCGCTGTTTACTGATTTTTTAAAACTACCGGCCCGAATGGCCTTACGCAATATACAAAATGGCCTTAACCGAACGGGTATGGCAGTGGCTGCTTTAACGGTAGCAATATCTGTCACCATCGGTGTAGGTATTATGGTGAATAGTTTTCGTAATACCGTGATTATCTGGCTTGAACAGTCCTTTGCCGGAGACATTGAAATAACCGGGGCAAATTTAAATGCCGATTTACAAAATCAGATAATCAGCGTCTCTGGTGTCGATAAACTTAGTGCTACAACTAACACAACGATTGAAAGCAGCATTGGACAGGTACGCTTGAATGTAAGTGATGAAGATGCCGATCAACGTTATTATCTGAAACAAATTAACGAAGAGAATCTTGGGCAATTTAATAATGGCGAAGGGATTTTGTTATCCGAGCCCTTGGCCTGGTTAAAAGACATTGATATTGGCGAGACCATTTCTGTCTATACTGATTTTGGTGCAAAAGACTTCGAGGTTTTAGGCATATTTTATGACTACACCCCAAGCCAGGGCATGATTGCCATACATGAAAGCCTATACCGCGAGTTATGGAATGAACGAACGCCATCAAGGCTGACGATCTACAGTGATGGCACTAATCCAACACTATTAGATGATATTAAAAATAAACTGGTCGATTATAGTCAGCTTGCAATATTTCCGAATCAGCAGATTCAGGAAATTACCTTAAGCATTTTTGACCGCACATTTGCCATAACTGGCGTGTTGAGAATACTCGCAATCATTATTGCCTTTATTGGTGTGCTTAGTGCATTGATGGCTTTACTTCTGGAGCGCGGCAAAGAGTTTGCGACTTTGCGAGCTACTGGTATGACCCCTACTCAGATTATTAAATTAATTATTGGACAAACTGCGCTAATGGGAATTTTTGCAGGACTACTGGCTATCCCTTTGGGTCTGGTGATGTCTGACGTACTAATTGATGTAATCAATAAGCGTTCTTTTGGCTGGAGTATGCAGCATTTTCTGCCGCTTTCTGTCTTCAGTGATGCTTTGATGCTTGCCTTGCTGGCTGCCTTGCTTGCAGGCGTATATCCCGCCATCAAAAGTGCCAGAATTAGTCCGGCGCTTGCCTTAAGGGAAGAATAAATTCCCTGTTTATTCTGACACCCATGCCAGGTCGATGGTTTAGCTCGTTAACCAGACAGTCGTAAGTTTTACTAATTGAGGCATAATAAAAAACACCAACAAAGCCACATTAAAAAAGCAACAAGCGCCTGCCTCAAGCCCCAAGCCTCAAGCCTCAAGCAAGGGTGCAAATTCAAAAACAACAAAAAATAATGGCTCAAAAACCAGCATTAAAAACCATGTAGCTATACTCAGTAGCAACCACTGTTTCCAGCGTACGGGTTGCTGCATCGGCGGCGCAATACTTGAAAACCAGTAATCGATACCTGCCTGTATTTCCACATCATCACTGGAGAGCAAGGCGGGTTTAATTTCTGCAATGAGTGTTTGCCGCTCTGCCGAATTTAGCCATGCCTTGGCAGAACTCTCATCAGCAAACCTGACTGCTATTTCATACTTGTTTTTATTTTGCTCTGGCTTAATTACAAAAACACCTTGATGTCCTGAAAAGGCAGAGGCAATATCAATTACTTTTTTCAACCAGGTTTCATATGACTTTAATGAATCAGGCTTCACTTCATGATGAATAAGTAAAGACACAGAGTTATTGTTGGGGCTCTGTTTTGAATTATGCATAAGCCGGCCTTAAACTTTACGGTTAATTTTGGTGCTTACTTTTTGTAAGCACATGATTAAATGATACTTATCTTTGTTTGCTTGTGGTAGAGTGGAGCCACGGTAGAGTTAGAAAAATATTTTTTTGTTCTACCAGTGCATTTTCTTTAGCATAAAGGTCGTTTCCCGGAAATGATTTAACCCTTTCCGGTTTCCTGAGAAAGTTTTATTTAAGTTTCTCATTAATATTTCCCACCTTTACTCTTGCTGGCAACGTGATTTTACTTAACGTTGTTTCTCAAAAGTTTTCTATTGAATGCACACTCGTGCGAGCAATTACACTGACAGGCATTATCTAATGAAGATGCTTGAGGTGGCCTGCTATTTTATTTCAGACCAGCTACCAGCCATATGACTTGCCATATTCACATTAAAAACTTAAGAGAACTAACGTGACCTTTAATACACTCGGCCTATCCGAAAGCCTTTTACTGGCTGTTCAAGAAACAGGCTATACACAACCAACTCCAATTCAGGTTCAATCTATCCCTGCCATTTTGACGGGCAAAGATATCATGGCCGCTGCTCAAACTGGCACCGGAAAAACAGCCGGTTTTACTCTGCCCTTATTGCAACTTCTGGGCAGTAAACCGCCTGTCAAAAGTAATCGTTGCCACGCTCTGGTTATCACACCAACCAGAGAACTTGCTGCGCAAATTCAGGAAAGCATTGTAACCTATGGCAAAAATGAAAATTTACGCTCTGCTGTTGTCTTTGGTGGCGTCAATATTAATCCGCAAATGAAAGCGCTGCGACGTGGTGTAGACATTCTGGTTGCAACACCTGGGCGCTTATTAGATCTGCATCAGCAAAATGCGATTAAATTTTCTGACATCGACATATTAATTCTGGATGAAGCTGACCGGATGCTGGATATGGGCTTTATCAGGGATATCAGGAAAATTCTTGCGTTGCTGCCGAGCAAGCGACAAAACCTGATGTTTTCAGCAACTTTTTCAGACGACATTCGAAAGCTGGCAAAAACCATTTGCGTCAATCCTATAGAAATTGACGTGGCACCTCGCAACTCAACTGTGCAAGCCATTTCGCAAAAACTATATAAAGTCCAAAAAGAACATAAAGCCGCTCTACTTTGTCATTTATTAAGCAAGAACAAAGAGCAGACCTTAGTATTTAGTCGCACCAAACATGGGGCAAACAAACTGGCGAAACAATTAAACAAATTCAATATTGGCGCTGCCGCCATTCATGGCAACAAAAGTCAAAATCAACGTACCCTGGCATTAGCCAGTTTCAAGCAAAATAAGGTGCAGGTATTAGTCGCAACCGATATTGCTGCCAGAGGCATTGATATTGACTTGCTGGCACAAGTTATTAATTTTGATCTACCTCACGTTGCAGAAGATTATGTGCATCGCATTGGGCGTACTGGTCGGGCCGGAGCATCCGGCATAGCAATTTCTCTTGTGAGTCCTGATGAAATAAAGCAGTTGCGCGCCATTGAACGCTTGATTAAAT
>JAURLP010000030.1 GCA_030831165.1 Gammaproteobacteria bacterium | reverse complement strand
TAGTGAATTGATGATTTAAGGACAGGGCAGCAGTATTATTTTCAAACCCATCGTCATCGTTGCTGCCAGTTTTACTAAAATTAATACCCGAAGTCTCACGATGAGATAAGCTTAATGCCAGTGTGGTGGATTCATTGCCACCTTGCAGCCCCAGGTTTGTATTGTTAGTGTCTTGGGTGCCGCCAGTCACGCTGAAATTGCCGTTTAACCCAGAATTAATATCCTTATCAGTCACGATGTTTAAGACACCGCCAATCGCTTCAGAACCATAAACACTAGAGCGTGGACCACGGACAATCTCAATACGCTCAATTTGATCCAAGGGTATTAATTCCAGACGACCTGCTGCGCCTGTGCTATTGGTGAGCTGAACCCCGTCAATAAGTATCAGGGTGTGATCTGAATCAGTGCCACGTAAAAACAAACTGGTCTGAGCCCCCTGACCACCTGCTTGAGCCAATTGCATGCCTGGCAGACCCGACAAGAGTTCAATGAGGCTCTGGGATTGTGAAGCGCGAATTATGTCTCGATTAATTATTGTAGTGGACGCCATCACAATATTGGCGGCTTGAGGGACTCTGTTAGCACTGATTATAATTTCTTGAGGTGCTGCTGGTTTTGTTTCTTGTGCTAAGGATGAAATAGGTAAAAAAAACAAGTTCACTACTGTAAGTGAAATTAATAAACGCTTCATGATCTTGGCCTCGATGAAATAATTTCATGAGGGAGAGGCATAAGTAGTGGTTAATTGATTAAGCAAAGTAACCAGCTATCGATGAGCCCTCCGCTACATCGTAGTTCATTGCATGACAATGACTTAATCTGTAAGAGGCCGGTTCCGGGCTCATCAAATCCAAAGACAGTTTCGAATTGATTTACCGTTGCGGGGGCAGCGCCGGTTTTTCACCGGACTTCCCGTTTAACCAAGTTACTATAGATCAGCAATTGGCACCTGAGACAGTGGGGTGAAATATAGACAATATATGAGCACTACTCAAGTAAAGTTCTGTAAATGAGGTAATTAAATGCTGTTCTAAATACTTTCTATACTAATCATTAGCTTAGCTAATAATCTATAGTGGGTTTTTGCATTTCTAAATTATTTAGAAGGCTGTAATATTGCTGATAGTAGGTTTTTTTATATTTTTTATAAGCTTTAAGCAATTAAGGTTCCTTTTTTAGATGTTGAGCCGGTAGGTTGCCCAGCTGAGAATTCAGAGGAGTTTCCGGATGTGCCTGTTTTATCCATGTTTGCTGATCAATTGGCTAGATGAGAACTCAATAAATTAATTTGTAAAAAAAAAGAGATTAAGTTATGAAGAAAATTATAACGGCCTATTTGTTTTTTGGTTTATTCACATCATTTGCTTTTGCACAAAACCAATCACAAGAAGAACTGGCGATCATTGCGGTGCTTGATGATTTCCATGATGCTGCTGCAAAAGCTGATGCTGCGCGTTATCTTGGGCATATGACAGATGATGCCTTTTTTCTGGGCACGGATGAACATGAGCGCTGGCCAATGCAGCCTGATTTTATTGAATATGTAAATGATCGTTTTGCAGCGGGTGGCTGGTCATATTATTCAACGAATAAAAATATCAGCTTTTCACAAGATGGTTCTATTGCCTGGTTTGATGAAACCAGTATCAGTAATAGTATGGGAGCACATTTTCGGGGTTCCGGTGTGTTGGAGCGTATTAATGGCGAGTGGAAAATTGCTCAATATGTACTCAGCGTATTGGTCTATAACGAATTATGGGAAGATGTAATGGGGCTCATAACAGATGAACGTGAAAAGCGGGAAGAATAAAAAATAAAAATTATTAAAGGGTGCATTAATCATGAATATTTTTAAAAAACATTCTCAATTTATTCGAGAATTACTATTGCTGACTTTTAGCTGGTTTTGTTTAGTGAGTTTTGCTACAGCAGAAGTCAGTTCTTTTGAAGTCACTTCGCGCCAACCTTATGCGGGAGGTATGACCTTTGGTGATGTCGGCGCCTATGAAGAAATTATTGGTCGTATTCATTATGAAATTGATCCTGCTAACCCGCTTAATCAAGTGATCGTTGATCTGGAGCTTGCGCCATTAAATGCAAGAGGCATGTTAGAGCTTTCTGGCGATGTTGAAATAATTGCGCCGGTCAATCCTAATAATGGCAATGGCGTCGCAATTATTGATATCCCGAACAGGGGCAACCGTATTTCATTACGCTTTAATAAACCTGATTCCAGTGATTCCGTAGGGGATGGATTTTTAATGAATCAGGGCTACACCCTTGTTTGGGTAGGCTGGGAATATGATATTGATAGAGGTCTTACAATAGACGTTCCTTTAACTGTCGATAATGAGTCTATGCCAATAGCCGGTTTGGGATTTGCAGCTGTTAGAGATGTTGGCTCATGGATAAAATATTCTTCAGATGCGCTAATTTCAGCTGAGCACCTAATCAGTTTTGGTTTGTCCCAGAGCGGACGATATTTACGCAATTACCTTTACCTGGGCTTTAATACCGATGAATCTGGCAGAAAGGTCTACGATGGAATGATTCCCCATATTGCAGGATCTTCAAAAATAGATTTAAACAGAAGAGGCGCGGAACCTGTATCACAAGGTCAATATATAGAAACATCCTACCCTTTTGCCGATGCAGCTTATATGGACCCTGTCACAGGATTAAGTGAAGGGCTGCTTGAAAACACCAGAGCAAGTCAAAATCAGCCGCGGATTTTTTACACGAATAGCGCTGTAGAGTATTGGGGAGGTGGGAGAGTCGCCGCACTTGTTCATACCAGTCCAGATGGTTCGAGGGATTTAACTTTGCCTGAAAATGTCAGATTTTATTTTCTTGCGGGGACTCAGCATGGTCCGGCACCTTTTCCGCCAGAAGGTCCCGGTAATGGGCAATTAAGTAATAATCCGCTGGATTACTGGTGGCACATGCGCGCCTTGCTGGTAGCCTTAACAGATTGGGTGACAAATGATTTGGCTCCACCGGCGAGTGCTCATCCAGCCCTGGCAGACTCTACCCTGGTGAGGCCTGATCAAGTTAATTTCCCTGCTATTCCCGGGGTACATACACTAGCAAATCTTGATGCGGGCTATCGTGCCGATAATCCGTTGTTAGAAAATCAAGGCGGAGCTGGCGCAGCTTTACCCTTACTGGTTCCACAGGTTGATCAAAACGGCAATGACATGAGTGGTCTGTTACATCCTGAGTTAAAAGTTCCTTTGGCAACGTATACTGGGTGGAATTTTAGCAATCCGGAAAGAGGGGATCCTGACCGGCTATTTCCATTAGCGGGTTCCTATATCGCCTTTGCTCCGACCAGAGAAGCCAGAGAGTCTTTAAATGACCCAAGGCCCTCAATTGAAGAGCGCTATACAGGGAAACAGGATTTCATCAATAAAATCACTATCGCTACTCAGGAAAGTATTGATGTCAGATATATTCTCGCCTCTGATAAGGCAGGGATTATTGAAAGAGCATCTCAGCATTGGGATTTGCTAATGGATTAGCAGCGTTCTCCAGGTTCTTAGGATTTCGTAAATTAGTTTGATACTTTACCTAGATCATTCAGATGTACCCGATAGGTTTCTTTTGCGCTAAAGGCGGTAATTGCCACCACGCCTGTAATCACCAAGGCGCAGGTGCCAATTATCAAAGGAATATTCATAGCGCCTGGTGGCGCTATCGTTACAAAAAATGCGGGCAGAAAAGCGGTAATCATTGTGCCGAGATTTTGTGAAATTGCCATTGCTGATACACGTGACCTGGTTGGGAATAATTCAGGGTAAAAGCTTGGGAAAATCGCATTGTAGCCCTGGTAAACAATTCCCCACATGAGTATGGATATCGCTATTGCCGTAGGGACGTTATGAATACTGATGGCATACAGATAGACATAGGACAATAAGCCTGAAGCAAGAGCACCAATTATTATAGGTGGACGTCGACCAATTTTGTCTGAAAGTTTTCCAGCGAAAGGGATGACAATAACTGCGACAATATTGCCTAGTACCGGGATCCACAAGTAAACACTGGCATCAAATCCAATACCGTAACCTTCCTGTACAGCATACGCAGCACCAAAGATTGTTGTCACAACAGGTATAACATTCATTAATGACATCAAAACGACTCGAAGCATATCCTGCCAATGGAATCTTAAAGCTTCTGCCAAGGGTAGGCGGGGAATTTCTCCTTGCTGCTTTTCTTCAGTGAATGCAGGAGTTTCATCGACATTTCGGCGGATTAGGTACCCGGCATAGATAACAATAAAACTGAGCAGGAAAGGAATTCTCCAGCCCCAGGAATTAAAGGCCTCGTCACTTAGATAAAAAGTGAGAGGCAGGAATACAGCTGCGGCTAAAATCTGGCCAGCCTGAACTCCCTGTAAAGTAAAACTGGCAAAAAAGCCTCTTCGCCCAAAAGGCGCATGTTCCAATATCATTGTGCTTGCCCCGGAAATTTCACCGGCTACTGCAAAGCCCTGTGCCAAACGTAAGATAACCAGCAGCAGTGGAGCCATCCATCCAATTTGTTGATACGTGGGTAATAAGCCAACCAAAAAAGTTGAACCACCCATTAAGAACATGCATAGCAGCAATACTTTTTTGCGGCCATGAGTGTCACCCCAATAGCCCAGAAAGATTGCTCCAATGGGCCGAGCAACATAGCCGACGCCATAAGTTGCCAGGGAGGCAACTATGGCTACTTTAGGGTCCTGTGAAGGGAAAAAAATCTGAGGGAAGATGAGTGCAGAGGCCGTGGCGTAAATAAAAAAATCATAGTACTCAAGTGCTGAGCCTATCCAGCCACTGGCTGTGGCTTTTTTTGTTTGGTGAACACCCTTGGGTTCATGTTCGTTTAATGAGTCCATAGTACTGCCTTTAATCTATTTTTTATTTAATAAGACGCTTTGAACCTTGAGAGCATTCGTTCTTTATTTGCGCTTAATCCTGTGAAAAGTTCAAAGGCTTTGGCTGCCTGATAAACTGCCATGCTGCCGCCTCCCATTGTCTTGCAGCCAAGGGTTTTGGCCTCTTTTAATAATTCAGTTTCTATAGGGAAATATATTATATCGGCCACCCATAAATCCGGTCTTAGTGTATTGACATTAATTGGTATGCCAGGGTGTGCCGCCATGCCTACCGGTGTGGTATTAATTAAACCATCCGCTGTAAGCATTTCATCATGGGTATCTCCAATAGCAAAAGCTTTGCCGGTTCCAAAATTTTTATTAAGTGACCATGCCAGTGATTTGGCCCGATTCATATCCTTATCATGAATCAGTAATTGATCGGCACCAAGTGTCAGGATTGCCGTAGCAACGGCACTGCCTGCACCACCAGCACCAAGCTGAACAACTTTGGCCAAGTTGGCGTCACTTAGTTCAGTGTTGAAGGCGTCTCGGAAACCCAAAAAGTCAGTGTTGTATCCGATTTTTTTATTATCTTTAAAGACAACAGTATTGACAGCGTTAATGGATTTGGCATCTTCAGAAAGCTCATCCAACAATGGAATAATTACTTGCTTGAAAGGATGAGTAACATTTAAACCAGAAAACCCTAATAATTCTGCAGCCTCCAGGAATTTAATTAAATCTTTCCCGGTTTTTCCCAGTGCGGCAAAATCATAAAGTGTATAAATCAGTTTTAAATGTTGGGATTCAGCTTCACATTGGTGAAGGAGTGGTGACTTGGAAGACAGTATACCTTCGCCTAATAAACCGACTAATACTGGATTCATAAATATTCCAAAAACTTCGATGAAAAGCCTTCACATTTTAGGTTATAGCTTAGATACAAGATAGGTCTGTTGCTTAGTTTGTGGCAAGGTTTATAAGCCAACCAATAAAAATGACTTGTGGAACCGTTAATAAAGGCAGGAACGAAGCAATTTTCCAGCTTTTCGTGGTGTCTTTGATGACCATTACTTCAGTGTAATCTGTGGAAACACCAGTCATTAAAAAAGCAAAGGCATTACCAGGAGCATTTGCTCGGGTAAGTAAATCTGCTGCAATCGGGGTCGATCCTTCAGAACACACTTCAATAATAGTAGCCGCCAAAATCGTCAGGCCAAGACCGGCAAAAGTTGGGCCAAAAAAGTTGCTAAAATTTTCCGTTGAAACAAATGCCCTGATCAAACCTGCAATCAAAACGCCGAATAAAATCCAGCGCAAGACCATACGAGATTCTTTAATTCCATCCAGGGCCATTTTGCTGAAAAAGGCAGTATTGAAATGAGTTTGTCTTAATCTTTTTTTCGCTTCCGGCCAGAACCTGAAGTTTTCCGGCAAATCAATAGTTTGAGGATTTTCAGGCAGTTTTTGGTGGGCTACCAGTACATCAAATATCAAGCCAACACTAATAGCAATTAATATGGATAAAACAATAAATCCAAGAGTCCACCACAATCCAATCAAAGCAATTAAAATCAAGGTTAGTGAAAATGAATTCCATGGACTTGCAATTAAAAATGCCATGACCTGGCCAATACTGGCTCCACGTTCATAAAGCTTTGCCCCGACCATTAAGATGCCATGGCTACAGAGATCGAGGAGTACGCCAGCTGCTGTTGCTCTTAAGATGCCATTCAGGCCTTTTTTGGTGCCCAGAAGGGAGGTTACAAATTCTCGAGGTATGGGTGTAAGTATTGAAAGCATCGCTATACCCAAAGCGATGCCCCACCAGATTGTATTTATCAATTCAAACACTGATCTGGACAGGGCGTTATACCAGAGAGCAATTTGGGTCGACTCTTCAAACCATAAAAAGTGGCAATAAAGCATGAGCACTAAAGATAAAGATACCCAAAGCAGATAATCAATCTTATGAGGTGCCGGATGACAACAAGTATGTTATTCAGTCTGTTTGTTTGGGCTGTGGATGCCTTGGTTCTTTGCCATAATTTCTCATTGACTGTTTTTGGGTATGATGATTCTATACCTCAGCTATCAATTTACTAAGTAACATTTTTCTGGAGCTGATCATGTCAATTAAATCTGCCTTTGCCGTGTTATTAATTATTTCCTCAGGTTTCTTAAATTCTTTCTTATTGGCAGCAGAGATGGCTGTCGATTTCAGTGGTAATTGGTCAGGGCTTGTGCGTCTGGAGAATGGCCAGGAACTGGCCTTTGGTTTAACGCTTGAGCAAGAAGGGACGACAGTAAATGGTGTTCTTGAGGGAATTGGAAGCCCTGACATTGTGATTTCAAATGGTAGAATTGAAAATAATATTTTATATTTTTCCAGTGTTCGTCCCATTGGTGGGGAGCAGGTTCCTTTTGATTATATCGGGGTCAAATCTGCAGACTATCTGAATATTACGATCATTCGGGTTGGAGCGACTGGACCTAATTCAGTGCTGAGTACAATGACTCGACGACAATGACGTCTACAGGAAAATGAAAAAATGGGCTGCTTGTTTAACCAGCCCATTTTTTTGAAAATAATACCTAAACCCTTTAATCCCTAAAGCCGGCATTACCATTCATTGTAACTACCAGTTCACGATATGTCCCTTCCATTGACCAGTCGCCAACATAACCAATCGGTACAACAACACCTTCGCCTGGTGTGAATTCATGTCTTGTACCATCCGGCTCCATTAAGATTAATTTTCCGCTAAGTACATACACGAACTCTTCAAACCTGAATGGAAGATCACGATGAGAGGTGGTCCCATCTCCAGTTGACTCAAAAATTGACACGTCGATTTCATTTCCATCAAATAATGTGCCTACTCTGACATTCATCGTTCCATCTATAAGGATATCTTCATAATTGTTCGGTACGCTTGTAAGGTTTATGCCGGCCATCTTGTCTGCATCCAAACGAACAGGGCTATGGCTATCCTGAGCAAACAAGCTTGGACAGCCTGTCAAGCCAAGCGATACCAATAATGTAAATGCTAATGTGTTAGTTCTAGAGGTCAGATATTTCATTATGTTTTGCCTTTGTATTTTGATTAGTTGGAAATGCTTTAAAGTTGACTAAAAAAATCAAGCATTCATTTTTATGATACCTAATGCTAATTAGGCCGAACAACTTAAAAAGTTGTGTGGGTGTTTAAAAAACTCAAGTTTTATCTGAAAAATTATTTTAATAATTAATCAAATTCATCCTCGTCGTCATTATCTTCTTCATCATCATTGAATGCACCGATCATTTTAAAAGGGGCAGTGACAATTGCTGTGCCTACTGAAATTGTTGCGCTGGTTACTGCAGCTGCTGCCATGCCGACTGAGGTTGCACATGAAGAGCAAAACACCGTTGATATTAATATTAAAAAAAATTGGGTTGATGTTTTTAAGTTTTTCAAAATATACCTATAAAAATATAAATCGATATTTTTCTAAATAAAGTCAAAAAAATCTACTTCTCCGGAGCTGATTGAATATTCTGCGCTCACCACTTTTAATTTATTCTGCTCTATATAAGTTTCCAGTAAAAGGGAGTCATGTTTCAACTGATTGGTTGAAGCCAGAATATTTGCTCGGATTGCTGCTTCCAGGAGTTCCTCATCATCGTGTTTTAAATTTGTATCGAATAAAGGTTCAACTGCTGGGCGAATTCTGTCGACGATGGAAAACACATTGGAATAAGCTTGAGTGCCTGGATGCTTAATATCATTCGTGGTGGCTGATACAGCGCCACAGCTGGAATGACCTAAGACAATGACTAGTTGGGTGCCAAAATTTTCTACTGCGAATTCAATACTGCCTAATTGCGAGGGAGCAACGATATTTCCGGCAACCCGGATAACAAATAAATCCCCCATACCCTGGTCAAAAACGATTTCTGCGGGAACCCGTGAATCAGAGCAGCCGAGGATAATTGCAAAGGGGTTTTGGCGGTCTTTATTTTTCGGAATACTGCTTATATGGGCTTTTTTGTTACCTCTGATGCTAGCTACAAATCGTTTATTGCCATCCTGTAACCTTTGTAAAGCCTCGTCTGCTTTAATCATTAAATTATGCTATTCCTTTCATACAAATACACAAGATTCACTCAAAGTTTTTAAGCATATTACCGTATAACCTACCGAAGACTAATAGAAGTTTAAGATGGTGCTAGTAGAAAATCAGAATTTTGGTACAATTGCGCTCATTTACCAAGCTGGAAAGAATTCGTGAGTTCTGAAAATTTAATAACAGAAGGATTTAACCTAATGTTTTTGGGTATGGGTACAGTGTTTGTATTCCTAACCCTTTTAGTTTTTGTGACTTCTTTCATGTCTTCATTAATACAAAAATATTTACCGGAGACAAGCCCCGAAGTGTTGCCAACAGCAACAGCTTTATTATCAAGCGGTAAGAACAACCCTGCCTTACTGGCCGTAATTAGTGCGGCAATTCATGCTCATCGATCGAGTAATAGATCAAATAATAGACCGAGCAAAAACAAGTTAACCTAATAAGAGTACCGTGATGATTGAAGATAGAGATCCAGTAAAAATTACTGAGCTCGTGTTAAGGGATGCACATCAATCCCTTTTTGCCACGCGCTTACGTCTAGAAGACATGTTGCCAATCGCCGAAAAGATTGATCAAGTTGGGTTTTGGTCCGTAGAGACTTGGGGCGGCGCAACCTTCGATGCCTGTATACGTTATCTGGGAGAAGATCCCTGGTATCGAATTCGGGAACTTAAAAAAGCTATTCCTAACACCCCTCACCAGATGCTGTTCAGGGCACAGAATATTTTGGGGTATCGTCATTACGCGGATGATGTTGTCAGAAAGTTTTGTGAAAGGGCTGCGACTAATGGTGTAGACGTTTTTCGTATTTTTGATGCGATGAATGATGCCAGGAATATGGAAACTGCTATTAAAGCGGTGAAAGAAACCGGCAAACATGCTCAAGGGACCCTGTCTTATACCTTAAGCCCTGTGCATAACATTGATACCTGGGTGAATCTGGCGAAGCAGCTCGAAGACATGGGATCCGATTCGATTTGTATTAAAGATATGGCCGGCTTGCTGCATCCCTATGATGCTTTTGAGCTTGTTTCAAGATTAAAGCAAGAACTGTCATTGCCAATACACGCTCATTGCCATGCTACTACGGGCTTGTCGGTAGCAACTATTCTCAAGCAGGTAGAAGCAGGTGTTGATGGTGTCGATGCTGCCATTTCATCAATGAGTATGACCTATGGGCATTCTCCTACAGAAACAGTGAATGCGATGTTGCATAATCGGCCAGGAGATCCAGGTTTGAATCTAGGTTTGCTTGCAGAAATTGCAGAGTATTTCCGGGTTATCAGGAAAAAATATGCCAAATTTGAAGGTGAGTTAAAGGGTGTGGATGCCAGGATCTTGTTGGCTCAGGTGCCTGGAGGCATGTTGACCAATATGGAAAGCCAATTACGCGATCAGCAAGCATCTGATAAGTTGTCTGAAGTGTTAAAAGAGATTCCAAAAGTTCGAGAAGACTTGGGAAATATCGCATTGGTGACACCAACCTCGCAAATTGTGGGTACTCAGGCAGTTATTAACGTACTGACTGGACAGCGCTATAAAAGCATCACCAAAGAAACTGCTGGAATATTGAAAGGAGAATACGGCTCCACGCCTTCTCCGATGAACAAAGAGCTACAGGCTAAAGTCCTCAATGGTGCAGATCCAATAACCTGCCGTCCAGCTGATTTGTTATATCCGGAAATGAAGAGACTGACTGAAGAGTTGCGAGAGATTGCAAAAACTGAGGGTATCAGACTGGAAACCGGTGAACGTGAAATAGATGATGTTTTAACCTATGCCTTATTCCCTGAAATTGGTTTGAAATTTCTAAAAAACAGGGACAACCCTGATGCCTTTGAGCCCGTACCAACAGGCGAAGATAAAATTACTTCAAAAACCGCTGCCAAAAAAGACGGTGACGCTAATGTCTACACGGTTAATGTAAATGGTGAGTCATTCGTGGTGCAGGTCAGTGAAGGAGGGGATGTCAGTGGCATAACACCAACGACAAATTCACCAGCTGCGAGCACACCAGTGAGTGATGCTGAGCCGCTAAATTCGCCTTTGTCAGGCAATATATTCAAGATAAATGTAACAGTAGGTCAAGCAGTCGCTGAAGGTGATGTACTGATAATTTTGGAAGCCATGAAAATGGAAACCGAAGTTACAGCGGCCAGAGCGGGAGTAGTGCAAAGCATTGATACCGCGGAAGGAAGCTCAGTTTCAGTTGGCGATTTATTGTTGACGCTAGCATAAGGAATTATCTTGAACAGAGTAACGCAGTTATTCCAGGACTCAGGCCTTTACCAGCTAGAATCCGGGCAGTTTGTGATGATGCTGGTCGGCTTATTGCTGATCTACCTGGCTATTAAAAAAGGGTTTGAGCCACTGTTACTATTACCAATCGGTATGGGCGCGATTCTGGTTAATGTGCCAGGAGCTGGCTTTCTGGCAGAACCTGTTTATGACGCCGCGGGTCATCTGGCAGAGCCAGGAGGCATCCTTTATTACATATATGAAGCCGGTATTGCTACGGGTATATTCCCATTGGTTATTTTTATGGGGGTAGGCGCAATGACCGATTTTGGGCCCTTGTTAGCAAACCCGAAGACATTGTTCCTGGGAGCTGCTGCTCAGTTTGGGATTTTCACGACAGTTCTCGGGGCAGTGGGCTTAAGTTATTTCGGGCTAATGGATTTTAGCCTGGCGGATGCTGCCGCGATTGGCATAATCGGAGGAGCTGACGGGCCAACTGCGATCTTTGTATCCAGTCGCTTAGCTCCTGATCTGCTCGGCGCCATTGCGGTTGCTGCCTATTCTTACATGGCATTGGTGCCCATGATTCAGCCCCCCATAATGAAAGCGCTTACCACGGTTGAAGAGCGCAGAATAGTCATGCATCAGTTGCGTCCAGTCTCTCAAATAGAAAAAATAATTTTTCCCTTAAGTTTGTTAGTTATGGTGGCTTTATTTCTGCCAAGCGCGGCACCCTTGCTAGGCATGTTTTGTTTTGGGAATTTAATGCGAGAAAGTAAAGTGGTAGACCGTTTAAGTGACACTACTCAAAATGCGCTAATCAATATCACCACAATATTTTTGGGTTTAGGTGTTGGCTCCAAATTAAGTTCTGATGCTTTTTTGAATCTTGAAACGCTCGGCATTCTATTATTAGGTGTGGTGGCTTTCGGTATAGGCACAGCCAGCGGGGTCTTGATGGCCAAGCTAATGAACAAACTAACAGCAACGCCCATCAATCCACTGATTGGTGCTGCAGGTGTTTCAGCTGTTCCTATGGCGGCTCGAGTTGCCAATAAGGTCGGTTTGGAGGCGAATCCGCAGAACTTTCTGCTGATGCATGCAATGGGGCCAAATGTCGCTGGCGTTATTGGTTCAGCTGTAGCTGCGGGAGTTATGATTTCTTTTGTTGGTGGTTAATCGGCTAACTCTATGACAACAGGGCAATGATCTGAACCCATTACATGGTCCAGAATATCAGCTTTACGTACCTTATCAATGTAGGCGCTTGAACATAAAAAATAATCTATTCTCCAGCCTACATTTCTTTCTCTGGCTCCGGCGCGATAGCTCCACCAGCTATATTTGACCGTTTCAGGATTGATATGACGAAAGGTATCAAGAAAATTAGATTCTGTTAGCCTAGCTATCCCTTCAATTTCCTCCTGCATGAAACCAGCACTTTTGTTGTAGTTTTCTTTGGGCCTAGCTAAATCTATATGCTGATGCGCCACATTAAGATCCCCACAAATAATTACTGGCTTGGTTTTTTCAAGTTTTTTGAGGTAATTTAAAAAATCCTGGTCCCATTGTTGGCGATATGAAAGTCGCTTTAATTCACTACCGGAATTAGGAGTATAGACATTGACTAGATAGTAGTCAGGGAATTCAGCACAGATGACACGACCTTCCTGGTCATGTTCTTCGATGCCAATATTATAAGTAGAGTCTATTGGACTATGCTTGGTTAGAATCGCTGTACCGGAATAGCCTTTTTTAACGGCAGAGTTCACCAGTAATTGATATTCATCAAGCTCCTGCAAGGTTTCTTGAACCTGGTCATTTTGAGCCTTAGTTTCCTGTAAGCATAAGATGTCTGGATTTAACTGTTTTATTTGATCAATAAAACCCTTCTTTACAATGGCTCTAATGCCGTTTACATTCCAAGATATTAGCCTCATATAAGCCCTTGATTTTTAATGTATAAATAATAAAGTCCGCGCATCGTAATAATAAGAAAATAAAGTGTGGAATAACTGTGAATTATGCATGACTTGGATTGAAAAGGGCTAATTAAATCCATACTATGCATACTAAGTTAAGGGCTAGTCCATGAGCTTGTTTTTAGCAGAATAATAAGAGTATCATTGGGCCCCTTAAGAGAGCATGGTTGTTCTGAGAAATTTGTAGATAGAAGTGGTTGTAATGGTGCCTGCTTTTATTTGCGAAACTAAAACAGATGATGTTGAGATAAACATCGATTGCACCAAAAATTATCGAGGAGTTTGATTATGAAGCAACGCAAACAAAACTTACTAACGGCGTTTGTTCTATCACTTGGCTTTACCTTGTTTGGACTAGGTGCAGTGAATGCCCATCATTCATTTCCAGCCACTTATGTAATGGATCAAGAAGATACTATTGAAGGCACTATGGTTCAGTTCTTATTCCGTAACCCACATTCGTTTGTACACGTAATGGTTACTGATGAAGAAACAGGCGCTAACCAGCGCTGGGCTGTAGAGTGGGGCGGTGCAAGTGCACTGGCCGGTTCCGTTGACCGATCTAGCCTGAAACCAGGAGACAGAGTTCGTATTACTGGTCAGCCAGGTCGTAACCCTGAAGATCATCGCCTACGTATGGTAAGCCTTGAAGTAATCGATGGTGACTTTGTGTGGAGCGGTGACTTCGAATAATAGAGCTACTAGACTCTAATTTAGTTACTATAAGCACTAACGGTTTCTAAACGGAGCCGTTAGTGTTTTTGCTTAAGGGATCGCGTATTCTGTATTACACCTACGCAGCATTTCATACAAAGGAGTTTTTTAGTTTATGTCCTTTCAAATAAAGAAAGTTTTTTCTGGATTATTATTTGGCACACTTATTGCTCCAGTATTTCAGGCCCAAGCCGGGATAGCAGGATATTGGGCTCCAATTTTTCATGAAGATTTCGAAGAACGTTTACCTGGACCTGAAGCCGGCGACTATGCAGGACTTCCAATCAATGATGCAATGAGATTACGGGGTGACACCTGGGAGTCTAGTCTCTTGACAGTTCCAGAGCATCAATGCAAACCGCATCCTTCAACTTACGGCTTCCGTGGCATAGGTAACCTGAGAGTATTGGAAGAAGTCGATCCAGTATCTCAAGAATTAATTGCTTTGCACACTCATATTGAGTGGCAAGCCCAGAAACGAACTATATGGATGGATGGTCGGGATCATCCTGATGAAATGTATCCACATAGCTGGGGTGGTTTTTCAACGGGGGAATTCGTAGGCGATACTCTGGTAGTGCATACAACTCATCTTAAATCTGGCTGGATTCGTCGTAATGGTATGGCATTAAGTGATGAGGCAACTCTTGATGAGTTTTTCTTCCTCAATGGTGATTCTTCCGTATTGACCCATGTCTCAATCGTAACTGACCCAGTGTATTTAACTGAGCCCTTTGTTAGAACTAACGGATTTGAATGGTTGACTAGAGCTTCCATGGGGCCTTATCCTTGTCGACCAGCTATTGAGATAGATCGCCCAGTAGGCGATATACCTCACTGGATGATGGGGACAGAAGAGCCAATGGCAGCCCGTGAAGAGTTTTCTGAGCGTTGGGGTATTCCGGTGGAAGCATCTCGAGGCGGTGCAGAGACAGCGTTACCCGAGTATATTGATGTAGTTAGGCAATAAGGTTTTGGAGAGTATAAAAATGACTAATAAAAAATCGAAAAGCTGGAACAAAGCAACTAGCCATTTCCAGAAAACACTTGGAGCCTGTTTGCTGAGTTCAGCTTTAGTAGGTGGGGCCAGTGAAGCGTTTGCTCAAAATTTTGATGTGGAAGTTAAGTCTTACCATGTAGCTGGGCAGGTATGGGTTCTAACAGGTGTTGGCGGCAATGTAACTGTGCAGATTGGTGATGAAGGCGTATTAGTGGTCGACACACAATATGCTGAAATGGCTCCCAAACTTCTTGCTGAGATTGAGCGTTTGGCACCGGGAAAAATTATTCGCTATGTGATAAATACTCATGCTCATGGTGATCATACCGGGGGAAATCAGATAATTCGTGATGCGGGTGAAACAATTGTAGCCGGCAACGAAGCTCGGGATGTTAATGAAACATTTGAGCCAGGTGCTGAGGTTATAGCACATGAAAATGTCATGTTATCAATGGCAACAGCGTCTAATCCAGAGATACCGTTCGACATGTGGCCAACTGAAGTTTACCTTGGCGACCAGTATGATCTTTATTTTAATGATGAGCCTATTGAATTGCTTTATCAGGGTAGAGCACATACTAACGGTGACACCATGGTGTTTTTCCGTAAGTCTGATGTGATTAGCACGGGCGATATCTATGTCACAGGAGGTTATCCTTTCATAGACGAGTCAAATTTTGGTCACATCAACGGTATCGTTGATGGTTTAAATCAAATAATCAGGATCACTGTTCCACGTGAACAGCAAGAAGGTGGCACCATAGTGATTTCTAGCCATGGCAGATTATCTGATGAAGCTGATGTGGTTGATTATCGCGACATGATTACGATTATTCGTGACCGCGTTCAGTATATGATCGATCAGGGTATGAGTCTGAATGAAGTATTAGCTGCACAACCATCACGTGATTATGACGGTCGTTATGGGAATGGGTTTATCTCACCTGAACAATTTATAACGTCTGTTTACAACACGCTGAGCGAGTAGGAGTATGACAATGAAATTAAGAACAATTACAAAAGTTGCCGCTTTTCTTGGCATGACAGTATTAGCGACGTCTGCTGTTGCTCAACGTGGCGGGCCACCTCCTGGTCCACCACCTTCGCCTCGTGATGCAGCGCCTATTGGTTTGGACAGACTGGAAGGTCAGTGGGTAGCAATTGTCAACGAAGATTGGCTATGGCGTATGCGAGTGGCTGAAAAGGGAGACTTCACCAGTATTCCATACAATGATCGTGCTCGCGAAGTGGGGCAGGCTTGGGATGAATCCATGATAGGTTCATGTCTTGCTTATGGCGCCGCTGGTATTATGCGCCAGCCTCAGAGAATCCGTATTGAATGGGAATCTGATTCAGTTGTCCGTTTGGAAACTGATTTTGGCCAGCAAACTCGTCGTTTTATCTTTAACGAGCCAGCTCCAGAAAATACGCCCAGCAGTTTGCAAGGTTACTCTATGGCCAGTTGGGAATTTGATGCAGCACCACCTGTCGGTTTTGCTGGGTTTTCTAGATCGGCTGCTGATCCTCAACATGGTTCCATGAAAATAGAAACCAGCCACTTGACGGCTGCCTGGTTACGTTCAAATGGTGCCCCAGTGAGTGCAAATGCAACAGTGACAGAATATGTTGATGTATTTGCAGATCCTATCGGTAATGATTGGGTGGTATTTACAACTATCGTTCATGATCCTGAGTATTTGAATACTGACTTCATTACCAGCTCTCACTTTAGACGTGATACTGATCGTAGTGCATGGGATCCACGTCCATGCGGTATGTAAGGCCATTAAATAGCTTATAGTTAGCTATAAGTTTAAAGGTTAAGAAGAAGGTCTCACGAGTGAGGCCTTTTTTTTATTCTGTAAGAAAGTGACAAGCATAAAAAAAGGAGTCCGATGACTCCTTTTTTTAATACTTAATCAAATTTAAACTTTCTCAATAATAGTAGCAATGCCCTGGCCGACACCTATGCACATAGTGCAAAGGCCATAGCGCCCATTTGAGCGGTGTAATTGATTAACTGCAGCGATGACAAGGCGTGCTCCGCTGGCACCCAGGGGGTGGCCTATAGATATTGCGCCACCATTTGGATTAACATGAGGAGCATCATCAGCTAAGCCTAAATCTCGTGTAACCGCCAAGGCTTGAGCTGCAAAAGCTTCGTTAAGTTCAATAACATCCATTTGATCAAGGCTTAAACCAGTATAGGTCAACAGCTTTTTAGTGGCGGGTGCAGGTGCAAAACCCATTATTGATGGAGCAAGGCCTGCTGTTGTTGATGCAACAATGCGTGCACGTGGTGTTAAGCCATGTTTTTTTACAGCCGCTTCAGAGGCAATTATCATTGCCGCAGCGCCATCATTAATACCTGAAGCGTTTCCTGCGGTAACCGTTCCATTCTCTCTTACAACTGGGCGTAATTTTGCTAATACGTCCATACTGCTAAGTCGGGGATGTTCATCAGTATCAAAAATAATTGGCTCAGCTTTGCGCTGAGGAATGGATACCGGGATAATTTCTTCTGCCAAACGACCGGAACTTTGCGCATCTGCTGTTCGTTCCTGGCTTCGGCAGGCGAAAGCATCCTGATCTTCACGGTTAATAGAGAATTGTTCAGCAACGTTTTCAGCGGTTTCGGGCATGGTATCAACACCATGCATTGCTTTTAGTTGGGGATTGATAAAGCGCCAACCCATGGTGGTATCTTCTAATTTCATGGTGCGAGCATAGGCACTTTCACCTTTCCCCATAACAAAAGGGGCTCGAGACATGGATTCAACACCGCCAGCAATAATCAATTCAACTTCACCTGATTTTATCGCTCTGGCTGCTGTAGATATTGCGTCCAGACTGGATCCACATAAACGGTTCATTGTTGTGCCAGTTACTTCAACAGGCAAACCAGCAAGCAGCAGGGACATTCTAGCAACATTGCGATTATCTTCACCGGCCTGGTTAGCACAGCCAAATATGACATCATCGACGGCCTGCCAATCGACACTAGGGTTTCTTTCCATAAGTGCTTTTATTGGAATGGCTCCAAGATCATCAGCTCTTATCGAAGATAAACTTCCGCCATAACGTCCAAAGGGTGTGCGAATTGCATCGCAAATATATGCATCAGTCATACTCATTCCTTATATTTCGTAATCGACCATACGTCTTTCGACAATATATGGACCAAGATATTCTTTAAACTCAAGATGAAGAGGGTGCTGATTGTAATGAGCCAGCGCATTCCAGTCTTCAAATTCAGAATAGAGTGCAATATCCGCAGAGCTGTCTGTACAGCTTTCATCTGCAGAGACTTCAAGGCTAATTAATCCAGAAATATTTTCACACATGCGCTGTAGTAATTCTGCGGCATCGTCACAATATTTCTTACTCATCTTAGGGTTATCAACTTTCCAACAAACAATATGCTTAATCATAATATACTTTAACTTTAATTATTAACTATTTGATATAATAAGTTAATCTGGTTTACCCAGATAGGCGATTCCTTCTTTAATGTCAATTGGTATGCTTTCCAGCTTGCTGCCCTGGGGAGGGCCTTCGGTACAGAATCCATCATGTATTCGGAATTTCCCCATATGGTGCTGACACATAAACATAGATCGATCCAGGTTAAGAAATCTGCCTGGGTCCAGGTTAAGCTTAATCTGAAAATGCGGACAGCGGTTTAAATAACAGCGCAAAGTCCCTTCATCGTTGTAGATAAAAAGATTGAAAGGGTATTTTGATTCTGTTGCAAAACTAGCTTCTCTGACATCTCCAGGTAATATGTCGTCAACTTTACAAAGTTCAGTTCCAAATGGAGGAACATTTCTTTCTTCGTGCCAGCGTCTCATGAGTACAGCTTTCCTAACTTACTAAATATTGCTCTTTAAATGAGGATAAAAGCGCTTTTATCAAACAAAATTAAAAGCCTTTTTTAGAATAAAACCGCTTTTTAGGGGCGAGTGCCAGTAAAGGCATTCTGCAGAAGTTCTCTTACACCTTCTTTAGTTACTTCACGAGGATTGTAATAAGGTTTTGAGAGTGCGATTTCTGTGGCTTTATCCAAATCTTCTTCTTTCATGCCAAGCTCGGCTAATGTAGTTGGGGCTTTGACTTTACCCAATAAGTCGAAGAGGGCACCTGCAGCATTGTCAGCTGTCGTCTTTAGAGCACGAGCGATAGCTTCCATAGCCTCAGGAGCATGATCCTGGTTGTATTTAGTTGCGTGAGGGATGATCACAGAATGAACTTCAGCATGCGGTAAATTAAAAGACCCACCCAGAGTGTGGCAAAGCTTGTGATGGATTGACATGCCAACAGTTCCCAAAGCTGTTCCTGACAGCCAAGCACCATAGAGAGCTTTACTTCTGGCTTCAATATTATCTAATTCAACAACCACTATAGGCAGACTTTCTGCTAATGCTTTGATGCCTTCTTCAGCCATCAATGAAATGACTGGATTTTTGTTTTCAGCATAAAGCGCTTCTACACAATGGGCAATGGCGTTAATTCCGCTTGGGCCAGACAGGAAATCTGGCAGTGTTACTGTTAGTTCAGGGTCATAAATAACTGTTTTCGCAAGAACCTTTGGATCGCGCCCAGTGGTTTTTACGCCATCTTCAGTGATGCCCCAGATTGGTGTCATTTCTGATCCCGCATAAGTTGTTGGTACCACGATGGAAGGTAGTCCTATTTCTAAAGCAACAGCTTTACCCAAACCAATGGTTGAACCTCCTCCGATACAAACACAACCGTCATTACCGTTGGACTTAACCTCAGCCATGATGGCATTAATAGATTCTCTAGGAACATGCATTACAGCCTTATCAAAAATGCTGCTTTCAAAGCTATCTCCAAGCAGCGCTTTAGTAGAGACTGCAAGATCTTTTTGAAATTCTGTACAGATAATCATGGGTTTTTTGATGCCAAGCAAAGCAACTTCTTCAGGAAGTTGCTTTAAGGTGCCGGCGCCAAAAATAATACGCTGAGAATTTGGATGGTAGACGAATTGCATTAGGTCTTTACCTCTGTTCCATTATATTCCTCGATAGATCAATAAACTGGTGATTTATCGCGGATAGAATGGTGGGATTTTTGCGTCAATATTAACCCAGATAGATTTGGCAACGGTATATTCGCGCATAGCTTCGAATCCCATTTCACGCCCATAACCCGAGCGACCAACGCCACCAAAAGGACTTGCAGGGTTGACACGTTTGTAACAGTTAATCCAAACCATGCCGGCATGTATTTCACGGGCAAATTTATGCGCTCTGGAAATATTGCTGGTCCATAGACCGCTACCCAATCCATACTCAGTAGCATTAGCCAGCTCCATTGCTTCTTCATCTGTTTTAAAAGTGGTCACAACAACAAAGGGTCCAAATACTTCTTCATGGAAGACTCTGTCTGTTGATTTACACTTAACGATAGTAGGCATAACAAAACAGCCTTTTTTAAGCGTTTCATCATCTGGTTGGTGGCCGCCAGTTAAAAATTCGCCACCTTGTTCTTTGGCAATTTTGCAATACTCCAAAACGCGGTCAAGATGCATTTGAGAAGTAAGTGGGCCCATTTCAGTGGCAGGATCTGTTGGGTCCCCGACTTTTATGCTTTTAGCTAAAGCAGTGAATTTTTCGAGAAACTCATCAACAACATTTTCGTGGATAATTAAACGAGAACCTGCAATACAGGCTTGTCCCTGGTTATGAAAAATGGCAAATGCCGATCCGCCTACAGCAGCAGGGATATTGGCGTCCTCAAAAATAATGTTAGCGCCTTTTCCACCCAACTCCAGCTGAACTTTTTTAATGGTTTTAGCAGAAGCTTGAATAATTTTTTCGCCGACCGCGGTTGAGCCGGTAAAGCAAATTTTGCCAACATCTTCATGTTCAGCTAAATGTTGGCCAGCAATACTTCCTCTGCCAACTATTACATTGACAACACCTGCCGGGATCCCAACTTCCATCATTAAGTCTGCAATTCGCAGAGTAGATAATGGCGTAAGTTCTGCTGGTTTAATAACGACTGTGTTGCCGGCAGCAAGAGCAGGAGCCATTTTCCAACTGGTAAACATCAAGGGGAAATTCCAGGGGACGATTTGTCCAACAACACCAATGGGTTGGCGATCCATATAGTTAAGGAAACCGGAATCAACAGGAATAACTGAACCTTCTAATTTGTCAGCCATGCCGCCGAAATAGCGGAAGCAATAAGCAGTTCTCTGTACATCCAGGTTACGCGTGTCTCGAATCGGGTGACCGGTATCCATGGTTTCAAGCTGAGCAAGTTCTTCAGCATTTTCTTCAATTTTATCTGCCAGTTTAAGCAGGAAATGTCCTCGCTCTGAGGCGCTAAATGATTTCCACACTGTCATAGCGGCTTTGGCTGCAGCAACAGCTTTATCAACATCCGCTTCTTTAGCTTCGGCTACTTTAGCAATCAATGAATTGTCGTAAGGATTTAGAACGTCAATGGTGGTGCCAGCTTCACCGTCTACCCATTCACCGTTAATTAGTAGTTTGTCGATAATTTTCATAGTGATCCAAGCTTATTTATTGAGAAAAAAAGCTGCTGCTCAGAATTGAGCAGCAGCTATTTGAAGTACGAGCTTAACTTTTATTTAAGGAGTTTTTAAAACTCAACGCCTACTCTAGGCACAGTTCCATCTTTGATTTTTTCCATGATTTCAGGAGAACCATTTTCCCAAACAATCAGCATGGAGCGTTTAGGTGAGTAGCCTTGATGGCGAATGTCAGCTGGCATACAAGCAACGTCTCCAGCACGCATTACCAATGAAGCGCGTGGTTTACTGCTTTTACCATCCTTAATGTCCCAGATGATCTCATCTGAAACCTGTACGAACCATTCCACACGATCATTACCGTGTTCTACAGGAAGGATGAATTCTTCGGTAGTAGGGCAAAGCAGGCTCTGTTTGCAAATTGAAACGATTGATGGGTTCCAGGTTACATCTGATCTTGATAAATGTGCCCAAAGATTAAAGCCATGAATCTGGTCTTCAAAACCAGGTTCTGCATCGACCACAGGCTGAGATTGATCAACATCTTTGAAATGTCTGTTAACTGTATAACCAGTTTTATCAGAACGTATTTCTGTGTCTCCTGGGATGCCAATCATGCGTTGGGCAACTTGACGTGTTCGTGAAATTGCTTCGTCATTATTGCCATTTTTTGGACCCCAGGCAGTACCTGTTTCCTGAGGGGCCGCAAAAGGATCAAAGCCTTCGATAGTCCAGTCAGATAACATTGCCTGAAAAACTTCCATAAGTTCTTCTGAAGGGAAGTTTTCCATGAAGTCTTTGCCATTATTGACATATTCTTCGTTCATAGAACCGATAAACATATCAACATTGCCATAATGGTTAGTTGTGCCAAATACGTCATCAAAATTCACTGAGCCATAGAAAAAGCCCCATGCAATATCACGCATCAGTGCTTTCAAGAAGGCATCAATCGGCATTACATGCTCGCCATCTGGATAATCAATATAAGCGAAATACTCATCACGGCGAAAAGTAAAGCTACCGGCAGAAAAGTTCTGGTAGCCGGTTTGTTCGTTGTTTACTACAGCTGTTAAATTTGTCATTGAAATATTCCTATTTTGCTCTCGTTATATGTTGCTAATGTATTCTTTTGGTAATTAAAGTCAATAGTTTAGGTAAGGCAGATTTCGTTCCATTTTTCATTGGATTCATCACCTAAAATAGCCTGCAGCACCAGCGTTGCTGGCTTTTCTGCTTTAAAGCAATATGCAACCTTTTCAGGTAATAGAGCTTGATGGCCGCGATTTAATGTTATTTTACCCATATATTGACCAGCGGGTTTGCCATCCAATCGGAAAGAGCCATCTTTCTCATCATCAATAAAACTGGTGTCATCCATCTTGATGAAATGTACTTCAACATCATAGTCAAAAGCGATTGCAAATTCATCATGTGCACAGGTGTACCAGGGTGACTCGCCCTCTGCACGACAAGATTCCAGAGTATAAACCAGATTTTTGGCTACTACGATTCTTTCATAAGGAGCAGCATTTGCTGCAACTTCATAGACATTCGAGAAAACATAGTCTTTGATGTTGCCGCTAACCATCTGCACACCACCTTTATTGTAATTATCGATGGATGCAAACGTTGTTTTATATTCCACAGACATACTTACTCTCCTGTATTAAATTACTATTTGTAAATGGTTGTTATCGTTGTCCGTCTAAGTTAAATCAGTATATCTCACTCTGCATTGATAGGGATCAATAATAAACAGTCCTGGTGAGTTATCCTTATTCCTTGACATTGTTCATATAGCGAACTAATGTTACTCCCTGCGAACTCAGTAGAAAGATGATGCTAAATGAACCCAAATAAGTCAAGTATTATCGGGGCTGACAGTAAGGATTATGTTACCTCATTAGAGCGCGGATTGGCAGTTATTCGCTGCTTTGATAAAAGCCGTTGTAAGTTAAGTCTTGCTGAACTCGCCAGGCACACTAATTTGGCACGCGCTACGGCTAGAAGGTTTCTGCACACCTTGCATGCACTGGGATACGTAGAAACTGATGGTAAGCTTTTCTGGTTATCGCCAAAAGTATTGAATTTAGGCTTTGCCTATTTGAGCTCCCAGCCATTGATAGAGATGATTCAGCCCTATATCAGGGAGGTGAGTGATAAGACCTGTGAATCCTGCTCAGTTTCTGTGCTAGATTTGCCTGATATTGTATATATTGCTCGAAGCCTTACTCAGCAAATAATGTCTGTGAGTCTGCATATTGGGACGCGCTTATCGGCAATCAGCACGTCTATGGGAAGAGTGTTGCTGGCAGCATTATCTGATGCTGAAATTGAAAATTTCATCAAATCAGAACCTGTAGAAAAATATACAAAACATACGCTTACAGACTATAACTCTATTCTACATGAGGTTATGTTGGCTAGAGATCAGGGTTATTCTGTAGTCAATCAAGAGCTTGAAATTGGATTATGTTCGGTCTCAGTACCGATACTTAATAAAGACGGTGAAGCCATGGCGGCAATTAATATTAGTTCGCAACCGCAGAAGATGGATAAGAAGCGTTTGAGAGATGAATTAATACCAAACTTGCAGGCAGCAGCCAGAAAAATTTCCAAAGTGCTGCCCACAGACGAACGTTTGTTAAATTGAAATTACTCTTCCAGGTCTACTCGATATTTGGCTGAAGTCTTTTCAGCAATTTCTTCAAGGCTGGATCCCGGCATTACTTTGACGAGTACCAGTTCACCCTCAATATAGCGGAACATCCCTAGTTCAGTAATGACAACATCAACTACACCTAAGGCAGTTAAAGGCAGTGAGCAGCTTGGTACGATTTTGGGTGAACCATCTCGACTGGTATGCGTCATAGTCACGATAAGTCGTTTAGAGCCTGATGATAAATCCATTGCGCCGCCAACTCCCAGCAGAGGTTTGCCGGGTACAGCCCAGTTAGCAAGATTGGCAGCTTCATCAACTTCCAGACCTCCAATAACGGAAACATCTACGTGTCCACCTCTAATCATCCCAAAGGAAACACATGAATCAAAATAACTTGCTCCGGGCAGTTCGCTAACCGGTATCTTGCCGGCATTGACAGGGTAGTCCATTGCGCCACCTGAATCTGGACGAGGTCCTACGCCCAGCATCCCGTTTTCAGTGTGCATGAAAATACCATGCTCGGGAGTAATTAAATCAGCTACCAGCGTTGGAATACCAATACCCAGGTTCACTACATCGCCGAGCTTAAGCTCTGCCAGGGCAGCCCTTGCAATGTTCATGCGCGACTCATCGACATCGTCGCTCTTGGGCGGTACTGATGCTGATGACCCTAAATCATCAAGGGTTAACTCAGCTTGAACCAGGAAATCGACAAAACAACCCTGAGTGTGAATGAAATTGGGGTCCAGTTCGCCAACCGGCACTATTTCCTCAACTTCTGCGATCACGATTTTTGCAGCGGTTGCTGCGGCTTGATTGAAGTTATTTTCAGTCATGCGGTATTGCAAATTTCCTGCAGTATCGGCTTTCCAGGCTCTAATCAGTGCCACCTCGCCGTATAGGGGAGGGATCAACACCATGTCTTTACCGTTAATATTTCGAGTCTCTCGGCCTTCTGCCAATACAGTGCCTGCTGAAGTCGGCGTAAAAAAACCACCGAGGCCAGCACCGCCAGCGCGCATAGCTTCACAAAGCGTTCCCTGAGGAAGTAGTTCGACTTCCATCTCGCCAGCTTGAGCAGCTTTTACCGCTTCAGGGTTGCTGGTAAAGAAAGAACCAATAGCTTTCTTAAGTTGACCATTACGAAGCAGTCGACCACCTCCAAGCCCGGGTTCACCGACATTATTACCCACATAAGTCAGATCTTTGACTGCAGTTTCTGCAATGGCATGGAGTAAATGCACTGGATTTCCAGTCATGCCGAATCCACCCACGATCAAGGTGTCTCCGTCACTGACTTTAGCTGCGGCTTCCGCCAGAGTAATTTGTGGTACTACTTTCATATTTCCTCGCAATTGTTAAATCAAGAAAGCTTAATTGGTAAAAGTAAAACCTGTTTACTTCGCGCTCATCAGGACAAAATCAAACTCAACTTTTTCAAAAGGTCCTTCAATATTCAGTTCTTTTGCCAAGGCCTCATCGTTACAAGCTTTATACTCGCCAACTAGGGAAGACTTGGTAGCAAAAACAGCATCTGAATCAAGATATTTATCTTCATTAGTGAAAATATGAGTAACCAGGCGGTCATAACCTGGCGCTGTAATAATGAAATGTAAATGACCGGGTCTCCAAGGGTGACGACCACAAGCATTAAGCATGACGCCGACTGGCCCATCAGTAGGAATCGGGTAGGCTGCCGGTTTTTCAGTCACGAATATATATTCGCCATCCGCGCCAATAGTAAAGCGCCCGCAAAGATTATGCTCTGGCATATTGGGGTCTTGCATGTGGTAGAGGCCTTCACTGGAAGATTGCCATACATCAAGCACGGCGCCAGAGACAGGTGAGCCGTTTTTATCTAGAACTTTTCCGCAAATAACAGCGGTAACACCTTTTTCAGTAGCCTTTTGAACAATACTGACACCCATAGGGTATTCAGGGGCTCCGGTTTCATAAAACGGACCCAATACCGTATTTTCAGTGCCAATCCCTTCACGCATGTTGTTAATGGAATCCACGAGGGCTGAAACACCAAGCGTGTCAGAAAGTAAAATGAACTCCTGACGCTTATCATCACATTTTTGTCCTACTGCGGTGAGAAACATAATCGCCTTAAACCATTCTTCTTCAGTTAGCTGAACCTCTTTTACAAATTCATGCAGATGCGTAATAAGTGCCAACATGATCTCTTTTAAACGGGGATCTTTTGTTTTAGCGCCATATTCTTCAAGGACAGCCATTGGCATATTGTCCATGCCGAAATCTTTTACATTAACGCTCATCGTCTTGTCTCCTTAATTGTAATTATAGAAATGAGTAGTATTTTAAAAGCTAAATCATATAAGAATTAACAAAGTCAGCATTCCATCAAGATACCAAGCTTGGTGCAAGAAGGATTATTGTCTTGAATCAATCCTGATGCAGAGAGGCTAATTGGTTTTAATAATATTGTTCGCTAGGCGAACATTAAAAACTCTATGCGAACATTTTCTTGAAATACCCATAGTATGTCAAGAATAGTGTTGACAAGGAAAAGAACTGGCGCTCCGGAGAGGATTCGAACCTCTGACCTGCCCCTTAGGAGGGGGCCGCGCTATCCATCTGTGCCACCGGAGCAGTAATAAAACGTCACAAATTCTAACATAGCCTTTTGATAGTTCGCTCGATAAAAAATAATTTC
>JAURLP010000029.1 GCA_030831165.1 Gammaproteobacteria bacterium | reverse complement strand
GACCGGTGTAAAGTCGCCCATAGCGGCCATGGCAGTATTAGCTTCACCAGGTGCAATCTGTTCAGCGGCGATAGCAGTGGTAAGTAATAGTGGGCTCAACAATGCCATGCTGGCGAATTTAAGAAGGCTAGGATTGTTTTGATGTATACGCATGATTTGTCTCTTTTTTGTTATAGATTTTAATTTGATAGGTTTAAATTTAGTCAGCTTCTACTGATTGTTTGGTAATAACTTTCTGACTTAGTGAATTGTTTCACTGGCTAATATATCACTTAAACTCACTTGCCAACCAGCTGGATTATTGTAAAACCTTTGGTGATTCAATATTTTTATTTGACCATTTTGCTCTAGGGCGAAAGTGGGAAAACCTTGACCACCAATAGATTGTAATAAGACCCGACTGTCATTAATGTGTTGAGCAAGCTCTGCTTCTTGGAGTGAGCTGAATGCCTTCTGAAAATCCGCAGTGTTAATGCCGCATATAAGGGCAATTTGACTTAAGGTCTCTTCTTCAACAACAGGCAATCCGTCCATAAAATGCGCTTTAACCAGAGCCTGGTAATAACTCAGGATATTGCCGCCGGCTTGCTCTGCTGCTAGACAAGCTTTTATTGGGGGTGTTGAATCCAGGATTGCTGAGCCGCTATTTAACAGTTGCTTCATTTTATCAGAAGGCGTTTGGCCGGTAAGTTGAGTGATTCTTTCATGATGACTCATAATAAAACGAACCATAGCAGCATCAACCTGTTGATTATTCGGCGCGGAAAAAAGCCCTCCCAGGTGCAACTGTATCGGCAAACCCTCGACTTTCTGGCTAGCGGCTAGTAAAGGGGCAGCGCCAAAGCACCAGCCACAAAGGGGGTCTGCGATATAGTGTAAAGTAACATTCATGGTTCAACCTCTACTTATCCTTTCATACTTATTCGGATGGTTGTTAATTTGAAACTGCTTAGCATTCTAACAAGTAAAATAGACAAGCAAGGTGATATTTTTTAGTAAAAGACATAATATGTCGTGCTTAAAAAAATCATCCAGCAATTTTTTCTACAAACTATAAACCGGCTGAATAAGCCAGATATATACTAGGAGTGAAAATGACTAAAAAATCAGGAATGCGAAAATTTACTAGTTTTGGCGCTGTTGTATTCTCGTTGCTTGCACTATTAACTGGACCTGCGGCATCAGCTCAAACACCACAAACCTCGCTTGAATCAGAGTATATTATGACCATGGTTTTGAATTTAGGTGGAGTGCCAGTGAATGCAGGTCATACGCAAGTTGCTCCGCTTGGTGGCGGAACTTTTTCCGGCCCGGGTCTTAATGGTACCATCCTCCCTGGAGGCGCAGACTGGATGACTCAAGAATCTGGACATAGCAGCCTGGATGTTCGGGTTACTCTTGAAACTGATGATGGCGAATTTATTTATTTAAGTTATGTCGGAGTAATGCATGAAACGGAATCAGGCTTGTATTGGAAGGTCACTCCAAATTTCCAAACAAGTTCAGAAAAGTATGATTGGATAAATCATATTGTCGCCGTCGGTCAGGGTTATCTGGAAGGCGGAGATTTTGCTAATGGAATCTTTTACGATATTTTTCAAATATTGTAATTAGACGAGATACCCATTTGAAAGCCCTGGATTCTTTATGAATTCAGGGCTTTTTTATGTGATTTTATGGTTTGAGGAATACAGAAGTGGAGGGCTTAAGATGCTGTCAGTATTTTTGCTAAATACTGGCCGGTGTAGGATTGCTTTATTGTTGCAACCTGTTCAGGGGTTCCTGTCGCGATAATCTGGCCGCCGCCATCACCGCCTTCGGGACCCAGGTCGATAACCCAGTCAGCGGTTTTTATCACATCCAGATTATGTTCAATGACGACGATGGTATTGCCGTCATCGCGTAATCGATGCAGAACATTAAGTAATTGCTGAATATCATAAAAATGCAAACCCGTGGTGGGCTCATCCAGAATATAGAGAGTCTTGCCGGTGTCTCTTTTGGATAACTCCTTGGCCAGTTTCACACGCTGGGCTTCGCCGCCGGATAAAGTCGTTGCTGCCTGGCCCAGTTTGACATATGAGAGTCCCACTTCAATCAGGGTTTGTAACTTGCGGGCAATAACAGGTACAGGATCAAAAAACTCTCGCGCATCTTCGATGGTCATATCCAGTACTTCATAAATATTTTTTCCTTTGTATTTAACTTCCAGAGTTTCACGGTTGTAGCGCATGCTTTTACAGACATCGCAGGCAACATAGACATCAGGCAAGAAATGCATTTCAACTTTTACCAGGCCATCGCCCTGACAGGCTTCACAGCGGCCACCTTTGACATTAAAAGAGAAGCGTCCTGGTTTATAACCGCGAGCACGAGATTCCTGAGTTGCAGCAAAAAGCTCACGAACTGGAGTGAATATGCCAGTGTAAGTAGCTGGATTACTCCGTGGTGTTCTGCCGATAGGGCTCTGGTTGATATCCACGACTTTATCCAAGAGATCCAGGCCTTGAATATTTTTATGCTTGGCTGCATTAAGTGTCGTGGCGCCATTCAAGGCTGTGGCGGCGAGCGGGTAGAGCGTGTTATTAATTAAGGTAGATTTTCCGGAACCGGATACTCCGGTAATACAAGTCATTAAGCCTAAGGGAATCTCCAGATTTATCGATTTTAAATTATTGCCTTTGGCGCCGGATAAGATCAGGCTCTGATCGGGATTTGGCTTAACTCGTATTGTCGGCGTTTCAATTTTCATTTTGCCGGACAGGTATTGGCCCGTTAGGGATCTTTCAGATTTTTGGATATCCTGATAATTCCCTTGGGCAACAATTTCGCCGCCATGCACTCCAGCCCCGGGACCAATATCAATTATATGGTCAGCACTGCGTATGGCTTCTTCATCATGCTCGACAACAATAACGGTATTGCCAATATCACGCAGGTGGCGCAGGGTGTTTAACAGGCGGTCATTATCGCGTTGGTGCAAACCAATAGAAGGCTCGTCCAGAATATACATAACACCGACCAGACCGGCACCTATCTGACTGGCCAGACGAATACGCTGTGCTTCTCCGCCGGATAAAGTTTCAGCGCTTCGACTTAAAGTCAGGTAATTCAGACCTACATCGACGAGGAATTTTAGACGATCCTGAATTTCCTTAAGTATTTTTTCTGCAATCTTGGCTTTTTTGCCTTTCAAATTAAGGGTGTCGAAATAATTAGCGGCAGCACCGATTGTCATGGCGGTGATGGCAGGTAAATTTTTTCTGTTTATTAATACATGCCGTGCATCACGTCGCAGACGCGTGCCATTACAGTCGGGACAAGGCTGTGAGTTGAGGTATTTTGCCAGTTCTTCTCTGATCATCTGAGATTCTGTTTCGCGGTAACGGCGCTCCATGTTAGGCAAAATGCCTTCAAAAGGTTTGCGGTTGATATAGGTTTTGCCTTTTTCATTGATAAAGGTGAATTCAATTTCTGTTTTGCCACTACCAAACAGAATCAGATCCTGGTGTTTTTTACTGAGTTTCTTATAAGGGACATCGACGGCAAAACCATAGTGATCCGCCAGAGATTTTAATAACTGAAAATAATAAATATTGCGTCTATCCCAGCCTCGCACTGCGCCTTCAGCCAGAGAATGATCATCATCAATGATTATTTTATTCTGGTCGAAATATTGCTTCATGCCGAGACCGTCACAGGCACTACAGGCCCCAGCTGGATTATTAAAAGAAAAAAGTCTGGGTTCGAGTTCGCTAATACTATGGCCGCATTCCGGACAGGCAAACAATGAAGAAAAGACCATATCATCGCCCGCACCTTCATCCATATATGAGGCAATGGCGAGGCCGCCAGCAATTTGCAACGCTGTTTCAAATGACTCCGCCAGGCGTTGCATCAAATCAGGGCGCACTTTAAAACGATCAATGACGACTTCAATGGTATGTTTTTTGTTTTTTTCCAGATTGGGAGGATAATCCAATTCAGTAACGATGCCGTCTACTCTGGCTCGAATAAATCCACCTGCTTTTAATTCATGAAAGATATGAACATGTTCGCCTTTGCGTTCGCGTACGACTGGTGCCAACAGCATCATTGGCGTGCCTTCTGGTAAAGCCAGTACCTGATCAACCATCTGACTCACAGTTTGCGCTTCCAGTTTGAGGTCGTGATCTGGGCAATAAGGGTCACCGGCACGGGCAAATAACAGGCGCAGGTAATCGTAAATTTCAGTAATAGTACCCACCGTGGAGCGCGGGTTATGTGAAGTAGATTTTTGCTCTATGGAAATGGCCGGCGAAAGACCGGAAATCTGGTCCATGTCGGGCTTGTCCATCATCGATAAAAATTGACGCGCATATGTCGAAAGAGACTCAACGTAACGTCGTTGGCCCTCAGCGTAAAGCGTATCAAACGCCAGAGATGACTTGCCTGAACCTGATAGTCCGGTAATGACAACCAGTTTGTTTCTGGGAATAGTTACATCGATGTTTTTCAGGTTGTGAGTACGGGCTCCCCTGACAATGATTTCGTCCATTTACTTTGCTACTTCTTGGTTGAAAGGCTAATCCGGCCATTATACGTTGTCAGCAACTAGAAAGCAGAATCTAATCGAATTTTTTCTCAAGCATGCTAGACTTAGCTTATTCAAATAGAGGAGATTTATTGTGGCAAGTAAAGGAATTAATAAAGTCATTTTAGTAGGAAATGTTGGACAGGATCCTGAGACGCGTTATATGCCTAATGGCAATGCTGTTACCAACCTTTCTTTGGCGACCAGTGAAACCTGGAAAGATAAAAATACCGGGGAACAACAGGAGCGCACAGAGTGGCATCGAGTCACTTTCTATCAGCGATTGGCAGAAATTGTGGCTGAATATGTCAAAAAAGGCTCTAAAATTTATGTAGAAGGGCGCCTGCAAACACGCTCCTGGGAACAGGATGGTGTCAAAAAATATGCTACGGATATCATTGCCAATGAAATGCAGATGTTAGACAGCAGGGGAAGTTCTGGCGAAAGTTATTCACCTGGCCAGTCCCAATCGGCCCCTCCGCCCAGAAATGAAACGCCCACGCAGCAAGCGCCTGCAGATATGGATAGTTTCGATGATGATATTCCTTTTTAATAATAATTCGAAAAAATCTTAAGCCAAGCAAGATATCAGTGAAACTTTTAGTTTTTGGATCAAATAGCCCGCTGGGGAAATGTTTCACTCAGCTACTAAAAAAGGAAAAAGTAACCTATATTGCAATCAGCGATGATGAGCCAGCCATCTATGAAACAGACAGGCTGGCAAAATTATTAAAGGAAGCCCAGCCTAATCAGGTTCTTAATTTAAGCTTGAATCCAGGCCTTTTCCAGTCTGAAGCCCCCATCAGCAAAGAGCGAATAAGTCAGCTTACGCACGCCTGTGCGGTATTGTTGAAATCAGCTAAAACGCTAAAAATCCCGATGGTTCAGCATTCTTCAGTGGCAGTTTTTGATGGCTCGAATGCCAGGCCATATCTGGAAAGCGATAATTGTTCGCCAAAAAACCCCTTAGGGAAATTGGCGTTAAGCCTGGAAAAAAAAGTCGCAAAGAATGAAAGACATATCATTTTACGTACTGAAGGCGTTTTTGATTCGGGAACTCCTTTTTTTGGTAATACGATAAAGGAGTGTATTGCCAATCAAGGTAAACTGGTTCTGCTAGATCAGCGTTGCAGCCCAACGCCTATTGCTGATGTAGCCAGGGTTTTACTTGCCATTAATAAGCAGTTGTCATGTAATTCTTCCAGTCCTTGGGGTCTTCACCAATATTGCGCTCTGCAAGCAACACATCGTCATACCTTTGTTGAGGATTTTTTAAGAGAAGCGGCCCAGTACGATAAGGCCTTGGCTAAAGCTATAGAAAACCTTGAAATATCTACTCAGGAAACCAGTAAAACTCAATTGGAAAACTCGGTTGTAGATTGCCAGCATATAATGGCTAGCTTTGGTATTAAGCAACGCTCAAGAGGCTCTGCCATAAAAGAACTGATTGCTGATTTATATGCTTGATATAAGCAGCTTGGATTTAGGCTAATTCAATGAATACGAATACCTTGACGCGTCTTGAAGATGCTTTAGAGCATATACTCCAGCATGTTCCAATGCTTGCTGATACGGAGGAAGTCGCGCTAAATCATTTGTCAGGAAGAGTGATTTCTGAAACCGTAAAAGCCGGTATTAATGTGCCTGGCTACGATAACAGTGCTATGGATGGCTTCGCTGTTAATACTGATTATGTAAAGGCAGTTGGCACTGTACTAGCTATTTCACAGATCATTCCAGCGGGTAAAACCGGGGTAAAACTGGAAGCGGGCACAGCCGCAAGAATATTTACAGGCGCGCCGATCCCTGAAGGTGCCAATGCCGTTATCCTGCAGGAAGATACTGAATATGATACCGGACAGGTAAAAATCCTGCAGGTACCAAAAGTAGGTCAAAACATTCGTTTATGTGGCCATGACATCAAACAAGGCGATTCCATTTTTCAGCAAGGGCATAAATTACTGCCACAGGATATAGGGTTGCTAGCTTCTTTAGGCATTCCCAAAATTAAGGTCTACCGGCCATTAAAAGTTGCCATCTTAAATACTGGAGATGAATTAATCACTCCAGGCCAGCGTCTTAGTCCTGGTCAGATTTACGAAAGTAACAGTTACACACTAGAGTCCTTGTTAAACGACTTGGGTATGCGGACGCAAAAACTTGGGATCGTTAAGGATGATTTGTCGGCGACCCAGGATGCACTTTTGAAAGCTGCAAAAGAGTCAGACTGCATTATTAGTAGTGGAGGGGTCTCCGTTGGTGATGCAGATTTCGTAAAAAACGCTGTTGAAAATTTGGGTGCACTTTCACTATGGAAGTTAGCGATTAAACCCGGCAAACCATTTTCTTTTGGGCGGGTTGCTGAGGTTCCTTTTTTTGGTCTGCCGGGTAATCCAGTAGCTGTATTTGTTACCTTTTTAATGCTGGTGAAACCTTACTTGCTGAAAATGCAGGGAGCGCAAAATATAGATCCTGGGAAATACTGCTTACCCGCAGGTTTCGAAGTTTCTGAAGCGGGGAGTAGACAGGAATTTATCCGGGTGCGTCTGGATAGAAATCTGCAAGCATTAATTCCTTTTTCACACCAGGGATCAAGCGTGATGACTTCAACATCCTGGGCTGATGGGCTGGCTATTATTCCAATTAATACCCCGGTAAAAAAAGGGGACCTCCTCGAGTTCCTGCCTTATTCCGGTTTGCTGTAATTTCAAACATTGCAGTATTATGTTGCTGTTATGAAGAATAAATTAATAAAACATTTGTTTATAGTTTCTGCGCTTTTTATGCAAGCATGCGCTTCAGAAGATTTTGGCTCAGCTTCTGAGGAATCCACGGTGACAACGACGCTCGTTGATTTGGAAGATCGTGCTACCCAGCCTGCTGAAAGCAGGCAGGTTTCTGAGCCTTTTTTGCGAGCACGAATCTTGGCAGATATGCTTTTTGAAGCCAGCATTGCCCTGGATGATAATCGCTTGTTACTGCCTGCTGGTGATAATGCCTATGATCGCTATATGGAAGTATTAAGTTTTGATCCTGAGAATAGGGTTGCACTTCAGGGGATAGAGGATATTGCCGACCGTTATGTTGCTATGGCAACCCAGGCAATACAAATTGGGCAGTTTGATAATGCTGAGGAATACCTGAGTCGAGCTGAGAGCATAAAGCCAGATAAGCAAAATATTATAGAAGCAAGAGCAGTGTTGGCTAGAGAGAGTGGTGTGCGCAGAGATTATTTTGCTCTCGATCCTGACGAAGTGGCCGCCCAAACCCTGAGGGTAATGTCAGAACTGGGCAACATCGGAGAGCTGGTCAGAAACCATGATGCAACTTTTTTAATTACAGCTCGCAGCGATGCTGAAGGCCGTTGGATATACCAGGTGATGCGAGAAGCGGTCGGCGGGTATCGTTTACGGGGAAATATTACTTTAGGTTCTCAACCTACAATTCAGGTGAATATCCCGCAAACCTGAATAAAAATTAGAATAGGCGTATGAAAATATTTAAAACGATTATCTTTACTATCAGCATGTTACCAATAGTTTCGCTGGCGCAAATGAATATTCGTGTTGAGGATGCTTATAGCAGAGAAATGCCTCCTACTGCTTCTAATATCGCTGTTTATTTGACAATAAAAAATGTCGGCAGCCATGGTGTTAGCCTGGAAAGCGTAATTAGTGAAGCGGCTGAGTCGGCAATGATTCATCGAAGTGCGATGGAGAATGGGATGATGTCAATGGAGCACCTTCCTGAACTGTATATCGCACCTAGAGAAAATGTCAGGTTAGAGCCCAGTGGTCTGCATATTATGCTGGTGGGTTTAAAACAATCCTTAAGAGCCGGCGAAATAATTCGGATGAATCTGAGTTTTAGTAATGGCGTCGTGTTGAGAGTCGATGTGCCAATTGTGAAAAATTAATGCCTGGCCACAACCTTCCTTGATTCTTAAAGTCACTGCTCCAAGCGGGGATATAACGGAGTATATTTGGCCCTTTGATGTGACTCTTTAGTTAAGAGTCTTATTCTGAGCGATTTGCTATTAAATTATCCACCACAGCAGGGTCAGCTAATGTTGAGGTGTCTCCCAGAGTGTCTAATTCATTTGCCGCAATCTTGCGCAAAATGCGACGCATTATTTTGCCTGAACGTGTTTTTGGCAGACCAGGAGCCCACTGAATGACATCGGGCTTGGCAATTGGGCCTATTTCTTGAGTGACCATCGCAATTAGTTCTTTCTTCAGTTCATCACTTTCTTCAACGCCAATCATAAGTGTGACATAGGCATAAATACCCTGGCCCTTAATATCATGTGGAAATCCTACAACAGCTGCTTCTGCCACTGAAGGGTGTAATACCAGCGCACTTTCTACTTCGGCTGTGCCAAGACGATGACCGCTGACATTGAGGACGTCATCAACACGTCCAGTAATCCAGTAAAACCCATCTTCATCACGACGTGCACCATCACCAGTAAAATAATAACCGGGGTAGGTAGTGTAATAGGTTTCTACACAGCGTTGATGGTCACCATAGACTGAGCGAATCTGACTGGGCCAGCTTTGGGTGATAACGAGGTTACCTGACACAGTACCTTCCAGAATATTGCCTTCAGGATCAACCAAGGCAGGTTTGACTCCGAAAAATGGCAGAGTAGCAGATCCAGGTTTAAGATTAGTCACTCCCGGAATGGGTGTAATCATGAGTCCGCCTGTTTCCGTTTGCCACCAGGTATCCATAATCGGGCATTGCCCTTTGCCCACCTGATGGTAATACCATTCCCATGCTTCAGGGTTAATTGGTTCACCCACTGTTCCCAATATGCGCAGGGAATCTCGAGATGTACTTTGTAAAGGCTCCTTACCTTGCGCCATGAGTGCGCGTAAAGCGGTCGGCGCAGTATAAAAAGAATTGACTTGATATTTATCGACTATCTGCCACATTCGACTGGCATCCGGGTAGGTGGGGACGCCTTCAAACATAAGGGTTGTTGCACCATTCGCCAGAGGCCCGTAAACGATGTAGGAATGACCTGTGACCCAGCCGACATCAGCAGTACACCAATAAATATCGTCATCATGATAGTCAAAAACATAATGATGTGTCATTGCTGCTTGCAGTAAATAGCCCGCCGTGGTGTGGATAACACCTTTAGGCTTTCCAGTAGAACCTGAGGTATAAAGAATGAAAAGCGTATCTTCGCTATTCATGGGCTCCGGATCACAATCAGAGCTGACATCCTTAATCGCTTCGTGATACCAGATATCACGACCTTCTTGCCACTTGATTTTATTTCCGATGCGCTGGATAACGATTACGGTGTGGACATTTGGGCAATTCTCAAGCGCTTTATCGGTGTTATCTTTAAGAGCTATTAAACGACCTCCGCGCAGGCCTTCATCAGCTGTAATGACCGTCTGGCAATCTGAATCGAGGATACGATCTTTAAGCGCTTCTGGTGAAAAACCGCCAAATACAACTGAATGGACAGCGCCAATTCGCGCACAAGCCAGCATGGCAAAAGCGGCCTCAGGTATCATAGGCATATAAATACAGACCCTATCGCCTTTTTTCACACCGCGTTGTTTTAATACATTAGCCATTTCGCAAACATGGTGATGTAATTCCTGATAAGTAATTTTTCTATCAGTCCCTGGCTCGTCGCCTTCCCAGATAATAGCGACCTGCTTTGCTCGTTCTGGTAGATGGCGGTCTATACAATTAGTGCTGACATTTAGTTTGCCATCACTGAACCATTCGACTTTGCCAGTTTTCATGTCGCCCTGATAGACCACTGAAAAGGGTTGTATCCAATCCAGAAAGTTATTGGCTTGCTTGGCCCAGAAAGTATCGGGGTCTTTAATAGATTGTTGATACAGATTTAGATATTGGTCTAAGTTAAGATGAGATTGAGCTTTGATTTTTTCAGTAACAGGGTATATACGTTGCTCGGACATTACTTTCCTCATATATCAAGATTTCATGATAAAAATTCAGCATCAGGATTTTTAAATTACGCAGCCTGAACTGGAATGGCATTGCTAGAGCGTGTAATAGTATTGGTTTCGTCCAGATACACCAGACGAGGCTTATAGTTGATTAACTCTGCTTCACTATATTCACTGTAGGCGCAGATGATTAAACGATCACCAACGGCAGCCTTGTGTGCGGCTGCTCCGTTTACAGAAATAATTTTTGACCCGCCGTCTGCTCTGATAGCATAGGTAGTGAAGCGTTCTCCATTGGTCACATTATAAATCTGGATCTGCTCATATTCGCGGATACCAGAAAAATTTAGCAAATCTCCATCTATTGCGCAGGAGCCCTCATAGTCCAGCTCAGAGTGCGTGACACAAGCGCGGTGTAATTTTGCCTTTAGCATGGTGCTATTCAAACTAGGCTCCTGTAGTGACGAATCGGCCACTGCAATCGTAAAAGGGGCGTAATTATCGCCGAAACTCGATAATCTCGCAAATGCTCTGTTTTATATTAACTAGCGGTTACCCCGGCTATGTTAAGTTAATTCAATTGAGATATTGTCAATTAATCGGGTTTTACCAAGATAGGCCGCAGTCAGAATAATCAGGTCTTTGTCTTCAGCTTTAGCAGGCAGTAGAGATTGGGCTTCGCATATAGAAAAGTAATCTGGTTTTAAGCCTGCTGAAGATATATTTTCCAAGGCTTTCTTTTCCAGTTCAGGATAATTCAAGTTTCGATCTAGCTTTATTAAATTTGCTGTCTTTCGAAGGGTTTTATATAGAACCGCAGCCTGATCAAGTTGCTCCGGTTCCAGGTAGCTATTACGCGAACTTAGGGCTAAACCTGAAGTTTCCCTTGAAGTAGGCACGCCAATAATTTCTATAGGAATATTTAAGTCATTGGCCAGCTTTTTGATGATGGTCAGTTGCTGGTAGTCTTTTTCACCAAAATAGGCTTTATCAGCCTGGCAAATATTAAAAAGCTTGGTGACAATAGTACAGACACCGTCAAAATGTCCCGATCTGCTGGCTCCGCATAACCGCTTACTCATATTTGGGACGCTTACGAGTGTTTCCAGCCCTGGGCCCTGAGGATAGATTTCCTCAATATTTGGGACAAAGACAGCATCGCAATTAATTGATGTTAAAGCAGCTATGTCATCTTCAAAGCTTCGAGGATAGTTTTGAAAGTCTTCATTTGGCCCGAATTGAGTTGGATTTACAAAAATTGTGGTAAGGATATAGTCACATTCCTCACGTGCGAGGCGTGCCAGAGATAAGTGCCCTTTATGCAAATTTCCCATAGTAGGCACCAGTCCGATACTGAGAGCTTCATCTTTAACAAGCTTAAGGGCTTGCCTCAAGTCTGCGATGGTTCGATATATATGCATGTAGATTTAAAGAGCCTAGTTATAAGACTGTTCTGGGCTTGGGAAAGTACCGGTTTTGACAGCATCGATATATGATTTTATTGCGCCGGGTATGCCTTCTTTGGATTCAATCAGAAAGTTTTTTACAAATTTTGGCGTTACCGGTGAAATGCCAAGCACATCGTGCATAACCATAATTTGGCCATCGACATCTTTCCCGGCACCAATTCCAATCACGGGAATGCTGAGTTTTTCAGTAATGGTTAAGGCTAGCTTGGCAGGAATACATTCTAGCAAAAGTATGCTGGCGCCATATTCTTCCAGCATTAAGGCTTCCTCAATAATAGTATTAGCCTGTTCCGGATCTCGACCCTGGACTCTGAAGCCTCCAAGTCGATTCACTGACTGCGGTGTCAACCCCATATGCGCACAAACAGGAATACCGCGCTCGCTGAGTAGGCGCGTACTTTCTGCGATCCAGGCCCCGCCTTCCAGTTTTACCACATGTGCTCCTGCCCGCATGAGACGCGCGGCATTTTCCAGGGTCTGGCTTTGAGATGAGTAAGACATGAAGGGGAAGTCGGCAATTAATAATGCCCCCTGGTTACCACGCTTAACACATTGCAAATGGTAGATTATATCCTCCATGGTAACTGGAATAGTGGAATCATGACCCTGTAAAACCATGCCTAAGGAGTCACCTACTAAAATTACTTCCATACCAACTTCGCAAAATAGTTTTGTGAATAGGGCGTCATAAGCAGTAATACACGCAAATTTTTCGCCTGTTTTTTTCATCTCCTGCAATGTATGAAGTGTAACTGGTGTCAAAATTAGGTCCTGTTTGATATCTAAATTAAAGTCGGTTTTGGATTGAAAAAATGGCGAGTGCCTTTTTTTGTACTAAGTATATGCTCTAAAAGTTGTGAATAATCATGATCATTATTTACCAGGTCAATTTCAGAGCTGTTAACAACAAACAGGCTGCTCTCATCATAGTAGTGAAAAAAATTAGTATAAGCATCAATTAAATTGAGCAAATAATTTCGGTCGATGGATTGTTCATATGCAATCCCGCGGTTTTGGATGCGTGCAAGTAAGACCTCTACTGGGGCCTGTAAATAAATTACCAAGTCTGGCTTTGGGGCATCTAAGGTCAAGTGCTTGTATACATTTTCATACAACTGATATTCATCAGCATCAAGATTTTGGCGGGCAAAGATGCGATCTTTTTCAAGCAAAAAATCAGCTACCCTAACAGGCTCAAACATGTCCTCTTGTCTAAGTTCTTGTAGTTGTTGAGCGCGTTGAAAAAGAAAAAAGAGCTGTGTTGAAAGAGCATTTTGTTTCGGGCTTTTATAAAAGCGATCCAGAAACGGGTTTTCTTCACTTTTTTCCAGGAGGGTATCGTAATTAAAGCTTTCAGCCAGACGTTTGGCCAGGCTGGTTTTACCAACACCTATTGGTCCTTCAATAGCAATATAGCGTGGAATGTTGGGGCTTGATACAGGGATATTTAATACGCTATCTGACACATTGTTACCATTTGCATGAGTGATAAAGAAAAACTATTTTCAATGTATTGTTTTCTTAGTGCTTGGTCCGGATTTTACCCTGCGTTTACGGGGTTTTGAAAGTGAAGGCTTTTGCTGGTTGTGGTGAGCAATTTGCGCTTGGGGATTAGCCTCCTGGAAGTTTGACCACCATTGTCCCAAGCCTTTCAGGTTTTCGCCACTGTCTTCGCGAAGTAAAAGGAAATCATAAGCTGCGCGGAACCGTTTTTTAGTGATTAAAATAGCCGCTTTCTTTGCATTATTTCGTTCCAGGCGTAACTGGTACTCCCAGATTTCGCGCATCGGAATACTAAAACGTTTGGGTATGGCAATTTGATTGAGTTGCATCTCAATAATTTCTCGCCCAGCTTCGTGCATGGCTAGCATAGGGGACAGTTTTGCAGTGATATTTTGCTGGAAAACTCTTCTTACAGCGGGCCAAAGAATTGCGGCAAGTAAGAAGGCAGGTGTGACACTTTTTCCATTTAGAATGCGGTCGTCGGTACTTTGAAATGCGCCTTCAAGCATTATTCTGTCTATGGCGTCAGGAAAGGGAATTAGCGTTTTTAATGGAGGAAATAAAACGCCAAATACGTCGTATGAAATAAGCTTATGAAATGTTTGCAAACTATTGCCATTGAAAAACAGTTTAATAAATTCATCAAAGAGTCTGGCAGGTGGAATGGATTCAAGCAGATAGGCCGACGTCTTTATCGGTGTTTCAGTATTCTTTTCAATTGAAAAATTCAATTTACACACCAATCTAATGGCACGTAATATTCTGACTGGGTCTTCCCGGTAACGTTGTTCTGGGTCACCAATAATTCGCAAGGTCTGATTCTTGATATCTTCCAGACCATGACAAAAATCATGGACGGTGAAGCCCTTTACGGTGTAATAAAGAGCGTTAACGGTAAAGTCTCTTCTTAGTGCATCTTCTTCAATAGTCCCGTAGACATTATCTCTGAGTATCATGCCGCTTTGATTATGGGCTGAATCAAGATGTTTCACACTGCGCGCAAGACTATTTCCTTCTACTTTAGTGCTCTGGCTGGATTGTGCGCGGAAGGTGGATACTTCGATAATTTCTCGGCCAAAATGTACATGCACAATTCGAAAACGCCGGCCTATCATTCTGGAGTTTCTAAAAACCTTGGAAACTTGCTCAGGACTGGCATTTGTGGCGATATCGAAATCTTTTGGAACAAGATTGACTAATAAATCACGTACACCACCGCCGACAATGTACGCATCGAAACCCGCATCGTTTAACTTATATAGTACTTTTAGCGCAAAAGGGCTGATGGATTTTCTGGAAACCCCATGCTCTGCACGACTAATAATAGTAGATTCAATGGAAGGTGAGCTTGCTTGTTTTGAAGGCTTGGTCAAAATTATTTGCTAATCAACTAAAGTCGCCATTCTACACAAGTGTCCAGGAAATAAAAAAGCCGGTAAGACTTTAATATTACCGGCTTTCAAGCCTTTGATTTTTATTATTATTGTTTTGAATACTTCCCTGTAGCAAAATTCGGAAACAAATTGTCACCTTTGTCAGGGTATTCTTATCCCTTAAACTGACCTCACGCTAGCCCTTTTGTTGTGCTGATTTTTCAGTTCTTCAGCTTAGGCACAGCTTAACACTGCCTACCTGGGTCATATCATCGCGCTGCCATTATATTTTTATTATTTTTTTATTTTAATTATTGTAGACATGCGTAGTAACCACTAAAGCAGAATTTGTGCCAAGTTCTTTTTTATATGGAATTATACATATAAATCAATAAGATACATTGAACTTTCAAATAAATCTTGCCGCTAAAAAACGATAAAATTATGTAAAAAATGTGAATAAATGTAACTAGCAGGGTGATTAGGTAACAGTTTTATTGGGTTTTAGCATTTAAGCATTGCCAGGAAGTATTAGGTTTTAGACCGATTTTTTCTGCCGTGGGATGCCAAAACGTTGACGTCTCTCCCATAAACACTTGCGGCTAATGCCTAGTTTTTTGGCTAATTGTGTTTCATTCATTGAATCCTGATGATCAAGTACAAAGCGTTGAAAATAGTCTTCCAGAGATAAATCTTCTGGGGGATCATCATCTATATCTTTGGTTATTTCTGCCTCATTATCCACAAGATGGATGGGTTTATTGCGCTTCAGCTGTAATTGCTCAATATTCAGGGCGGTAAATTCTTTTAGTTCGACATCAATGCCCAGTAAATCTATCGGGATTTCTGGGCTTTCTGCAAGAATTACCGCACGCTCTATTGCATTCTCCAATTCTCGAACATTTCCTGGCCATGGGTATACCGTTATGGCCTGAATGGAGTCTGCGCTAAAATACATAGGCTCCATTCCTAAGCGTTGGCATATTAACTGTAATTTTTTCTCAGCCAATTCCAAAATGTCTGTCCCGCGTGCTCTTAGGGGTGGGATTTGCAAGGGCATAACATTAATACGATAAAATAAATCTTCCCGAAAAAGACCTTCTATAACGAATTGCTGCAAATCTCTGTGGGTCGCAGCAATAAGGCGCACATCAACTTTTGTAGATTGGACTGATCCAACTTTTCGAATTTCATGCTCTTGTAAGACCCTGAGGAGCCTTGCCTGTGCTTCAAGTGGGAGTTCACCGATTTCATCCAGAAACAAGGTGCCATTATTAGCCGCTTCAACAAGTCCGGTACGGGTAGTGGTAGCCCCAGTGAAAGATCCCTTCTCATGACCAAATAATTCAGACTCAATAAGGTTTTCAGGGATGGCAGCACAATTTATTGAGATTAAGTTTGCGTTTTTACGTGAGCTGGCTTCGTGAAGCGCTTTTGCTACTAATTCTTTACCGGTACCAGATTCACCCTGGATCAGCACTGAAGAATTAGTTAATGCCACTTTACGAATTCGCCGGAACAGCTCTTTCATTGCTGGGCAGCTTCCTACCATGCCAGGAACCGGGTCTTCATTGGATTTGTTGATACTTTTGCCTTTTTTAGCAATTGGCTTGGAAGTAATTTTTTTTAATGAGCTGATAACCTCATCCGCCTGAAAGGGGATGGATAAGTACTCCATGGCACCATTCTTTGATGAATCAGCGGCAGAGTGCAGGCTGGCAAAATTACTGGTAAATAAAACTGGTGTAGAAGTGTGTTTAATTATTTCAGTCCCGGGAGAGGCTGGTAAACGTAAATTGCAGACGATTGCATCAAATCCATCCAAATTAAATTCGCATGCTTCTTTCAAATTGCAACAAGACTCGCTCTGAAATCCCGCTTGATCCAGAATTTCAGTCAGTTTGCCAAGTGTTTCCTGGTTATTTTCTACTATTAGAATATTAGCCATAAATAGTTAATTACTTATTGAAACTGCTTACCAGCATCATTGGATGGCCCCGCTGGCCTTAAAACTGTTTCCTTTCTACTCACATTTTAGGAAAAGTGCAATAGTAATGATCAAGATGAAAACGTCAAATAAAAATATTCAGGATGGATTAGTTGTTTTTTGTTTTTGAGCGCAAATAGGTTTTTTTAATTAATGCGCTTTTTTTTACAAAATAGCCTCATTAATTTGCTGCAAATTCTGTAATTTTCCGATTCGCCAGTTTTCAACAGCCCAGAGCAGCACGTCCGAAGGCTTGTGGCTAATAAGTTCTACTGGTGGGCTTTGTTGTAAATAAACCAGGGCTTGATATAAGGCCTCAGATGGCCGAGCTAAATTTAAAGGAGGGGCATGGTGCTGCTTGCTAAGCTTTTGGCCCTGGTTATTAACAATGACCGGAATATGTCCATAAACAGGCCGGGAATAGTTCAATAACATTTGTAAATAAATTTGTTTATAAGTTGAATCCATCAGGTCGATGCCACGGATTATATGAGTAATTTCTTGAAATGCATCATCAATAACTACGGCAAGCTGATAGGCATATAAACCATCCTTGCGTTTGATAATAAAATCACCCACTTCTTTGTCCATATTTTTGGACTGCCTGCCCTGAACAAGGTCATTAAATGCCATTGTCAAATTAGATACTTTGCAACGTAATGCATATTCGCCGGGTTTTAAATCAGGGTCCGCTTGTTGGCGATTTCTGCATTTACCTGGATAGATTCCGGCATTTCCCTGTAAGCTTTGTCTGCTGCAAGTGCATGGAAAGACACATTCCTGCCTTTGAAGCTGGATAAGAACATCGTGGTAGTCATTGTGACGACTGCTCTGATATAAGACTTCGCCGTCCCAATATAAATTTAAGGTTTCAAGTGATAGCAAGATTTCTTTTGCCGCTTCCGGGCTTTCCCTGGGCGGATCAAGATCCTCCATTCGCACGAACCAAAATCCATTATTTGAGCGAGCATCGAGATAGCTTGCAAGAGCAGCAACTAAAGAGCCGGCATGTAAAGGCCCAGTAGGAGAGGGCGCAAAGCGTCCTCTGTATGGTGAGATATTGCGTTTAACTGGAACCGAGATGTTTAGGCTCCCAGTTGTCTTTCCTTGATTTCGTCCAGGGTTTTGCAATCAATACATTTATTGGCCGTAGGGCGTGCTTCAAGACGACGAATGCCAATTTCAACACCGCAGGAATCACAATAACCATAATCATCTTTTGCAATAAGCTCTATAGTAGAATCAATTTTTTTAATTAAGCGCCGTTCACGGTCACGTGTTCTAAGCTCGATGCTAAATTCTTCTTCAAGGGTTGCTCGGTCTGCTGGATCTGGCGGATTAGAAGCTTCATCCTGCATGTGATGAACTGTTCTATCGACCTCTTCCATTAATTCATTACGCCAGTTCAGCAATATCTTTTTAAAGTGATTTCGCTGAGCCTCGTTCATGTATTTTTCACCCCGCTTGATCATATAAGGAGTGAATTCGCCAAGCTCCAGGGGGGTGCCAGTAGTGCTTGGTTTGACCTTGGAAGCAGCAGGCTTTTTAGATACAGGTTTCTTTGCAGCAGGTTTCTTGGCGACAGCGGCTTTTTTAGCCGGCGCTTTTTTTACAGCGGGTTTCTTGGTTACCACTTTCTTGGCAACAGCAGCTTTTTTAACCGGGGCTTTTTTTGCAGCGGGTTTCTTGGTTACCACTTTCTTGGCAACAGCAGCTTTTTTAACCGGGGCTTTTTTTGCAGCAGGTTTCTTGGCTACCACTTTCTTGGCAGCAGGCTTTTTAGCGGCCACTTTTTTTGCTGGACTTGCTTTTTTGGCTTTAGCAGCTGGTTTTTTTTTGCTTACCATTACATTATCTCTTTCTGGCTCGCTACTAGGTGTTTACCTGTAGCTATATTTAATGTGCTGATCTTGTTGTTTTCCTGACTCTAGAAAAATAATCCAGGCCGAATTCTCGAAAGCAAGGCATTCTACTGGTTTATTGCAAGTCAGGAAACTATTTGTCAGGCTTTTTATTGCTTGCTCAGATCAGATTCTTTAATACAAATTTTTCCATCCTTAACTTCATGAGCAATCGCCTGCAAACTCTGCCCTAGACAAGGGCCTTGCAGACACTCTCCAGTCTCGATATTAAATAGCGCGCCATGAGTAGAACATTGAATCAAATCACCACTATTATTTAAAAACTTGTTGGGCTCCCAGTTTAGGGGGACATGCATATGTGGGCAGCGGTTAATATAAATAAAAGTTTGTTTGCGCTTTTTTACGGCAAATAAAGCTAATTGCTTTAATTCAATTGCCTGACAGCCATCTTCCGGGATGCTATCTATCTCACATATGGCTTTTAACATCAGTCCGCAAGAGCTTGTTTGAAGTCTGCGATTAGATCTGCTTGATCTTCAATACCAATTGAAAACCTAACCATGGATTCCGGAATGCCCATAGAAGCTCTTCGCTCAGCACCCATCTCATAATAAATAGTATGTGCAACGGGAATTCCCAAGCTTCGGTTATCACCCAAGTTGCTGGAGCAGACCACTAACTCCAGGGAGTTTAGAAAATCAAAACAATCAATACTTGCATCCAGCTCTATACTAAAAATTGCACCAAAATGGTTGAATAGTTCTCGTGCCCTTTCATGTTGAGGATGAGTTGATAAGCCCGGATAAAAAACTTTATTGACCTTAGGATGATTTTCACAAAATTTTGCGATAGCAAGGGCGTTGTCACAGGCATGTTTGATTCTTAAACTTAAGGTGTCAGAGCCAACAGAAAGATGGTGGGCAGCTTCTGGCCCCAGAGCAGCCCCGAAATCTCGGAGCCCTTTTTTGCGTATCTGTGTAATGCCCCACTGCGAAGAGTCTTTATTTTTATAATTATCGTAAATATTCTCGAAGCTACTCCAGTCATATAAGCCAGTGTCAGTTACACAGCCACCCAAGGCATTTCCGTGACCACCGATATATTTAGTCAGTGAATTGATTATCAAACTGGCTTTGACTGTTATTGGCAGAAACAGACAAGGTGAGGTCATGGTGTTATCAACAAAATATATGAGTTTTCTTTTCTCGCACAATTCCCCGATTGCTGATAAATCAGCGACTTGTGTTACCGGGTTGGCAATGGTTTCTACAAAAACCAACTTGGTGTTGGGCTTTATGGCAGCTTCCACATTTGATGCGTCTGTTGCATCCACGAAAGTTACCTCTATTCCCAGGCTATTTAGGGTATTAAACAAGCTATTGGTATTGCCAAACAGAAAAGCGCTGGAGACGATATGATCCCCAGAGCGAAGTAGCGCCAGTAAAGTAGAACCAATAGCGGCCATGCCAGTGGCAAAAATCACGCTGTCCAGTCCTTGTTCCATTAAGGTGATTTTATTGGCTAGTGCATCTATGGTTGGATTATTTTGTCGACCATATGCATAGCCTTTACGCTTGTTCTGGAAGACTTCTGCCAGCTCCCTGGCATCTTCATAGCCAAAAGCCACAGAGGTATGAATTGGCTTATGCAGTACGCCATGCTCTGGTCTGCCCTGACGGTCAGCATGCAAAATAGTGCTTGTGAAATGCTTCTTTTTCATCGCCCTAGGGTATTACTTTATAGTATTGCTGTAAAAAAGAGGGCGGATGATACTCCTATTCCATGCGGTATAGAAGTCCAGTTCGGAGCTAGGGGAGTTATTGATTATTCTTCTTTGACCGTCATATCAATTAAAACACTGAGATCCTGCTCAGGAGCAGGCTCACCAGAGTCTGCAGGACCAACCCATAGTTGACCCATCATGCCTGCTTCAGCATGGTCTAGAATATGGCAATGATACATCCACATGCCGGTATTTAATGATGCAGCATGACACTGCTTGCTAGCATTTCAATGGCTTCTATCAGGAACACAGTGGTGAGTAGTTTGATAAGCGTTTGATATTGTCAGTAACTATACCTTTTCTATCCTGATGAGTTTTAAAAAGATACACGTGCGGTCAAGCTAGTAGCAATCTCAGCTAGTGAGATGCGCCAGAGCTATAACAAGGTGACTTCTCTAGAAAATAAAATAATAAAGAAGTCACCTTACGGGATCAGTTTTAGGAAATAGTCAGCGTTCGAGTGAACTGACCGGGGTTTTCCCATCTTGAAATTTTTTCGGGTAGCTCTTCCGGAGTTGCCTGGATTTGGCCGTTGACATCAATAACGCGGGATACAATTTCATGCTCACCCGGCGCCGCATTTTCCCAGGCGAACTTGAATAATTTCCAGGAGTAGCGGGTAGCGCCTGGCTGTATCTCTGCCGGTTGCCAGGGGCCATTATCGATTTTAACTTCAACAGCCCTTAGCGGGGTGCCGTCATTGAGAGCAAAGCCCATGATATTGTGCGTATTGCCAGTCCTGGTGACACGGGTAATTGCAGACTTCAATCGAATTTTGGTCACAAGACGTTCTTCCCAACGTTCCACGCCACCAACGTCACGACGACTTAAAGTGACATAATCCCGAGCCTGGAATCTGCCTGAAAAGCGCCTGTCCTGGACATGAATCTGTTCCAGCCATTTAACATTTGTGACGCCATACCAACCAGGTACTAAAAGCCTGATCGGGAAACCATGAGCACCAGGCAAAGGTTCACCATTCATTTCATAAGCAAGGATGATGTCATCCTGGATAGCCTCATTAAAATTCAAGCCTCTGCCAAAGCTTTGCTCTACTTCAGTATCTCTAATCGTTTCCGTGCCGCGGTCAGCACCATAGAAAACAACTTCCGAACCTCCATATTGAATGCCAGCATCCTGTAATAAATCACGTAAACGACAACCGCCCCATAAGGCATTTCCGACCAGCCCATGATAAATACCTTGTTGGTTGCCACCACATTCAAAGCCAGCAACTATCTCAACTTTTGGCCGGCGGCGAATATCTGCCATGCTTAAATTCAAAGGATTATCCACCATGCCGGTAACACGAACACGGTGCCTGTTGGCATTAAGCTCGGGTTGGCCGTAATGCTGCACAACATAGAACTGATCTTCATTACGCGAATAGAAATCTTCAATAAGTTGGGTGTTCTGAAAAAACACACCGCCGGCTTGTTTTGGTGGTCCTTTGAAATCGGGTGGCATATCAGTAAAGGGAACCAGAACTTCATCCTGTGCCATGGCTGTTTGTGATAAAAAGGCCGCTGAGCCTGACATGGCAAAGCCCCCCATGGCAACACTACCTTTTAGAAAATCTCTACGTTGGTTTTTTTGATCATTATCTTGTTCTGACATTGCCATTCCTCAATAAAGTAGATATTTATTCATTATTCCGATGGTATAGATACTAGTCAAGTTAAGCTAATCTTTGACTAAAATTTTATCCACTTAGATCAGTGCCAAATTAGCAAAGCACTATTGCTCCTGCTGACTTTGACATTTTAGACAAAGCTGGGCTTCTGGTCTTGCCTGTAAACAGCCAAAAGTAATGAGTTCATCACACAGTTCGCAATAACCATAATCCTCATTAGATAGTTTATTTAAAGCCTTTTGAACGAGCTTTAATCGCTGTTTAGCCTGTTGTAATGTTGAATCCGCCATGTGTTGGTGTTGCATTGCATCCATTCGTGATAGGCGGCCAACCTTACTTTGATCCAGAATCACTGTAGAAGCGGCTGGTGAGGCCAACTCAATTTGCGCATGTAAATCATTTGATAGAAGCTTTAGGCTCGCAGTTAATGATGAAATTTGACTGGCCGTTAAGCTATCCATATTAGTGCCCTGAAATTTTAAAAGCGTTGAAAAATTGGCAATTGCTCAATAGTCGTTTCTATTGTTGCTAGTCGGTTTAAATACGTATAAGAACTTCGGCTGCCATATTGAGCGGTAAACTCAGCTTCGCTGATACCATCAGGGCGACCGACTGGTGGCATATATTCACTTTCAAGCTCGACCCCTGCAAAGAAACGTTGAAGTTGAATGGCGCTATTCTGGTTGCTAGTTGCCAGTTCTCCAATACGAGTACCAATTTGATTGGCCGTGATATCGCTAAAGCTGAAACCAGAATTGCTCCGGCTGTCATGAACTTCCTTGTATATAGACAAGATATTAGCCATATCATTATCGGCATAAGCGGCAATCGCAGCAGAAGCAATAATATGACGAGGAAGATCATCTCTTGATTCGAGAGTAACACGAAGTGGTTTTGGCATTGTTGCTGCTGATTCAGGCCCAACTAAATCTTCAATAGCCAGTTCATCCAATAAAAATGCACTTAGAATTAATAATATTGCCTGGTTTTCTTCAATGGGATCTCCGGTACTTTCCAAAGCAAGACTGAAAAGCGGCACCAGCAAGGCATTCAAACTGATTGATCTGGCCTCTGGGGCCATAGCAGTGGTGATACTGGTTAAATGGTTTTGGAAAGTAATAAGTTGCTTATGGGTTGTTTGGTCGATAAGTAGCCGACGGGCCTCCTCTCTAACGAGATCAAAATCTTCGGAAGTCCAATTGACAGTGAGGCCCAGATAATTTTCGCGGATTTCTAAGTGCTTGATAGACCTCAGCATTGAGCTCATCAGCAGATAGTTATTATTCCGGGCAAGTTCTTTTTGGCTGTAATTTAATAAGGGACGGAAGATAAGGGCAGGGACTTTAAGATCGCCCAGGCGAAGCTCATGCAAAATCAGTTTGTTGTCTAATTCATTAAAGCTGGCTTCAAAATTTAAATAGCGCCCAAATAAATTGGGTTTAATAGCAAAACTGCCCACTAACCTGATGGTATCGGGTAATAACTCAACAGACATACTGCTGTCGGTAAGCCAGTCAAAATTGTTATTGTCTAACTGCTGAGAAAAGTAGACCAGAAGAGCATTGCTTTCAGCTTCATTTAATTCAATAGATTGATCATTATTGTTGAACAAATAACGCGGGTCATATTCGATTAACATATCCTCAATGCTGCTTATTTGCTCAGGGTTAAGTTGTCTGTTCATGGGGTAAGTGGCCGTTTCCTCAAGCACGATGAATGAGCCAAGCAAGGGTAAGCTGAGCAATAATAAAAAAAGTGAGCTTATTGTGTATTTAAAAAACTTCATAGCAAACAGTATACTTAGCCTTGTTTGTTCTGGATAGTTATCAACAAAAATTTTCATAAATAGTGGGCTTTTACTGTATTATCGCTGCCTTACTTGTTTCGGCCTTAAAAAGGGAATATGAAATTTAATCAACGCTTCTTGAAAGTTACAGTAGTCCTACTTGCGACATTCCTATCTGCCTGTGTTAATAATGCTGTGGAAGAAAATGCCCGTGCAGAGCAGCAAATGGCCGCTGAGCAGGCTGAATTAGCTCGTCTAGAGAGCTTGCGAATTGAAGAACTTGAGCGTCAAGAAGCCAGTAGGCAAGCGGCTCTCCAAGAGGAGGAGGCCAGAAGAGAAGCAGAAGCAAGAGAGGCGCGAAGACTGGCAGAAGAAGCCAGAAGAGCAGCCGAAATAGAAGCTGAACAATTGCGACAAGAAGCAGCCTTGGCCAGACAACAGGCCAGAATTGAAGAATTAAACATGCAGGTTCAAATGCTTAATGAACAAACCCAAAGCATAGAGTCCGCTAACAGCATTTTAACTCAGGCACTTGAAGCCGCAGAAAGTATGTCTGCTGCCCTTAGTGAAGAAAGCGAGAAGTTTAATAATCTGGATTCCGAAACAGGCTTGTTAGAGCAAGATATAGATACTGAACGGCTTGAGCAATTGGCCGAACAACTAGAGCGTTTGCGAGCTCAGGCTGCCGCCCTGCAAACTCAATAAGTCATACTGGATAGCACCCTATCATTGCTTTGTTTGTTCATCGCGTTGTGGTAAAGTTCGCGGGTTTTTTTCAACCTATTTTTAATTAATTTGTACGGAGAATTTCTGGATGACAATTGCACTAATTTTTATCCTGTCCCTTTTGGGGCTTGCCATTGCTTTTTATTACATGAAAAAAGTGACAAGCATTCCTTTGGACTTGGGACTTGATGCGGAAGAAAGTGGGCGCCTTATCAGTATTCATGGGGCTATTGCTGAAGGAGCTATGGCTTTTTTAAAGCAGGAATACAAATACCTGGCTTATTTTATGATTGGTTTTGCAATAGTCATTGCGCTATTGATTGATGATCAACATACGCCAGATGTTCGTGAAGGTATTTTTACAGCGATAGCTTTCCTGTTTGGTGCAATTATTTCCATTCTTTCCGGCTATATAGGCATGAAAGTTGCCACCGCTGGTAACGCTCGTACGACTGTTTCTGCCCGCAACAACATTGCTGATGCGTTTATTGTCGCTATGAATTCAGGTGCAGTGATGGGTTTTGCCCTGGTTGGTTTAGCTACTCTGGGTTTAATTATCATTTATCTGGCAATGGGCGCTTTGTTGCCTGATGTTGAAAATAACGTATTGATGGAAGTTATAGCCGGTTTTGGTCTGGGTGGATCCTCTATTGCCCTTTTTGCTCGTGTTGGTGGAGGGATTTTTACCAAAGCGGCTGATGTAGGGGCTGATCTGGTAGGAAAAGTAGAAAAAGGTATTCCTGAAGACGACCCCCGTAACCCTGCTGTTATTGCCGATAACGTTGGTGATAATGTAGGTGACGTGGCAGGTATGGGCGCCGATTTGTTTGGCTCATGTGCTGAGAGTACTTGCGCAGCGCTGGTTATTTCTGCAATAGCGTTTTCTGCCGATTTGAATGCGATGCTTTATCCAATCATGATTTCAGCGGTTGGCATTCCTGTCAGTCTTGTAACAAAAATGTTGGTGCGCGTTCACACTGAGGAACAAGTAGCACCTGCATTGAAGAAACTCTTGATGATTTCAAGTGGCATTATGGCAGTAGTGCTTTATTTTGTGACTATGTGGATGATTCCGGATTCTTTTGCTATTAATGGTGAAATGTATTCAAACACTGGTGTTTACTGGTGTTTCTTTTCTGGCTTGCTGGCTGGACTTGCAGTAGGACTCTTAACTGAGTATTACACATCGGATCAATACAAGCCGGTTCAGGATATCGCCAAGTCTTGCGAAACTGGTGCAGCTACTAACATTATATTTGGTCTGGCACTTGGCTATAAAAGTACTGTTCTACCTTATGCTGCCATTGCTATTTCAATATTTGTTTCATGGGAGCTGGCTGGCATGTACGGAATTGCCATTGCTTCTTTGGGCATGCTGGGTACTTTAGCAATTGCCCTGACAATTGATGCTTATGGTCCTGTTGCCGATAATGCGGGTGGTATTGCTGAAATGGTCGGTCTGGATAAGGAAGTACGTCGTCGTACTGATATTCTTGATTCTGCTGGAAATACAACTGCAGCTATTGGTAAAGGTTTCGCTATTGGAGCTGCAATCCTGACTTCACTGGCATTGTTCAGTGCATTCTTAACCCACTCACAAAACTTAATGCGTGAGCTTCCTGAATTTGGTGCCGATTATGATCTGATTGGATCAATTACCTTGCTTGACCCGGTAGTGTTCGTCAGCTTGTTTATGGGAGCAGTATTACCTTTTCTGTTCTCAGCGATGACGATGAAATCTGTTGGTGCTGCAGCTTATGACATGATTGAGGAAGTTCGTCGACAATTCCGAGAAATTCCCGGCATCATGGAAGGTCAGGGACGCCCTCAGTATGCACAGTGTGTTGCTATTTCCACCAAGGCTGCCTTGCGTGAAATGATCGCCCCCGGCGTTTTGATTATGGGTACGCCACTTGCCGTTGGATTTTTGTTTGGTGTTTCTGCTGTGGCGGGGATGTTAGCTGGCTCACTAGTAACAGGTGGTGTTTTGGCTATTGCTTCTTCCAATAGTGGTGGCGCCTGGGATAATGCCAAGAAATATATTGAAGCAGGGAATCTTGGCGGAAAAGGTTCGGATGAACATAAAGCGGCAGTCGTTGGAGATACTGTTGGTGATCCGCTAAAAGATACTTCAGGCCCTTCACTGAATATTCTGATTAAACTATCAGCAATTTTGAGTTTAGTGTTTGCGCCGTTTTTTGTTAATTATGGCGGCTTACTGCTTTAATTCAAAGCGCGCTTCATGTGAATATAAAAAGGGGCCCTGGTGCCCCTTTTTTAATAAAATAATTAACACAGACTCACTACCCTGAAAGCAAAGTGTGAGAGAGTTATATGAATCAAAAGCAAACTGACATTAGTCCAAACCTGGCAGGTATAAAAAATATTATTGTCGTTGCCTCAGGCAAAGGCGGCGTGGGTAAATCTACAACAGCGGTCAATCTGGCTCTAAGCTTAAAAGACCAGGGTGCGAAAGTAGGTTTATATGATGCGGATATTTATGGCCCCAGCATTCCTATAATGCTGGGTTTGCCAGAAGGAACCCGACCAGAGATTATTGACGAGCGAACCATGAAACCGATTTTTGCTCACGGCATTTATTGTCATTCAATTGGCTTTCTAGTAGATCCAAATCAAGCCATGGCTTGGCGCGGACCAATGGTAGTTGGTGCATTCAACCAAATACTCAATGACACACAGTGGGGGGAACTGGACTATCTGGTTGTAGACATGCCCCCAGGAACAGGCGATATTCAATTAAGTTTGGCGCAATCTGTTCCGGTTACAGGCGCAGTGATAGTGACGACTCCACAAGATGTTGCCTTATTGGATGCCAAGCGCGGGATAGAAATGTTCCGCAAAGTTGGCATTCCAATTTTAGGTGTAGTTGAAAACATGGGGCTGCATATTTGTAGTGAATGTGGGCATGAGGAGCATATTTTTGGTAAAGGTGGTGCTGAGCGCATAGCTAAAGATTATGCCGTAGAGGTGCTAGGAAGTTTGCCGCTGGACTCCTCTATTCGTGAGCGCAGTGATGAAGGCTTGCCGATTGTGGCTGCAGATGCCTATGGAAAGGTTGCGGAAATATATCGGAGTATTGCTGCAAGAGTAGCCATTACGGTACAGGATTTAAACAGTAGTTTAAGCAGTCCTAATATCAGCGTTGTAGATGATTAATCTGCTTGCTTGAGTTCGCGTAGATATTGAAACAACTTTTTAGCTGAACTTGGAGGCTTCTTCTGATCCTGTTCTTTTTGAGTCTGGCGGATTAGCTGACGCAAATATTGAATATCTATCGACGGGTGGTCAAGAATAAGTTGTTGCAAAGCATCTTCTGAGCCAGCTAACAGTCGTTCTCTCAATTCTTCGAGCTGTTTAAAAAAACGCTTATTTAAATTAGCGTTGTGTTGATCCTGATTGAGCACCTTTTCAATTAATGATGTGTCTGTATTGCGCATTAATTTACCAATAAACTGTAGTTGTCTGCGTCTTGCTTCGTGTTTGTTGGGTAAGCGCTGGAATTCTTCAATTGCTCTTAATAAATCATCGGGTAGCTGACACTTTAAAAGCAGAGAGGTATTAAGCTCCGTAAGCTTTTTGCCTAACTCCTGTAAAGCCAGCATCTCACGTTTACGCTGACTTTTGCTGACAGGGTCGTCGGTATCTATTGGAAAATCTTCGGAGTTATTATCCATGAGGGTTTAATAAAGCAGAGCCGCTAAGCCAAGAAAAGATAGGAAGCCAACAACATCAGTGATAGTCGTTAGGACAACACTTCCTGCTAAAGCCGGGTCAATTTTTAGTTTCTTCAGGAGAATGGGTAACAAGGCCCCTGATAATGCGGCTACTATAATCGTTATGATCATGGCTCCAGCAAATATATAGGCCAGTTTGTTATCAGAAAACCAGAAAATAGCAATCAAGGCTGCCACTAGTGCCCATAGCAGTCCATTAAGCAAGCCGACTCCCAGTTCACGGCGCATTAGCCATAAAGAGTTGGTTTTACCAATCTGACCGAGAGCCATACTCCTGATAACCAGCGTTAAGGTTTGGTTACCGGCAACACCTCCCATACTGGCGACGATGGTCATTAATACAGCCAGGGCAACAATTTCATTAATAGTGTCTGAAAAACGACTAATAACAATAGCCGCCAAAAATGCTGTTATCAGATTGACACCCAGCCAAATAGCTCGACGTTTTGCCGTTTTGAATACCGGCGCAAAAGTATCATCATCTTCGCCCAGGCCGGCCATGCGCATGAATGAATGATCTGCATCTTCTCTAATGACATCGACAATATCGTCAATTGTGATTCGACCCAGTAATTTGCCATTTTCATCAACAACCGGCGCTGAAACCCAATCCATTCTTTGAAACAGTTGTGCTACTTCGTTATCGGGCATGGAGACAGGGATGGCCTCAAAATCTGTAATCATGATTTCGCTGACGGTGAGATTGGGGTCTGAAACCAACACTTTGCGTAAAGGTAGCAAGCCAACCAGGCGGTCTTCACGACTAACGACGAGAATATTATCGGTCATGCTTGGAATTTCATTATGACGGCGCAAATAACGCAGTACAACATCAAGAGTATGACTTCGCCTTACTGTAATTGTGTCAGTATTTAACAGGCCACCTGCGGTATCTTCAGGGTAGAAAAGTACGGCCTCCAGACGCTGTCTGTCCTGGTCTCCCATGGCCAAAAGCACTTCATTAATGACCTGTTCAGGAAGTTGTTGCAGTATGTCTGCAAGGTCATCAGTTTCAAGCCCTTCTGTCAGGCTGGCCACTTCTTTTGGGCTCAATTTATTAAGGATGTCGCTTTGAATATCCTCATTAAGAAAATTTAGGACATCGCCTTCATTTTCTTTGGCTACCAAGCGCCATAGTATTTCTCGTGCCTTATGTGGTGATGATTCCAGTAAATGTGCGATAGTGGGAGAGGGCAGTTTATTGAGCATTTGCCGCACACGCACAAAGGAGCCACTTTCCAGCGCAGTACTAAGCGCTTCTAGTTGTTCCTGAGTTTGATTTGTGTTTTCGCTCGTTTGCAGCATACTTTCTTAGAAACTTCACAAAGACATCTGATATTAGAAGTGGGTATTATAGCAGTGTGAAGGCTGCAAAGCCTTAGAAAGAAGGATTACAGCCATAATATTCATGTCTATTATTAAATCAAAAATAGTTATTGCCGCTCTCGTGATCATGGGCTTTTCTGTGATGGCATGGTCTGTTCAGCCTTTGTCTAATGAAAGTAGCGTTGTTTGGTATAGTATCTTGCCACCAGTTATTGCGGTGGCTTTTGCAATTGCCACCAGACGTTTATTATTGAGTCTCGCTGCAGGAGTTGTTCTTGGCAGTATATTGATTAATGTCCCACCCGCTTTTAATCAAGTGTCTGCATGGACTTCAAGTCTCAATACCCTGGGTATTCATCTTTGGAACGTGATAAGCGACCCTTTTAATTTAGCGGTCCTCGCCTTCATTATGTTGATGCTGACCATGGTTAGCATTGTTATTCTATCGGGTGGCTTGCTGGCTATAGTCAGGTGGCTTGAAAAATATGCTAAAGGACCCCGGTCAACGCAGCTGATTACAAGCCTCATGGGTTTCTTGGTTTTTATTGATGACTATGCCAATGTCATGATCGTGGGCACTTCCATGCGGCCTATTTCCGACGCAATGCTAGTGAGTCGGGAAAAGCTGGCCTTTATCGTGGATGCTACTGCTGCGCCTATTTCAGGCATAGCACTGATGTCGACCTGGATCGGTTATGAAGTCGGCATCTTTTCTGAAGTGAGTGTCGCTTTGGGTTTTGATCGAGACGCCTATTCAATGTTTCTTGATGCCCTTGGGTTTCGTTTCTACTGCATCTTTATGATCCTGTATATTTTTGTGAATATCGGGTCTCGACGTGAATTTGGCGGGATGTTACTTGCCGAAAGACGAAGCAGGTTGGGCGAGCTCAGTGCTCCTGATGCAATTTTTCTAAGTAAAGTAAATGACAATATAGAACCAGAAAAAACTGCCAGAATCAGAATGTCTACAGCATTCTACCCTTTTGGGATTTTATTTTTTATGCTATTTCTGGGGCTCTGGATCGATGGTGGAGGATTAGGCTTGCTTGCTGAAGAGCCTCTGAATCTTCTTAGTTTGAGTGTCTGGCGTGAGGTTATATCAGCTTCTGAGAATAATGTTCATGTATTGAATATAGCAGGACTGCTGGCATTGCTAACGGCAATATTCTGCGCAATAGTCATCGCAACTTTGCCTAAGCAGTCAATTGGCAGGGCAATTAAGCAAGGGGCAAAGTCGGCTTTCTATCCCTGGCAAATCTTAATCCTGGCATGGACGCTCAGTGTTATCTGTAACGAACTGCAAACAGGGCCATTTCTCGTAGCAGTAGTGGGCGATTCAATGCCGGTGTTAATTTATCCGGTAATTGTGTTTATTCTTAGTGCTGCAGCCGCTATTGCTACTGGTACGGCCTGGGGAACTATGGCTATTTTTATTCCCATTACATCCCAGATTGCATTTCAGCTGGATGGCGGGGTTTATGGTTTAGTGACTATTGTGAGTTTGGCTGCTGTACTTGATGGTGCGATTTTTGGGGATCATTGCTCACCAATTTCAGATACCACTGTAATGAGTTCTATTGCGACATCCTGTGATCATATTCATCATGTGAGGACTCAGTTTCCTTATGCTCTTTTGGTTGCCGCTAGTGCAATAGGGCTTGGATATCTTCCGGCAATGCTAGGCACACCCTTGTGGCTGGCAATGATACTTGTGGTGGGGTTTTTTAGTTTATTTATGCTGTTCGTTGCAAAAAAAGTAGACGGGTAGTTATGCTGTTCTGGTCTTGATGGGATTCTTCTGGTTTGCTGTTTTACTCTTCGCCGAATTTATTCTCAACCAAGTCATTAATGGCAGTAAAAGCTTCAAGTTCATCGCTGCCATTTAATTTGATATCAAGCACGGTTCCCGGGGATGCAGCGAGCAGCATAATTGAAAGTATGCTCTTACCATCGACCATTTTCTCATCGCTACCAATTTCGAACTGAGATTCAAATTTGTTAACAACTTCGACTAGCTTTGCTGCAGCTCGGGCATGCAAGCCAGCTTTGTTGCTGATTGTGATTTTATCTTCGATCATCTGCTAGAAATTACTTAGTTCTCTGTGTCGAACCTGAATATTACTAATTGTTTGGGAAAAATGCTTCTTTAGTTTTTCGCTAAGGAAAACGGAGCGGTGCTGCCCACCAGTACAACCCAGGGCAACAGTGATGTAATTACGGTTGTTACGCTCAAAGCTAGGTATCCAGTTTTCAAGAAAGCCCTTGAGATCATTATACATTTTTTCAACTTCAGGCTGTGCTTCCAGATAGTCGATAACTTCCTTATTCAGCCCTGTCAGTCCTCTGAGGGTGTTGACCCAATAGGGATTTGGCAAGCAACGAAGATCGAAAACCATATCGGCATCCTTGGGAATGCCATGTTTAAAGCCAAAAGACTGAAATTGTAAGGCCAGGATGTTGGGCTTATGATTGGCTACCCTGTCACGCACGATATCACGCAAGTCGTGTAAAGTCAGAGTGCTGGTGTCTATCATTAAGTTTGCTAGATTAGCAATGGGAGCAAGTAATTCTTTTTCTAGCTTAATTGCTTCAAGGAGGCCCAAGTCAGAATTGCTCAAGGGATGCTTACGCCGGGTTTCACTAAAGCGTTTCAACAGGGTGTCAGTCTCAGCATCCAAAAAGATAATTTGCCTGTCCAGAGTGGAGGCATCTAATCTGTCGAATATTTCTCTAAACTTTGAAAGATCGCCTGATAAATTTCTGGCATCAATACTGACTGCGACTCTGTTGAGTTCATTGTTGTTTTCTTTAGCTATTCGTTCTGCGAGTGCTGCCAATAAACTGGCGGGCATATTGTCAACACAGTAATAACCCAGATCTTCCAATACGTGCAGGCAGGTACTTTTCCCAGAGCCGGAGCGACCACTAACGATAATTACTTTCATAATCCCATTTTATGCTATTTTTTTGACTAAAGGGCAAGTTCGGGAAGCGCTTTCGATGATGAAGTGTTTAAAGGGAGGTATAAACAATAAATAATTTTAACGGGCTGTGAGCCTTAAACTGAATTTTGCAAGCTTACTGAGTTTGCTTATTAGAGTTAGGGGCTTGCATTGCAGCAGCATAGAGCTCAGGGTCATTCTGACTTTTTCTAAGATTGTCACAATAGCTCTGGTTTTTAAAAAGCTCTGCTAAGGTTCGAAGCACCTCGAGATGACCCTCAATAGTGTTTTCAGGAACCAGCAGGAAAAAGAGCAGATCGACTGGCTTTTGGTCAATTGAATCGAAATCAATGGGACTGGCCAATTTTATCAGGCAACCAATCGTTTTCTCACATTTTGGGACACGACAATGAGGAATGGCAATTCCATTACCAAGTCCGGTACTGCCTAATTGTTCCCTGGCTATTAAAGCCTCATAAATCTCATCAGGGTTTATATCGACTTTACTGGCGATTAATTCCGCACTGGTTTCCAATAAGCGTTTTTTACTCACCCCTTCTATATTACAAAAGGTAAGCTCAGGACTAATAATTGATTCAAGCTGCATGGTTAGTTAAGGTCTATACGGACAGAGTACTTGCTATGATTTTTGTAGTAGTAATGCTGTCTAAAGTAGACGTTTCCTTTCGTTTGAAGGTGAGATTGCCAGTGATTCTCTATATTTTGCTATTGTACGGCGCGCAATGTTAATACCTTGTTCACCCAAAAGGGAAGTAATTTTACTATCACTTAAGGGTTTTTGTGGATTTTCGCTAGCGATCAGTTTTTTAATAATTGCCCGTATTGCAGTAGATGAGCACTCTCCGCCCTCATGAGTGGCGACATGTGAGGAGAAAAAATATTTTAATTCAAAGATCCCACGCGGTGTGTGCATATACTTTTGGGTAGTGACCCGTGAAATTGTAGATTCATGCATCTCAACTAATTCGGCGATATCATGCAATACCAAAGGCTTCATTGCTTCATCGCCATAATCAAAAAAGCCTTTTTGATGTTCTACAATTTTAGTTGCTACTTTCAATAAGGTTTCGTTACGGCTTTGTAGGCTTTTTAAAAACCACCGTGCTTCTTGCAGATTGTCTTTTAAGTAAGCATTATCACTGCCGGAATCTCCCCGCTCTACCAGTGCTGCATAATCTGGATTAACTCTTATAGTGGGGGTTGTTTCAGGGTTTAGTTCAACTTTCCATCTACCTTTTTCTTTGGTAACAAAGACATCCGGAATGACATAAGCTGTGTCAGATAAGGTTATCTCTGAACCCGGCTTGGGGTTTAGGCTAAGGATAATTTGCAGCGCTGCTTTTAACTCGGATTCTTTTACCTTGAGTCGTTTCATAATCAGCTTGTAATCACGAATTGCTAGCTGAGGGAGAAAGTCTTGAATAATTTTGCCAGCTAGGGAGTGTCCTGGACATTCCGGATCACAATGCGCTAATTGAAGGCTTAAACATTCACCAAGGTCTCGATAACCCACGCCAACAGGGTCAAATTGTTGTATTCGGTGAAGGACAGCAAGGACATCATCTTCTTCTATATCCAGATCTCTGATAAGCCCTGCATGAATTGACGCAACGCTTGATGTTAACTGTCCGTTGGGGTCAATAGAGTCAATAATTGCCATCGCAATTAAGCGGTCGCTGTCAGACATTGGTGTCAGATTCAATTGCCAGTTTAAATGATCCTGCAATGATTCAACGGCCGTGTTCCTTGATTCAAAGTCACTATCATCATTGGGCATGCTTGATTGTGAAGAGTTAGGAGAGGTGTTTATGTAGATGTCTTCCCACGTGCTATCTACAGCGAGGTCGTCAGGAATTTCATTTTCATTCCAATCACTATTCTGAAGGTCCTGGAAGTCATCGTTTTCCTGGGAGTTAAGTTGATCTAACTTTTGTTCTCTCTTTTCGGCACTTTCATTTTCCTCATGCACCATTGCATTTTGATCATTTAGGTCGGACTCTGAATCAGACTCACTTTCATCTAATTCAAGCATGGGGTTGCTTTCTAGCGCTTCCTGTATTTCTTGTTGCAGATCTAAAGTAGAAAGTTGCAGCAGGCGGATTGCTTGTTGCAATTGGGGGGTCATGGTGAGCTGCTGACCAAGCTTTAGTTGAAGCGATAATTTCATTTAGCTACTGCTTGATTGCAAAATCTGGGCTAGAGTCTCTAGTGAGCTCCCTCTTCAATACTTGCGACCGACTATATCAAAATTTATGCAATTATCATACCGAATAGGTCAAGTGCAGGAGTGCCCGGTATTTCTGCTTTAAAGTTGTGGATTGGTAGTTGAGTAATTCAGACTTTTTTTGATCATTAAAGGCGAAACTCATGACCTAAATATACATTCTTAACCTGCTCATTTTGCATGATGCTGGTTGGGTCGCCGGCAGCTAAAATTGCGCCCTCATTAACGATATAGGCCAGTTCACATATGTCGAGTGTCTCACGAACATTATGATCCGTAATGAGAACGCCAATATTACGTTTGCTGAGTTCTCGAATGATCATTTTGATGTCTATGACAGAGATAGGGTCCACGCCAGCAAAGGGTTCGTCGAGCAGTATAAAATCGGGTTCAGTTGCCAATGCGCGTGCTATTTCTACCCGACGACGTTCGCCTCCCGAAAGACTCATTCCCAAACTGGATTCAAGGTGCTGAATGTTAAACTCTTGCATCAGGTTCTGACATATTTCCTGGCGTTGGGTTTTAGTCAATTCTTTTCGTGTTTCAAGAATTGCTAAAATATTTTCTTTGGTAGTTAGTTTCCGAAAAATAGAAGATTCCTGAGGAAGATAACTCAGACCTTTACGTGCTCGTACATGCATGGGGGCTTTTGAAATATCATCATTATCAATAAAGACTTTGCCATGATCAGACTTAATTAAGCCAATAATCATGTAAAAAGAGGTTGTTTTACCAGCGCCATTAGGGCCTAAAAGCCCAACAATTTGGCCACTTTTTAGTTGGAGGGAAACATCCCTGACGACTTGGCGGCCTTTATAGCTTTTGCCAAGCCCGCTGATACTGAGAGTTTTCATGCTGGATGTGTTCAAGGGTTAGCAGTAGCTGGAATAACCATATTCATTTGCGTGGCATCCAGCTTACGATTAGCTATGTCATATTCGATGCGCTCAGCTGTGGTGTCAATCGTTCCTTCCTGAGAAAAAGCCGCATTACCCTGAATGGTGATCATTTGGTTGTCATTGTCTAAAATAATGCTCGTTCCACTGGCATATACGATTGCCTGCTCAATTTGAGGTTGTTGCTGAAAGGCAGCAGGTGAACCACTAACAGTGATGGTGCTGATATTACCTTCGACACGTTCGATACGAATCTCAAGGCCACTGAGTTTGAGACTTCCCTGGTTAATTTCTGCAGGATTACTGGATGTACCACGACAGATTTCCAGACCTTGATCCAGAAAGGACTCGCTACGAGCAGGACAACTTGTAATCATATCCTGATTAAGGTCGTCAGGCAGGGCAAAGGAAGCTGGAGTCGATAGGCTAAAACTTATAAAAAATAGTGAGCCCAATAATTTATTCATATCGCCCTCTGACGTCGCTCAGAAAAGTAATGTGCCGTGTTGCCAGGTCTGCTGTCATACCAAGGCTGCTAATTTCCCGATTACTTGATTCAAGCAAGACCTCACTATCGGTAGTAAGGTACCGGCTATCAAGATAAATAGTTAGTTTATCTGTGTAAATATTGTATACCTGCCCTTGGGCATCTGTATGCTGCACAATGACATTTTCAGAAAGATCTAGTCTATCTTCAGATCGTTCAAGGTCTTGTTCTATTGTGCCATAGGCCGCACTTAGGAACCATGGGCTGGTTTGGCCTTCAAAGATAACCAGGCGTGGCAAGTCGATTGTCGCATATTCTGGTGAGGGGTAATGTACGATACGTTCAGCCTGTAGTCGATATTCAGATTCGCCTTCCGGGCTGAAGCGAGTGCTATCGACCGACGACATATAATAATCAAATGCCTGATTTACACTGCTACCTTCCAGGCTGGTGAAACTCACGTCGTCAGTTTCTGAAATTAATAAGTAGAACAGCATGCAAGCAAGTAAAGCTAAAACGATTGAGTGATAGCGCATTGAATTACCTGCTTACATGAAAGGCGCTATGGCCACATCAAATTTATTTTGAGCCTGCAGGATTAAATCGCAAATTTCGCGAACTGCTCCCTGGCCCCCAGAACGCTCAGTACAGCATAAAGCATGTTTGAGAAGGACGGGATTAGCATTCGGAACAGTAACACCAAATCCAACGCGCCGTATACACGCCAGGTCGGGCAGGTCATCACCAATATAGGCAACTTCCTGTAAGGTTAAATTCATTGCTTGCAGGATATCATTCAAGGCATCAAGTTTTTCTTCGCAACCCTGGATCAAGTGCTTAATACCAAGTTCTTTTGCTCTAAGTGTGACAATTTTCGATTCTCTGCCTGTTATCAGGGCGACGTCAATGCCCGATTTTTGTAAAAGTTTAATGCCTTGACCATCAAGAGTGCTGAAAGCTTTGATCTCTTCTCCCTGATCTGAAAAATACAGTTTGCCATCGCTTAAAACGCCATCGACATCAAGCACCAGAAGTTTAATATTTTGTGCTTTATCTAAAATTTCTTTTGGCAGATCAGCCATGCTTTTACCTAGTTTTAGTGACTATTGGACTTAGACAACATTTGCTTTTAATAAATCATGCAAGGTGATGATGCCTTCTAACTTTTGCTCATCATCGAGTACTACCAAACTATAGATTTCATGGTCTTGCATTAATTTTGCAGCTGCAGAGGCCAGGGCATTTGCGCCGATAGAGCGAAACGAGCTGGTCATGACTTCACCAATTGTTGTAAGGTGCAGGTCTTTGTTCTGATCCAGCAGGCGTCTTAAATCGCCATCCGTAAAAACGCCGGCTAGATTGCCAGCATCATCTTTGATCGTTGTCATCCCCAGTTTCTTTTCACTGATAACCAGCAATGCTTCACTAACTGGAGTGCTAGCACTCACGATTGGAATATCTGCATTGGAATGCATAACATTTTCAACCTTAAGCAGTAAGCGCCGGCCCAAATTTCCACCAGGGTGAGAAAAAGCAAAATCTTCTGCAGTAAAACCTCTTGCTTCCAGTAATGCCATAGCCAGTGCATCACCCAAGACCAGTGAGACAGTGGTGCTGGTGGTTGGCGCAAGTCCGAGGGGGCAGGCTTCGATTTCCACACTGGCGTCTAAATTTACATCTGCACTTTGAGCCAATATAGAATTGATATTCCCTGTCATGGTTATTAAGGGTACGCCTTTGCGTTTTAAAACCGGCAAAATGGATACTAGCTCTTCTGTGGTTCCAGAATTTGATAGCGCCAAAACCACATCATCGTCAGTAATCATGCCTATATCACCATGGCTGGCTTCTGCCGGGTGCACAAAATGGGCAGGGGTCCCAGTACTGGCCAAGGTCGCTGCAATTTTATTAGCAATATGGCCAGACTTACCCATCCCCATAACAATAATACGCCCGGAGCAATTGAGGATTATTGAGCAGGCTTTATTGAAATTATTATCAATTCGGGTTTTAAGTGCGGCAACAGCATCTTGTTCAAGAGAAATGGTTCTTAGCGCTGTTTCTATAAATGAGCTTTTCGTCATTAGCTTAACTCAATGCAAACAAGATAGCAGTGTAGGACATATATAATATTAATAAAACTGCTCCGAAAAAGCGCCCAAATGTTTGGCCACGCTTAATTTTAAAAATTAGCAAGGCTGTTAGTAGCAGGGTCATAAATACCATAGCGCCAACATCTCGCCACAAAACAACATTGTCTATATAAAGTGGTGCAAGAAAGGCAGGGACCGGAAGTACCAGTAATAAATTTAGAATATTTGAACCAATTATATTGCCAAGGGCGAGATCATGATGCCCCTTTAGAACCCCGGCAATGGATGCAGCCAGTTCAGGCAGGCTGGTGCCGATAGCGACAACAGTTAAGCCAATGACTATCTCACTGACACCAAAGGCTTTGGCAATCCCGGTTGCTCCATAGACCAGAACATTTGCACTAAGCAGCAAGAGTATGAGCCCAAAAAACATAAGCCCCAGCGATTTCGCCGTACTAATATCTGCGATGAAATCAGCGACTTCTTCATCTTCAGATAAATGAGTATCAGTCAACGAGGTTTTGATTTTTAAAACGAACCAGGTAAATAAGGCCAGCAAAAATAATAAAATAATCCCGTCAACCCAGCCCAGGTAAAGATCCAGAAAAATAAATAAAGCAGCGAAAGTGACGATTAGTAAAACGGGTAACTCTTCTTTAAGCAAAGAAATGGGAACAATAATAGGGCGAACCAGCACTGTAAGCCCTAAAACCAAACCAATATTAGCAATATTGGAACCCAAGACATTACCGATGGCTAGTTCCGGGTAGCCACTGAGTGCTGCTGTGGCTGAGGTTATTATTTCGGGTGCGGAGGTGCCAAAAGATACGATGGTTAAGCCGATTATTAGAGTAGAAACACCAAGGTTGCGTGCAGTGGTGGAAGCGCCTAGGACAAATCTGTCTGCGCTCCAGACAAGCCCAATGATCCCGCCGATAATAGCTAGCGTGAACAAAATATACTCCATTAATACCTACCCTTGCTGAGTATTCAAATCCGAGATTATAGCTTATTTAAGGACTCATAAGCCCTACATGTTATAAACTCTGACAAATTGTTTGCGTTAGGATAAAATGCTCAGCGTTTTGAGTGAGTTGAGAGTTATGGGTATAACAACTGAAGAAATTTCAAATATTATTATGGCAGCGCTCGATGATGCAGAAGCAGAAGTGTCTGGTGGAGATGGCAAATTCCAAATAAGAGTTGTCGCAGATGTGTTTGCTGGTTTAAATTCGGTGAAGCGCCAGCAGACTATTTATCGTATTATTAACGAACATATCAGTTCGGGTGCAATTCATGCCGTTAGCATGTCGCTACTCACTAAAGAAGAACATGCAAAAAATGGATAAATAAAGAATGGTTTTTAAAAAGAGCCAGCTGGCTCTTTTTTTTTGTTAGGAGTTTTTGGCAGGAAAAAACGCAGAACTGGAGCCAAACTTGCTAGAATGCTTCGGTTTTAATTAAAAGGTTAATCTCTTTCTAAAAAAGGTGCAAAGGTGGATAAATTATTAATTGAGGGTGGTGCCCGGCTAAATGGGGAAATTCGTATCGCCGGAGCAAAAAACTCTGCCCTACCAATTATGGCTGCTGCTTTGTTGACTGATGATTTTGTCAAAATTGGTAACTTACCGCATTTGTATGACATCACAACCATGCTTGAATTATTGGGTTGCATGGGCGTGGAATCAATAATTGGTGACAAGCTGGAAGTTGAAATAAACAGTAGTACGATCAATAACTTTAATGCGCCCTATGATTTAGTAAAGACTATGCGCGCATCAATTCTGGTGTTGGGGCCAATGCTCGCGCATTTTGGGAGGGCCGAAGTTGCTTTGCCCGGTGGCTGTGCCATAGGTAGCAGACCCGTCAATCTTCATATTGAGGCCCTGAAAAAAATGGGAGCTGAGATACAGGTAGTTGATGGTTATATTAAAGCCAGCACAAATGGGCAATTGAAGGGCGCACATATTTTTATGGATCTAGTTACAGTCACAGGTACTGAAAACATTCTAATGGCGGCGACCCTGGCTAGAGGCCAAACCATTATTGAAAATGCTGCTCGAGAACCGGAAGTGGTTGACCTGGCCTTTTGCCTTAGGGCCATGGGTGCGGATATAAGCGGTGAAGGGACTGACACTATTACAGTGAATGGCGTGGATAAGTTACATGGCTGCACTTATTCGGTTATGCCAGACCGCATTGAGACGGGGACTTATTTAATTGCTGCTGCGGCAACTAGGGGCAAAATTAAAGTAAAGGATACTCGTCCAAAAACACTGGAAGCGGTATTAAGCAAACTCGAACAAGCTGGCGCTCAAATAGAAGTTGGAGAAAACTGGATTAGTCTGGATATGCATGGCAAAAGACCTAAAGCGGTATCCCTTACGACGGCTCCTTATCCTGCCTTTCCAACGGATATGCAGGCTCAATTTACAGCGCTTAACGCAATCGCTCAGGGTTCAGGGGTGATTACAGAAACAGTTTTTGAAAATCGATTCATGCATGTGCACGAAATGAACCGTATGGGTGCTGATTTAATAGTTGAAGGCAATCGAGTTATCGTGAATGGGGTGAAAACCCTCATAGGCGCTCCAGTAATGGCCACCGACTTAAGAGCATCAGCAAGTTTAATTATTGCTGGGCTGGTTTCAGAAAATGAAACCATGGTTGATCGTATTTACCATATCGACCGGGGCTACGAATGTATTGAAGAGAAATTGCAATCCTTGGGAGCTAAAATCAGACGATTACCTTCCTAAGGTATTTGCCAACTGATCAGATAAAACAAAATTTAGAAAAAAAGAAAAAGATAGAGAAAATAGAGTGAACCAGCAAAAATTAGTCATAGCCCTTACTAAAGGGCGCATACTGGAAGAAGTGCTGCCTTTATTGGAAGAGGCTGGCGTTATACCGGCAGAGGATATTAATCAAAGTCGCAAGTTGATTTTTTATAGTAATATTCCGGATGTCCAAATTATGGTTATCCGTGGATCAGATGTGCCAACCTATGTGGAGTTAGGTAGTGCTGATATAGGAATAACCGGCAAAGATATAATTATGGAAAATGGCTCTAAGGGTTACTACGAACCTCTAGATCTGAAGCTCGCCACCTGCCGATTAATGACCGCTAAACCGATTAATCAATCAGAGACGCCGAAGCGACTGCGTGTGGCCAGTAAATTCGTGAATATTGCCAAAGCCTATTTTTCTCAACAAGGTCAACAAGTCGATATAATTAAACTGAATGGCGCTTTAGAGCTTGCGCCCATTATGGGGATGGCTGATCTGATTGTAGATATTGTTGATAGTGGTAAAACACTCAAGGCTAACGGACTTGAACCACTGGATCTGATTGCTGAAGTGAGTACACGAGTCATCGTCAATAAAGCGGCTATGAAACTAAAGCATGACCAGATTCAGCAGTTGCTGCAGCGCCTGGAAGCTGCAGTCAAATAAAACCAGCATTGTAGGCAATAATCGGCTTTTCAAAATAACAATAGAAATTACGCTATGACAGTCAATATCCGTAAACTTAATGCTTCAGACATAGGTTTTTCTGCTGAGCTGAAAAAGGCTTTAGCCTGGGATTCATTGGCAAATCCTGAGGTTGTCAAAACGGTTAATTCCATATTGGCAGAAGTAAAGTCAGATGGTGATGCTGCCGTTCTCAAGTGGACTAAAAAGCTTGATCATTTGGATTTATTATCCGCTGGAGAGCTTGAAATTCCTCAAGAACGTCTACAGGAAAGTCTGGCCTCTATTCCTTCAGAGCAGCTTCAGGCTCTGGAAAAGGCCGCCACTAGAATCAAGAAGTATCATGAAAAGCAAAAGCAGGGCTCTTGGCAATTTGAGGATGACGATGGTTCTTTTTATGGCCAAAAAGTAACACCTCTCGATCGTGTAGGGATATATATTCCTGGTGGCAAGGCATCGTATCCTTCAACTGTCTTAATGGATGCAATCCCTGCGAAGGTTGCAGGAGTTTCAGAACTTATTGCCATGGTTCCGACGCCAAAAGGCGAACTGAATGAACTAGTTCTGGCTGCGCTTGCCTTAGCTAAAGTTGATCGGGTTTTTACTGTAGGTGGTGCCCAGGCGATAGCCGCCTTAACCTATGGTACTGAGACTATTCCGGCTGTTGATAAAATTGTTGGGCCTGGAAATATCTATGTTGCGATTGCCAAGCAACAAGTTTTTGGTCAGGTAGGCATTGATATGGTGGCTGGCCCCTCAGAAATTCTGGTGATTTGCGATGGCCTTACAGACCCGGATTGGATAGCTATGGATTTATTTTCCCAGGCTGAGCATGATGAAAATGCGCAGTCGGTTTTGCTATGTCCTGATGCTGGCTACATAGAAAGAGTTGAAGAGAGTATAGCGAGACTTCTACCAGAGATGGAAAGAAAAACAATAATTCAGACTTCGCTGGAAACAAGAGGCTTATTGATTCAGGTTGATAATCTTGAGCATGCAACGGCTGTCTCGAATAGCATAGCTCCAGAACATTTGGAGTTATCCGTTGCCCGTCCAGAAGACTTATTGCCTATGATAAAACATGCCGGGGCTATTTTTCTTGGTCGCTATACATCCGAAGCGCTTGGAGATTATTGTGCCGGTCCAAGCCATGTACTACCGACTTCTGGAACGGCCCGTTTTTCTTCAGCATTAGGAGTATATGACTTTCAAAAAAGGTCTTCGCTGATTAATTGCTCTGCCGCTACTGCTTCAGAATTAGCTGATACTGTTTCAGTATTGGCTAGATCAGAAGGATTAACGGCTCATGCCAGATCGGCTGAGTATAGAAAGACCAGCAATAAATAAGATTTTGTTTATTGAGCTGAAAATAAAACGAAAGGCTCGCCGACACCAAGCGTAACTGGAATTCGTAAGAAGTTTCGATTTCGAAAAACTTCTATTTCTACGACTTCTCCAGCACCAAGATTGCTAATATCTGCAATGGCATCAAATAAATCATCTTCAGTGGTAAGGGAGCTAAATTTTTTCTGGTTAAAACCAGTAATAATATCTCCCACCTCGATACCGGCTTTTTCTGCTGGTCCATCTTCAACCAGAGATAAAACTTCTGCACCTTCAACATTTTGGCCGTATAGTAGAATTCCTTCATTTCTCGTGAATAGTTCGGAGGCATCGACACCGAGATATCCGCCAGGGCCACTTTCGAAGTAATAATTTAATAATAGACTGATCATACTGGAATGGATAGCAAAGCCAAGGCCTTCTGAACCTCCTGATTCGGATAAAATATTTGAGTTAATGCCAATCAAATTGCCCTCGGAATCAATAAGTGCGCCACCAGAATAACCTGGGTTTATGGCGGCGTCTGTTTGTATAAGGTAGGAGTCATCACTTCGATGTATGCCACTTATAATGCCAAAGGAAGCAGAAAGTCCGATATTTCTTGGGTTGCCAATCGCAACAACAAAGTCTCCTATTTGTAAATCTGGATTATTTGAAGGTTCAATGTGGCTGATATTTGGGGTATCAATTTTCAATAAAGCTAAATCGCTGTTTTCATCATAAAGTAGGGGTCTGGCGTTAACCGTTCTACCATCATTGAGTGTGGCGGTAATCGTTTCGGGGAAGTTAATGACACCCGTATCGGAGCTTAAAAATATATGATAACTGGTAACAACATAACCATCAGGAGAAACGATTACACCAGATCCCAGGCTATTGTTTTCACTTAGTGAGCTGAAACTTTGGTTAAGAATGCCACTAAGTGAATCACCAATATTTTGAGAGCTGTCTGAGTCTGCAAACATTTGTTGAAGATTGATAGTGACTACAGAAGGCATAACCTTTGTGATGGCAGCATTGAAAGATAATGGAAAGCTTGCTCTTTCTTCCTGTGCAGGCTCAGTGCTGGAAAGTACCACTCCAAGAAAAAATTCTGACAATCTGGGTAATTGCATCACCACCAGAGCAAAAATTAAACCGGCTAAGGCAGGCCAAAAAATATAATTTATAACTTTTTTCATCGTATGCCCTCATGTTTGGGGCTTTGGATTCAGGGGATATCATACATCTGTTATGATGACGATTTATAAGTATACAGTAATTAGTTGGGGCCTTTACAGTTTCAAATTGGAGTTAGCAATGTCAATTAGTCTGGATGTCGTAGTACAGGATTTATATAATTTATTGCGACCTGATGATTTCAGAGATTACTGCCCAAATGGCTTGCAAATAGAAGGCAGGCCTGCCATTAATAGGCTAGTTACGGGTGTTACCGCCAGCCAGGCTTTTATAGATGCAGCGATACTTGAAAAGGCGGATGCTATTCTGGTTCATCATGGCTATTTCTGGCAGGGTGAAAAAGCTGAAATAACAGGCATCAAGAAACAACGCATTAAAGCGCTTCTCCAAAATGAAATCAGTCTTTTGGCTTATCACTTGCCATTAGATGCCCACCCCAAATATGGTAATAATGCACAGCTAGGATCTTTGCTGGATTTTAAGATTATTGATGAACTCTATCCCAAACATAAAAGTAAAGTAGGTGTGATTGGTGAATTGGTAAAGCCTAGTAGTGCCCTAGAACTAAAAAAGCAACTGCGGGCAAAACTCAATAGAGAAGCTTTTCATGTGCCTGGTAGGGCTGAAAAGATTAGCTCAATAGCATGGTGTACAGGTTCAGCGCAGCATTCTATTGAAAGGGCTCATGAGGCGGGAGTAGATGCTTATTTGAGTGGTGAAGTTTCCGAGCAAACCGTGCATTTTGCCAGAGAAGCCGGGATACATTTTTTTGCTGCTGGACATCATGCAACAGAGCGCTATGGTGTGCAGGCGCTTGGCAGATACTTGGCAGAAAAGTATTCCATTGATCATATGTTTATAGATATCGATAATCCGGTATGAAAAAAAATAGCACCAGAGTTTACTCAACTGAGACGGGCAGCATTTGCCCGACTTGCGCTAAAAAATTTAGCGCATGCAAGTGTAAAGAGATAATGAATAGCACTACGAAGACGGATGGTAAAGTCAGGGTTTCCAAGGAAACCAAGGGTAGAAAGGGTAGTGGTGTAAGTCTGATTAGCGGCTTGCCATTGTCTGAAAAAGACTTGAAGCTACTGGCAAAGAAACTTAAACAGACTTGTGGCAGTGGCGGGGCTGTTAAGAATGGCATCATTGAAATTCAGGGTGAGCATCGTGACAAGTTACTTGAAGAACTGAGTAAACTAGGTTTCTCCGCAGTCAAAGCCGGCGGTTGAATTACTTCAGCATTAAAAAGAGGAGTGGGATGAATGAGTACAGAAACTGAAATACAAGCTGCAGTATTCAGGCGACTAATCGAACATTTGGATTCCCGAAAGGATGCACAGAATATCGATTTGATGAATCTTGCGGGTTTTTGCCGAAATTGCTTATCCAAGTGGTATGTCACTGCTGCTCAGGATCTTGGTGAGGAAATAAGCTATGAAGAAGCACGTGAGCTGGTTTATGGAATGCCTTACGGCGAGTGGAAAGATAAATTTCAGCTTGAAGCTTCGATGGAACAGAAAAAACTATTTGAGAAAAATAAGCCGGTATAAATTGGCATAATTCTTAGCTTCTAATAAATAAGGAAATTACAAGAAAATAGGCTTCTATCCTTTTGGAAGCTGTAAGTTTTTGTTCTAATAGCGATCCTTTATTTAGTTGTGAAAAGTGTTGAATATTAAATTTAGCTCATTTGAACTAGAATCACGTGTTTAATCTTAATAGATAATTGTTAGAAAAAATTATAAATATAAAAATTCTCAACTAACCACAGTTAGATACTTCTTTTATTCGGGGAACTCTTATGCAAGCTTTTAATCCAAAAATGTCAACGCTAGGTCTAAGTATTGCTTTGCTATGTAGCGCGGCTCAGCTGAATGCTCAAACGAATAGCATTGAGTCCATTGTAATAACCGCAGACCGAAAGGAAACGGAATTACGTGATATTGCCGCAAGTATTTATGCGGTTGACTCTGATTACCTCACTACTATTAAGCATGTGCATGTTGGAGAAGTTCTGAACTCTATTCCTGGAGTGGTGTTTAACCGCGGCAATGGCCAGGAGTCCTTGTTAGGGATCCGTGCCCCGGTTCTCACGGGAGCAGGTAGCTGCGGGTCGGTTCAAACATCTCAGGATGGCATTCCATTGCGTGCCGCCGGGTTTTGTAATGTAAACGAGCTTTTTGAAGCGAATACAGAACAAGCCTCAGGCATAGAGGTTATTCGTGGTCCGGGTAGTATTTTATATGGTGCCAATGCTTTGCATGGGGCCATAAATATTATCAGCCCGACCCTGGGTGAAGAGGGGGGAGATGTTTCACTGGATTTTGGTCCGCATGAATATGGCCGATTAAATATTGGATATAACACAGTCAATGGGGAACATGCCTATGGGGTTCATTTTAATGGTGCTACCGATGGTGGTTACAAAGATGATTCAGGTTTCGGTCAACAAAAACTAAATTTGGCACACCGTTATTCCGGCAATATCTCGGTCTCGACAGTATTTGCTGCAACGAACCTTAATCAGGAAACTGCTGGTTATTTGAATGGAGCAGACGCTTATAAAAACGAAGCCTTGAGGAGGACTAATGGTGATCCAAATGCCTATAGGGATGCAAGCAGTTACAGACTGCATAGCCGCATTGAAGGTGAATTTGCCTCCGGGGCGCAATGGATGCTAACACCTTACTACCGAGATGCAGACATGGAGTTTCTAATGCATTTTTTACCAGGAACCCCGGTAGAAGAAAATGGGCATAGTTCTTTTGGACTGCAATCTATGTACAGCAGTATGCTTACCAGTAATTTAGAGTGGATAGCCGGTATTGATTTCGAATTGACTGATGGTTATCTACGTCAAACTCAGGCAGGCGGTTTTGGATCTTTCCCTGCCGGAAGACAGTATGATTTCGATGTGGATGCTCAATTGATATCACCTTATGCGCAGTTCAAGTTTCAATCTACCGAAAAGGATCAATTCAGCTTGGGCCTGCGTTACGAGATGCTGGAATATGATTATGATAATAAAATGATTGATGGCAACACGGCAGAAGACGGTAGTTCATGTACCCCTTCGGCTTTTAACCCTGCGGGAACCTGTCGCTATAGTCGCCCTGCTGATCGCAGCGATGATTTTAATAACAGTTCTATGCATCTGGGTTGGATTCATGATTTTGATGAATCGCAACAAGTGTTTGTGAATGCTGCGCATGCTTTTAGAGCGCCTCAGGCAACTGAGCTTTATCGTTTACAAGTTAATCAGTTAGTTGCTGATCTGGATTCAGAAGAAGTCGACAGTTTTGAAATTGGCTATCGTGCCGCGCGTGAAAATGTGTCTTATAGTTTGGCTGTCTACTGGATGCAAAAAGATAATGTGATTTTCCAGGACAGTAGTCGCAGTAATGTTAGTGGCGGGGAAACTGATCATTTAGGCCTGGAACTGAATTCCTTATTTGAACTGACTGATTCCCTGCAGCTAAATATTGTAGCCAGTTATGCCGATCATACCTATGGGGCCAATATTGCCCCACTGGGAGTGACGGTTAATATTGATGGCAATGATATCGATACTGCACCTAAATTAACGGCTAATGTTCAGCTTCGATGGGCGATTAATGAAAATAATAACGCTCAGTTGGAGTGGGTGCACATGGATGATTATTACACTAATGAAACGAATACCAATAGCTATGAAGGTCACGATATCATGAACTTGCGCTATCAATATCAGTCCAATGACGCCTGGTATTTTGCAGCTAGAGTTACCAACCTTTTCGATACCAATTATGCGGAACGAGCTGATTGGACAAGCTTCGTTGGAGATCGATATTTTGTTGGTGAGCCAGCTAGCCTCTATGTCACGATAGGAACGACCTTTTAGTGCTTGGTCATTTAAGCTAAGCCGTTTTACAATTTATTTAACTCAGTTATAAAAAAGAGGGCGTAAGCCCTCTTTTTTTTGAAGCATATTTTAGTTGGATCAACCTATGCTAGAACAAGTAGCTGAAAGTATCAGCCAAAGCCTCGGACAAAGAGTTAGCATTATCAGCCGTCGTCCTTTGAGTGGAGGCAATATTAATGAAGTCAATTATATTGGTTTGGATAATGGTTCAGAGTATTTGCTTAAAACCCCAAGAGGCAAAATTGCCAAAAATACATTTCAGATTGAATATGATTCGTTATTACTTTTAGCTCACTCTAAAACACTAAGGGTTCCAAGTCCTTTAATTTTCGCAGAGTCCTTTCTGGTGATGGAATATATTTCGCGAGGACAAAAAGCAGCAGACTGGCAAGAGCAAATGGGCCGTAAATTGGCTTTACTGCACCAGCATACTCAACAGGAAAAGTATGGGTTTTACTGTGACAATTATCTAGGCACTACTCTGCAAATAAACACATGGAATGATGATTGGCTAAGCTTCTGGCGTGTTAACCGACTTGAGTCACAATTTAAATTATTTTCCCAGCAGGTCGGAGCGGATAATCCATTAGTAAAAAAAAGCTATCAGTTTTTAGAAAAACTAGAATTATATTTGGGTCACATTGGAGAACCCGCTCTTCTGTTACATGGAGACTTGTGGTCCGGTAATGCAATGGCTGATGATATTGGAGAACCTGTTATATTTGATCCTGCATGCTATTACGGTCATCGAGAAGCTGAGTTTGGCATGATGCGAATGTTTGGGGGCTTTGGCGCGAGATGTGAAGCGGCTTATGCAGAGGTTTGGCCATTTGCAGATGGTTACGAAGAACGATTTAAACTATATCAGCTCTATCACCAACTGAATCATTTAAATATATTTGGCAATGCGTATTATGCAGATTGCTTGGATACAATAGATGCTTTTTTGTAGTGTCTATTTGGATGCAAATTAAATGAAAATTTTCAGCGCTACAGAATTGACTGCTCTTTAAGCACGTTGATTAATTTATCAATGCATTCTTCCACATCGAGTTCATGGGTAGGCAAAATCAGATTTGGGTTTTCCCATTCTTCATAAGGAAATGAAATGCCTGGCACTGTTCCAGTTTCCATGTTGGCTTCAGCAGCATAGATTCCGCTAGGGTCCCGTTGCTTGCAAACTTCCAAAGGAGGATTCAAGTAAACAATAATACAGTTATCTTCTCCAATCACATCGATCATATGTTCTCTGGAATCCGCATTAGGTGCAACGAAGGCTGCGCAGCAAATTAATCCGGAATCATTCAGATATTTTGCGATATAGGAACTTCGACGCAGATTCTCAGCCCGACCGGCAGCGTCATGAGGAAGATCCTTGCTGATTCCAAGGCGCATGCTTTTGCCATCAAGAATAGTGCTAATTCGCCCCATATCAAACAGTCTTTTTTCTAGGGCGTGGGCCAGAGTCGATTTACCAGAGCCGGAAATTCCAACAAACATGACAGTAACGGGTTTTTGCCCATAACGTGCAGCACGGTCTTCCTTAGTAACATGTATGGTTGAACTTTCAGTATTTTTACGTTTCTTTTTGTGAGTGGCAGTTTCTACCATTCCAGCGCCGACAGTTACATTGCTTAAGCGGTCGATAATGATAAATGCGCCGGTACTTGGGTTTTGACTATAAGAATCAAAGTGAATTGTTTCAGAAAATTCCAGGTCACATAAACCAATTTCATTAAGTTCCAGTGAAGGGGTAGGGCTGGTTTCCAGAGTATTAACATCAACTTTGTACTGGATATGGGTAATTGTTCCACCGAATGCACGCGAGGCCTGTTTAAATTCATACTGTTTACCAGTGAGCAGTGGTGATTCGTTCATCCAGACAATATTCGCTGAGAATGATTTTTTTGAAGTAGGTAAATTATCGGAGTGGACGATCATATCGCCACGGCTTATGTCAATTTCATCTTCCAGAGTCAGCGTCACAGACATAGGCATGTGAGCCATTTCAAGTTCTTCATCATAAGTCACAATAGATTTTATTTTGCTGCGTTTACCAGATGGCAGAGCAGTAATTTCATCACCTTTGCGCACAATGCCAGAAGCAATAGTGCCACAATAGCCCCTGAAATCCAGATTGGGTCGATTGACAAGTTGCACCGGAAATCGAAAATCTTCAAAATTTCTTGCAGCAGAAATTTTTACATTCTCAAGCATCCACATGAGGGTTTCGCCGTCATACCAAGGTGTTTGTTCGCTGGCATTCACCACATTATCGCCTTTAAGCGCTGAGATCGGTATGAAATACAGTTCCCCTGTATTCAACTCATTAGTGAAATCAATATAGTCCTGTTTTATTTTGTTAAATACTTCTTCACTGAAATCCATTAAGTCCATTTTGTTGATAGCGACAATGATATGTTTTATACCCAAGAGTGATGCAATAAAGGTATGCCTGCGTGTTTGAGTTTGTACTCCATGACGGGCGTCAATCAGAATAATGGCCAACTCACACGTGGAAGCCCCTGTTGCCATATTTCTGGTGTACTGTTCCTGGCCAGGTGTATCAGCGATAATAAATTTACGCTTTGAGGTAGAAAAATATCGATAGGCAACATCAATGGTGATGCCTTGTTCACGTTCAGCTTGCAAGCCATCTACCAGTAGGGCTAAATCAAAATCATTACCAGTAGTGCCGGATTTAACACTGTCAGATTTAATGGCTTCCAGTTGATCTTCATAGATCATTTTGGAGTCATGTAATAAGCGACCAATTAAGGTACTTTTGCCATCGTCAACGCTACCGCAAGTTAATAAATGTAATAGCTCCTTCCTTTCATGTTGAGCAAGGTAGGCATCAATATCGGTGCTAATAAGATCAGATTGATGAGACATAGTTAGGAGCCCTAGAAATATCCTTCGCGCTTTTTCTTTTCCATAGAGCCAGACTGATCGCTATCAATTAAACGACCCTGACGTTCAGATGTTGTGGCCAGTAACATTTCCTGGATGATCTCTGGCAGGGTGCTGGCTGCAGATTCGACAGCGCCAGTTAGGGGATAGCAGCCCAGGGTCCGGAATCGAACAGTTTTCATGGTCATCGTTTTCTTCAATTCTTCTGGAATACGATCATCGTTAACCATGATATCGACGCCTTCATAATTAACGACTGGTCGTTCTTCAGCAAAATAAAGTGAAGGGATAGGAACGTTATTTAGGTGGATATATTGCCATATATCTAATTCAGTCCAGTTGGAAAGAGGAAATACTCGAATACTTTCTCCCTTATTAACTTTACCGTTATAAATATTCCACAGTTCTGGGCGTTGATTCTTTGGATCCCAGCGATGGTTTTTATCACGAAAGGAATAGACTCTTTCTTTGGCGCGCGATTTTTCTTCATCGCGACGAGCTCCCCCAAAGGCAGCATCAAATTGATATTTGTTTAAGGCCTGTTTTAGCGCTTGGGTTTTCATTATGTCAGTATGTTTCTGGCTGCCATGAGTGAAAGGTGTGACACCAGCATCTACACCATCCTGGTTTGTGTATACCAGTAGATCCAGGCCAAGCTTTTCAGCAAGTGAATCCCGAAACTCAATCATCTCTTTGAATTTCCAGGTGGTATCAACATGAAGCAAGGGGAAAGGTAGTTTGCCTGGGTAAAAAGCTTTCAAGGCTAAGTGCAGCATAACTGCAGAATCTTTACCAACAGAATACAGCATGACAGGCTTATCGAATTCTGCGGCCACTTCACGAATTATATGGATACTTTCTGCTTCAAGTTGTTTGAGGTGTGTAAGTCGATACTCTGTCATAGTTAACAACTAAAATAAGGTTATTTTCGATACATGCCCTGTAAATTGGGCGCAAATTGTATAGCAAGCCATGGAGAAACCCAAGACAAACAGCTTATGGTGCCTCAGGTTTTTCCTTTTTGGGGAGCCCGTAATCAGCTGCGAGCCCGCCTTTCTGCTCTGGACTGGTTTTAGTCGCGTAATCGCGAGGAGGAAATAAATCATCCATTTGCTCATTCAGATTGCTTCTGGTATCTGTGCCTAAGAGGTCTGAACTTTGTTTGGTTAAAGCCAATTGTTTGGTGATATCTTCAGGACAAAGAATATCGGCATCTCGGGCCAAACCCTCATAAACTTCCCGATAACTTTGGGTGAGTTTATTGACTAATTTAGCAGTGCTTTCAAAATGAGAATACACGCTCTGCTGGTAGTCATTATGCTTTTCGTTTAATTCATCCAGCTCTTCAGTCAGATTTTTCACTTTTGCAGCGTCAGATAAAAATTGTTTAAAAATTAACGCACCAGCAACGAGGCCAATTACAAAACTTAATATCCCAACTAGCCATATCCCCATTAGCGTACCTTTTAAACTGATTACCTTATTATTTGCAAACTGAGGTCTAATTATACCTATAATTGTTTCTTTAATCTTCATCTTTATCCTTTTTAGGTGCTGGAGCTGACCAAAATTAAAAGTAAATTCGAAAATCTGACTACTCCCATGCAGCGCTATCATCAAGATATGGCTCAAGGGAATTTATTGCCTGATTCAGCCCAGTTGATGGCTATTGAGGAGTTGCAAAAAGTCTTTGAGGCCTTGCAAAAAAGGCGGGGAAAAGCGTCTAGCAATTCAATCATGAAAAGATTTTTTTCTGGAAAGTCTTCACCCGTCAAAGGGCTGTACTTCTGGGGAGGAGTTGGTCGGGGCAAAACATATTTAATGGATTTGTTTTACCAATGTCTACCTGATGAGCGCAAAATGCGTATGCATTTTCATCGCTTTATGCTTATGGTTAATAAGCGACTTAATGCCAATGTGAAAATTAAAAACCCTCTAGAGTCGGTTGCCTTAGAAATAGCAGAGGAAGTCGATATTATTTGTTTCGATGAGTTTTTTGTAACCGATATTGGTGACGCCATGATATTAGGAGGCTTGCTGGAGACACTTTTTAATTCGGGTGTTACCCTGATTGCCACTTCTAATATAGAACCTAATCGTTTATACGAGAATGGGTTGCAGCGCCGAAACTTTTTGCCGGCCATCAAATTGTTGGAGCAGCACACTAAAGTAGTTAATGTGGATGGAGGTATTGACTATCGCCTCCGCAGTCTGGAGCAGGCTGAAATTTATCATAGCCCTCTTGGAGCAGAGGCCGAAGCTCTTATGTTGGCGAGCTTCAATCGCTTAGGTGCCGGATTGAGCATTATGGCTAATGGCTCAATTGAAATACAAGGACGCAAAATAGCTTGTCGCTATAGAGCTGAAGATCTCGTTTGGTTTGATTTCGAAAGTATTTGTGGTGGGCCACGCAGTCCAGCAGATTACATAGAAATTGCACAACTTTTCCATACAGTATTAATCAGTGATCTACCGCAGTTTGATGCCAGTAGCGATGATAAAGCACGGCGATTTGTGAGTTTGGTTGATGAATTTTATGACCATAAAGTGAAATTGATTATCTCTGCAGAAAGCAAACTAGAAGATATTTACCAGGGGCGAGAACTAAAGTTTGTATTTGAGAGAGCCAAAAGCCGATTGCTGGAAATGCAATCAAATGAATATCTGGCCCTGGAGCACACCCCTTAAAACCGCAGCTATTCTATTCGCCAAATTGAGCTTTAATACCTATTTTTACCTTCAATTAAAGTCGGCTTTATTTTGCCCTCCAACTCACTGATTTTAATGTTCTTTTAAGATGCTTTTGATTATTCGATAAAAACACTTAAGAACCCTTGAATATCCAGTGCACCATCTGTAGAATTCGCGCTCCGTTTGCGGCTTTGCACGATTAGAGCCCAAAATCAGAATTGAATAGCCAGAAACACAAGTAGATAAAATAATGAGAACTATTTCAGCAAATAAAGAAACTGCACAGAATGACTGGGTGCTAATTGATGCCGAAGGACTGACATTAGGTCGTATGTCAGCAGAGATCGCACATAGACTGCGCGGCAAGCATAAAGCCGAGTACACGGCACATGTTGATACCGGAGACTATATCGTTGTTGTGAATGCTGAAAAAGTCAAAGTTACTGGCAACAAGGCGGCCGATAAGAAGTACTATCGCCATTCTGCTTATCCAGGCGGTTTAAAAACTCGCACTTTTAATGAAATGATTGAAAAGAGCCCAGAAGAAGTTATTCGTCTGGCAGTTAAAGGGATGTTGCCGAATACCTCTTTAGGTAGAGAAATGTTTCGGAAATTAAAAGTTTATGCTGGTACTGAGCATCCTCATACTGCTCAGCAACCTGCTCAATTGAATTTACAATAGGTAAATAAAGTATGGCTGATACACAATATTACGGTACTGGACGTCGAAAAACTTCGACAGCTCGAGTTTTTTTAACGCCAGGTAGCGGCAATATCTCTGTTAATAAAAGAAGCCTGGACTCCTATTTTGGGCGTGAAGTAGCTCGCATGATTGTACGTCAGCCGCTGGAGCTCCTAGAGGTGTCTGATAAGTTTGATGTAAATGTCAGTGTTGTCGGTGGTGGCAGTTTTGGTCAGGCTGGTGCGATACGACACGGTATTACTCGTGCTTTGATGCAATATGATGAGGAAAATCGTACCCCCTTGCGTAAAGCCGGTTTTGTTACTAGAGATTCTCGTGAAGTTGAACGTAAAAAGGTTGGATTAAGAAAAGCTCGTAAGAGACCTCAATTCTCAAAACGTTAATATTTATTTTGGTTTTCTTAAAACGCCGAAACTCCTCATGTTTCGGCGTTTTTTTTTGCAAGTAAAAGCTTAATAATTTCATAAAGCATGTGATTTCACCTTGAAAAAACAGGTGTTTTTTAGTAGCATTCGCGCAGTTTTCGACCCTGCCTTGTTGGTGGCGTCTTTATACCCTTTCAAGCGTTTCCAATAGGAGAGTTTCATTGTGAATGGCGGTTCTAAGAGCAATAATCGCAGGCGTTTTTTAATTGGAAGTACATCAGTTGTCGGAGCGGCCGGAGTCGTCGGAGCTGCTGTACCTTTTGTAGGATCTTGGAACCCTAGTGCTAGAGCACTTGCAGCAGGTGCTCCAATCACTATCGATATCAGCAGGCTAGAGCCAGGTGAATTATTAGGCCCAATACCTGCCTGGCGTGGCCAGCCAATTTTTGTGTTACGCAGGGATGAAGAAGCACTGAATAACCTTGAAAATTTTACTGATCACCTTTCTGATCCGGAATCAGAAAGAGACCAGCAACCGGGTTATGCACAAAATGCCTTTCGCTCTATTAGGCCAGAGGTTGGTATTTATGTTGGCCTTTGCACACATCTGGGTTGTTCACCGCGAATTAATACTGAAGTTAGTCCTCAGGAATACGATCCTAACTGGAAAGGAGGCTTTTTCTGCCCTTGCCATGGATCAATGTTTGATCTGGCAGGCCGCGTCTACACTGGTGTGCCTGCTCCGGCTAACCTAGTTGTTCCTCCCCACTCTTATGAGACTGACAACGTCATTGTAATCGGTGTAGACGGGGGGAATTCATAATGAGTGATCAAATGACAAACTCTACTGAGGTAAGTCCGGTCAAGAAAAATGGTTTTATGGCCTGGATTGATGCCCGCCTGCCTGTGACACAGGCGTTTGAAAAGCATATGTCAAAATATTATGCGCCGAAGAATTTTAATTTCTGGTACATATTTGGAGTGCTTTCCCTGGTTGTTCTGGTTAATCAATTGCTGACTGGCATCTGGTTAACAATGAACTATGTTCCGAGTTCGGCTGCAGCCTTTGCATCTGTTGAATATATTATGCGGGATGTGGACTATGGCTGGATTTTACGTTATCTACATTCCACTGGTGCCTCCGCATTTTTCGTGGTTGTTTATTTGCACATGTTTCGCGGCCTGATGTACGGCTCATACCAAAAACCCAGAGAGTTGATTTGGATTTTTGGCATGACTATCTATCTCATTTTAATGGCGGAAGGCTTTATGGGATATGTACTGCCCTGGGGACAAATGTCTTATTGGGGTGCTAATGTAATCGTCTCTCTAGCCGGCGCCATCCCATTTGTAGGCGAAGACTTGATGGTGTGGATACAGGGTGATTACCTGATTTCAGGCGCTACTCTTAACCGTTTCTTTGCTCTGCATGTGATTGCGCTGCCCCTGGTTCTGGTTGGATTAGTGGTATTACACTTGCTGGCCCTTCATGAAGTCGGTTCAAATAATCCTGATGGCATTGAAATAAAGCTTAAGAAAGATGCCAATGGCGTTCCTCTAGATGGAATTGCTTTCCACCCTTATTACACAGTGCATGATTTGGTTGGGATCGTTGTTTTCCTTTTTGTGTTTTCCTTTGTCATTTTCTTCATGCCTGAAATGGGCGGATATTTCCTGGAATATGCGAATTTTGAACAGGCGAATAATCTGAAAACACCCGAGCATATTGCACCTGTCTGGTACTTCACGCCCTTTTACTCAATGCTCCGCGCGGTCACCTATCCATTGTTTGGTGTTGATGCCAAATTCTGGGGTCTAGTTGTTATGGCCGGTGCAATCGCCATCCTCTTTGTCATGCCCTGGCTGGATAGAAGTCCTGTTAAATCCATGCGCTACAAGGGTATGTATAGTCGAATAGCATTATTGGCTTTTGTCATTAGCTTTGTGATTTTGGGCGTACTGGGAACTCAAATTGCAACTGGTCCCAGAACCGCTCTGGCGCAGTTATGTACAGTGATTTATTTTGCTTATTTTCTGGCGATGCCTTGGTATACCCGCGTTGAGAAAACGACTACTCCTCCAGAACGAGTGACAGGACGTTTCATCAGCTTGCAGCAATTACTGCTGGTGCTTGCCATTCTGGCTGTTTTTATTGTTGTTCCCTTAAATGCAGTTGCAGCCGAGGCAGAGGTTGAGCTTGAACATGTTGAGATGAATCTGGAAGACACTGCTTCCCTGCAATCTGGCTTGCAGACCTTTGTTAATTACTGCATGGGTTGCCACTCTGCTCAATACTCGCGTTATCAGCGTGTCGCTGATGATCTGAATATTCCTGAAGATATAATGATGGAAAATATTATTTTTAACCCTGCAACTGATATCGGCAGCCTGATGGTAAGCGCCATGCCAGCTACTGCAGAGAACTGGTTTGGAGTATCTCCCCCCGATTTGTCGTTGGTTGCTCGAGTCCGTCAACCTGAGTGGCTATACGGATATCTAAAAGGGTTTTATCTTGATTCATCACGCCCCTTTGGTGTTAATAACAGAGTTTTTGCTAATGTTGGTATGCCTAATGTTTTACAGGAATTGCAGGGCGACCAAACGTGTGACCCTGAGCACTGTGAAGAATTGCATCATGTTTCTGGTACCGGCAGTCTTAGTGAAGAAGAATTTGATGAGGTTGTTTACGACCTTGTGAACTTCCTCTATTACATGGGTGAACCCTCAAGATTGGACCGTGAAAGAATAGGTGGTTTTGTCCTCCTATTTTTAGCATTCCTGTTTGTTCCGGTATTCATGTTGAGCCGGGAATACTGGAAAGATATAGAACATTAACAGAACTCAAAAACTAAGAGGCTTAATATGGGAGTTGTAACTAAACGCTCTTCAATGTTGTTTTATTCAGATGGTTCCAGCCAATACAGCCATCGTGTAAGGATTGTTTTGGCTGAAAAGGGCGTTACAGTTGATGTTGTTGATGTTGATATTCATGACAAACCAGAAGACTTAGCTGATCTTAATCCTTATAACAGCCTGCCAACACTGGTTGATCGTGATCTGGTTTTGTATGAGCCAAACATCATGATGGAGTATCTGGATGAACGTTTTCCACATCCTCCGTTATTCCCGGTTTATCCGGTAGCTCGCGCACAAAGCAGACTTTGGATGCATCGCATTGAAAAGGACTGGTGCTCATTGGTTGATATGCTGCAGGCAGAAACTGCTCCCGAAAAAGAGCTTGAAGCAGCTCGAAAAGAATTGCGGGAAAATCTGGTTTCTATAGCGCCAATATTTGCTGAAAAACCTTATTTCATGAGTGATGAATTCACTATAGTTGATTGTTGTGTGTTACCAATCCTCTGGCGTTTGCCTGAATTGGGTATTAAGCTACCCGAAACTAAAGCAACAAAAGCTTTACTGGAATATCGCCAGCGCCTGTTTGAACGAGAGTCAGTACGGGAATCCCTGTCCGAACAAGAGAAGGAAATGACTGGCGTGTAAATGCAGGTTTTGCAATGCTCTTATTAAGGGGGTAAACAAATATGACAATGACGTCTCACCGTCCCTATATGATAAGAGCTTTGCATGAATGGATTCTAGATAATAATTTCACGCCTTATATCCTGGTAAACGCTTTTGTCAAAGGCGTTGAAGTCCCTCAGGACTACGTAAAAAACGATCAGATCGTTCTTAATATATCTCCACAGGCAATCAAAACCCTCAACATCAGTAATACGGCTATAGAATTTGAAGGCCGTTTTGGTGGAATACCTACCAAAGTTTATGCCCCAATTAATGCAATAGTGAGTATTTATGCTAGAGAAAATGGGCAAGGTATGATGTTTGAGTCTGATGATCCGATGCCAGAACCGCCATCACCAATCAGTGGTGTTAGTGGGTCGTCGTCAGGTAAAACTGATAATAAAAAAGGAAATGCTGGGAAAGGCGTCAAGCCCTCATTGCGGGTAGTTAAATAAAGAGTATCAACAATCAGTCGATATATTCGAAAGCTCTAACTACTTTGGTGACGCCACTGGCTTTGCTAACCAAATCTACAGCTTGATCCGCTTCGGCGCGGGTTAACAAGCCCATTAGATAAACCACACCATTCTCTGTAACAACCTTGGTCCGAAGTCCTTCCACATCATCATTTACTAACATCATTGATTTTATTTTTGTTGATAGCCATATGTCATTAGTTCGAGAAAGGAAGGAAGTATCACCTGCGACTTCCAGTTCGTTATAAACTGTTTTAACTCGACTATTACTAGTTGTAGCGACTCGAGTAGCCAAGTTTTTTAATTCCTGATTAGGAACCTGACCAACCAACAGGACTGTCTGATTAAAGCTGACGACGTCTATGTTGGATTCTCGCAAGGCATCATCGGCTGCATTTAAATTAACTTTAATCATGGTTTCGATGGCCCCATCATCAATTCGAGAGCCGGTTGAGCGACTGCCTTGGTCCTCCTGGATACTGTCATTGCCATTTAAGGTGCTAATGACGGAAGCGCAGGCTGTAATCGCCAGTGTAGAACAAAGCAAAGAAAAAAGTAGTATTCGATGTAACATGTTATAGAACCTTTTGAATTTTAGGCTTATTCAGGACCAAATAAATGTGTATCAATCAGATCGCAAAAACAGTGTATTGCCAGTAAGTGTACCTCCTGAATGCGTGCGGTGATTTGAGATGGAACACAAACTTCGACATCGCCGGGTTTAATCAGTTCCCGCATTGCACCACCATCTCTGCCGCTTAGCATGATCACTTTCATCTCTCGCGCATGTGCAATTTTTATCGCTTCTATGACATTAGATGAGTTTCCGCTTGTAGAAATCGCCAAGAGAACATCGCCTTCCTGGCCGAGGGCTCGAACTTGTTTAGAGAAAATTTCATCAAATGAATAATCATTGCCAATCGAAGTAATTGTTGAGCTATCTGTCGTAAGCGCTAAAGCAGGGAGTGGGGGACGTTCTCTTTCAAAACGATTTATTAATTCCGCTGAGAAATGCTGGGCGTCTCCGGCAGAGCCACCATTTCCACAAGCCAATATTTTTTTTTCATTCAGCAAAGCTTCAACCATTACTTTGGATGCTTCTAGAATTGCAGGGCTAATGACTTCCATGGATTGCATTTTGCATTCGATACTGGATGCAAAAAAGCCTTTAACACGCTCTAGGTAGTCCATACTCATCTCTCAATAAAGAAATTGATAATTATTTTGCTTCACTTACTGTTAGTCATTGCATTGCTAAAAGTAATTGTGTCAGACTGTACACAGCTAGTACAGTTCTAGCTTGGATCTTACTAATATTTTTCATCATTTAACAGGAGGTTTGTAGCACACCAACATTTTCTACTATTTCAATGTCATTAGCACCTAAACATTTTATAAATAGGTACTAACGCGTTTTCTCAACTCGATTCTTTTTATTTAGCAAATTGGAGAGTGAGCATGGCAAAGAGATCGCAAAAGCGTTCGATTCAATATAGCGGTGAAATGGAACATCCTTACCGTGGGCACAAGGGAAGTAAAAGGAATAAAGAAAGTTATAAGCGCCGCCGCAGTAATGCAGAACCCAGCAATATCGTCGAACTTAATAGTCTAATTAACACCAGCTATAAGCCCCAGCAACGTAGTCTTCCACTAGAAGCTCAAACCCCCGCCCAGCAAAAATACATTAATGCCATCAAAAATAATTGTCTGACTTTTGGCATTGGTCCTGCAGGTACGGGTAAGTCTTATTGTGCAGGAGCGCTGGCAGCACAGGCTTTGGAATCTGGTCGTATTGATAGAATTATTTTTACGCGGCCTGCAGTAGAAGCTGGAGAACAACTGGGATTTTTACCGGGCAAGCTGGAAGATAAATTTTCGGTATATATAGATGCTTTCCGTGACATATTGCATGAAAGGCTGGGTAAAGGTGTCGTAGATTATTGTTTGCGACATGGCCGTATCGTTGGTGCCCCATTGGCTTACATGCGTGGCAAGACCTTTAATGCCTCTACTTTTGTCATTCTTGATGAGGCGCAAAATGTAACCCCAACCCAAATGAAAATGTTCCTGACTCGCATTGGAGAAGATTGTAAAGTCGTTATTAATGGAGACGTTATGCAGAGCGATATCAGGGGCCCAAATGGGCTTGATGATGCAGTCCAAAAGTTACGGGGTTTGCCAGGTGTCCACGTGCACACATTTGAACGAGAAGATTCTGTAAGAAGTGGACTGGTCAGGTATGTACTTGACCGTTATGAAAATACTGATACCTGAACTTTAAGGGAAGTGCCAACATAACAACTTATGCTGGTGCTTCCTTATTCAGCCTTTTAAAGGTTCTGGATGAATTTTAGTCTATGCATTTTTAATATTATGCCTGAAAGGCATTTTTAACCCAGCAAAGCTCGGGCTTTAATTTTCCACCAGAAATGCTGATCACATCGAAGCGAATAGGAACTTTCTCATAAAGCCCTTCTTGAACAAGGTAAAATTGGGCAGTTTTTATGAGTTTATGTTGTTTGTGCCTATTGACTGAATCCAGCCCATCCCCAAAACCTGTATTTTCTCTGAAGCGAACCTCAATGAAGGTAATGGTGTCTTTATCTCTCATGATTAAATCAATTTCACCCAAACGGCAGTGAAAATTATTTTGGAGAAATTTTAGGCCCTGTTTTTTTAAATATTGAAGGGCCTGTGTTTCATAATACAGCCCTTTAAGCTGACTGGGGCTGGAAGGTTTTCTGGAAAACATTAATCTTCCCTGATTAAAGTATAGACTGTTTGGTTTATTGTGCAGTGTCGATAGGGCGCGCTATACCATCCTGCATTCGAGCCCAATCAAGTGCCCGGGTGATTCGATTGTCTGTATCAAGACTTAATACGCCAGTTGCTCCGACAAAGGCGTTTTCTACACCAGTTTCCAGCTGCCTGATACGAGGGTATAGCCTGAAAGCATCAATGCCAAATGCCTGTAAGCGTAAATTTTGTGCGTTGCTTTGGGGGAAGAGCTGCTGAGCGGCGACTTTTAATTCATCGTCTTCTGATAGCAACCAAGGGCTATCACCAAAAATAAGACCGTTTAGGTCCACGTCTTCCAAAGTGCGATTTAAGCCGGAATAAATATCCTGGGTTGCGTATACAGGAATATCGCCAGCATATAGATAACCCAGGCTCGGATTAATCTGACGTGCAGCCAGGGGCTCGGCAATGAGAAAAATGAAGTCAACATCCTGACGACGACGCTGAGAAAATTCAACAGAGGCATTGATAATATCGCTAATTTGCTCTCTACGATTGGCACTTTCACTTAAATTTAGTAGGTTTTCGATGCTTTGTGTGTAATTAGTGCCATACAATTCCTGAGTGACTACTTGTCCTCCTAATTCTTTCCATTGCTGGATAAAGCTATTTTTTTTACGTTGGTAGATTTCGCTGCTTGTATCTTGGGGGCTCATTATTGCAGCCTTACGATGCCCATCGTTCCAGGCTTTAATTGCCAGCTGCCGGGCTTCACTTTCTGGCGACAAGGCAAATTGGTACAAGAGATTTGATGCGGATTGAGCGCCATCTATATTATTTAAGGCTAAAGTAGGTACCCCTAAATTACGAACCTGCTGTAGTTGACTAAGGTGCTGTCGAAGCAGGGGCCCAATAATCATCCCGGCACCATCGAGGCGAGCCTGAGTATGCAAGGCAATGATATTATCCGTCGTGCTGGTGTCATAAAAACGAACTTCTGGAACTTGTCCGCCAAATGATTGCACATTCAGATAAGCACTCATGAAGGCATCCCGAATAATGATTCCAGCATTGGTATTTAAAGGAAGAAGCAAAGCTATCTGGTTTGGTCTTTCAGCTGCCATGCTTTCGACCAGCTGCAAAGTTAATGGCAGCTGCTCACTGGCAGGATGCCTGATCCAAGTATTTTGCCAATTTTTGAGCTCAACCAATTGGCGGTCCAGATTATATTGATAGGCCTTGCCAACAATGCCCAGTTCATACCAGCCCTGAAAAGCATAAACAATTTCGTTTTCAGACAAACGTCGGAGCTCTTCTAATGGTAATGCCAGCAGGTTTTGCCAGATCTTTTCATGATTTACATTTATTTCTTGTTCGCTAAGCAAGGGGTCTACCAGGATTCTTTCTCTAAGTCCGGCAGCATTTTCGTTTAAGGCTTCGTAGGATTCCGCTCGCATAATTCTTAGCTGCTTTTGTAGCGCAATGGACAATTGTGGAATGGCATCGAAACGTTCTATTGTTAGTACATCAAGCGCTTCTCTGTGTCTGGCATTTTCAATCAGGTACTGTGCGCGAAGAATTAAAATTTCTGCCGCCAGGCCAAGCTCAAGCTGTCGGGTATTTAAGGTAGTGAGTAATTCATAGGCCTGGCGGTCCTGGCCTATGCCTATATATATCTTGGCAGCTTCTAGTGAAAAGTACTCCAATTCTGGAGAAGTGGAATTATTCGCCTGTTGCAGCAAGCTAAAGATCAAGATTTCCTCAGGGCTTCTGACTCCGTCAGCATCAATATCCGGAATTTCACTTTCAATCACTGTTCTGGGAATAGACGAAGGCGAAGTGCTGCATGAAGCCAGCAATATCGTCACCAAAAAGCAAAAACAAAATTGTATAAATCTCATAGACTTCAGTATAACGCAATATAAAAAACTCGCTAACACCCTGAACACTTACTATGGCAAGATATTGTTCTTGTTAATTACATTAAAATTGTTCAATGAACCTTGGCACTTTGTATATTGTCGCAACACCGATAGGTAATTTATCCGATATCAGTGAGCGTGCTATTCAGATACTTAAAGAAGTTGATCTAATAGCAGTAGAAGATACGCGGCATAGTGGAAAGCTATTACAATATATAGGCATCTCCACACCAATGCTGGCCTTGCATGAACATAATGAAAATAAAAAAGTACAGAATATTGTTGATAAGCTTTCAGCTGGGACTAATATCGCATTGATTTCAGATGCTGGCACGCCCTTAATTTCCGACCCTGGTTATCACCTGGTTAAAGGGGCCCTGGAAGCAGATATAAGTGTGAGTCCTGTACCTGGACCATCAGCTCTGATTGCCGCTTTATCTGTATCGGGATTACCATCCGACGCCTTCATTTTTGAAGGTTTTTTGCCCAATAAATCATCCGGTAGACTTAAAAAGCTGGAAACTTTGGCTAAGGAAAGCAGGACCTTGATTTTTTATGAGGCACCACACCGTATCGTAGCTTGTGTGCAGGATATGCTTGAGGTATTTGGCGCTCAACGCGTTGCTGTAATCGCCCGTGAACTCACTAAAACATTTGAAACAATTAAAAATGATAGTTTGGAAAATTTGCTAGCATGGGTTAAAGCTGATACAAATCAGCAGCGGGGTGAATTTGTTGTCTTAGTTCAAGGTCAAGAAAAAGATAAAACTGTTGTGGATAGTGAGGCTGAATTTATTTTAAATACCTTAATGCAAGAGCTCCCTTTGAAACAGGCAAGCCAGCTAGCCGCAAAGATAACTGGCATCAAGAAAAACACGCTTTATCAAATCGGCTTAAAAAAAAGCAATAATAAAAATAAATAGAGGGAAAAATTCTGGAATTTTTGGCATGGCTTGAAGCATCACCACTTAGTGTCTGGGTACGAGAATCGGTTGTTGGTTTTCCCTTGACGCTTTCTTTGCATGCGTTGGGCATGGCCTTTTTGGTTGGTGTGCACTTTGCACTTGATTTAAGGGTCATGGGCTTTGCCCCTAAATTACCTGTGCATTTAATCACCAAGTTTTACCCCTTGATGTGGGTAAGCTTCGTTGTTGCTCTGGTATCAGGCTTAATGTTATTGCTGGCTTACCCGGCAAAAGGGTTAACCAACTATGTCTTTTATTTAAAGATGTTGTTAATTGCATCAGCGTTTATGGTAGGAAGATCGCTGACAAGGACTATTCTCATCCCGGAAAGTGAAATTTCATCAAGGCAAAAAATGCTCGCGATACTTTCAATTATGCTTTGGGTGTCGGTAATTGTGGCGGGGCGTTTTCTTGCATATACCTATACTATTTTGCTGACCACTGATTATTATTAGGAAAGAACTCAGATAAAAATGGAAGAAGCACTTTTAAGTTTTTCTCAAAATACGGGCATCTATAGCATTATGGGCTCCCGCTGGGGCTGGCCGATTATTGAGTCCTTGCACTTTTTTGGTTTGTGTTTGTTAATTGGGACAGTGGGCTTGTTTGACTTGCGTATGTTGGGGTTTGTTAAAGCGATTCCAGTGTCTGCCATGCATCGATTAGTGCCTGTAGGAGTTGCAGGATATTTTTTAAATGTAATCACCGGCACCATGTTTTTTACCTCTGCCCCTGATCAATATCTATATAACCCGGCTTTCCAAACCAAACTTGTCTTTATGGCAGGAGCCGGCATAAATATGCTGTTTTTTTACTCAGCATGTTTCAAGACGGTGAAAAATCTTGGAGCAAATCAACAAGTCAGCCAATCGGTAAAAATTATCGCAGGGATATCACTCTTGTGCTGGTTGGGGGTAATAAGTGCTGGCAGGCTTATTACTTTTTACAGACCTCCGGCGTATTGGTGTTTTTGGTGTGGTTAAATTTATTGGATGTCTGGAAGAACAGTATTTCATCTGCAGAAGCAGTGAATGTTTTAAAAAAGGTGAAATTATTGTGAAGGGCATTCTGATCTTATTTACCTTTTGCTTTTTTGATACTTGGTGCTGAGGCTCAGGTCAGAACAGCAGATGCAGTTATGCGTGGTCTTCGAGCAAGTGACTTTCCTCGTATTATTCCGCTCGCTGAAAATGTCCATGCGTATGAAGACCTAAAGGCAGAGATAGGCACGAGTTTTGCCTTCACAACTAACAGTTTATTTGTAGTAACAAGTAACGGAGTTCTGGTTGCGGATACGCAGGGCAGCATTATCTGCAAGCTTACAAAGGAACAGATAGATTTCCTGTCGAAAAATTGACGTTTGAGTAGCTGGAATATTTAATTTATTTATAAAGCTGGAGACCAGGTGGTTGCCTCCATAAATACTGAAACAACTTCCTGCACAATGTCGCCGTCAAGCTGGGAAGCGGTTCTAGCTTCAATCCATTCCGGATCGCTTCTGAATGCATCCCAGTTGGCAACTGCTGCATCCCTGGTTGGATGCGCTATGATGTAGATCAGTGTATTTTCTGAGAGGCTTTCATCTTGCGGTACCCAGTATGCAACATTGCGAATGCCGTGTTTTTCAAACAAAGACACCGTGTGATTTTCAAATCTGGCTAGTAGTGCAGGGAGGCGTCCCTCGTAAGTGGTATAAGTTCTAAGTTCATAAATATCAGCCAATGCTATGGGTGAATTTAACAGCAAACAAAATAAGACCACCGATAATAATCTATTGAAAGTCATCATTTTTCCTTCTATATATTTTACAAGTTAGCGATAAGCCTGAATGATAGCGCAGAAGAGTTTAAATACTAAATAAATGGTTTCAATGATATTGTTTCAGGCATTTTTAGATGACCTAAAACGCGTCAAATAATGATAACAATAAAAGCTGGCACATTAGGTTTTGCACTTTTATACTTGCCGCGTGAGTTGGCCAGACAATCGCTGTCTTCAATTTGAAGATAGAGGAAAGTCCGGGCTCCATAGAGCAAGGTGCCAGGTAACCCCTGGGAGGCGCAAGCCTACGGAAAGTGCAACAGAAAATAAACCGCCACATTTGAGTGAAATCTTATGCGGTAAGGGTGAAATGGTGCGGTAAGAGCGCACCGCATGGGTGGCAACATTCCATGGCATGGTAAACCCCACCTGGAGCAAGGCCAAATAGGAACCCTACGGTGTTGCTCGCACTGGGTTCGGGTAGGCTGCATGAGGTTTATGGTGACATAAGCCCAAGATGAATGGTTGTCCAAGACAGAACCCGGCTTATAGGCCGACTCACACACTTTTTTATATGGCTATAGTTATTTAATCAGCTATAGGCATTTATTTAGCTATAGGCATTTATTTAGCAATAGCCGTTTTCAACCTGAATTTTTTCTGTAATGGGCTTAATTCGAATAGGAAGATTAAAAAGCCCGCGCGTTCACAAAATATAAATTCTTTATAAAAAAGCCCATACATCCCCAACACTTAATGTTTTACTTTAAGTTTGCAATATAGCTACCTGTAAATATTGATTTTTAATATTTCATTTTCATCCGCATATAAGCACTTTTCTAGGGTTTCGCCTCTTTTAGCTTCATTTTCTACGCAAATTAACGCAAACAAGTGCTTGATTTACTTGTTAGAACTCCCTTATAGTGCAGAAAAGTAGTTTTAGAGTGGGTAAAAAGTGGATATAGAGTGGGAAGATTACACTCTAATTGCAATTACTTTTAGTCTTTGGGAGAAGAAACCTTGTTATTTCGTGGCTTACATTCAATAACGCTGGACGCAAAGGGTCGTATGGCAATGCCTGCACGCTTTCGCGGCATTATTGAGAGTCATTGTCATGGGCAGTTAGTGGTTACTATTGATCAGGACGGCGAGTCTCTGGTGATTTATCCCTTGAATGAATTCGAGGAAATAGAGCGCAAGGTCGCTGCACTTTCCAGTTTTCATCCAGAATCTAAACGCTTAAAAAACATATTCATTGGTCATGCTACTGAGGTAAATCTTGATAGCAGTGGTCGCATCTTGATTCCTTTAAATCTCAGGCAGTTTGTCGGGTTGGAAAAAAAAGCGGCTTTAGTTGGACAAGGTAACAAACTGGCTGTTTGGAATGATGAAGCCTGGAATGAAACCAGAGATAGCTGGTTGAAACATAAAGTGAATGCAGAAGAGTTACCGGACGAACTGAAAAACCTTTCCCTATAAAAGCTAAAAGTAAGATTAATAGGTAAAGGGTAGAGGTAGAGAATGTGACGATGCAGCATCAAAGCGTACTGTTGGAACAGGCGATTGCTGCATTAATAACCGATAAAAATGGCTTTTATATTGACGGCACCTTTGGTCGAGGTGGTCACAGCAGGAGGATTTTAGAGGAATTGTCAGAGCAGGGCCGGCTTTTGGTAATTGATAAAGATCCGGAGGCTATTGTTCTGGCTCATGAGTTGGCAGAAGAAGATAAAAGAGTGAGTGTGTTTCACGGCAGCTTTGAAGCATTGCAAAAAGCGATTGATGACCGGGAAAGCATGGGGAAAGTGGCAGGAGTATTGTTGGACTTGGGTGTTTCGTCGCCGCAACTTGATGATGCACAAAGAGGGTTTAGTTTTAATAAGGACGGACCTTTGGATATGCGAATGAATACTGCAAGCGGAATCACTGCAGAAACATGGCTCGCACAAGTTGATGAGAAAGTGCTCGCTGATGTTCTTTACCAATTCGGCGAAGAGCGATACTCAAGACGTATTGCTAGAGAGGTTTGTAAGTATCGAGAAAATGAGGCAATAAGCTCAACCTTGCAATTAGCGGAAATAATAAAGCAAGCGCATCCAAAATGGGAAAGAAATAAACATCCTGCGACGAGATCATTTCAGGCCATACGAATATTTATCAATAACGAACTAGGTGATTTGCAAAAAGCTTTGAAAGTCATTTTGGAAGCTTTGGCCATTGGTGGTCGGATTGTTGTTATTAGTTTTCATTCATTGGAAGACCGAATTGTTAAGCAGTTTATTCAAAAAGAAATAAAGGGTGGAGATTATCCGGTGGGTTTGCCCATTACTCAGGCGCAACTCAATCCTCGGCTAAAGGCTATTGGTAAAGCGGTGAAGGTTGATGCGCAAGAGCTAAGTGAAAATATCAGGTCACGCAGCGCAATAATGCGAATAGCGGAAAAGATTGCCTGACTAATGGCAATGGTAATGAATAAATATAACAGAGAAATTGTAAGTCAAAATAACAGTGTAGTTACTTGGTTTGTTTTTTTTCTCAGTTTGGTTTTGGTTTGTGGCTCAGCTGTAGGTGTTGTTTATGCAGTCAATGAAAGCAGGCATCTGCTGAATGAATTGCAAACACTGGAAAACAAACGTAATGATTTACAAGTTGAATGGGGGCAGCTTTTACTTGAACAAAGCAGTCTGGTTTCACAAGGCAGGGTTGAGGACATCGCAATCGCGGAACTCGGTATGAAAATTCCCGAGATGGAAAATATGGTAATGGTCAGGCAATGAGTGCTCGACAAATTGAAAAGAAACAATCCAACTGGAGACTATATTTTGTCTTCATAGTAATGTTTTCACTTTTGAGTGTCATTGCCTGGAAAGTAATGGACCTTCAGGTTCTTAATAATGAAATTCTTCAAGTCCAAGGAGATGCTCGTACTGTTCGAAATGACCAAATAGCAGCACATCGTGGCAATATTCTTGACAGAAATGGCCAGCCTTTAGCAATAAGTACACCAGTCCAATCCCTGGTGCTAAACCCAAAAGAAATAATTCAGCACCCAGAACAATGGGACCAGCTTGCGCAAGCTTTACTAACCATTGATGTTAATCCTGACGTTTTACGCAATCGCATACAAGAAAATTCCAGTCGGGAATTCATGTTTATTAAGCGACGTATTCCACCTGCAGAAGCTGAGCGTGTGTTGCGCCATGGTTTTAATGGTATTTGGGCTGAAGAAGAATACAAACGGTTTTACCCCTTGGGGGAAGTGGCTGTGCATGTCGTGGGTATGGCCAATAGTGATGAGGTTGGCCAGGAAGGAATAGAGCTCGCTTATGATGATTGGCTTGAAGGAACCCCTGGGTCTAAACAGGTTTTGAAAGATAGAAATGGCGCAATTATTAGTGAGGTCAGAATAAACCAGGTTGCCGAGCCAGGAAATGATCTCTTTCTTAGTATTGATTCAGAGATTCAGTTTCTTGCCTATAAAGCCCTGAAGGAAGAAGTGACTCGACGTTATGCGCAAGCAGGAACTGCTGTTGTTTTAAATGTTGAGACTGGTGAAATTCTTGCGATGGTGAGTCAGCCATCTTTCAATCCAAACAATCGTTCCAATTTAAGCTTGCAACTGGATGGCTTGAAAAATAGAGCAATTGCTGAGTCTTTAGAACCTGGATCGACAGTCAAAACATTTACCGTCACTGCGGCGCTGGAATCCGGATTATTCAACAGTGAAAGCATCATTGATACTAATCCAGGATATATAAGAATTGATCGATCCACGATTCGGGATCCGGTTAATTATGGTGAATCAACTTTACAACGCATTCTATCCAAATCATCTCAGGTAGGTGCTAGCAAATTAGCCTTGGCAATGGGGCAAGACCCTATGCTGGATATTCTTAAAAGAGTAGGTTTTGGGCAGTCGCTGGGAACAGGTTTTCCAGGCGAATCTCCAGGATTACTGGTTGATCACTCGCGCTGGAGTGATTCTGAAATTGCGACGCTGGCTTATGGATATGGTTTTCAGGTTTCTCCTTTGCAGTTGGCTCAAGCCTATATGATTTATGCAAACAGCGGTATTTATAAACCCGTTTCTTTATTGAAAGTGGATGAAACGGATGAAGTTCCCGGTGTGCGAGTGATCAGTGCCGAAATTGCGGCATCAGTTACTCAAATGCTTGAGGCAGTCGTCACGCCTGGTGGTGGCGGAACCGGAACTCGTGCCTATATTCCTACACACAGAGTTGCTGGTAAAACAGGAACAGCCTGGTATTACGATGTGCAACGTGGTGCCTATGATGATGAAAATTATATTTCTCTATTTGCGGGTTTTGCCCCTGTCTCTAATCCAAAAATTGTCACAGTGGTAACTATTCATGAGCCGCAGGGGGAAGAATACGGTGGCGGGCAGGTTGCTGCACCCGTATTTGCCAATATTACAGCAGGTGCCTTGCGTATATTAAATGTGCCGCCAGACATTATCCCCAAAGAGGCTGAAGAATTGAGTCTTAAAAATTCTGTATTAAGGCCTTCTCTAGCAGGAATCAGTGGAGGGGATCAATGAATACAGCGAAGAGTATGTCGCAGGAAATGACTTTGGGATTATTACTGGAGCCTAAAGTAGATATCCCGGAAAAATATAATATGGTGTTGACCGGCATTGAGATGGATAGCCGAAAAATCGATAGTGGAGATTTATTTATTGCGTGTAAAGGAGCGAACTTCGATGGCCGGGATTTTGTATCCGAAGTTATAGGTAGGGGTGCAGCGGCAGTTCTGGTTGAAAAGGGAGAGTTGTGGCAAAAAATTAATGTTGAAAATAATGTACCAATTATTCCTGTAGAAAATCTGGCGAGCCAAATCAGTTCGATTGCAGCAAAGTTTTTCAACAAGCCGGCGGATAATTTTAGTTTGATAGGTATAACTGGCACTAATGGTAAAACGAGTGCCTGTCAGTTTATCGCGCAAAGCATTACTAATTTAAGCCATATATGTGGGGCAAGCGGAACCTTGGGTTATGGTATTTATGCAAAAGAAAATTTGCATAGTGAATTGAAATCCATGTCAGCAGGTTCTCCTGGCACCACTCCAGACTCAATAGCTGTACAGCGTATTTTCAGTGAATTGTTACAGCAGAATGCGGACACTATGGTTATGGAAGTTTCTTCCCATGGCTTAAAGCAGGGACGTGTTTGCATCAATGAATTTAATGTTGCGGTGTTTACAAATTTAACCCGGGATCATCTTGATTACCATCATTCCATGGAGGCTTATGGCAAAGAGAAGCTAAAACTTTTTCTTGGTTCGCAATTATCAGTCGCTGTTTTGAATATGGATGATTTATTCAGCGCCACTATTCTTAATAATTTATCCAGACAAGTGAAAAGCTACACCTATAGCATAAAAAATTCTCAAGCAGATGTTTATCCTGAAGCGATTGAATTCAAACGCAAAGGCTTCCAGTTGAATTTAGTTAGCCCTTGGGGAAAAGGGGTGATGGACACAGGTCTGCTAGGTTCTTTTAATGTCAGTAACTTGCTGGCAGCGCTCACTACTGTAATGGCTCTGGAAAGTACACATAGCGATTTTAATTTTGACCTTGTGTTAGCGAAAGTCGCTGCTGTTACTCCAGTCAAAGGTCGAATGGAGCTTGTCGGTGATAAACCTGTCTCAGTCGTGGTTGATTATGCTCATACGCCTGATGCTTTGGAAAATGCCTTGAATGCGCTACATGAACATTTCAAAGGCAAAATTTGGTGTGTATTTGGGTGTGGTGGTGAGCGTGATAAAGGTAAACGACCAATGATGGGGCGTATAGCTGAAAAGTTGGCAGATGAACTCATTGTGACTGATGACAATCCCCGTCAAGAAGCATCAAGTGACATTATCAAGCAAATCCTTTCGGGATTTACAGATACAAAAAAAGTAATGGTGGAAAGCGATCGGGCTAAAGCGATTGATTTTGCCATAGCGCATGCAACTGAGGGTGATGTGGTGTTAATTGCTGGTAAAGGACACGAAGAATACCAGGATATTGGAGCAGAAAGAACGATGTTTAGTGATGTGAAACAAGCGCGGTTGAGCTTAAACAAACGTTTTAGCGAATCGAGTTGACAGGTTGATAAATGATAAGGGAAATGAGTTTACAAGAGGTACAGACATTAACAGGTGGTCAGCTACGAGGTGCTGATGCATTGTTTAATGGTGTATCTATTGATAGCCGAACTATAAATCCTGGTGAGCTATTTGTTGCGATTTCTGGGGAGAAATTTAATGGCAATAATTTTGTAAGTGCAGCGGCCGAAAAAAATGCAGCAGCTGCAATAACTAGCGAAAATGTTGAGACCACATTACCCGTCTTGCAGGTTGAAGATGGTCGAATTGCGTTAGGGAAGCTGGGAGCTTTTAATCGTGAATTAAGTGACGCAAAAGTCATCGCCTTAACGGGTAGTCAAGGCAAGACAACTGTCAAGGAAATGACAGCCAACATACTGTCTTTTTGTGGAGAAGTATTAAAAACACAAGGCAATTTAAATAATGATTTAGGTGCGCCTTTAACCTTGTTAAAACTTGAAGCGATGCACGAATTTGCTGTGATTGAACTGGGGGCAAATGCTCCTGGAGAAATTGCCTACACCTCCACACTGACAAAACCTCATATTGCACATATTACCAATATTGCACCTACTCATCTTGAAGGTTTTGGAGATCTTGATGGTGTGGCTAGAGCGAAAGGAGAAATTTGGAAGAGCTTGGGTGATAGCGGTATTGCCGTGCTAAATATTGATGATGCTTACGGTAGTCAGTGGATGGAAAAATTAAAGGCCAAGCATTTTGTGAGTATCAGCGCACTAGGAAAAGCTAATGCAGATTTTAAAGTTAGAGAATTACACTTTGATAGTGCCATGCATTCAACTTTCAGCTTAATCACACCGCAAGGTTCCATAGAAATTAAACTGCCATTGCCAGGTCAACATAATGTCGCTAATGCAATAGCAGCTGCTGCTTTAAGTATGCAGGCTGGAGCAGAATTAAATGCTGTCGAGCAAGGTCTGGAAAAAATGCGCTCAGTTAATGGTCGCATGAACTTCATGTCAGGTTTAAATAACTCGATTTTAATAGACGATTCCTATAATGCCAGCCCAAGCTCATTTAAAGCGGCCATCGATGTATTAGCACAACATGAAGGCACGACGATTATTGCCATGGGGGAAATGGGTGAGTTGGGTGCTGAAGCAGAACGAGCTCATACCGATGTTGGATGCTATGCGAAAGACAAAAGTATTAATTATTTATTTGGTGTTGGTGAGCTATGTGAGTCAGCGTTTTCAGGTTTTGCTGGAGAAGGAAAAATTAGTTCTGATTTAGAAGAGTTGGCAGAGCATCTAAAGCCTATGCTGAATCAGCAGGTAAAAGTTTTAATTAAAGGATCGCGTAGTGCAGGTATGGATAAACTGGTTCAACTTTTAAAAGCGAAAGAGGAATAAGCGCTCATGCTACTTTGGTTAACTAATTATCTAGCTCAGTTTAATTCTGGTTTCGCTGTTTTCGAATACTTAACTGTGCGTGGAATTTTGGGGGTGCTCACAGCATTACTTATTTCATTAATGATAGGGCCATATGTTATTAAGCGCTTGAATTATCACCAAATCGGGCAGGTGGTAAGAAGCGATGGGCCCGAAACTCATTTAATTAAGGCTGGAACCCCGACGATGGGAGGCGCTTTAATTCTTATCAGTATCATTATAAGTAGTTTGCTCTGGTCTGATTTGAGCAGCTCTTATGTGTGGATAGTGATATTTGTAACAGTAGGCTTTGGTGTCATCGGTTGGGTAGATGATTACCGTAAAATATTTGAAAAAAATCCCAAGGGGTTAAGCCCTGGCTGGAAATATTTCTTTCAATCAATCATTGGTTTTACTGCAGCATGTGTACTTTATTGGAATGCGGTTACTCCAGCAGAAACTGAATTGATTATTCCATTTTTCAAAGATTTTGTGCTTGAATTGGGTGGTTTTTATATTTTTATTGCCTATTTCTTTATTGTTGGATTTAGTAATGCTGTCAATCTGACAGATGGTCTAGATGGCCTGGCCATTTTGCCGACAGTAATGGTCGCAAGCGCCTTGGGAATTATTAGTTACCTGGTTGGTAATGTCGAGTTCTCTGCTTATTTAAATATTCCTTATATCTCCGGAACTGGAGAACTCGTTGTTTTTTGTGGCGCTATGGCTGGTGCGGGACTTGGCTTCCTCTGGTTCAACACTTATCCAGCGCAGATTTTTATGGGAGATGTAGGGGCTTTGGCGCTAGGTGCTGCTTTAGGGGCAGTTGCTGTTATTGCCAGACATGAAATTGTTTTGGTCATTATGGGCGGCATATTTGTAATGGAAACGCTCTCCGTCATTCTGCAAGTGGCTTCTTTTAAATTAACCGGGCGTCGAATTTTTAAGATGGCGCCATTGCATCATCATTTTGAATTAAAAGGTTGGCCTGAACCTAGGGTGATTGTCCGTTTTTGGATTATTACTATTATTTTGGTGTTATTTGGGCTGGCTACTTTGAAATTAAGATAAGGACCGATGAGTAAAAAAAGTGAACATCGCAAGGAAAGATAAAATGGGTGAAGCACCTGCCCAACAACTGAATAAGGTAATCGTTGGTCTTGGCAAGACCGGGCTTTCATATGCTCGTTACTTGCACAAAAAAAATGAAGCTTTCACAGTAGTCGATAGCCGGGAAAATCCACCCGGGTTAAAAGAATTTAGTGAAAATTATCCAAAGGTAAGAGTTGAACTGGGACGGTTTAAAGAAAGCACATTATTAAATGCAACAGAATTGTTGGTAAGTCCAGGAGTTGATTTACGTGAACCATCGCTTGCAAAAGCTATTGAGCGAGATATTCCTATAACAGGTGATATTAATATATTTGCAAAAAATATTGCTGCTCCGATAGTCGCAATCACTGGGTCTAACGCAAAAACTACGGTGGTTACTCTGCTTGGGGAAATGGCAAAACAGTCTGGTGTGGACGCAGTTGTTGCCGGCAATATAGGCAAGCCTGTATTGGATTTGCTTAATGAAAAAATGCGAAAACTTTATGTTCTGGAAGTTTCCAGTTTTCAACTTGAAACGACAAGTGAATTAGGAGCTGAAGTAGCGTGTGTACTTAATATTAGCGCTGATCATATGGATCGATACGATTCCATGCTGGAATATCATGCAGCTAAGCATCGTATTTTTCAGGCATGCAAGCAAGCAGTTGTGAATCGTGATGAGCCATTAAGTCGGCCATTATTACCTGCTTCAGTCAAACAGTGGAGCTATGGTCTGGATGAGGGAGATATAAATCAGTTTGGCTTAATAGAAAATCGGGGAGACTTCTATTTGGCTTTTAACAAAAAAAATCTAATGCCCGTTAAGGAAGTGAAACTTTCCGGCCGTCATAATTTATCAAATGCTTTGGCAGCACTGGCGATTGGATACGCAGTTGGCTTGGATATGTCAGCAATGTTACAGACATTACGAGAATTTTCAGGATTGCCGCATCGTTGTCAATGGATTGCTGATATAGCAGGAGTCAGTTATTACAACGACTCTAAAGGGACGAATGTCGGAGCCTGTGACGCTGCATTACGCGGGCTTGGTAAAGTAAACAATGTCATTTTGATTGCTGGTGGGCAAGGTAAGGGGGGTGTTTTTTCAGATTTGGGAGCTGCTCTCAAAAAGCATGGGAAATTACTTATTGTCTTCGGTGAAGATGCTGATCAGATTTCCTTAGCATTGAACCAGATTGTCAGTACTAAAAAAGTCGGGTCTTTGCAGAAAGCAGTAAAGCTTGCATCAGATCAGGCCAGCGCAGGGGACATTGTTTTGCTTTCTCCTGCCTGTGCCAGTTTTGACATGTTTGAAAACTATGAAAAAAGAGGTGAAGCGTTTATAGATGCAGTGGAGGCTTTGCACTAATCATGGCGACTATTGCCCAGCATCATAGCTTTAATCACAGCCGAGAAATGTTCTACTTGGGTGATAGGGTTTTGATAATAAGTGTCTGTTTATTGCTGGCTTTCGGCTTGGTGATGATGACATCGGCATCAATTGAAATTGCCAGTAGTGAAAATGGTGATGCATTTTATTATTTTAAAAAACAATTGGTCTTTATGGTCATGGGCTTCATTGCAGCAAGCGCCATTTATATGTTGCCGCTTAAGTTATATCAGGAGTGGGATATTTTTCTTTTATTTTCAGCAATAAGTTTATTGGCTTTGGTGCTGGTACCTGGCGTTGGCCGGGAAGTAAACGGTAGTACTCGATGGTTGAATTTGGGATTTATGACTTTGCAGGCATCAGAGCCAGCTAAGCTCTTTATGGTTATATTTATTGCTGCCTATTTAAGTAAATACCGTACGTTTGTATGTAGTTCATGGAAGGGCTTTGTTGCACCTTTGTTGTTTGTGGCAGTTCCAATTTTTATGCTGCTTAAAGAACCTGATTTTGGCGCTGTTGTAGTGTTGATGCTGTCAGTGTTTGGCATGATGTTTCTTGCGGGTGTGAAATTATACCAGTTTGTTTTATTAATACTGCTTGCCGGTGGTGGTGGTGCAGGATTAATTTTATCTTCCAGCTATCGTATTGCCAGAGTTAAATCATTTCTTACTGCATTGTCCGACCCTTTTAATGAAGATGTGGTGTTTGGGTCAGGTTACCAGTTAGCACAAGCCTTGATTGCTTTTGGACGTGGTGAATGGTTTGGTGTTGGGTTGGGCAATAGTATACAAAAATTATATTTTCTTCCTGAAGCTCATACTGACTTCGTATTAGCCATTATTGCCGAAGAACTTGGTGTCATTTCAGTTTTGTTGGTGCTTGCTTTATTTCTGGCATTTATCTGGCGTGCGATGATGATTGCCAGAAAAAATGAGCGCAAAGGTGATTTTTTTCCAGCGTATCTTGCTTATGGTATTGCACTTATTTTTCTGGGGCAGGTGATTATTAATGTGGGCGTTAACACCGGACTTTTACCGACCAAAGGTTTAACACTTCCTTTTCTTAGCGCAGGAGGCTCAAGTCTGATTACCTGTATGGTGATGGTCGCTATTCTGTTGCGTATCGATATTGAAAATCATGCTAAAGAAAATAATTTAAAACGAGTAATCAACGGATGAACATGGCTAATACTAAAAAAGTCTTGATCATGGCCGGAGGGACAGGGGGGCATATTTTCCCAGCCTTAAGTATTGCTCACCAACTAAAATCGCTTGGCGTCGCAGTGGAATGGTTGGGAACTAAAAAAGGCATGGAGGCTGAATTGATTCCCCAAACAGGCTTTCCAATTCATTATATTTCTATATCAGGCCTAAGGGGAAAGAGTTCACTAACCAAAGTGTTTTCACCATTTGCGATTGTTTTAGCAATAGTTCAGGCGCTAGTAAAAATTCATAAAGCAAAACCATCTTGTGTGTTGGGGATGGGTGGATTTGTGACTGGTCCAGGCGGTGTTGCAGCTTGGCTACTGAAGAAACCTTTATTGCTTCATGAACAAAATGCCATTGCCGGGTTCAGTAATCAGTTGTTATATCCAATGGCATCAATTGTGATGGAAGGTTTTGCTGGTGCATTTGCTCGCAAGGAAAAAATTACCAAGAGTACATTTTTGAAGCGTATATGTAGCGGAGATAAGGCTATACATGTCGGTAATCCATTGCGACAGGAAATTCTGGACTGTCCATCACCGCAGGAACGTTTTTCAGAATTAGATAATCAAACTGGAATTAAATTATTGGTATTGGGTGGCAGCCGTGGAGCTACGGCAATAAATAAATTAATACCTGAACTGCTAAATGAATTTGTCGCTGCAGATAAAATTAAGCTTTGGCATCAATGCGGCAGCCAAAATGCCCAATCTTGTAAAGCTTACTATACCGAGCTCGGAATTCCTGAAAATGATAATCGCCGAGTTGTGCCATTTATTGAAAATATGGCAGCAGCCTATTGCTGGGCTGATATTGTGATTTGTCGGGCTGGTGCTTCTACGGTTTCTGAAATAGCAGCTGTGGGTATTCCAGCAGTGTTTATTCCTTTCCCATTCGCGGTTGATGATCATCAGACAGCGAATGCAATTATTATGCAAAAGCTCGGTGCCGCCTGGGTGATTCAGCAAAAAGAACTCACTACGGCAGCATTAGCATCTGTTCTTATGCAGTTTGTAGAAGATAAAAAGCTAATTCTTAAAATGGCTTTGTTAGCAAAAAAAGCAGCTAAAACAGATGCAACACAGCGAGCCGCGAAATATTGCATGGAGGCTTGTTGTGCCTAGATCAAAAGCCAGTCAACAAGTACAAAAGAGCAAAAGCAAACTGATAAGTTTTATGCCAGGAATGCGCCGTATCCGCAATATTTATTTTGTGGGTATTGGTGGTGCTGGGATGAGCGGAATAGCAGAGGTGCTTCTAAATCAGGGTTATAAGATCAGTGGCTCAGATATTGCCCAAAGCAAAACTATTACTCGGCTACAAAAACTTGGTATGAATATTTATATCGGCCATAAAGCAAAACAAATCAAAGATGCTGATGTTGTGGTGGTATCCAGTGCAATTGACCAAAACAATCCGGAAATAAAAGCTGCTATGAAGCAAAGGATTCCAATTATCAGGCGAGCTGAGATGTTGGCTGAGCTCATGCGCTATCGGCACGCCATTGTTATTGCAGGGACTCACGGCAAAACAACTACCACAAGCATGGTGGCTTCCGTCTTAGCTCAGGGCAAGCTTGATCCAACTTTTGTAATAGGTGGACTGCTTAATAGTGCCGGTAGTAATGCGAAACTGGGTGCCAGTCATTATATGGTTGCTGAAGCCGATGAAAGTGATGCGTCATTTTTACATTTGCAACCTATGGTTGCAGTTGTCACTAATATAGATGATGACCATATGCTGACATACGACAGTGATTTTGAAAAATTAAAACAAACGTTTTTAGAATTTTTACATAATTTGCCTTTTTATGGTTTGGCAGTCCTCTGTATAGATGATCCCGTAGTTAAAGAAATAATGCCAAAAATTTCCAGGCCCATAATTACTTATGGCTTGTCAGCATCGGCTGATTTTCGAGCTCATAAAATTTCACATCATAATCAGCATAGCAGTTTTACAGTTAGCCGCCCGGATAAAGACGACTTAACGCTTACCCTAAACATGCCTGGTATCCACAACATACTGAATGCCACTGCAGCGATTGCCATTGCAACAGATGAAGGTTTGAAAGACAAAGATATTGTGCAGGGTCTGGAGAGTTTTCAAGGTGTTGGCAGGCGCTTCGAAATACATGGTGAACTTAAATTTTCCAGGGGTAGCGTCATGTTGGTTGATGACTATGGCCATCACCCAACTGAAGTTGCAGCGAATATTAAAGCAGTCAGAGCGGGTTGGCCTGGGAAACGTCTGGTCATGATTTATCAACCTCATCGCTATAGCCGAACACATGACTTATATGAAGATTTTGTAGATGTGCTTTCGGGTGTGGATGTATTGCTTTTACTAAAAGTTTACCCAGCCGGGGAGAAAGCAATAAGAGGTGCTGACAGCAAGAGTTTGTGCGGCAGTATCCGACAAAAAGGTCAGCTCGATCCAGTGTATGTAAGGGACCCTAAAGATATCCCCCGCCTTTTGGAAGAGTTGCTGGAAGACGGTGATCTTTTGATGACCCAAGGTGCCGGTAATGTGGGAATGATATCAAGCAGTTTATCGCAGGAAGGCCTGCAGAGCGTTCGGAGTTAATGCCTTATGGCTGATGATTATGGAAAAGTGGCTGTGTTGATGGGAGGCCAATCTTCCGAGAGAGAAATATCACTCTTGAGTGGTAATGCTGTGCTTAGTGCCTTGCAATCCGGGGGGGTTGATGCAGTAGGAATTGATACAGCTGATGATTTCTATGCCGCTATAAAAAATGAAACATTCGATAGGGCATTCATTATGTTGCACGGGGGCCATGGTGAAGATGGTCACGTGCAGGCTGCATTAGATTTAATGAATATCCCTTATACAGGAAGTGGTCAGCTAGCATGTGCTTTGGCTATGGATAAGGTTCGAAGCAAAATGTTATGGGTTGCTCAAGGGTTAAATACGCCTGATTTTTTGATGCTCTCAAAAGATACAAATTGGCAATCAGTAATAGACCGGTTAGGAAAATGTTTTGTAAAACCGGTGAATGATGGGTCAAGTTTGGGGATTAGCAGAGCTGAAGATGCTCAACAATTGGAAGAAGCTTATGCCTATGCCTTGCAGTTTGATAGTGCTGTATTTGCTGAGCACTGGATTGAGGGTTTTGAATATACAGTGCCAATTTTAAATGAGCAGGTGTTGCCAGCTATTGAACTGCGTACCAATAATATTTTTTACGATTATGAAGCAAAGTATGAAGCGGATGATACGGTTTATTTATGTCCTTGCGACCTGAATTCAAAAGATGACGCAGAATTAAAAGCTTTAGCCAAAGATGCTTATGAACTTGTTGGTTGTCAGGGCTGGGGACGAGTAGATCTTATGCGAGATCAACAAGGAAAATTCTGGTTGTTAGAAGTTAATACGATTCCCGGGATGATGAGTCATAGTTTGATGCCCAAATCAGCAGCAGTTGCAGGAATAAATTTTGAACAGTTGGTCAGAGAAATTTTAGAGAGCAGTAAATTAAAGCGAGGCGCATCTTAAGATGTTTAGCTTTTTTAATGGCAAAAAAAATAAACGTGGCCGAGGAGCCAGTTTAAGAGTTGAAAAAACTCCGAGCTCAGTATCACATCAACTATTGTTACTGAAAAAAATAGTTCTTGTGCTTCTGGTATGTTCATTTTTGATATTGCTTGGCTTGAATTCTAGAACGCTGATTAATGATATTAATCAGCAGAAGATTGAATTTGTAGCTATAGAAGGCAACCTGAATATGGTTACAGAAGAGGATATCAAGGCTGCCGTTTTCGATTTTATTAATCAAAGTATGGTCGCTATAGACTTGCTGGCTATTCAACATGCACTTGAGAAAAACGCCTGGATAAACAACGTAAGCTTACGTAGAAAATGGCCTAACACATTAATTATAAATGTAACTGAAGAAGTAGCGATTGCTAGATGGGGTGAAACTCAGTTATTAAATCAGGAAGCTGCATTGTTTTCGCCACCATTGATACTGTCTCAGTTGAATTTAGCCAAACTTTCTGGTCCTGAAGGTTTCGAAAAAAGAGTCATGCAGCAGTATCAAATTTTTAATCAACTTTTATTCTCAAAAAACTTAAGGATAACCAGCTTGAATTTAAATTCCCGTGGCGCCTGGTCCATGCAAATAAGTAATGAAATTAAAGTTGTTGTTGGAAGTATACAGGCAGTAGAAAGAGTCCGAAGATTTGCGGCTATATATGAGTCATTGTTTGCCAGGCAAATAGAAAACATAGAAAGTTTTGATTTGCGTTATGAAGATGGCATTGCAGTGAAGCATAAATCATCTATCAGTGACGTTTTAGTTTCAATGCAGGGCTGAGTGTAAATGAAAGTAATTAAGATCGATAACAGGGTGGGCTTCTCGCTATGAGTAATACGTCGGTAGGGAACATGATAGTGGGCTTGGATATTGGCACCTCTAAAGTTGTCGCCATTGTTGGTGAGGTTGATGCGGAAGGAGGGCTTACCATTGTCGGAATAGGGCGGCATAAGTCTCGCGGGTTAAAAAAGGGGACGGTAGTCAATATTGAATCAACCGTTCAGTCCATACAGCGAGCTATAGAAGAAGCCGAACTCATGGCTGGTTGTCAGATCCATTCTGTTTATGCGGGCATTGCTGGCAAACATATTCGAAGCATGAATTCGCATGGCATAGTGGCAATCCGGGATAAAGAAGTTTATGCAGCAGATATAGAAAGAGTTATAGATGCAGCTCAGGCTGTTGCGATCCCAGCAGATCAAAAAGTTCTGCATATTCTTCCGCAGGAATACATCATTGATTCTCAAGAAGGTGTTAAAGAGCCAATGGGTATGTCAGGTGTTCGATTAGAAGCCAAAGTCCATTTGGTGACATGTGCAACAAATGCTGCTCAGAATATTGAAAAGTGTATTCGTCGCTGTGGACTAGAGACTGATGAGATCATTCTTGAACAACTCGCATCAAGCTATTCAGTGTTAACAGAAGATGAAAAAGAATTAGGCGTCTGTCTGGTTGATATTGGTGGCGGGACAACAGATATCGCAATTTTTACAGAAGGCGCGATACGCCACACCGGGGTTATCCCAATAGCAGGCGACCAGGTAACAAATGATATAGCAATGGCCTTGCGTACACCTACTGATCACGCTGAAGAACTAAAGATTAAATACGCCTGTGCACTTTCCCAGCTAGCTAGTCCTGATGAAATGATTAAAGTGCCCAGTGTCGGCGATCGGCCCCCGCGAGAGCTTTCGCGTCGCGCCTTGGCTGATGTCGTGGAGCCAAGGTATGACGAACTGTTTCATTTAATTCAAGCAGAGCTTCGCTTGAGCGGCTTCGAAGATATGTTGGCAGCTGGATTAGTACTTACCGGTGGAACCAGCAAGATGGAAGGAGTAGCTGAACTGGCTGAAGAAATTTTTCATATGCCGGTAAGAATTGGAATGCCTTATGAAGTTAATGGCTTGGCCGATATTGTTAAAAATCCCACATATTCCACTGGTGTTGGTTTGTTGCTTTATGGATTAAAACAGCATCAGGAGAAACATGGGGGAAGCGGCAACAGGGATTCAGGGATTAATATTTTTCAAAAAGTGAAGAGGTTTTTTGGTGGGGAAGAGTAGAGGGTGCTTGAGCATCAAGCGTTTAAATTTTTTAACTTATAGCAATAAATAGAGGGTAATACTATGTTTGAGATTATTGATAATATTGCGCAAAACGCAGTAATCAAGGTGTTTGGTGTCGGTGGCGGCGGCGGTAATGCGGTACAACATATGCTATCAAGCAGTATTGATGGCGTTGAATTTATTTGTGCCAATACAGATGCACAAGCCCTAGAAAAAGTGGGCACCAAGCTGAATTTACAACTTGGCAGTGACGTTACTAAGGGGCTGGGAGCAGGAGCAAATCCTGAGGTCGGACGTCAGGCGGCTCTGGAAGATAAGGATAGAATCCGCGAGATTATTTCTGGTGCTGATATGGTTTTTATAACCGCAGGAATGGGAGGTGGAACTGGTACCGGCGGAGCACCAGTTGTTGCTGAAATTGCACGTGAAATGGGCATTCTAACAGTGGCCGTAGTGACTAAACCTTTCCCATTTGAAGGGCGTAAGCGTATGGCTATTGCTGAAAAAGGCATTAAGGAATTGGAAGAGCACGTTGACTCCTTGATTACCATTCCAAATGAAAAACTAATGGATGTGCTTGGTAAGGGCTCGACATTATTGGATGCTTTCAAATCTGCCAATGATGTATTGCTGGGTGCTGTTAAGGGTATCGCTGACCTGATAACACGACCAGGAATGATCAATGTAGACTTTGCAGACGTGAGTACAGTTATGTCTGAAATGGGTATGGCAATGATGGGTAGTGGTGTCGCTAGTGGTGAAGGTCGTGCAGTTGAAGCGGCGGAAGCGGCTATTCGCAGCCCCTTATTGGAAGATGTGAACCTACAGGGTGCTCGAGGAATATTAATTAATATCACTGCCAGTGAAAGTCTAACTTTGGGAGAGTTTTCAGAAGTTGGTGACACTATCTCCGAATTTGCATCCGATCAGGCCATTGTCGTGATAGGTACCGTTATTGATCCCGATATGGGTGATGAAATATGTGTAACAGTCGTTGCAACAGGCCTGGGAGCACAGCAGATAGAGCGCCCAACTAAAGTGATTGATAACACGAAGCATAACAATAAAAATGTTGACTTCAACTCATTGGATAGACCCGCTGTAATGCGTAAATCGTCTGGAGCAGCCCCTGATTTAGATAAAAAGTTTGAAGAAAAGCCTATGTTAGCTAAAGCTGTTGGTGCGGATTCAGATATGGATTATCTGGATATTCCTGCATTCCTTAGAAAACAGGCTGATTAAGGAACTTCTCGTGTAGATATGGTCTTACTAATGAGCAGGCGTTTTTTATGCGTCTAAAGATACATTCCTGGTAATAAGTTTGGGATAAAGATGCTATTTTTGCTAGAATCCCGAAGCTTATATTGCTTGGTTTTAACGAAGAGTACTTAAATGATTAAACAAAGAACCCTGAAGAATGTAATTCGCGCAACTGGCGTAGGTTTGCATACAGGTGAAAAAGTTTATTTGACGTTGAAACCGGCCCCAGTTGATACAGGTATTATATTTAGACGGGTCGATTTGGATCCAATAGTAGAAATTCCTGCCATGGCCGAGAATGTCGGCGAAACCACACTATCGTCAACCCTGGTAAAGGGTGATGTCAGGATATCGACTGTAGAGCACCTGATGTCTGCGATGTCTGGGTTAGGTATTGATAATGCCTTCGTTGATTTAAGTGCACCTGAAGTTCCAATTATGGATGGCAGTGCAGGTCCTTTTGTTTTTTTGATCCAGTCAGCAGGGGTTGAAGAACAATCTGCACCCAAGAAATATATTCGCATAATTAAAGAGCTTAGCCTTACACAAGATGATAAGAAGGTCAGTCTCAAACCCTTCAATGGCTTTAAAGTTGGCTATACCCTCCTCTATGATCATCCTGTTCACCGTAAACATACCAAAGAAGCCTGTATTGACTTTTCAAGCACATCTTTTGTGAAAGAAGTCAGTCGCGCGAGGACTTTTGGTTTTATGCATGAATTTGAAGCCCTGCGTAATCGTAATCTGGCTTTGGGAGCCAGCATGGATAACGCTGTTGCGGTAGGTGATTATAAGGTCTTGAATGAAGATGGATTACGTTATGAAGATGAGTTTGTAAAACATAAGATACTCGACTCCATCGGGGATTTATACTTGCTGGGAAAAAGCCTGATTGGAGAGTTCGCTGGCTATAAGTCGGGTCATGCTTTGAATAACGCACTGTTAAGAAAATTACTTGTTTCTGAAGATTGTTGGGAAATTGTGACTTTCGACACAGAAGAAGAAGCTCCGATTTCCTACCTTAAACCTCAATTCGCATAAGATTTAACTCTTAGGTACTAAATTTAGCGCTTTGTATTCGCTAAAGCCTTCTGCTTAAGGCTATAATCCCTCATAATTGAGCCAGGTGCCCAACTGTTTAAATTCTGATAATAATCTCATACTAGTTTTGTAAGTGTTATTTTTCACAAAAATATGAAAATAATCATTGTAGATCAAAAGCATGGTGATACCAGATCCATAGTATTAAAGGACTGGATGCGCGTGTTGCTGACTTTCTGCTTTCTGGGTATGCCGGTATTTCTGGGTTATTACGGATATCAGTTTAGTGCAGGCAGATCTGCTGATTTATATACCGATGAAGCTGCACAGGCTTGGGCTGATAAACTAGTTGAGCAAGAAGAAGAAGTTCAACGAATTCGCGAAGAAACACTCGCTCAATTACAAGCATTAACACTTCGCCTGGCTAACTTACAAGCCCGCTTACTCAGACTGGATGCTTTAGGTGAGCGCCTAACCGTCATAAGTGATTTGGATGACGGTGAATTTAATTTCCAGCAGATGCCCGCTGTTGGAGGCCCTGAAGTAATGCTGGAAAAGGGTAATGGCTTTGAAGAATTTGATTTAATTAAAGAAATTGATGAATTAAGTCTGCAGATAGAAGATCGCTCACAGCAGCTAGAACTGCTTGAGAGTTTACTTTCTGACAGGCAAATTCAATCAGATACCTTTCTGGCGGGGAGACCAGTAAGCTCAGGTTGGATTTCATCTGCCTTTGGTAGACGCATTGATCCTTTCAATGGGGATTTGGCATGGCATCAAGGTGTTGATTTTGCTACTGGCGTAACTGGTGTTGAAGTTTCTTCTGTTGCCTCAGGTGTCGTTACTTTTGCCGGTGAGCGAAGTGGTTATGGCAGATTGGTGGCGATTAACCATGGTAATGGTTATGAATCCCTATATGCACATAATCAGGAAATTTTAGTTAATTCTGGCGATATCATAAAGAAAGGTCAGGTTGTTGCTCTCTCTGGAAATTCAGGTAGATCGACTGGTCCTCATGTGCATTTTGAAATTCATAAAAACGGTCGAGTTATCGATCCGGCTTCTTACATAAACCGAACCAATCGGTGAATATCCTCTGTAGATGAAGTACAGGAATAAGCTGTACCTTTTCTAGTGTCAACATTCTGCAAGCTAAATAAACCTGGTCATTCACTGACCTTTTACATTTATAGAAATAGATTGGAACCTCACCCTCATGCTGACAAAATTATTTGGTAATAAAAACCAACGTGAAATTAAACGCTTAAATAAAGTCGTCACACAAATTAATGCCATGGAAAGTGCCATGCAAAGCCTGTCTGATGATGAGTTAAAAGCAAAGACCAGTGAGTTTAAACAGCGCTATGAAAATGGTGAGGCGCTGGATCAAATGTTACCAGAAGCATTTGCCGTAGTGCGTGAAGCTGGTGTTAGAACCCTGCAGATGCGACATTTTGATGTGCAGCTAATTGGTGGCATGGTCCTACACCAAACCAAGATAGCCGAAATGAGAACCGGTGAGGGCAAAACCCTGGTGGCTACTTTACCAGCTTACTTAAATGGTTTGACCGGTAGAGGTGTACACCTTATTACGGTAAATGAATATCTGGCAGCACGTGATGCTAAATGGATGGCTCCATTATATGAGTTCCTTGGTTTATCTGTTGGTGTCGTTGTACCTGGGCAAGGGCCTGAAGAGAAGCGAGTTGCTTATAGAGCAGATATTACCTATGGAACCAATAACGAATTTGGCTTCGACTATCTTCGCGACAACATGGCATTTCGCCTTGAAGATAAATTTCAACGAGAGCTCTATTACGCGATTGTTGACGAAGTTGACTCTATTTTAATTGATGAAGCTCGAACACCTTTGATTATATCTGGCGCAGTAAAGGATAGTGGCAAGCGCTATACCGCTATTAACGCCCTAATCCCAAGTTTGAAAAAAGGTGAGAAGGGTGTTGAAAAGTCTCAATTAGAACGTCGCATTGAAGGTGATGAAGAAATTGATGGTGATTTTATTATTGATGAAAAAACCCGGCAAGTAGAGTTGACTGACCAGGGACATGAAAAAATTGAAGGGTTGCTGGTCAGTAGAGGTCTATTGAATGAGGGAGAAGATTTATATGCCGCAACGAATTTAAGTTTGCTGCAACAAGTGCAATCAGCTTTAAGAGCTCATTATTTATTTAATCGTGAAGTTGAATATATCGTTCAGGAGAATCAGATTGTACTGGTTGATGAGCATACCGGGCGGACCATGCCGGGGCGGCGTTTATCAGAAGGTTTACATCAAGCTATTGAAGCCAAAGAGGGTGTTCCAATTCAGAATGAAAGTCAGACCCTGGCTTCAACCACATTTCAGAATTATTTCAGGTTATATGAAAAATTATCTGGTATGACAGGAACAGCGGATACCGAAGCATTTGAATTCCATCAGATCTATGGCCTGGATGTTGTCGTTATACCAACTAATCAACCAATGATTCGTGAAGACGCCAATGATTTGATTTATCTTAGTACCGAAGAGAAATTTAAGGCAATAGTTGCTGATATCAAAAGTTTTAGAGATAAAGGCGCTCCTGTCTTGGTCGGTACAGCCAGCATTGATACATCTGAAATTTTATCTAAATACCTAAATAAAGAAAAAATTGAACATAAAGTACTCAATGCAAAATATCATGAAAAGGAAGCTGAAATAATTGCTCAAGCGGGTAGGCCTGGAGCAGTAACCATTGCTACAAATATGGCTGGACGCGGAACGGACATTGTTCTTGGTGGTAAATGGGAGGCTGAAATCGATGCCTTGGAGAATCCTAGCGAACAGCAGATTGCGGATATCAAGGCTGCCTGGAAAGTGCGTCACCAACAAGTGTTGGAAGCGGGTGGCTTGCATATCATTGGCACAGAGCGTCATGAGTCGAGACGAATTGATAATCAATTAAGAGGACGTGCTGGACGACAAGGAGACCCGGGATTTTCCAGATTCTATTTATCCTTGGATGATAATTTAATGCGAATTTTTGCTTCTGAAAAAGTCACAAATATTATGCGCCGATTAGGAATGGAAGACGGCGAGGCAATAGAGCATCGCATGGTCTCCAATTCCATTGAAAAAGCTCAACGAAAAGTAGAAGGCCGAAATTTTGATATACGAAAGCAGCTATTAGAATATGACGATGTAGCTAACGATCAAAGGCAGATTATCTATCAACGTCGTAATGAATTGATGGAAGCTGACGATATTTCAGAAGTAATTGCTGATATGCGTGAGGGGGTAATTAATGATTTTATAAGCACTTATATTCCTCCTCAAAGCGTTGAAGAGCAATGGGATATCCCAGGTCTGGAACAGTCATTACAAGTTGAGTTTGGTGAGACTTTACCAATTCAAAAATGGTTGGATGAAGATAAGTCGCTTTATGAAGAAACGCTGAGATTAAGGATAATTGAAAAAATTGCCGAGAGTTATGAAAAAAAATCAGCAGAAGTTGGTCCTAATATGCGCATTTTTGAAAAGCAAATAACCTTGCAAATATTGGATAACCTTTGGAAAGAGAATTTGTCGCAAATGGATAGTTTACGTCAGGGAATAGGTCTGCGCGGCTATGCAGGCAAGAATCCAAAACAGGAATATAAGAGAGAAGCCTTCGCTATATTTGAAGAGCTCTTACAAAATATTCAATTTGAAGTTATTAAGTTCTTAAGCCATGTAAAAATTCAGTCAAAAGATGAGTTGGATGCTATTGATAGGAAACGTGAAGAAGAGATGAAGAAAGAGCAGAAAGTTATGACCCATCAATCTGCTAATCTGATGGAAAATAGTGGCCAACAAACATCTAACCCTGAAGCGCAAAATTCAGCTCAGCCAGCACCATTTGTGCGTGAAGAGCAAAAGGTTGGCAGGAATGAGCCTTGCCCATGTGGGTCAGGAAAAAAATACAAGCAATGCCACGGTAAGTTAGGTTAGAACCTGTTGCGCTTGCTAGGGCGTCGTTAAAAAATTTCTTAAAATGCTCATTTGCTGATTTGTAAATTCCGCTTTTTCGTGATTTTTTGCCTAGCCCTAACTGTGCTCACAACGGTTCCAGCTCTAGCTTGTGAAATATCAACACAAAATTTTATCGCTCGGGCATCCTTGCTCATATTTTATGGCTTAGTGATGTAGAATAATTATCGATGCGCATCGTATTTGGAAGCCTTTGAAATGTACTTTTCGCTTATTTTTTTTGGTTATAGCGAGGACTGTTTGAGCCGCATAGCGGTGAATTCCGCAGCACCGAAAAAATAAGGGGGAAGATTGATGGATGACTAATGCATTACCATCGATAGCAAATCCTATAGATAGATATAATTATAAGCAGTGATCAAGTGTTTAGAGTGAGAGCAATAAGGGTATGAATGAGTTAGAAGAAAAGCTATATCCGGTAAAAGGAATAAGAATGTCCGCTGTAGCGGCTGGATTGAAAAAACCGGGTAAAGCTGATGTTGTTTTATTTGAATTATGTGAAGGAGCTAATGTTGCTGGTGTTTATACTAAAAATGTATTTTGCGCTGCGCCAGTACTTTTAGCCAGAAAACACAGCACTTCGCATAGTCCACGTTATTTTTTAATTAATTCCGGTAATGCCAATGCAGGTACTGGTGAAGCAGGAATACAGGCGGCATTAGCATGTTGTACAGCACTTGCCAAAGCGGGAGGTGTTGAAACCCAACAAGTACTGCCATTCTCAACGGGTGTAATAGGCGAAGCACTTCGCGTGGATAAGATTATTAGCGCCCTAGCGCCAGCCATCGCTACACTAGACGCTGATGCCTGGTTGGATGCTGCCAAAGGCATTATGACCACTGATACAGTGCATAAAGCCTATTCTGAAATGTTTTTTTTAGCCGGTAAGCAGGTCACTATTACAGGAATTACAAAGGGTGCTGGAATGATTAAACCCAATATGGCGACCATGTTGGCTTATATATGCACTGATGCCGTTATTTCCGTAAATACCCTGCAAGAACTTTGTCAGGAGGCAGCAAATCTTTCTTTTAATAGGATTACGGTTGATGGGGATACTTCTACTAATGACTGCTGTATGTTGGTCGCAAGTGGACAAGGAGACTTGGTATATTCTGAGATAACCAAAGCAGAGCAGCTGGAATTTACTTCAGCCTTGAATAGAGTATTTGTTCACCTTGCCCAGGCAATTATCAAAGATGCAGAAGGGGCTACTAAATTTGTCACAATTTCTGTTGAAGAAGGGTTGAATTCCGATGAATGCCTGCAACTTGCTTATGCTATTGCGGAGTCGCCTTTGGTTAAAACAGCACTGTTTGCTTCAGATCCTAATTGGGGAAGAATATTAGCCGTTGTGGGCCGAGCCGGGCTGGCAGATCTGGATATCTCCAAGGTCGGTATTTACCTGGATGATGTTTGTATTGTCGAGAGAGGTGGTCGAAGTGCTACTTATACTGAAGCGATGGGGAAAGAGGTTATGAAGCAGAGTGTGATTTTTATTACTGTTAAATTACACCGAGGCGACTACTCTGAAAAAGTATGGACCTGTGATTTATCTTACGATTACGTCAAAATAAATGCTGAATACAGGACCTGAAAAAAATTATGTCAGATTTTCTCCATGTTGCTGTAGGTGTTATTCGCAATGATCTAGGAGAAGTACTCATTGCCTTACGTGACAAGAATCAGCACCAGGGAGGACTTTGGGAATTTCCAGGAGGGAAAGTTGAATTGGGTGAAAGTCTAAGCGATGCATTATATCGGGAAATACAGGAAGAGCTTGATTTGGAAGTCCTGAGTTCATCACCATTACTTAAGGTTGAGTATGATTATGGTGATAAGCGAGTATTGCTTGATGTTTGTTTAGTAGAAAGTTTTCAGGGAAAGGCGAAAGGTAAGGAAGGACAGCCAATTCGCTGGGTTAGTTTTAAGAAATTAGGGAACTATGAATTTCCTCAGGGGAATCAGGAAATTATACGTTTTTTGCAAGAAAGTTTAAGTTAGAACCTATTCTTCAAAGTTTTCCCAATCATCGGGCGGATCTTCTACTGGGATGGTATTTTTCTCCATTGCCCACTCTCCAAAATCAATCATTTGACAGCGTTTTGAGCAAAATGGGCGGTATATTGAGTCTTCTGTCCATGGAACCTTTTTAAAGCATTGTGGACAGGCAACTTCAGTAATTTCATTTGAACTTGAGTTGTTGATATTTTTCATGAAGCGCTAACACTTTTTCCTTTAATGATTCTAGTGGACCTTCGTTGACAATAATATCATCTGCTAAGGCTAGACGTTTTGCCCTGGGCATCTGTGAATCAATTATTTTTTTTATTTCCTCTGAACTGCTTTGATCCCTCGCTATTGCTCGATTTAATTGTAAAGATTCAGAGCAATCTACTACGAGCACTCTATCTATAAAATTATAGTTATCATTTTCCAATAAAAGGGGTACTACAACTATGGCATAAGTATCGCTAAACATTTTAAGCCGCTCTAATAGCAGGCGCTTAATTTCCGGGTGTAAGAGTTTTTCCAACCACTGCTTTTTCTTCTTATCCCGGAACACTATTTGTCTAAGCTGTTTCCGATCCACCTCCCCGGAATTCAAAATAATATTCTTGCCAAAGTAATCTTCTATTTCCCTAAGCAAGGGAGAGCCTTTCTTTACTAGCTCCCGACTTAACTCATCGGTATCAATCACAGGGACATCAAGATCAGAAAATATTTGGCTGACTGCACTTTTGCCACTACCTATCCCGCCAGTTAGGCCTATAGTCAATGGTAATTTATCGTTAGTGTTCATGTTTCTGGGTTTTTTTAAAAGAAAATTGCGGAATATAATTGGTTCAATTCATTACTCCACAATAGAGAGACAAAACCGGCTCCAGCTAAATAGGGGCCAAAAGGAATTGGTATATTTTTATCACGGCCTTTGATTATGACCAGGGTAATACCAATAAGTGCACCTATTAACGATGAGAGTAAAATTATCTGTGGCAAGGCTTGCCAGCCCATCCAGGCACCTAAAGCTGCTAATAATTTAAAATCTCCATACCCCATACCTTCCTTGCCAGTGAACAATTTAAACAGCCAGTAAACGAGCCAGAGGATCAAGTATCCGGCGACTGAACCCAAGAAGGCGGCCTCAAGAGTGGTGATGAGTCCAAAATAATTAATTATTAACCCGAGCCATAATAGGGGTAATGTAATGTCGTCGGGAAGCAGCTGGTGATCATAATCAATCATGGTCAGTACAATGAGAGACCATGTCAAAACCAGAGCGACTAGGGTCAACCAGGTAAAACCAAATTGGTAAGCAATTAATACGGTAAAAATTCCAGTAGCAGACTCAATTATTGGATAGCGTCTAGATATTGGCGCCTTACAATTTTTACATTTACCGGCCTGAATTAAATAGCTTAATACCGGAATGTTTTCGAGGGCAGTTATTTCATGGTTACAATTTGGGCAATGAGAACCGGGTTGTGCAAGATTAAACTTTGAAAATTTATCAGTTTCATTTTTGTTTGCTTTATCATCTTTAAGTTCCAGAAATTCATAGCATTGCTGAGTCCACTCTCGCTGCATCATTACCGGTAGTCTGTAAATTACAACATTAAGAAAACTTCCGATAATAAGACCCAGAGCTAGTGTAAATACAAGGAGTGCCAGCGGATAACTAGAAAAAAAAGATGCAATAGCCATGAAGTTTATTATTTATGCTGCTAAACAACAGAGCCAATCTGGAATATTGGCATGTACATGGCAATCATTAAACCACCGACAAGTACACCAAGTACTGCCATAATTAAAGGCTCCATCATAGCGGTTAAGCCATCTACGGCATTATCTACTTCAGCCTCATAAAAAGTGGCGCACTTATCAAGCATAGAATCCAGGGCGCCAGACTCTTCACCTATAGATACCATTTGAATAACCATGATAGGGAAGACATTGGTTGATTTGATTGCCTGAGTTAGCTGTATACCTGTTGTGACATCGTCTCGGATACTTAGGGTTGCATTTTTATAAACGATGTTGCCAGTTGCACCTGATACAGAATCCAGCGCTTCTACAAGAGGGACCCCAGAGGCGAAGGTCGTCGCCAGTGTTCGCGTAAATCGTGCCAGGGCAGAACTTTTAACAATATCTCCGAAAACCGGCGCCTTTAAAGCCAGTCGTTCTAGTGAATTCGCGAACGCTTTTGAGCGAATCTTGGCTTCTTTGAAAATATAGACACCAATGCCTATACCAACAAGAATATATAGCCACCAAGCTATCGCGAAGTCCGAAATGCGCATAACAAATTGAGTGAAAACGGGTAATTCAGCACCAAAACTTGAAAAAGTTTCTGCAAACTGAGGAACCACCTTTATTAATAGAATTGCGGTCACGATAAGAGCAACCGCGACAACGGTGATGGGGTAGTTCATGGCTTTTTTGATTTTTGCTTTCAATGCTTCGGATTTTTCCTTATAGGTTGCCAGGCTTTCAAGCATTGACTCCAGAGCACCTGATTGTTCACCAGCTTCTACCAGGTTGCAGAAAAGATCATCGAATAAACGTGGAAATTTACGAATAGAGTCTGCAAAATTGTTTCCGGAAGCAACATCGTCACGGATAGCAAAAACAACTTCTCGCATAGAGGCATTTTCCAGGCCACCTCCGACGATTTCAAAAGATTGTACCAGCGGAATGCCGGCCTTCATCATGGTTGCCAATTGCCGTGTAAAAATGGCTATGTCCATAGGTTTAATTTTTGGCTTAGATTTAGCAAATAAATCTTTACCTTTTTTCTTAACCTTGGTGGCATTAATACCCTGTTTGCGCAATTGGGCCTTAACTAAAGCGATACTTGCACCAGGAATTTCTCCTCTGGTCACTTTACCTCTGGAGTCTTTGCCCTGCCAGACATATGTAGCTTGTTTAACCGCTGCAGCACCCTGAGTTGCCATCTTCTTACCTACCTTTTAAATTTCAAGATTAAACGTCGTTATTTTAGCAGAATTTACGTGATTCGATTTATTTCAGCAAGGCTGGTTAAGCCTAATGAGACCTTCATCAAAGCTGAAGCTCTAAGGTCATTGAAGCCCTGTTGCCTAGCCATGTCTGCTAGCTCAATAGTATTTCCATTATCCATTATAATATGTGAAATACTATCGGTTATGGGTACTACTTCATAAATACCGATTCTGCCTTTGTACCCACCATTACATTTATCACAACCAACTGGGCCAAACAACTCCATATCCTCTAATTGATTTTCAGTAAAACCTTCTTGCAAGAGTATTCCGGGGGGGGCTTAATAGTGTTTTTACAATGGTTACAGAGCCTCCTGGCCAGGCGTTGGGCAATGATTAGCGTAACAGACGTTACCAGATTGTAAGAAGGAATACCCATATTCATCAAATGGCCCAATGTTTCTGTGGCACTGTTGGTGTGTAAGGTTGAAAGTACCATATGTCCGGTTTGTGAAGCTTTAATTGCGACTTCGGCCGTTTCGATATCTCTGATTTCTCCAATCATAATCACATCAGGGTCCTGCCTTAGAAAGGCCTTCAAGGCTCCGGTAAAGTCGAGACCGATTCGCGGATTAATAGTAACCTGATTGAAACCCTCCAAATTTATCTCTACCGGGTCTTCAGCCGTAGAAATGTTTTTATCTGCAGTATTAAGAATATTTAAACCGGTATAAAGAGAGGCAGTTTTACCGCTGCCGGTGGGGCGGGGCCTGTTACCAGAATAAGCCCTTGAGGTTGATATAAGGCGTTGAGGAATAATTGCTTTTGATCATCTTCATAGCCCAGTGCGTCAATGCCAAGCATGGCAATACTCGGGTCTAAAATTCTCATGACAATCTTTTCGCCCCATAGTGTGGGAAGTGTATTAATTCTGAAATCTAGGGCCTTGTTTCTGGATAAAAGCATCTTTATTCGACCATCTTGAGGCAGGCGGCGCTCAGAAATATCCAGTTTTGCCATAATTTTCAGGCGTGAACATATTCGCCTGGCTATATTGATAGGCGGACGTGAAATCTCCTTCAGGACTCCATCCAGCCGAAAACGGACTCTATAAATTTTTTCATAAGGTTCAATATGTATATCTGATGCCCCCTGCTTTATAGCGCTTAATAAAACGTTATTGACGAATTTAACGATTGGAGGTTCATCAACACCTTTTGTAGGGTCTTCTTCAATTGTTTCTTCAATTATTTCAATATCCATTAGTTCGAGGTTCGGATTTTCAGGATCCTCAAATTGAATGCTATCTTCTTTGTGACTATTTTTAGTATCCAGCAGTTCACTTATTAATCGTTGAAGTTTGTTAGCTTAAGCAATGATAAGATCTATGTTTGTATCAGTATTAAATTTGATTTCATTGATTGCATTGTCATCAGAAGGATCCGCAACCGCCAGGCTCACAAGATGACCTTTTTTAATGAGCGAGAGCATGTGATGCTTCCTGATGAGTTGGCTGCTAACTAATTTTGTAGCCTCTGCCAGACTCAATGGATCTATAGCGTCAAGATCAATTCTTGGCAGGCCAAATTGGCGGGAAGCGGTATCAGCTATAGATGAACTTTCCAGTATTTTATTTTTTGTGAGGTAGTGGGTTATAGGCGTATTTTGCTTAAGAGCCTTATCAAAAGCATCAATCATTTATTGCTGCGAAATTAGTTTAGTCGCAACTAGACTTTTTGCTAAGCCTTTTATTTTTGTTGCAGAATCCATTCCTGATGTTTTACTTTAACTATTGAGCTTTTCTTTCTAAAAATTAATGGGAAAATTTAATTAATAATATTTTAAAAAAGACAAAATTGAAGAATAGTGACAAATATTGTCACTTAACTATAGCTTATTTACAGGAATATACTTTTTTTCATTTATTTTTGGTTCGGCTAAAAGGTGATCCAGTTCACCTAAATAGAGTTAAGAATCCCCTCAAACACTGAAATAGGGGGTTTATAGGTTAAATAAGTAAATATTCTCAATATCTGGCACATGCCTTGCATATATTTATACATGGATATTAAATTTGTGCCTAAAGTTGGTGATCTTAGTATCTTTATCAGAAGTTTAATAAAAGATTTTTAACTGCTTAACTGGAGAAGTAACATGAAAAACATCAAAAATATGAAAAAGAAAGATCAAAAAGGTTTTACACTGATCGAATTAATGATCGTTATTGCGATTATCGGAATTTTGGCTGCGGTTGCTTTACCTGCATATCAAGATTATACGATTCGTGCACGTGCATCTGAGCTGCCATTGGCTGCCAGTGCTGCGAAAAATCTAATTACAGAGGCCATTCTGTTATCACCTACAAATGCACTGCCTGCGCCAACTTTTGCAGTATCTAATGTCTCTCAAGGTATGGTATCTAGCGTAACTTGGAACGGCACTTCAATTGTTGTAGTCGGAAGCGCAACTCAATTAGGCTCAGCTGTTACTATGACTTTGAGTCCTACTGCTACTGCTAGTGGTGTGACTTGGGCTTGCGGTTCTACTGTTGGTACTCAGTACCTGCCTTCAAGCTGCTAATCAAGTTTTAGTCATCAGTTTAACTGTTGGCTAAATAGGTAAGTATAATAAAACCAGCCTTTGCTTTGTGAAGGCTGGTTTTTTTTTGCAAAAAGATTAAAAGAGATTAAAAAATATTATAAGTCACGTAAAAATGTCGAGAACTGCTAACATAATTATCGCTTTGGCTATTTTAGCAGTACTAATAGTAACGGCTTTTATTTATTGGACTGGTTTGGCTGGTCCATTTATCCTTGATGACCAAGATAACATTCTACGAGCCTATGTTAACAACTTCGACTGGGTCGAAATTTTATATGCAGTAACACACAATAATAGTGGTGTTTTAGGCCGACCAGTTTCCATGTTTAGTCTAATGATCACTGGTATTGTGCATGGCCCATTACCTTGGGGGTTCAAATATCACAACTTGGCAATTCATTTGATTAATGGCTTGCTCATATTTTGGCTACTTTTAAAAATACTGTCAGCTCTGCCTTTAAGAATTACTGAAAAGCAAATTTTGATAGTTGCTGGTATTGCCGCCAGCTATTGGCTATTACACCCCTTAATGGTAAGCACTGTGCTCTACGCAGTACAACGCATGGCACAACTTTCTACCTTATTTATCCTTGTCGCACTGCTCGCCTATGTTATGGCCAGAGAGAATGCAGCAAAGAATAAGCTCAAATTTTATCTTCTGGCATATGCGCTATTCCCAGCGGCCCTGATTTTATCGTTATTATCCAAAGAAAATGGAGCGCTGATTCCACTTTATATTTTTGCGATAGAAATGATAATTTTTTCCTTTAATTATGAAAATAACATCGCCAAAAAAAGAATTATTACATTTTTATGTGTTTTTGTTTTACTGCCCATTGTATTGGGTTTTTATTATTTGCTGACTCACTTTGCGGATTTTACCAACTATTCCTCTCGTGATTTCACGATGCTGGAAAGATTGTTAACCCAGCTACATATTGTTGTGGTTTTTTATCCAAAACTGATTTTTTTCCCGCAGCTCTCCGACATGACCTTGTTTCATGATTATTTTGAGCCTGTCAGGCACTTGGATTTGTTGACTAGCGCGTTAATCTTAATACTTATTACAAGTATCTTTTTGATATTTTACTTAAGAAAAAAAGCGCCCGTTCTGTCTTTTGCACTGTCCTGGTATCTTATTTCACATATTCTTGAATCAAGTTTTTTAAATCTTGAATTGATTTTTGAGCACAGAAATTATCTGGCTTCTATGGGGCCTATTTTGGCCCTAATGTATTATCTTTTTAACGTTAAAAAATATCCCATATTTAAGTATCTTAGCATTGTGATACTGCTGATGATGGCGTTCTTAACTTCCACGCGTGTACAAGAATGGAAATCTGAAGATATATTTTATGAGTTAGCTATAACTGATCACCCTCAATCCCTGAGAGCACAAGCGGGCGTGGCCAAGTATAGCTATGATAGGGGTGACCTGGATAAAGCAATACATCACTTGGAATTGGCTCAACAATATAATCCGAAGATATTGGGGCTTTCATTACACAAAATTCTATTTTTATGTGGTACTGGTGAGAATATTACGGAGCTCATGGATGAAACTATCACAAAAACGGAGGATGCGATAATCGCGACTTACGAATTAAATACGCTGGATGCAATAATGGGAAAGGTGCGTATTTCCGGGTGCCCTGAACTAGATCTTTATAAGATGTTGGATCTGCTGAATGTGGCAGAAAGTCAAAATGCAGTGAGCAATAATCAGCTTTTGTTGGGTTATATGAAACGATTCAGAGCTCAGACAAATATATTTATGGGGAATTATATTGATGGAGTCAGTTATTATCGGCTAGCTTATGAATATACTCAATTGCCTTCCCTGCTTATAGAACTAGTTGATTTTCAATTACGTTTGCAGAAACTGGATGATGCTGAGCAAGAGCTTGTGCGTTTAGAAAAAATTAATGAACAAAGTTTTGGGATTGAAACAGCGAGAATAGAAATTTTACGGAGCCGGCTAGAGGAGCAGAAAGCAAAGATGCAGGTAATAGATAATGGATAAGGTGATCCAATGAGCTTTCATAGTTTTTCGATAGTTATTCCTGCTAAAAATGAAGCAGATAATTTGTCAGGATTGTTGCCTGAGTTAAGACAACTATATCCAAATGTTGAAATAATTGTAGTCAGTGATGGGTCCAGCGATGCTACTGAAAACATCTGTGTGCAAAACAAGGTTGATATCATCAAGCATCAGTATAGTAAAGGTAATGGTGCGAGTATAAAAACTGGCGCTAGGGCAGCTTCTGGAGAGATTATTGTTTTTATGGATGGTGATGGGCAGCACAAACCTTCTGATGTGAAGCGTTTGCTGGAGAAAATGGATGAAGGTTTCGATATGGTCGTTGGCGCTAGAGGCAATGAATCTCAAGCTAGTACTGGTCGGTTACTGGCTAATAATATATACAATAAGTTATCTAGTTGGATATCTGGTCATGATATTCATGACCTCACATCAGGGTTTCGCGCAGTAAAACGAGAAAAATTTTTAAAGTTTTTATATTTATTACCAAATGGATTCTCTTATCCCACTACCAGCACCATGGCATTTTTTAGAGCTGGATACTCAATTACATACATAGGAATAGAAACAGCGGAACGTCTCGGCAAAAGTCATATTAATCTGCTTAAGGACGGCGTTCGCTTTTTTATTATTATTTTTAAAATTGGCACGCTTTATTCTCCATTAAAAATATTTTTGCCAATCTCCTTTGGGTTTTTCTGTGTTGGGTTGCTTTATTATTTGTACACCTTCATTAATTTCCATACCTTTACCAATATGAGTGCCGTATTATTTATGACATCTATATTGATCTTTTTAATCGGGCTGGTCTCAGAGCAAGTAACCATGCTGATTTATAAGGATTCGGAAGACTAACTATTTTTATTATGGAGTAAAATAATTACGGATTAGTGTTAGTCACCACTAACAATTTAGTCCGTTTAAATTATTTCAAACATGCCAAATTTCAAGCAAAAAATTAAATCAATTCCGCTTATAGGCTCATTGGCAAAAGTAATTTATTTTTTGTTTATTGAGCCATTCCGGAATTTTTCCGGGTCAGATGATTATTGGAAAAAAAGATATGCACAAGGGGGGAGCTCCGGTGATGGTTCCTATAGATTGCTCGCAGACTTTAAAGCTGATGTATTAAATACCCTAGTAGAGGAATATAAAGTAAATTCTGTAAAAGAATTTGGCTGTGGAGATGGTAATCAGTTATCGCTGTTGAATTTTCCAGTTTATCAGGGTGTAGATGTCAGTCCCGAAGCTATCGCATTATGCGAGCAACAGTTTTCAAATGATCCAACAAAGGAATTTTTGCTATTAAAAGACTATCAGGGAAAGCAAAGCGACATGAATATGTCTCTGGATGTGATTTATCACCTTGTAGAAGACGAAATTTTTGAAAATCACATGAAGCAGCTTTTTGATTCAGCATCCAAACTGGTGGTGATCTACTCATCCAATACGGCTGAGCAACAAAAAATTCAGGGTAAGCATATCAGGCATCGAAAATTTACTGACTGGATAGAAAGCCATGCTAGAAACTGGGAGTTGGTGCGCTATATACCAAATAAATACCCCTATAAAGGTGATGACAGATCTGGCTCATTTGCTGATTTTTATATTTACGCTTCCTTGAATCCAAAACAAGCGTGAACAAGCTTCAATCTGATTATTCTTGTCTGGTACAAATTAATGGTTGAACTAAAAAATACACATTTAAAAAAATCACGGCTACAAGTCGTGATTTGGCCAGCCTTGTACGTTTTTATATTGTTTTCTGTTCTTCTGGCACTAGATTGGGCTTTTTCTCTGGAAATTGATCGCCAATTATTCGACGTGCTTTCCTATCAATGGTTGTCAGCAGCAATTTTTTCCCAGGCTTTGGTAATAATCGTTTTTATCAGGGCCTGGCAATACAATTTACGATTACACGAGCTGTCACAAATTAGTTTCTTGCAAGCAACTCTTATGATTGGGATTAATTCAATCGGTAAGTACACCCCCGGAAAAGTACTTGGAGTGCTTGCCCGTGGTTCTGCGCTCTACAAAATGGCAGGAGATGGCAAAGTGGTGGTTCAGGCAACAATAGTAGAGCAGTTGGCTCTGGTGCATAGTGGGGTTTTGGTAGCCTTGTTGTCCTGGCTAATTGACAAGAATAGCCACACGCTGGCCTTACTGTTGCTAGTTCTTGGGCTGTTTTCCATTCTCCTCATTGCTCGTTTTGATGAACTGGTCGTTAATAGCGCTTTTAAACTGCTAAAAAAGCCGCCTGTCACACTCATGCATACTGGCTTTAGACAAAGTTATAAAGTGGTCTTTTCGTTAATGGCGCTGATGTGGGTGATTTCAGCGTTGACTTTGTATCTGTTAATGGGGGCTTTTGATGTCGCCAATGGCTGGAGCATATATGCTCTTATCTGGATAACCGTGATTTCCTATTTGAGTGGATTTTTGGCTTTTTTTACCCCAGCAGGGCTGGGTGTGCGAGAGGGTGTAATTGTTGCAATTTTGAGCACCCAGATGAGTATTGATGTGGCGATTTTAATTTCTGTCCTGCATCGTTTGATTACCTTAATGTTTGATTTTTTGTTGGGAGCTCTTGCCTTGTTATTTGGGAATTCTCGATTAACTGCCCCCATAGAAGAAGGTAATTAATAATATGTATACCCTTGTCGTTTTTATTGTGGCTTCAAGCTTGAATTGTTCTTAAGTCATAAGTTTATGCCGAACAAAAAAATTCTTGTTACAACTTCTACCTTTCCCAGATGGCTCGGGGATACGGACCCTCCATTTATTTATTATCTATGCCAAGGATTACAAGACTATGAGGTGCATATACTAGCTCCGCACTGTGAAGGCTCTAAAGAGGAGGAAGTGTTCAACGGAATACATGTACATCGCTACAGGTATGCTCCAGAGACTATGGAAGTGCTGGCTTATGATGGAGGCTTGCTGAGGAAAATAAAGCGCCGACCTCTATATGCCTTGTTGCTGCCATTATTTGTTGCCGGGCAGTGGTTGGCAATAAGGCGATTACAGCGGAAGCACCAGTTTTCTCTCATTCATGCTCATTGGATAATTCCTCAAGGTTTTGTTGTTGCCTTAAGTTCATATAAATTCTTGCTAACCTCTCATGGCGGTGATCTCTACGCTCTGAATAGTAAATTCCTTGCCCCGGTGAAACGCTGGATATTGAGGAAAGCTGCCAGGTTGACGGTCGTGAGCCATGGCATGGTTAATGAGTGCATTAACTTGGGACTCACAGGGAATGATGTAGATGTGCAACCGATGGGAGTGGACACTACAGATTTATTTGTCGCTCCAGATGGCCGTCAGAAATCCGCTAGAAATGGATTATTGTGTGTCGGCCGTTTAGTCGAAAAAAAAGGAATCCCTGTTCTGATTGAAGCCATGGCGGAACTGAGATCAAAAGATATCTTGCCCGAATTAACGATTATTGGAGATGGCCCTGAAGCTGAAAATCTTAAAAGCCTGGTCGCCCAAAAGCAGTTACAGGATCAGGTTAGCTTTTTAGGTGCTATCAGCAATAAAGATCTACCAGCATATTATCAACAAGCGAGCATCTTTGTTTTGCCGTCAATCATCTCTAGAGATGGGGATCAGGAAGGTTTGGGTCTGGTAAGTGTGGAAGCGATGGCCTGTGGTTGCCCCGTGATTGCTTCTGCATTACCTGCAGTAAAAGATGTTATTAGTCATGATAAAGATGGGCTGCTATTTGAGCCTGGTTCAGCATCAGAACTTGCCCAAGCAATTCATCGTTTACTTGGAGATGAGAAATTGAGGAATACGCTGGCTGAAGAAGGACTACAACGTGCAAGTTACTTTGATTGGAAAAAAGTTTCAGCTCGATACCAGGCTATTATTGAGCAGTTAATAAACGATCAATCTTGAGTTTTTACGAATACCTTAATACCCCTTTAAGAGTTAAAAAGGGTAAATGGACCTGATCATTTGTTCTATTTCTTCTTGGTGATTGGACACAAATTGGTCTGTCAAATGCTGACTATCCCGATAAACAATTTCATCATTTACCTTTGCACTGCAAATCCCGTTTGGACAGACTATTGGATTTAAATCCAGCAAGCTAACATTTTCAAAAGAACTAGCCGCAATCGAAATGCCAGCCAGCATATCTGAGGACGCATAGGTTTCTGGCTGATAAGTACAATTTGTAAATTCTTCCAGAAATTCTGGTTGCCAATTTTGTCGAGCCAGACAGCCGGGGCCATCAAAAGGTAAGTTATGTGTGCCAGGTATAATGAACAGGTGGTCAAGCCCGGGAGCTAAACGGCTAAGCACTCTTTGTGTGCCTTCGTTCCATTGCGTTTGTGTATAGTCATACTCTGCTGAGTTGCCGATAAATATCAGATCCGGATTAAATTGATTGATACCAGCAAGAACATTGTCACGCCATTCTTCGCAAACTTCATAAACCATGCCGATACGATCATAGAAAATGGGTTCATCAACGATGGGGCAGGATGATTTCGTAAAAATTATGAATCGCCAACCAGACTCGGTAAATGAATCAGCAAGCGCTGTGAACCATTGCGCACCTACACTATCACCGATCAAAATGGCGGTCTTATCGGCCTCAGCATCGCCGAAATTACAAGGTATAATTCGAGAGTTAGAATACCAATCATCACAGCCATTCCTGTATATTACTGGTAAACTGTTTCGAACTCCGGTGTAGTCAAGTTGATCTGGTGTAATCAGGTTTTTTTCAGCAGTGTCCCCCCATGTATTCCCCATTAATAAAGCTATAAGCATGGCGGTAATTGATGCGCTCAAAGTAATAACTGGCTTTAAAATAAAAAGCTCTAAATTGCGCAAAGGCGTCTCTATGAAAACATAGCTTAGCTGAGCAAGAACTAAAGAAAGTAGAAGTAAGGAAAACTGTAGAACAAATGTAGTTTGTGGGAAGACAATATTGCCTAAGACCAGAACAGGCCAGTGCCATAAGTACCAGGAGTAAGAAAGGTCCCCAATTTTTTGCATCCACCGCCATGAAAAAAGTTTTGTGTAGATAGCTGGTTTGTTGGACAGACCAGAAATAAGTATTAATGCAGTAGCTAAAGAAGGTAGTAAGGCCTTAATCCCTGGGTAGGGTGATGCATCATCTATAACAAATAAAGTAGCAACTACTAGCCCTATCCCGATAAGGCCGGCCAGATTAAGAAGTCTAGTATCGCTTAAGTATGATTTTTTACCGCTGCTTATTACAAAGGTAATTCCACCCAGAGCGAATTGCCAAGCACGGCTGGGCATGAGGTAAAAAGCCAGAACAGGCGCTTTATCCAGCCAGTATATTGAGAGAGCAAAACTTAATAAGAAAATACCAATTAAGCCGTGAAGCAAGTTGCGGCTTTGATCCTGGCTGCTAGCATGTTGAACTTTCAACAGCAGAATGAATAACAACAAAGGCCAAACCAGATAGAACTGTTCTTCTACCGCTAAAGACCATGTGTGCAGGAAAAGGTTGCTATCAGCAACCGGTGCAAAATAATTCAAGTCGGCAAAGCTAAAATAAAAATTACTTAACCAGATAGATACGGAAAAAGCTGTTTGCGCTTGTTCAATTTGTTCAAAGGGCGCCAGGATGAAGTAAGCAGTTAGAGACGTTGTAAATACGACAGTCAATAAGGCTGGCAATAAGCGTTTGAGCCGTCGGGAATAGAAGCGTAGAAAGTTTACTTTATCACTTAAATGAACTTCTTTGATCAACAAGCCGCTTATTAAATACCCTGATAAAACAAAGAAAATATCCACACCTACAAAGCCGCCAGCAAAACCCGGAAGGCCTGCATGACAGAATACGACCAGGAAAATGGCTAATGCCCTGAGTCCCTGGATATCAGGTCTGAAATTGAGATTGTAGGAAGATTCTTGAGTGTTCAAGTTTTTGAAGAGCTTAGTTTGCTGTATTTTATGCCTTAATATACTGCATATCAAAGTGCCAGACTAATGTGTCAGTGAGCGCAATCCTAAGTTATCGAGAACCTGGAAAAGCTGCTAAAAGATAATGCCTTATGTTTATGTTCAGACAAAACGCATTGAAAAATCGACTGCCCGGCAATGCTTGGTTAGAGCGCCAACTGATATGTAATCAACGCCGGTTTCAGCTACGGCAATAATACTTTCATCATCATAACCGCCTGAGGCCTCTAGTAGAGCTCTCCCTTTATTTATGGCAACTGCTTTTTTCAGATCGGCTAAATTAAAATTATCCAGCATTACAGTATCCGCTTTTGCTTGCAGAGCTATTTCAAGTTGCTCGAGAGTTTCCACTTCGACTTCAACAGATTTTTCAGCATCGAAGCGACGTGCATAGTCAATGGCCTCAGCAATTCCTCCACAAGCGCTGATATGGTTTTCTTTAAGTAGGAAAGCATCGTATAGCCCTAAACGATGGTTGTAGCAGCGGCCTTGAGTGACAGCATATTTTTGTGCCAGCCGTAATCCGGGAATTGTTTTTCTGGTATCCAGAATTTTAACGGCGGTATGTTCGACGAGTTTGGCATAACGTCTTGCCGCTGTCGCTGTGCCAGACAATATTTGCAGAAAGTTTAATGCAGTACGTTCTGCACTAAGGATGTTTTTGGCAGAGCCATAGGCTTTGAATATTAAATCATTGGCTTGGCAAAGCTGGCCATCCAGAAGTTCCCATACGACATCAATACCGGGGTCGACCTGTTTGAAGACCTCATTGACCCAGTGCTGACCGCAAATAACGGCACTTTCCCTGCAAATCACCTTTGCTTCTGCTCTCTGCTCTGAAGGAATGAGGGAAGCGCTAATGTCTCCACTTCCGATATCCTCTTGTAAGGCATTGCGAACATTTGTTTCGAGGTCTTCTAGAAAAATGTTATTGGTCATGGTGATCTCGTTTTAATATATGCTAACCATTATAGCTTAGCCCTTTTATGGTATAACAGCGCTATGAAAATTATTGGCCATCGCCTGGATAATGCGCGACAACTAGACTCTCCTAACTGCAGTGAACGGGGAGACAGGCTTATCGATCTTTTGGTGATTCATAACATCAGTCTTCCCCCTGGCCAATTTGGAGGCTCTCATATTGATCAACTTTTTTGCAATCAGCTGGATTGCAATGAGCATGAATTTTTCAAGGAATTGGAAGGCTTACAGGTTTCTTCACATCTGCTCATAAGGAGAGACGGAGAGATTGTTCAATATGTGCCTTTTAATATGCAGGCCTGGCATGCCGGAATTTCTGTTTATCAAGGTCGTGAGAGATGCAATGAATTCTCAATTGGCATCGAATTGGAAGGAACTGATTATGAAGAATTTACAGACGCTCAATATAGCGCTTTAATTGCTGTAACTCGCGCCTTGTTAGATGCCTATCCTGCAATGAGTGAGGATAGGATAACAGGCCATTCGGATATAGCGCCGGATAGAAAAACGGATCCAGGCCCTTTCTTCGATTGGCAGCGATATAGAGATGGATTGGTGGGTTGATTAGCTGCACTACAAAGCTATCTGCTTGATATATATAGAAAATATTTAAAAATCCATAAAAAGTATTTAATATATGTAGTATTACTACATATATTAAGATCTTTACTAGAAATTTGCTAAATATTTAAGTAGAATTGCGCCCTATTGTAGCTTTACTACAGATATTTTTTTCTAACGAGTACAAGAGAATTAACCTATGTCAGAGACTATTAAAGATATCGACAAGCAAGAAACTCAGGAATGGGTAGATTCGATAGCTTCAGTCATAAAAAATCACGGCTTGGAAAGAGCACAATTTTTACTTAAATGTCTGGTTAACAAAGCCACTGAGTCCGGTGAGCCACTGCCTCCGGATGTCCTCAATACCCCCTATAGAAATACTATTCCTGTTTCTGCTGAAGCAAAAATGCCTGGGGATATGTTTATGGAGCGAAGTATTCGAAGTATTGTGCGGTGGAATGCTATGGCTATGGTTATGCGAGCCAATAAGCTGGGATTGGATTTGGGGGGACACATATCTTCATTTGCTTCAAGTGCTACGCTCTATGATGTTGGTTTTAACTACTTTTTCCGAGGTGAAACAGAAAATCAAAAAGCTGATTTGGTTTTCTTTCAAGGACATTCTTCACCTGGTACCTATTCACGTTCTTTTCTGGAAGGCCGATTAACTGAAGAGCAGCTAGACAACTTTCGACAGGAAGTCGATGGGAAAGGTCTTTCTTCCTATCCTCATCCCTACTTAATGCCTGATTATTGGCAGTTTCCGACCGTATCCATGGGGCTGGGTCCGCTGCAGGCGATTTATCAGGCCCACGTCATGAAATACCTGGATAACCGAGGCCAAGTCAAACAGGGTGACCGTCAGATTTGGGCCTTCTTGGGCGATGGTGAATGTGATGAGCCTGAATCTTTGGGCGCTATTAGTGTTGCTGGTCGGGAAAAACTGGGTAATTTGAATTTTGTCATTAACTGTAACTTGCAGCGCCTGGACGGGCCTGTCCGAGGAAATGGCAAAATCATTCAGGAACTGGAAGGGATTTTTCGTGGGGCTGGCTGGAATGTCATCAAGGTTGTCTGGGGTAGGCATTGGGACGCACTATTGGAAAAAGATACTGAAGGGCACCTGCAGGCTCGAATGGATGAAGTCGTTGATGGTGAATATCAAACTTACAAGAGCCGTGGAGGTGCATATACCCGGGAGCACTTTTTTGGGAAAAGCCCGGAATTATTAAAAATGGTTGAACACCTTAGTGATGATGACATCATGAATCTCAATCGTGGAGGTCATGACCCATTCAAGGTATATGCGGCTTATAAAGAGGCTGTCGATACAACCGACCGCCCGACAGTTATTCTGGCCAAAACTGTAAAAGGTTATGCCTTTTCAGCAGTAGAAGGGCAAAACCCTGCACATAATGCTAAAAAGCTCAGTCTCGACAGCTTGAAAGATTTTCGTGACCGTTTTGGCATTCCGATTCCCGACGACAAACTAGAAGAGGTTCCTTATTATCGTCCGGATGAAAACAGCCCGGAAATGCAATATATGCGTAAACGTCGGGAAGCGCTGGGTGGTATTGTTCCTCAACGCAGAGCCAAGAGTATAAAATTAGAAACTCCTGATTTGAGTGAATTTAAAGCCATTACAACTGGAACAGGGGAGCGTGAGATTTCGACTACCATGGCTTTCGTCAGGCTAATAACAGGTTTAGTAAAAGACAAAAAAGTTGGTGAGAATATTGTACCTATTGTGCCGGATGAAGCCCGTACATTTGGTATGGAAGGAATGTTCCGCCAAATTGGAATCTACTCTGCATTAGGCCAGCTATATGATCCTGCTGATTCTGGTCAGGTCATGTATTACCGGGAAGATGTAAAAGGCCAGATTTTGGAAGAAGGCATCAATGAAGCCGGGGCAATGAGTTCATGGCTGTCAGCAGCCACTTCCTATAGTGTGCACAACTATCCTTTGATTCCTTTTTATATTTATTACTCCATGTTTGGTTTTCAAAGAGTCGGTGATTTGTGCTGGGCTGCTGGTGATTTGCAAGCCAGAGGATTTCTGGTGGGAGGCACCGCAGGCAGAACAACACTGAATGGTGAAGGGCTGCAACATCAGGATGGACACAGTCATATTATGGCCAACACTATTCCCAATTGTGTGACATACGATCCTACATATGCTTATGAACTAGCAGTCATTATTCAGGATGGCATGCGTCGGATGTATCAAAACGACGAAAATGTTTTTTATTACATCACCACGATGAATGAAAATTATGTTCAGCCGGATATGCCCAAAGGTTGTGAAGAAGGCATTAAAAAAGGTATGTATTTGCTGGAAGATGGTGACAGCAAAACCTATAAAGTGACTTCAAAAGAAAATTTAAGAGTACGCTTACTCGGCAGTGGAACAATCCTGCTTGAAGTTAGAGCGGCTGCTGAAGTTTTAAGAAAAGATTACAAAGTCAGCGTTGATGTTTGGAGTGTGCCCAGCTTTAATGAATTAACTAGGGATGGTCGGGCAGTAGAACGCTGGAATATGTTACATCCTGAGGAAAAACCAAAGGTTTCTTATTTAGAAGAGTGCTTATCCAAACGAGATGGGCCGGTTGTGGTTTCTACTGACTACATCAAGTTATATGGTGAACAAATCAGGCCTTTTGTTCCTGCGCCTTTAAAGGTGCTAGGTACTGATGGTTTTGGAAGAAGCGACAGCAGGCAAAGGCTTAGACACTTTTTTGAAGTAGATCGTAATTATGTTGTGATAGCGGCCCTTAATGAGTTAGCAAAAGAAGGTAAAATTGAACCCTCTGAAGTCAGCAAAGCGATTAAGAAATTAAAATTGGATCCGGAAAAAAGTAACCCGGTTCTAGTATAAGAATTGAAAGTAGGAGAAATCTGTGTCCCTGAAAAAAATAACAATTCCTGATTTAGGTGATTCGGCAGATGTTGAAGTTATTGAAATTCTAGTTTCTCCAGGAGATGAGATTCAGGAGAATGACTCTTTGTTAGTTCTGGAAACAGATAAAGCGGCCATGGAAATCCCGGCAACCACTGCTGGCGTTGTAAAAGAAGTATTGGTCAAGGTTGGTGATACTGTTAATCAAGGTCACGAGATTATTATTATAGAAAGTGTTGGCAGCCAAAATACTGATAGTGACGCCGGTAAAGACTCTAAAGAAAATATCAAAGAAACATTGGCTGAATTAGGGTCAAAAACAGAGCAAGCAAGCACTGCGCAAAATGTAGGCTCCGAAAAAGCAGAAGAACAACCGGCTGGAAAATCTGAACAGTCAGTTACAGATATTGTTATACCCGATTTAGGTTCAGACGATGCTGTAGAAGTCATTGATTTATTAGTAGCAGTTGGCGATGAAGTCAGTACTGATCAGGGTCTGCTTACATTGGAAACTGACAAGGCCGCAATGGACGTGCCTGCGCCATTCAGCGGTAAAATTACTGACATTATGGTGAAAGTTGGCGATAAAGTGACGACTGGCGCTGTAATAATGCGCGCAGAAGTTGAAGCTGGTGGTAATGCCAAAGCAGAATCCTCCCCGGCAACAAAAATAGAAACTCAATCAACAGCAGGCGATGATAAAACACCGCAAAGCAAGCCTAAAAGTATCCCGGCTCCATCTTCCGCTCAAACTGCATCAAGTTCTCAACATGCGGCGAAACCTAAAGATAATTCAGAAGTCTATGCAGGTCCGGCAGTCAGAAAACTGGCTCGTGAAATGGGTGTAGATTTAACTTTGGTTATGGGGACGGGAACCAAAAATCGTATCCTCAAAGAAGATGTACAGGATTTTGTGAAAAATGCGCTTCAAAGTGGAGCTGCCGTCAGCTCTGCAGGTTCAACTTTTGCATTACCCCAGATTAAAGACATCGATTTCAGTCAATTTGGTGAAATTGAAGAAGTTGCTATGAGTAAGTTGCATCAGGTGACTTCTCGAAATATGTCCCAAAACTGGTTAACAGTTCCGCATGTGACCCAATTTGAAGAAGCAGATGTTACGGATCTAGAAGAATTTCGAGCTGCTCAGAAAACACTTTCAGAAAAGAAAGGCATTAAATTATCACCGCTGCCATTTATCGTTAAAGCCTGTGCACAGGCTTTAACTGAATTCCCGCAATTTAATGTGTCTTTACATTCGTCAGGTAATAAATTAATCCAGAAAAAATATATTCATATCGGAGTGGCTGTTGCAACGACTGCAGGCTTGATAGTGCCAGTAGTTAACAATGCAGATAAGAAATCTGTATGGCAAATTGCAGCTGAAATTACCGAGCTCAGTCAAAAAGCTAAAGATCGTAAGCTAACCAGGGAAGAGATGGAAGGGGGCTGTTTTACAGTTTCAAGTCTGGGGAATTTAGGGGGTGTAGGATTTACTCCAATAGTTAATGCCCCGGAAGTGGCTATACTGGGCGTTTCCAAAACCACCATAAAACCAGTCTGGATCAATAACGAATTTGTACCTCGCAAGATTCTCCCATTCTCGTTGTCCTATGATCATCGAGCAGTGAATGGCGTAGATGGTGGTTTGTTTTGTAGTTATCTTAATGACTTGCTCAGTGATATACGCTTAATGGTCTTATAGCTTAACTATTGCGCTTGCCAATACTTCGTTGAGAGCATAATTTAAGTTGGTCACTTACTTTAAAGTTAAGTGACCTTATTAAGTGATATTCTCGTCTTGACTACGCTCACTCCGTTAAGCATATTTACTCCCTAACATTTTAAGATATTTATAAAGTCTGCTTTATAATTTTTATTAACAAAATTAAGTGAGGAAGATTCAATGCCAACTTTTGATGTGGTTTCTGAGGTCGACATGCATGAAATGACTAACGCTGTAGATCAGGCTCAGCGTGAGATGACTAATCGCTTTGATTTTAAGGGTGTGGATGCTTCCTACGAATTGACAGATTCGGAAATTATTTTAACAGCTGAAGTGGATTTTCAAACGCAGCAGATGCTTGAAATTCTGCGTAATAAAATGGCTAGCCGTAAGCTCGATTTAGCCGCTTTGAAACTTGGTGAAGTCGAGTTGTCAGGTCAAAGAGCTATTTTAAAGGCGACTATTCAACAAGGCATAGAGTCAGAAACCGCTCGAAAGATAGTCAAAAAAGTCAAAGATCTTAAGATGAAAGTACAAGTGGCTATTCAGGGTGAAAAACTTAGGGTGACTGGTAAAAAGCGTGATGATCTGCAAAGTGTTATGGCGGTTTTGCGAGAAGGTGATTGGGGTTTGCCCCTGCAGTTCAACAATTTTCGTGATTGAAGCTTGTTTATTTTACTAAACCATGTGTTCTACTCATAACGCCGGATATCTTAAATGTTTTGAAATTATTTTCTTAATAAAACATCAAGATGATCTGCCAAATAAGACCAGTTCCCATCTTCGTTAATAATTTCTTCAAGAAGAGCTGACTGAGCTGCTGTCCAGTTGGGAGCCTCGTGCAATTTCATTGTTTCTGCTCTAGGCTGATAGGCATTTATAAAAGCTTGTATTTCATCATCTGAGTCAGGAAGACCCAGTTGTTTAAATAAATCATTTAAGGTGGGAGATACTTTTGCCATAGCAGCTTAAGAGCTTTGATTTTTTTTGTGTTAGGACTTTATCTTACAGCAAGAGTCCCCATAATAGGTTGTAGTTAATCCAATAGGCTACAAATTTGCGTTTTACACTCTTAGTTTTTATTTTTATTCCGATTGCCGAAATGCTTTTGCTGTTTGAAGTAGCGGAACATATCGGTGCCTGGTCTACACTGGGACTGGTCGTACTAACCGCAGTCATAGGCATTCAAATATTAAAACAACAGGGCTTATCAACCTTTACAAGAGCGAACCAGCGTATCGACAGCGGTGAATTGCCCGCTCAGGAAATAATAGAAGGTTTGTTTTTGGCAGTGGGTGGAGCATTTCTGCTAACCCCTGGCTTTATTACAGACACACTGGGCTTCATGTTTTTGATTGGCCCTATGAGGCGTTACATTGTGAGGAACTTAATCAATTCTGGTAAAATGACAATATTTCAATCGGGTACCCAGCGGCAATTTTTTTATACCCGCCAATCTGGCAGCAATGCTAGTGATGGCAGTACTTTTGAAGGCGAGTATGAGAAAGATGTTGGTCCTGACAATGACCAAAACAGGCTAGATAAAGACTAGATCAGTAATAAAAACAAAAATAATTATATTTTCCTATTGAAATCCCGCCATCTAACCCCATTTATGTGATTCAAATCACTCTTGCGGGGCATGAGCTTACACTAAGTAGTTGATTTGTTTAGGTTTACGGCCAATTGGCGCTATGAATCAATGGCCATTCAACGTATTATAAACACCAGATAGTTTTGGAGAATACAAACTATGAAAATTCGTCCTTTACAAGACCGAGTCGTCGTACGACGTCAAGAAGAAGAAACGACAACAGCTGGCGGTATCGTCCTTCCAGGCTCTGCTACTGAAAAACCATCTCAAGGAGAGGTTGTGGCGGTAGGCCCAGGTCGCCTTTTAGATAATGGAGATGTTCGACCAGTTGATCTGAAAGCAGGGGATAAAGTGATTTTTGGTAAATATGCTAGCAACACAATCAAGCTTGGGGATGAAGAGTTACTTATCCTTAATGAAAGTGAAATCTTTGGTGTTATAGAAGACTAATTCACAAGAATTTTAAGTATTAATTTATTAACAGATTAAATAATAGGAACTAAGACAATGGCTAAAGAAGTGTTATTTGGAGATAAAGCCCGCCAACGAATGTTAAAGGGCGTTAACTTACTGGCAGATGCCGTTAAAGTAACTTTGGGACCGAAAGGTCGCAACGTGGTACTGGATAAATCCTATGGTGCCCCGACTGTCACTAAAGACGGTGTATCTGTAGCGAAAGAAATAGAGCTGAAAGACAAGTTTGAAAACATGGGTGCGCAGATGGTTAAAGAAGTTGCTTCACAAACTTCAGACCTTGCTGGAGACGGAACAACTACGGCGACTGTGTTAGCTCAGGCAATCCTGAATGAAGGTTTGAAGTCTGTCGCTGCCGGTATGAACCCAATGGATCTAAAACGCGGTATCGACAAAGGCGTTGCGGCGGTTGTTGAAGCACTTGGTGAAATGTCTCAGCCTTGTACTGAAACTAAAGCAATAGCTCAGGTTGGTAGTATTTCTGCTAACTCTGATACCACAGTTGGTGACATTATTGCTGATGCCATGGAAAAAGTCGGTAAAGAAGGTGTTATCACTGTTGAGGATGGTTCTGGCCTTCAAAATGAGTTGGATGTAGTTGAAGGTATGCAGTTTGATCGTGGTTACCTATCACCTTATTTTGTCAATAATCAGGACAATATGACTGTTGAACTGGAAGACCCATTGATTCTTTTGGTTGAGAAAAAAGTTTCCAACATTCGTGAAATGTTGCCACTACTTGAAGGCGTCGCCAAGTCTGGTCGACCTTTGTTGGTCATCGCTGAAGATGTAGAAGGTGAAGCTTTGGCTACTTTGGTCGTAAATAACATGCGCGGTATTGTGAAAGTTGCTGCTGTTAAAGCTCCTGGTTTTGGTGACCGTCGTAAAGCCATGTTGGCTGACATCAGCACCTTAACTGGCGGCACGGTGATTGCTGAAGAAGTGGGCTTAAACCTTGAGGGAGCTACAGTAGAAGATTTAGGTTCTGCCAAGCGCGTCATCCTTTCTAAAGACAATACAACAATTATTGATGGAGCAGGAGAAGCTTCAGCTATTCAGGCTCGTGTTGCTCAAATCAGAGCACAGATAGAAGAAACATCTTCTGACTATGATCGTGAAAAACTTCAGGAACGTGTTGCTAAACTTGCTGGTGGTGTTGCCGTCATTAAAGTAGGCGCTGGTACTGAAATTGAAATGAAAGAGAAAAAAGCTCGTGTAGAAGATGCCCTGCATGCGACTCGTGCAGCTGTTGAAGAAGGCGTGGTGCCAGGTGGTGGTGTTGCTCTGGTTCGTGCCTTACAGAAAATTATTGGCCTGAAAGGAGATAATGAAGATCAGAATGTTGGTCTGAATATTCTGCAACGTGCCTTGACCATGCCTTTACGTCAGATTGCCTCTAACTCTGGCGATGATGGTGCAGTAGTGCTGGATAAAGTGCGCTCACTGAAAGGTAATAAAGGCTATAACGCAGCCACTGGTGAATACGGAGACATGCTGGAAATGGGTATTCTTGACCCAACTAAAGTGACCCGTTCAGCCTTGCAAGCTGCAGGCTCTGTTGCTGGATTAATGATTACCACCGAAGCGATGGTAGCTGAACTTCCAGAAGAAAAACCTGCTGCGCCAATGCCTGATATGGGCGGTATGGGTGGCATGGGCGGTATGATGTAAATTAAGCCTTGCTTTAAAAAAGCCCCGTTATTACGGGGCTTTTTTTTGAGCGGAGCTATTGTGTTTATATTTTTTTCGTTAAAATAATTTTCCATCGGATAACCTGGTTTTATCTAAGCTCTGTTCATAAAATCGTTTTTCCTTGATTAAGGTGTGATTATTATGCTCCCTCAAGATTTTAACTTATTGTTTATCAGTAGAAATTTTTCTTCTATATCCGAGTGGCTTGAAGCCTTAACCTTTAATCATTATTAATTCCCTCTAGAAGCTTGTAAAAGAATAAAGCATCGTTTTTATCCAATTTATTCCAAGTGATATCCCGCCATCTTTGGTAAAAGCGCTGATTTTGTTTTATCGGAAGTAAAAAACAGTTAAAAAACAGCTTAATAGCACTAATCTATAAACGAATTTATACTTTTCACAACAAAGTAAATATAATAACCGGCATGAGTACTGAAGAAAGAGATTATGACAACTTTTCAATTGTCCCCGAAAGGGACGAGTTGGTAACGCATCGTAAAAAGAAGCGTGGTAATTCCATGTCTTCCGGTGGAGGCAATCAAACAAGCGTGCTAAAAGGGGGTACTAGTGGGGCAGTAAAAGCCCTACTAACGGTATTGACCATTGGTTTATTGGCCAGTGCTGGAGGAGCATACTATTTTTATGATCAAGGCTTACAGACACAAGACGCACTGGACCAATCTAATAATCGCATCAGCCAATTGGAAAACCGTTTGAATCTTGTTGATGAAGCGACGGAACAGTCATCCTTAAGCTTGTTGGAAAGAGTCGATTTCAACTTTTCTGAAATTGATAAATTGTGGGCAGCACGCAATGCATTACGCTCAGATGTCGGTGCAATTAATGCGACACTGAACGGTCAGTCAGGAAATATTACCGAAATTGAAACGGCTGTTGCCAATCAGGCCAGCATGATTAATCAACAAGCTGCCAGTCTTGATCAAAATAATCAAATTATTGAAACTATCCGGAACCAAATCAATGCCCTAAACGGTAGTGTTGTGGCATTAAATAATCTGAATCTGTCTCAACAGCTGGCAAGTATTAGCAATGATCTGGAGGTGCTGAAATCCTCCATGGCAACGGAAGATTCAGGTCTTGCTGACAGGGTATATATCAATGAACAGGATATCGAATCAATTAACCTGTATCGCTTAAATTTAAACCAGACTATCAATGCCCTTCAGCAAAGTCTTAATGAGTTGGAATCGCGAGTAGCAGCTGAAGCTGCTTTCTAGAGTTAATTGTCATCAGTAATTTTGATAAACCCTTTAGTCAGGCTTGTGAAAATAATAAGCAGCCAATTCTTGATGTTATAAAAACTTATTTCAACGCTGGAGACTGCATAATTGAAATAGGCAGTGGCACCGCACAACACGCTCTGTACTTTTGTGAGCAGTTACCTCTAATAAGTTGGATACCCTGTGAAATTCCAGAAAATATGGACACCCTGAAGGCTGGTCTGGCCGGAGAGGAGTGTCCGAACCTGGCTTTCCCTGTAATACTGGATGTTACCCAGCAAGAATGGTCATTTAATAATCTTGATGGTTTGTTCAGCGCTAATTGTCTGCATATCATGCCAGAAGCCTTTAATGCCGACTTTTTTAGAGGGGCTGGGGAGGTATTAAAAACTGGCGGCACTTTATGTGTCTATGGACCTTTTAAGTACCGTGGTAATTTCACCAGTGACAGTAATGCAGGGTTTGACCTCTGGTTAAAGGATCGCGATCCTTTAAGTGGAATACGTGATTTTGAAAAAATTAATCAACTTGCAACAGATAATGGCTTTAAATTAATAGAAGATAGACTTATGCCCGCAAATAACCAATGTCTGATATGGCACAAAGAAAAACCAGGTAAAAAAAGGTAAGTTAGACTCGATATTTTTTAATACAATAAACTCCTTTTAACAATCGGGAATCAACGGCAAGTATGAAGTGCTCAAAAAAACATTTGTTATTTGTTCTGGTCTTGCTTGGTTTGTTACCGGCTTTGGTTTATGGACAAAGCTCTACAACTAATTCAGCGGCAGATAGCCAAGCTTCCTTTATCAGGAAATCAGCTGATATTCGTCGGACCACATTGACACCAGTTATTGATGGAGTGCTGGATGATGAAATCTGGCAGCAAGCAACTGTAATTACGGATTTTCATCAAGTTAATCCTGTCGACCATGGCACGCCTTCCCAGGAAAGTATTTTTTATGTCACTTATGATGATAATTATTTTTATGTGGCAGCCCGCTTATTTGATACCGAGCCTGACGAGATCATTGCCCGTACCATGATTCAAGGTCAGTCAGTTCGTTTCGATGATAATGTGCATGTTATTTTGGACACTTTTAATAACAGCAGAACGGCCTTTCGTTTTGTCACCAATCCCAATGCAATTCGGGATGATGCAGTATTCGAAAGCCCAACCAGCTCGAATTTTGACTGGACAGGAATCTGGTTGGTGGACTCACAAACTGACGATTTGGGTTGGACAACGGAAATTGCAATTCCTTTTACTACCATGAATTTTGATCCTAACACTAATATCTGGGGCTTCAACCTTGAACGCGAAATTGCCCGCACCAATGAAAGGCTGGCTTGGTCTTCATTCAATCGGGCCATTGACCCTTCCACTGGAGGTCAAATTGTTGGGATGAGTGGACTACAACAAGGACTGGGTCTTGATATCGTGCCCTCAGTAACGGTAGCCAACGCAGAAGATCATGTTAATAGCACCACGGATTCACGTTTTGACCCCTCGCTGGATGTTTTTTATAAATTCACACCCAATCTTACCGGGGCATTGACATTGAACACTGATTTTTCGGCTACAGAGGTTGATGATCGTCAGGTTAACCTGACACGCTTCTCATTATTTTTTCCAGAAAAGCGCGATTTCTTTTTGCAGGATTCCGAAATTTTCAGTTTTGGCGGTGGTGGGAACAATAACGGCACCCCATTCTATTCTCGACGCATTGGTCTTGATGCCAGAAGCGGGCAACCAGTGGATATTGATGTTGGGGGCAAGCTGGCCGGCCGTGTAGGTGACTTGAGTGTGGGAGCCTTGCTGGTTCAACAAGAAGAAAGAATTGGCGTGGAGGATGCTCCACTTTTTGTTGGGAGAATGACACAAAACATCTTGGAAGAATCCCGTATCGGTGTGATTTTTACGCAAGGCGATCCTAATAGCCTCAATGATAATACTCTGGCTGGAGTGGATTTCAGATATCGAAATACCCGTTTTGCAAGTAGTCATACTTTGACAGGCGATTTGTGGTATCAGCAAAGTGATACGTATGGCTTAAATGGAGATGATAAGGCTTATAGTGCTAACCTGGATCTTGCAACTGAGAATACCGGCTTCAGTGGCACCCTTGGTTACAACTATATCGGCGAGGATTACAATCCTGCATTGGGTTTTGCTAACCGTCGCGGTATAGAACAATTCAGTTCAGAGCTTCAAGGCCGTTACTTTGTCAGTGACAACCCGCTATTACGTTACTACTTTGGCAGGATCAGATATAACCATACTCGGCGTATCGATAATGGTGATATGCAAAGCGAAGAACTTTCTTCGCGTTTGTTCAGCCTCAATAGCCATCAGGCGGATCGTCTTTATCTGGATGTGCAACGAGAGCGTGAAGGCCTAGTTGCAGATTTTGAAATCAGTCCTGGTATTGTTATACCTGCGGGTAAATATTCTTTTAAAAGCGCCGAATTTGGTTTGGAAAGTTCTGAATTCAGGACCTTTATACCCAATATAAGTTACAAACAGGGTGAATTTTACAACGGCGATCAGCGAGAGATTGGCCTTGGTTTAGGCTGGCAACCGGATCCTCGTTTTTCAGCAAACTTTAGTTATCGTTATACGGATGTTGAACTGCCCCAAGGTCAGTTTGCCACTCGTCTTGTTAGGCTTAATACCACTTTTGCTTTCAACTCTTCCTGGTCCTGGATCAATCTGATGCAGTATGACAACTTGTCATCCTCGGTGGGGCTGAACAGCAGACTAAACTGGAATCCCCAGGCAGGTGAGAATTTCTATCTGGTGGTTAATTATAACTTTGATTCAGATGGTGTATTCAACGGGATGAATGCCAGAGATTCTGAATTGGTTCTGAAGTATTCCAAAAACTTCAGGTTCTAGTTACTTTACTTAAATGTGATATTTTAAACTTCTAATTTAAAGGGTTTAAATAAATCCGATATTCCATTTAATTTTTGCTGACAGAAAATGTGCAGAAAATGTGCAAAAGGCCCAATTAATACTGCAAAAATGTACAAATAGCCTGTATATTGCACCCCGTAGCTTGGTTAATTTAAATCAAATTAACAATTTCTATTACTTAAAATAAAGAAGAGAAAGGGGAAATAAATGCAAAAATTTAAAAATCATCCGGGAAAAATCTCGAAATTAGCATGGCCGATTGCGGCTATCGTTTCGTTAACGCCAGGCTTATTGAGTAGTACTTCATTTGCTCAAGGTATTGAAGAAATAGTGGTTACTGCTCAAAGAAGAGAGCAGGCACTTCAGGATGTTCCAATCACTATCACTGCTTTCAGTGCGGAAGACCTGCAAGATAGAAATGTCGAAAATGTTGAAAATTTAGACCTTTTATTACCCAATGTAATGATTCGTGGTGGTGGTACTACCGGCCCAACAAGTGGTGAATTCACTATGCGTGGTATTCCTGGGGTAGCTCGTTATTTGGACGGTGTCGCACAAACAGGTGTTAACGGCTCACTTGCAAGTATTGTTGAATTACAGCGTATTGAGGTCTTAAAAGGCCCACAGGGAACATTATTTGGTAAAAATGCCATGGGTGGAGCCATCAGTTTTGTTTCAGTAGCTCCAGCAGAACAGATGGGTGCAAGAATTCGCCTCAATGTTGGTAACTTCAACCAAAGACAGATAACCGCAAATGTTGATGTGCCAATAACGCCAAACTTTCTAACCAAATTAACTTACTTTAATAGCCAAAAAGACGGTTATGTTCAAAGTGGTAATGCGCAAATACAACACGGTGATGAAAATAATACCGTAACTCGCCTCGACATGCTTTGGCATGCCAGTGCTGACGTTGATGTTAGATTTGATATTACCTCTACCCAAAGTAATCCAAACCACCCTAATGCTGACGTATTATATGATGTCAATGACAATCAAGCTTTTGCCCGACAAATGCAGGCTATCCCAGGCGTCAATTTTACTGATGCAACGCAGGCTTTCGGTGGACGGGAAGAGTATCGAAATACCTCAACTTTTTCCGGACCTGGTTGGGATTTAGATGCAACATCTATGAATATGACTATTGACTGGAATATTAGTGACACCTTGTCATTAAGATCGATTAGCGGTAGCAGAGAGTATGATAGTGATGCCTTGGCAGATCTGGATGCAACTGAATATCAGTTTTTCGAAATTTTCACCGGCAATAGAGTCGATGAGTGGAGTCAGGAAATACAACTGATTAGTGATGGTGATAGGCTTGATTGGGTACTTGGTTTCTATGCCAACAGCGTTGAGACTAGAACCCGTCGTTTTGATTGGCAGTTTATGCCTGTTGCTGATGCGACTGGCACTTTAGTGCCCTTGGTTTACCCTGGTGGAGCGCTTGCAGGTCAGCCATTTAGTCAGAGAAACCAAATCACTGAAGAAGAAAGAGAAGATACCTCTCTCTTTTTCGAACTTAACTATGATATTACTGATGACTTGATCCTTACTGTCGGTGGACGCTACTCAGAAGAAGATTTCGCTGGTGGTGCATGGAATGCTGCTGATGCATTACCTACCTGGCCTAATACTGCCTATTCCTTCACAAAAGGAGCACAGTCCTCAGATAGCAAGGCCAATTTTTATGCTTTTACCCCACGTGTGTCTCTGGCATATGACCTTTCTGACGATATCATGTTCTATGGTACTTACTCTGAAGGTTTTAACGGTGGTGGTGTAAATACTAACCCTGTTAATGGTGTGTTTACTTCTTACACCGGAGAGAAGCTTATCCAGGTTGAATTTGGTGTGCGCTCAATGTTGTTTGATAACAACCTGAGATTAAATGCATCATATTTTGATGGAACTTGGGAAGACATCCAGGTGGGTGAAGCACTGGTACCCGGCCAAATCACACAGCAAAATGCTGGTGAAGCTGAAATGTCTGGGTTTGAATTTGATGCACTTTGGACAGCTACTGATAATCTTACCTTTAATCTCGCCGCTGGTTGGTTAGATACGGCCTATACTAACGTTGGGCAAGCAACTACTATTGGGCTAGATTCAAATTTTGCTTTTGCGCCTGACTTCCAAGCGTCAGTAGGTGGACAGTATGTCTGGAATCAGGAAAATGGTTCTAGTCTAACCTATCGACTTGATTATGGTTGGACCAATAAGTATGTGACGATTCAAGATATTCGACTGCAGAAAGTTCAGCCTCAATATGGTCTTTTGAGTGGTCGTATGACCTATCAACCGGTTAACTCAGATTGGAGTTTTGCAATATGGGGTAGAAACATGGGTGATCAGTGGTATCAGCAAGGTGGTTTTGGCGCTTTCCTGGGCGGTGTTGACCAAGGTGTTGTTGCACGACCTCGCGAGGCTGGCATCCAGGTTAATATGGAGTTTTAATATCTCCACTTGAAGGTTGAAGCTATTAAAAGTAATTTCTTCCTTAAAAAAAAGAAACTGACCCGGCATTTGCCGGGTCAGTTTTTTTTGAATCAGAAAAAGCATTACAGAATTAGTCAAAAAATAAAGCGCTGGCTTAGCAAATCAACAGATAAATAATTAATAACAGCTCTGCTTCCTTATTTTTTTATAGGTGTATGAAGGGGGAAACAGCAGTTTTAATGGAAAAAATAAGAGAAGGCATTTTTAATATAGTGCGGACGGAGAGACTCATATATTTTATATAACTATATGATATATAGATATTTAAATTAGTTTAGATAATTTAGATGTTACATTCAATGTTACATTAATTTTCTGATGTGCCAAGGCTTTAGTAGATGCTAATAGTCTTTGAATAGTGGTATTTACTAGTATTTATGCGGGATGGCAGACTATTTTGGTCTTCGCTATTTCCTAATTTGGTGCGGACGGAGGGTAAAACAGTCCTTACCTAGGAACCAACCAGCAGTGTAACCCCGCTTGTTTCTTACTTTCTCAGCTATCTAGTTCACTGTCAAGGGACTCAAAATGTCTACCAGGATG
>JAURLP010000028.1 GCA_030831165.1 Gammaproteobacteria bacterium | reverse complement strand
GTTTATCGCGAACTTCACCAAACAGATCGCCAGCAGTTCGCTGATCAAAATTATAGTAATGACTCATTTTCATGAGTTTGGCATAGATTCTCTCTGGAGAAGTGTCGCTCCAGTCAGACAACAGAACGACATATTCACGATCAAAAACCACCGGATCTGACTCTTTCGGATCGATCACGATGGCGCCATACATGCCCGTTTGCTCTTGATATCCGGAATGACTGTGATACCAGTAAGTGCCGCTTTGATTAGCGAGGAATTGATATTCAAAGGTCTCGCCTGGTTTGATGCCGTCAAAACTCATACCTGGCACCCCATCCATATTCGCCGGCAAAATAATGCCATGCCAGTGCAAAGAACTGTCTTCAGCAAGATTGTTAGTCACTCGTAAAGTGATCTCATCACCTTCACGCCAGCGTAATATTGGCCCTGGAACACTGCCATTGATGGCGGTAGCCAGGCTTTCCTGACCGGTGTAATTCACCGCCCTGTAGTCGAGGCTTAAATCAAACTCTTTTCCACTTAATATGTCTGGTGTCTGTTCTGTTGAGCTTTGTGCCAAAAGAGAACTGCTATTCAGACTCAATAGTGCAGCACCGGCTGCTGCTCCAGTAACAAATTTGCGTCTTGAATAGCCTCGTTGAAAAAGCCGGCTTTTATGACTTTGTTTTTTTTTCATGTTCCTTCTTACCTTGTTTTAATTACATAAATCCGCACTGAAAAATGCTGCACAATTTATCAGGCTAAATAATGAATTATGCTGAAATACCAAATATAAATGACTAGCAGAATGCCAGAATACTGGTTTTACCCCATCCGCAGGCGCACTAATCCTGTGTCAGGCAAATATGGGTGGCCTAAAAGGATTATCAGTAGAAGATGCGGGCAAGTAGAAGTGATAAGTCTCATCAAGCTGAGCCGAAGCGGTTTGAGAACTGATAGCTGCAAACTCTTCCAATAATACAGTTCCCAAACAAATATCACATTGATGATTGCAATTGACCTCATCACTATGTTGATGCATAGCGTTGGTAACAGTCATATCTGAATCATTATTGGCAGGCATATCTATTGCATGCATAGCATGATGCTTAGCCATCTCATGAGATTCGGGCTTGGTATTTTCGTTTTCCATGCAGCAATTCATCAGAGGCATAGCAACAGTCTGGCCGACAAACACGAATAATGTCAGGGCGATGATGTTTTGAATCTTTAATCTGAACATGGTCACATCATAAGCCTTAAATAATTAATTTTGCAAATAAAGAAAATGTTAATAATGTCTTACCTCCCTCTCTTGATTTTTTCTTTTACCATAAAAAACCCGCAATAAAGCGGGTTTTTTAATGTAAACAATATGCTGCTTAACCGATCTTGCTTGTAACTAGAGTAACACTAGGGCATTGGTAATAAAGGCTCACCACGATCAGGGGTTAAATGTTGGTCTACTGCATTCAATAACATTGCGGTCATTGTATAGTCACCCATTATCATGGTGATTTCAACAGTGCCCTGACGACCAAACAAGCGAACCATATTAGCAAACATCTCAGAGGATATCTGGTGATCGCCACGCAACATTGCCCTGCCATATTCTATAACGGCCGCCTCTCTTTCTGGCAAACCGGATACCGGCCGATTATATTTAATAACATCAATTATTGACTGGTCGACCCCAACCCGTTGAGCAGCGAGTTCATGCGCAGTCCACTCATATTGCTGGTTAAACTCACGTGCTGGAACCAGAGTGCTGATCTCAAAAAACTGCGGTCCAACACTGGCTCTGCGAAGCAATTGGTTCATAACATCATAGGGTTCAGACGGCTCTAGGCTATACATGGAATTATTCGGCGGCCCAAATCTGGCCTGAGTGGCTTCGGTGCCATTAATCACTTCAAAGATGCGTTGTCCTTCAGCATCTAGTGAGTCTTTATAAATAAGCGGTAATCGCGAATAGGACAATGGGTCAATATCAGCCGGAAGTGATCTATCCGATGTCTGTGCATTCAACCCCGCTGCGACAGAGGTCATTACGATTAGTGCGAAAGTGTTCAATTTTTTCATAGCATATGCTCTCAAACGAAATATAGGTGCCACCAAGTTAACTCTCTGCAATTCATAATTCAACTCATACTGGAATTCAAAACCCAGATATGTCCATAAATTAATCCATAATTAAGCATTTAATTTTTCAACTAATTAAAAATGTATTTTAATCACCAGCCAATAATAAAAAACTGAGCATTAGCCTGCTAAAAGGTTCATTAGACACAGTCAGCGATAAAAGTAAAAAGAGACTATTAGTTTAATACTCTCCAACAATTGATTATCATACCGCATCCCTAAAAATACTGACCTTATAGACATGCTAAAAGTCGCAATACTGGATGACTATCAGGAAGCTGCCTTACGATCAGCTCCCTGGAGTAAGCTCGCAGAAACAGAAGTAATCACCTTTACACAATATATCGCTGATCAACATTCACTGGTCGAAACACTCCTGCCTTTTGATGTGATTGTGGCAATGCGCGAGCGTACACCCTTTCCAGCAAGCCTCTTGGCAAAGCTACCCAATCTGAAATTACTGGTGACCACCGGCATGCGAAATCTGGCTATTGATATGGAATACGCCAGAAAAAATAACATCGACGTCTGCGGTACAGACATGATTTCTCATTCAACCTATGAGCATGCCTGGGCCTTGATTTTAGCCCTAAGCAAGAATATCACTCAGGATAATGCTCTGCTGCATAATGGCGGCTGGCAAGCTAGCACCAGCATAGGGCTCAAAGGCAAAACACTGGCTATTCTTGGTCTGGGAAGACTGGGCAAAGAAGTAGCCCGCATCGGCCAGGCTTTTGGCATGAATGTGATTGCCTGGAGTCAAAATCTCACTGCGGAGAAAGCTGCTGAACATCAGGTTACCTGGGTCGATAAACACCAACTGTTTCGGCAGGCAGACATCCTGAGCATTCATCTGCTTTTGAGTGATCGTACACGCGGTATAGTAGGAGAACAGGAATTAGCTTTGATGAAACCTGAAGCTTACCTGGTGAACACGGCACGTGGACCAATCGTTGATGAAGAGGCCTTGCTGAACGTATTAAAAAACAAGCAAATTGCAGGAGCAGCTATTGACGTTTACGAGGTCGAACCTTTACCAATTGACCACCCTATCCGTAAGCTGGATAACGCCATTTTGACCGGCCACACCGGTTATGTGGTGAAGGAACTGTATGAGAAGGCCTATGCCCAGGCGATTGAAAACATCCAAGCCTGGCAGAATGGACAACCACAGCGAGTGCTAAATCCTTGAGCTGGCGTTTGGGTACTAGCCAAACATTAGCTTACTTAAAATCGCACCCACTATAGACATCGACATACCCCAGGCCAGTAAGGCGTTAAAAAACTTGCGGGCATCAACATCATGACCAGCACTGGCAATATAAAGTGCACCCACAGTTGATAAAGAGGACAAGTCCACCAGACTGGCGCTGACGTTCATTGACCAGGCGATATTCAGGGGATCTATATTTCCCAGCTGCTCAGCCAAAGATGGCACCATGGGCAAAAACGCAGGTAACACCACGCCGGAAGTACTGCTATAGACAGAGATCAATCCACAGGCAAAAGCCACTATGGGATTAATGGTGCCAGTTGTCGCAATATTGGCAATGCCTGCAGTAATCAAATCCAGACCTTCTGTTTCCTGCAGCAATCTAATTAACACTGTCACGCCACTCACCATTAAAATGACCTTCCAGGGTATGTTTTTAATCGCCTCCGCTTCATCAACCGTGCGCGATAGCACTAACACCGTTGCAATAATCAGCGCCACCATCCCTACATCATAAGAAAATCCAGCAACCAGGATAATTAGCATGATAATGCCGACTATGGTTATCCAATGCTGTTTTTCCAGGGGTTCAAAATGGAGTATTGCCTGACTATCAGCTTGATTAAGATCAGCGGCAGAGCGTTGGAAAAGCTTCCAGCCTCCAAATATAAAGAAACCACCAAAACCAACCAACGCATGAGTAAAAGCATTAAAGGCAAAGGTATACCACTCAACACCGCCCAAACCAATTTGCTCCATCACTCCATGAGCAACAATGCCAGTTGGCGAAAAAGGTGAAAGTGTGCCTGCCAGCACGCCATTCCCAGCCATAATAGCCATTAAAAAAGGCGGAATTTTTGCTCGAGCAGCCACAGCCATTGCTGGTGGCGCCAGTAGCGCGCTGGCCGGAGTTGCCCCGGCGCCAATCGTGGCGATAGCAAAGCCGACCATAAAAAACATGATCGGTAAAATACCGGCATGACCACGACACAGACTAACTGCACGCCCGGTAACCCGAGATAAGGTGCCATTACATTCTGCGATGGAAAACAATAAAGTCACTCCTAACAAGGTAGTGAATAAGCCTGTAGGAAATCCATCAAGGACCATCGACGGCGACATATCACCAAAAAACACTCCGATGATAAGTGCCAGTGACATTGAGAGAATGCCGATATTGACGGTGGTAGTACAACTAAGGGTTACGGCAAGTATCAGGGCAGCAATGGATAACCAGGCAAGACTCATCAGACCGAACCTTTCGAACTCGGCAGCAAACTATTGACGAGCATATTGATATCATCACACTCATCCAGCGACTCTACCGAGGTAAAAACCCGGGTAATTTGCTCTGCACTTAGCACCAATGCTGCACAGTCAGTGAATTTTTCCATCAGGTCTTCTCGAGTAAAAGGTAAATCCGGTCCACCTCGATAACGCTCATCAGCTTTTTGTACCAGAGTTCGACCATCAGATAGATCAACCTCAACCGTACTTCGTATCTTTTCCCAGCCCTGGGCTTCAATCTCAGGGTCCAGCACGCATTTCACTTTTATCATCAGCGCTTGAACCGGTTCACTACGGACGAACTCATCATTAAATTCATGAATACCGGCTTTACGCCGCAAGGCTATCGCACTCACCATAAAAGCCGGGCAAAATTTTGCCTCAAGTTCATTATTGGCAATAGGATATCGTAAAGGATTTAAAATATTAGAACCGGCACGTACACGGATTGCCACGATGTCATCAGCCGAAACATCATTATCGATAACAAGCTTGCGCATGGCATCCATGGTTGGGTGACCCAGCACACCACAGGGATATGGCTTAATTGAGACACCTGGTGACACTATCGTCATTGGATTACCTAACTTACCAATAATGCGATCGGCATCGAAACCGCCACCATGACTAAAGGTTTGGAAAAATCCCCAGGGCGGATCAAGCGCTTTATCCCCTCCCGTAAAACCATGCGCTGCCAATTCACTGGCAACGATGCCGTTTTGGGCAGCTCGGCCAACATGCAGGGGTTTGGTCATGCTGCCAAAATTAACCCGAATACCGGAAGCAGAACTGGCCGCAATAGCAAGCATATGAGCGGTTTGTGTTTTATCTAATTTAAGCAACTTCGCAGCCGCTGTTGCTGCCCCGAAGGTGCCAACGGTTGCTGACGAATGAAAGCCTTTCTTGTAATGATCCGGGTGAATCGCTTCCGAAATTTTGCATTCAACTTCGAAACCGGTCAGGAAGGCTTCTAAAAACTCTTCGCCGGAAATTTTCTCCCTTTCACCTATCGCCAAGGCAGCCATTAATGGCGGAATCGTTGGATGTGTGAGCAAACCAAAAATGCGATCTGCACTGGTAGCCAACTGGGTATCATCCCAGTCAAGAGCATGCCCACTGGTTCCATTAACCAGCGCGGCTGCTGCCGCACTGGTTTTAAAAGGCTTAGAGCCAAAAGCAGTGGCATCTGATCGGGTATCAGTTCCCTTTAAATAATCATGCAGAATTTGCCCGGCCGGTTGAGTTGAACCAGCCAACATGACCCCTAAACCATCAATAATGCAGCGCTTGGCAAGCGTTACAGCCTCTTCAGGAAAGTCTTTATACTGGGCTTGGTGGATATAATTGACTACAGCGTCGCTAACCGACTCTGTGATTGATAAATCAGACATGGATTTTAAGAACTCCTCATTGGAAATTAAGTATGAAATCTCAATACTTCGTTATAAATTATAGTATCGATACCTTATCTCACACTCTCGGATTGACCATATAGAATTATAGATAAATGAACCAGCATTATCACTAAGTTATAAGAAACTAAACGCATTAAGAAAAGAGATGGTCTCTCAGGATTAGCCTTATTCGCCACGACTGCACCAAAATGATCTTGCTTGGTATTACCCAGCCTCAATTAATTCATCTAGAAAATTTGTTATCTTGAGATTGCTATCTTCGTGGTCTTGATCGGATTCATTAAAATTATCCAGTGCTAATGCCAAGACCGGCACCCCCGCTCGCTTCAACGCTCTTAATACAAAGGGGTCGGCATCAGACAGAGCAATAGCGCCATGAATACCGTGAGTCTTAGCTTCCCGCACGTGCCATGCTCCAGCCCAGGTTGGCATGCGCAGCTCATCACCCATGGTGATAAATCGGGCAGCAAGTGCACGCAATGGGTCACGATTATTATCAAAATTGCGTATATAGCCGTCGGCGGCTAATGCTAAATACATTGACCACACAAATACTGCTCCATGACTTTCCTGCCAACGTTGGTAGAAACTCATATCCCTCCACATGCCGCGACCAATCCACATTAAACGCAGACCTTCTTTAGAACAAACCCCTTCACCGGCTTCAGTTTTACTTTTAACTTCTTCGTAAAATTTCTTGGCAGCATCTCGAGCCCAGACTGTGCCTCGATGCCATTGCGGCACCATTGTCGCAGGCATGGTATCTACAATACTAACTGGTGCCGGGTAGGTTTCAGCGATCAAGTCCCGCGTCAGGCGATAGTAATTTTCCTGTTCGTTGACCAGATGCATTATGTTCACGAAGGCTTGCTCATCAAATTGCAGACCTGTAATCTTTTTTATGCGCTTAATCCCGTCTTTTATTTCATCAACCAGCAAATCCAGACGACAAGCCTCCAGTTCTGTATCCCAATTATCCGGCAACCTCTCCCACCATTTGGCAGAAACATCCAACCTTGAATCAATAGTTCTTTCAAACTGCAGAAGCTCCGCCTCTGCTTCCCGTGCCCAGTGATCATAGATGCGCAATGTTGCATCACTTGAGATATGGGCTTCTAAAAAATCAGGTTTTGGCAAGCCCCCCCAAGGAGCTAATGAATCATCTTGATCAAAAAAAGCGGCCAAGCCCTGTGCACTATAAGTCTCAACATCAGTGGGATAACCATGTTCTTTTAATAAACTCAGGTAACGTTTTGTTTGCTGTTTTGCGGCTACAATGGAAGCCCACCATTGAGTAACGACAAAGGGTATGCCCATTGCGCGCAATGTTTCTTGCGGAGCGTTGGCGCCAACAACAGCAAAGGGGAACCCATCGCTTGTTTGCTGTCTTAACTTCTGAAACCAATCCCGCTGATAAGAACCAAAATCAGCTACTGAGGTGAGAGTTTTTTTACTCTGCTTTGGTTTTGACGGGGACTTTCCAGAAGGTTTTTTTTGTTTTCTCCATGAGCTTGAATTGACATCAGCTCCAATAGTTCTAGACCTGACAAATAAGCTTTCTGCATCTGCAAGTTGCTCACCCATGTACCAAACACCACAGGCAATGCCCTCAGAAAATAGCATGCTTTGAATCGTTCGTGCATCCCACTGTGATGGTTCGTCACCTTTTGTCACTAAATATAAAACGGCATCAGCCTGAGTTTGCTTAGCTAGCTTACTTAACTGACGAGCTCGTTCTGAGGCTGGAATAAACATAGAAGGTCTTTTAAGCGCGGGATTTGACAAGTATTCAATCCAGTCATTGTCTATACCTTTTGACTGTAGGAGCGGATCACCAAAATCATGAATATCCCCCACAACCTGATATCCGGCTTTTAATAATTCTTGATAGACACTATCCGTAAATTGCGGCGCCCCTGTCGTTATCAGTCGCTTAACTTTTATGGAAGTCTGCGTTTTGCATTCTTCGATTGCCTTCTTCAATAAGGGGACAAGTTGATTTGGCGGCAATATTTGTGCTGCCGCAGTCATGGCATAAAACTCAGCACCCGACAGCAAGGGTGTTTGGTCATCTCGCAATTTTTTTGCCGCCTGCAACAATGTCAGGTTGCTTATATGTTCAGAGCTAGCTTTCAGCCAACTATCGTTAGTAAGTTTTTGTCCAGAAAAAGATTCTAGCGCGTGCACCAACTGCTGAAGACGAATCTTGTTATAGGTTTGAGAGGTTTGTTTAGGTAAGTGTAACAAATCTAAAAAAAAGACAGCCCGTGACTTTATATCGCCGCTACGCAACAATTCTCTCAAAGCAAAAAATATCTGCGGCAATTCGTTGTCTGAGTGAGTAATCAAAAGCGGCATGTTGCTTTGATCGCTGAGTATTTGTTGTAACAGTGAACGACCGCGCTGTCCCATCGATTCCATGCCAATTAACTCATCAGCAATAGGTGTTTGCATCTCTGGATTTGGCACCATACGCACGGGCGTTAAACCCAGTGCGCGCAGTAATTCAAAAGGGGCATCAGAACCTAAAACACGAATAGTGTTGTACCCTTGCTGACCTAATTGAGCAGCAAGCAAGCAAGGATCTCGAGCAGCCTGGATAAGTTTCTGGATTGCTGGGCCCGGCATTAAATAAGCCCTTTACTCCGGAGTTTGGCTATTTTTTCAACTGAATAGCCTAATTTTTCTCGTAATATGTAATCGTTGTGCTCCCCCACCATGATGGGAAGCACATCATCAAAACCCGTTCTGGCATCGGAAAAAGTAATTGGAATACCCGCCGTATGCATATCAACTTTGGGTTCATAATTCGGATGTACCACAGGCGCAGTCTCCTTGCGGGATGTCACGCGTGAGTCGCGCATAGCCTCTTCAGGATGACGCACTGGCGCAACTGGCACACCTTCGGCTTCTAGCTTTTCAACCACTGTTTGGGTCTTCATGGTTTTCGACCAGCTGGTGATCATTGCTTCCAAGATGGCAGCATTGGCCACTCGAACATCGCGGCTGGAAAAGCGTGGATCGTCAATCAGCTCGGGGCGTTGCATTGCTTTGAACAGTCCTTTGGCGAGTTTTTCATGTACAGCAACTAGTGCCACATACCCATCGGAACATTCAAATACACCAAAGGGAGAGAGACGCTGGACACTTAATCCAGTGCGCGTTTCCATACCGGCAGCTTCCATGGCTGCCCAGTTTTCAATCGATACAAACGAGGTTAAGGCACCTAACATCGAAACATCGACTTGTTGACCCTTGCCTGTTCGATGACGCTGCTCCAATGCGGATAATATACCGATCACAGCGAACACAGGGGCCAACATGTCTGCAATTGGAATACCAATTCGCACTGGAGGCTCATTGGCCGCGCCACTGGTATACATTGCACCAGACAGTGCTTGAATAATAATATCCATTGCCTTGTCCCCCTTAGCAGAAGTCGCACCAAAACCACTTAAAGAACAATAAATAATACCCGGGTTCTGTCGTTTAGATGCTTCATAGCCGACGCCTAATCTATCTGCCGTGCCACTTGTGAAATTCTCTACCACGATATCAGCCGTTTTCACCAAGTCCATAAATATCTGTTTAGCTTCTGCCTGCTTCAAATCCAGCGAGATACCATGTTTTCCGCGAGAGCGAGTCAGGTGTGAAACAGACACATCGTCTACATATTTTTGTTCGACAACGACGCCATCTCGACCAATATACGGACTGTTTTCACGGGCTAAATCGCCACCGCGAGGATCTTCAATTTTAATTACCTCGGCGCCTAACCCTGCCAGCAACAAAGTTGCATATGGCCCAGCTAAAGCACGAGTGAGATCAATAACCCGTAATCCCTCCAAAGGTCGGTCAGGGCTAGTTTGTTCTGTGTTCATTCTTTTTCCTGAGTTAATTCCATGCTGCGTTTCTGAAAATAATCATTGAGCGCCTTGCGCACAATCTATGGGAGATCCAGCCGCCAAGATTTGCTGAGCAAATCGAAAGACCGGCTCGGCATCAATGCCTAAATCAGCTATAGATAAAGCTTGCTGTAATGCAGCTGTGTTATATAACTGATCGAATTCCATTTGGTCCTGATATGGAAAATCATGAAACTGCATACCATTTTCTTGACCAAACTCAAGTCCACGCGTCTCGGCTATAATAAGCAGCCTCGATAAAGATGATTCCCAGACATCACGGTTTCCAATGATAATTTCCTGCAGTTCCGGCGGTAAGTTGTTCCACGTTTTTTCTGACATAGCGCGTGCCGGATAACCACCACGGCTAAATTGAATATTGGTGAAGTGATTGGCAACCTCTGAAAAACGCAAGCTATAAATGGTATCGCCTGGAGCGACAACGCCATCAATTACCCCTTTGGCCAGAGCCGAATAAACTTCGCCCATAGGCATATTAACTGGGTCAGCACCCAACTGACGCAGGACTTCAACCGTTTCGGAAGGCGCTCGTAAGCGCATACCACTAAAGTCTTCGAGCGAGGTAATGGGTTTATCTCTTGTAATTATCGCTGGAAAGTTACCGCCTTGTACGGCCAATACAACAAGCCCTTCCAGCTCACGGTCAAACTGAGGGAAGGCTTTGGCTAAACAATCATAAACTGAGACCTGATCTTCAATAGATCTCACCCCACCATAAAAGCCAGCCTGCGCACGGATTAAATGGGTGCCTCCTTTGACATAAATTGGTGAAATCAAGCCGATATCTGCAACGCCATGACGAATTTCTAACATGCTCATATCTGAATTAAGAACAGGCCCTCCCCAGTAAGGCTTAAAAGCTATTCGTCCTTGGCTTTGTTCAATAACCGCATTCATCCATTCCTGATCAGCCAGACTAAAGGGATGGCTCGAAGGATAAGGTGTAGCGTAGGTCAAGAGATAGTCTGCATCAGCAGAATCATCATCCGATGAACAGCCCACCAGCATACCAATAGATAAAACAGTGATGATAAAAAGATGTCTGCGCATTTTTAAACTCCCACTATGCTAGGCAACCATAAAACCACAACTGGTAGCGCGATAATCAAACCCAGATGTAGCACATCAGCTATAAGGAAAGGCCCTATACCCTTAAAAATAGCACTTAGCTCAATGTCTTTTGCAATACCATGAATGACATATGCATTGAGCCCCAGTGGCGGCAAAATAAATCCTACTTCCATCGCGCGCACCAGGAAAATACCAAACCAAATGGGACTGTAGCCTAGTTCGACAGCAATAGGCAGAAATATGGGAGTAACCAACAACATGAGTGCCAATCCATCAAGAAATGAGCCCAATACCAAAAATAGAAAGGCCATAACAATAATGGCTGTGACCGGTCCCGCATCCAGATCCAGAACCAGATTTGACATGAATTCGGCAATCCCCGTGATGCTAATAAAGGTCGCAAATAGCATCGCCCCAATAATAATGAGATAGATCATACCGCTTGTTCGTAGGGTTTCTACAAAGGCTGTAACTAAAACCGAAAAACGCAAGGCACCTCGAATTGCACACAATATCAAGGCTAACGCGACACCAACAGATGCCGCTTCGGTTGGAGTGAACCAGCCAACCGTTAAACCACCAATAACAAGTACAACTAAAAAGAAAATATCAATTATTTTTACTAAACTCAGGAACCGATCTCGCATATTGACGCGCTTACTTGACGGACCTAACGCAGGCCTAAAATAACAGAGTAAGGAGATTGCAAACATATAAAACAGGGCTTGAGTAAGACCAGGTACAATCGCGGCTGCAAATAATCTGCCAATCGATTGCTCGGCAATAATACCAAATACTATCAGCGCCCCAGACGGCGGAATAAGCGCACCTAATGTACCTCCAGCCGCCAAAGCCCCGCAGGCAAACCCTGGATCATAACCTGCTCTTCGCATCTCGGGCAAAGCGGCCGAACCAACGGTAGCCACCGTGGCCAAACTTGAACCACTAATTGCTCCAAAGCCCGCGCAACCAGCGACTGATGCCAAGGCCAAACCGCCACGTCGGTGTCCTATAAAGCGTGCAGCCACATCAAAGAAATCTCGGCTGGCACCCGCTGCAAAACACAAATGGGCCATCAGCAAGAACAGTGGCAATACGCCCAGATCATAGCGACTGACCACATCAAAACTTACCACACCAACTTTAATCAGTGCAGCCTCAGGGCTAATAATAACCGCAATACCGGCTAGGCCTACCAGCCCTAGACTAACACCAATCGGAACACCCATGGTGATGACGACCAGTAGCAGGACAAGCCCCAAAACGCCAATGAGTTCCGGGCTCATTTTTTACTTTCACCAAAGCGACTACATAAAAAATAAGCGCTAACTGATAGCAGTGCAAGCAACAATAATAATCGTAACCATACCAATGGAATATGCAGTATTTCCGAGCGCTCATATTCTGTCCATACTTCCCAAATGATCCAGGCACAACCAACTGCCATAAAAAAAGAAAAGATAGTGCTGATGAACGCAGTAAAATAATTTAGCCTCATAGCATGGGCTGGTTTTAACCTGTCGGTTAAAATTCGTACTCGAGCATGATTGCCGTATTTTGTAGCAGCAACAATGGCTCCAGATGACAACAGAACAATACATGCCTGAACAATTTCAATAGAACCCAATAAAGCAATGTTCAAATGTCGACCTATCACCGCTATCGTGTCTGTTAGCACAGCAAGTGCTAAGCCGAGGGAGCCAATCACAAGAAAGATACGCTCAGTTTTGGAAAACGCCTTTGTCGACTCAAGCGATTTTTCGGAAATATCATCTTGTGATTCCACTGCTATCCCTCCACAGGCTTTTGATTAGGAATAAATCCGTATTCACCGGGAATGAATCCATAAAGTTCCAATAGCAAATCCTGCTTTATTCTTATAGTTTTGATCATTATTTGGTTAATGAGCAATTTGGTCAAGCTAATGTCATTTTTTATTTACATAGCAGACTTTAAAGAAATATTTGCTATATTCTAGAAAAAACATCTGGGTATAAATATGAAACTTAAACGAATGATATATAGCTTCTTTACATTATGGCTTGGCTGCTTGTTCATAACGCTATGTCATGCTCAAACCACAAGTCAATCTGGTGACACTTCTGTTAGAACGGATACCGGGGCTCTTGCCGACGGTACTGTGTATCGAATTGATTACCCGGAAAATTTCAATGGCACATTACTGATCGGTCTTGACTATGCTCTCACTCAATTTCAATCTCAGGAATCACAGGCCTTACTTGCTCTGGGTTATGCAATGGCAGGAGTCACCAGAATTGTTACCGGCTGGGATGTAGAAGCATCCGCCGGTAACCATCTGACGACATTGGATATATATAATCAATTACATGGCAGTCCTCAACAAACCCTTCTCTACGGGCGCTCACTAGGGGCGCATACTGGTGCTGCAATAGTACAAAAATATGCTGATCGTTTTGATGGAGCCCTGCTGGCATGTGGTGGCTTAGGAGGTGCAGTAGGCATCTGGAATGCTAAGTTTGATGCGCTTTTTATAGCCAAGGTCCTAATTGCTGAAAATAACGACGAATTGAAAGTGATGGATATTCCAGATGATTTCGCTACGACAACCCGGCCAGCCTGGCTGGAGGCACTGGCCAGGGCACAGGAAACGCCAGAAGGACGGGCAAGAATTGCACTCGCTGCTGTTATCGCACAACTCCCGACTTGGTCACACCCAGCTAAACAACAACCAGCCCCGTTTGACCTTGATGCCTTACAAGAAGGTTTATATGACAGCCTTGCAGGATCACCATTACCCACAGTTGGTCAGGCAATGAGCAGCAGGAATGAGTTAAATCGACGCGGTGGCGGCAGCATCTCATTTAACACGGAAGTTAATTACCGTGAAATTCTGCAAAGTTTGCAGAATGCCGATATTGTTTATGAATTATATCGGCAGGCAGGTCTCGACATTGAGAGCGATTTAACCAAGCTTGCGCAAGCCCCGAGAGTTTCAGCAGATCCACAGGCACTAAGCTGGATTGCGCCGCAAGTATGGCATGGAGGGCTAACTATCCCAGTGTTAACTCTGAACAATATAGGCGATAACATTTCAGCGGTTTCTGCACTTTATGCTTTTCAGGAAACAGTAACCCGGGCAGGAAGTGCTGCGTTTTTACGTCAGCTTTACGTTAATTCTGCAGGTCACTGTGCTTTTTCTCCAGCAGAATCGATTGCAGCAATTAATACACTTGTAGAACGCATCAACACTGGTGACTGGAATATGAGCACTAATCCATACACCATGAATAGTAAGGCTGAAGCTTTGAATCTTGGCCCTTCAAGATTTATCAATTATCAACCGGAACCTTTTGCTAGAGCTTTTGATTCCTGTGATTTACTTGAGTTGGGTGTACGAATGCAGCCCTCAGAGTTCAACGAGCAATGCTCGGAAGACTAGTAGTTATTTAATCGGAATTTTAAAAGAGAGGGTTAATGAATGCTGCAATCAATGCAGCATTCATTTCCTAAATAAAAATCATTTGAACCAAGGCTCAGCTAAATATAAGGATACCTTTTCCGATTATTATTCTAGTCCAGGCGTTTTTTCTCAAAACTCCAATTCGGGTCACTGCACAGGCCACATGCTTCACCCAGAAACATTTGCCCTGCAGCATGATCACCGCGTAATTGCCAGTTAAGCCAATTGACAACCACTTGTGCAGCCTTGCCACCATTGGCGTCCCAATAAGTACCCCCATGGCCTACATCGATATTGGCAACAGCAACAGGGACTTGATCAATTTTAGCAAAATCATCCATCCCATTTGTATAAGCAATATCCGAAGGGCCACCGAGCACGTAGAGAATTGGCGTGTGGATATTTTGTAATATCTCCTTGTTGGTCTCCATGCCGGCCATGCTTGTATTCCCGTCCACAAAGAGACCGCTATTCATAATAACCATAGTATCTGCACGTTGATCACCTGCATTTAGCAAGGCCTGAACACCACCGCAACTATAGCCTGAAATGGCAATTGCTTCAGGATCTATTCGATTGAAAAAAGGACTGCCTTGACGAACATTTTCGCTGAGCGCCCAATCAATCGCCTGCGCCAATTGTTCGGGTCTGGTGCCATCAAGCCCTGTTTCATCTGGATTATCACGTTCAACGGCGTCGGGGCCTGAATATATCCTGCCGGGAGCAATTACCAGATAACCATGGGAAGCGACTTCTAGCAGATGCATTCGACTACTGGCAGCATCATCGGTGCAGCCGCCGTTTCCAAAAACATAAAGCCCCAGTTTAGTATTACCCATTGCAGTAACATCAGCCGGTCGATAGATAACATGATCTATCAACATGGGTGCGCTTTGTTTCATCGCAGCATACGGTCCGCTGCCTGTTGTATCAGGCATAGCCGCCCGCTCTTCACGTTCACGAGCTATATCCTGCTCAGAAGGTTGGGCCAATAATGAGCTCGCCATGGTTGCAGCGCAAATTATGCATAAGCTTATGTATCTACTTTTCATATCTTACTCCTGGTATTTCAAATCATTTCTTATGATTATTATTTGATTAGTAATGGAGAATATCTTCCATTTAAATACTTATAGCCCTATTTCACTTTTCCTCTTATCTAATTGACAGTAATCAGGTACCGATTGCTAAAAGCGTCATCCTATTAATTATGATTTATGCTATTTATGCAATTCTGTAGCATAACCGCCTGTTCTTCATTGTACTTTTTTTCTGAATAAACGCTATTTTCATGTGGTGACCTAAAATATTTAATTCATCCTTTTTCGCTTATTCATAAAGAATACACGCCACCCAGTGCCCCGGTTCAACTTCAAGCGGCTGAGGGTCAACTACCTTGCACTCAGGTTTAGCCTTTGGGCATCGCGTATGGAACCTGCACCCAGAAGGTGGGTTAAACGGGCTGGCCACATCCCCTTTAAGTATCATGCGCTGTTTTTCCTGCTGAGGATCAAGAGACAGGCATGCAGCCAGTAAAGCCTTACTATAAGGATGCAGTGGATTTTGGTAAAACATTTCACTTTCAGCCCATTCAACGACCCGACCCAGATACATCACTGCTATGTTATGACTCATATAACGCACTGTTGCCAGATCATGAGAGACAAATAAATAACCCAAATCAGCACTGCCCTGTAGGTCTTTCAAGAGATTTAAAATTTGCGCCTGAATGGAAATATCCTGAGATGAAACAGCTTCATCAAGGATAATAATGGCAGGCTTAGACACCAGTGCCCGAGCAATCGCAATACGTTGTCGTTGCCCACCACTGAATTCATGAGGAAATTTTTGAGCATCGCTACCATCCAGCCCAACAGTTTCCAGTGCTTGTATCACTCGTGTATCACGCTCGTTCACTTTCATATTGGTAAGCGCACGCAGTGGTTCACCGACAATGTGCTTAACTCGCATGCGTGGGTTTAAAGAGGAATAAGGGTTTTGAAAAACCGGTTGTACGGTTTTGTGGAATGAACCAAGATCTGTTTTAGAAAGTGAATATAAGTCCTTGTCATCAAAAAAAACCTGACCTCCACTGGGCTTCTCTAAGGCCAGCAACATTCGGCTAACAGTCGTTTTACCGCAACCGGATTCACCAACCAGCCCCAGCGTTTCACCTTGCCGGATTGTGAGTGATACTCCATCGACAGCCTTCACTATAAGCGGAGCCTTGCCTATTCCACGCTTAATGGAGAAATATTTTTCAAGCTGCTTGGTTTGAAGCTTATGTTTCACAAGTGCTTTACTGTTCACGCGGATACCAACACTTTACTTCATGTGAATCAGATAACTGAACCACTTCGGGCTCATGAGTTTTACATTTATCCTTCGAGTTAGGACATCTGGCACTGAAGCGACAACCTTGAGTCTTCTCGCCCAGTTTAGGTGGAGCCCCGGCTATCGAGGTCAGTTTATCCAGCTTGCCATCAAGGCTTGGCACTCCGCCAATCAGGGCTTCTGTGTACCAGTGAGCAGGCTGATCAAATATTATTTGCACCGGCGCAGTTTCAACAATTTGACCCGCATACATCACGCAAACACGATCGCACATACGAGCCACCACACCAAAGTCATGAGTGATAAACATCAGGGCCATATTAAATTTTTGCTGAAGATCTTTGAGTAATTGAAGATATTGTGCCTGGACAGTAACATCGAGTGCTGTGGTAGGCTCATCAGCAATCAGCAGCTTTGGCTCGGATGCCAACGCAATGGCGCCGACTACGCGCTGTTTCATACCACCACTTAATTGATGAGGCCAGGCATCAACACGAGTTTCAGGTGCGGGAATTTGAACTCGCTCAAGTGCATTAATAACACTGTCAGTTTTATCCCTGTCACTAGGACTACCAATAAATTGAATCGCTTCAGCAACCTGATCACCGATCCGCAAAACAGGGTTCAGAGAGGTCATGGGGTCCTGGAGAATCATGGATATTTCCTTACCCCTCAGTTTCTGCAACTCTCCGTCATCCATAGCCAGAGTATCGCGTCCTTTATAGCGTATTTCTCCACTTGTATATGGATGGGTGGAACGGGGCGTTAAGCGCAGAACCGATAGGCCTGTGGTGGATTTGCCGGATCCGGACTCTCCTACTATACCCAAAGACTCGCCTTGTTTGATGGAAAAGCTGACCCCATCAAGAATATTAAGTACCCGATCTTTGTGCTTAAGACCAACTTTCAGATCAAGAATTTCTAACAAAGTTTTCGGGGTCTTTAGCTGATTCACCTAGATACCTATTTCATTCCGAAGCGCCGGGTTGATCAAATCCGTCAGTTCATCACCCAGAACATTTGCTGCAATCACTGTGAACATGATCGCCACCCCTGGAAACATTGCAATCCACCATGCTGAAATCACATAAGAGCGACCTTCCGCAATCATTGACCCCCAGGCCGCGGTTGGCGGTGGAACCCCTACCCCTAAAAAACTCAGTGATGCTTCAATGATGATAACGGTACCTACCTGCAGTGTCGCCAGAATAATCAGTGAGGCCGCCACGTTGGGAAGTACATGACGAAACATAATATCGAGTGATGAACAGCCTGCTGTTCGGGCCAAATCTATATAGTCGCTTTGTTTGACCTTGAGCGTTTCTCCCCTGGCCATTCGGGCAAACTGTGACCACAATAAGAAACCGATAATAATTATAATATTGCTGAAGCTCGGACCAAAAAGCACACCGAATAACAAGGCTAAAAGAATTGCTGGTAATGACACGGCAATATCCACCAAGCGCATGATTATCGACTCTACCCATCCACCCAAATAACCGGCAATAATACCGAGTGTCGAACCAATGACTGCTGCAATGGCAATCGAAATTAAAGACACTGCCAAGGAAATTCGTGTTCCGTAAAGCAGCCGGCTAAGAATATCTCTACCCAACACATCCGTACCAAGTAAATATTGCGAAGAGCCCCCTTCTTGCCAGAAAGGGGGCATTAAGCGATCCAGCAAATTACCCGCTGACGGATCATAAGGTGCTAGCCAGGGGGCAAACAGTGCAATACCTATTAAAAGTCCACAAATACCAGCTGAAATGATCAAGGCGGGTTTCTGATTGCTTAGGCTCATCGTTCAATCCTTGGGTCAATCCAGACGTATATCAGGTCAACCACGAAATTTGCCAGCATAAACAGTAGGGTCGTAGTCAGCACTACCGCCTGCATTACCGGAAAATCCCTGTCCAGAATAGATTGATAAGCCAGACGCCCAATTCCCGGCCAGGAAAAAACGGTTTCTATAACAACTGCACCGGTAATCATCATTGCGAAGAAGGTCCCCATATAGGTGACTAAGGGTATGAGACTATTACGTAAAGCGTGTTTCCAGATAATGACACGTTCAGGCAATCCCTTAATTCGGGCGAGTTTAATGTATTCACTGGAAAGTGCATCGATCATGCTGACCCGAGTGAGTCTGGTTATCGCTGCAATGGTGAACAGCGCCATGGATGTTGCTGGGAGTATCAAATGAGAAAAACTGCCATAGCCGGATGTCGGCAGCCAACCCAATTGCACGCTGAAGAAATAAATAAACACCATGCCCAACCAGAACACAGGGATGGATTGTCCAAGCAGTGTGAATACTCGAATCAGGATATCTGTCTTGGCTCCCCTTCGAGCTGCCGCAATGACACCCATGGGCACACCTGCCAGCAAACTAATTATCATTGCAGCTGAAGCCAAAAGCAGCGAGGCAGGTAAACGCTCTAATACGAGTTCCATGGCAGGCTGCCGGTTACCACTTATTGAATTACCGAAATCCCCCTGCAATGCAGCCTTGATAAATATTGCATACTGTTCAGTCAGAGGCTTATCCAAGCCGAGTTGTTGAGTCAAAACACTACGCTCTTCTTCAGTTGCATAGTCGCTTAAAAGTAAAGCAACAGGATCGCCGGTTAGACGAGCCAGACTAAACACCAACAAACTCATGATTAATAGCGCGACGATGAGTTCAGCCAGGCGTTTAATGAGATAGCCAATCATCACTCTAGTCCAGAGTTGCCCGCTCGATCATGTCCAAATTTGTCGTTTGTTCATTGATCGTCGGCCAGCGTCCAACCTTTTTGCTTGCACCATAAGGCTCATCAATATGACCTATAAACACAATAGAGCCCATATCACGCAGGTAGTTTGCCAGCTCCATCACTAATTCTTGCCGCCGATCTGAGTCCAGCTCTTCACCTATTCGATCTAGATAATCATCTGTCGTATTGTCGGCAAACGTTGAAAACAGACTATCTGAATAATTTGACGTTTGTAGACCGGCTAATGGTGTAGTGAAAGGAAATCCTCGATGGGTCCAGGCGACATCCGTAGCATTTCCGGTAATCCATGCACTACGCAAACCGGCCCAATTAGTCGGCTCAATACTGACCTTAATTCCCACCGCTTCCCAATACAGCGCCACCGCCTGAGCCACTATAGGTAATTCTGCTCCGGGACTGGTGGTGAAAGTTTTTAAGCGCATTGAAAAACCCTGTGGATAACCGGCTTCGCGCAAGAGCTCTCTGGCTTTATCCGGATCATAGGGAAAACCCTCAATGTTAACCAAACCGAGTGATGGCGTATCGGTTCCGGCAACAACCCCCCGCCCATGAAATATCGAATCAATAATGACTTGCTTATCAATAGCATAGTTCATTGCCAGGCGAACCAACTGATTCGACCATGGGGCATCAGGGTTATTATATCTCTCGGTCAAACCGCCAAGACGAACGACGGGGGTCCAGTTTCTTGGAACGTATGTGAGCTGTAATCCGGAGCGTTCAATGACATTGATAGAGTCGAAGTTCACCGGCGCCAGATCGGCTTCGCCAGTTTTCAACATTGCTACACGCGTGAATTCTTCAGGGGCAGCCAGAAAATGTATTTCCTTAAAATCAGGAGATGTTCGCCATATATTCTCATTATCTTCCCTAAGCTTAAGGGTAATTGATACGTCTTTATCGTACTCAAGCATTTCATAACTACCTGACCCGATAGGCTGGTTATTGGCCTCATCCTGCCCCACTGATTCAACATAGGCTTTGGACACAATCATGACACTTTGCCCGTTGGTCAGATATCCCCTTATAAATTCGACATCGGGAATGGATAATTCAACTTCAACTGTATATGGGTGAGGTGCACGCACTTCTCGAATGGTTCTTCGCAAAACTGATGACGGGCCGGCGATCGCTTCAGGGGCAATCATCTGCTCAATGCTAAACTTAACATCTGTGGCTGTCAGTTCGCCCCAGCCTTTATGAAATTGCAGACCCTGACGTAAGTAAAGTGTATGCGTTTTACCATCCGGAGAGACTTCCCAGCTCTGTGCTATTCCAGGGATTAGCTGGCCCGTTTCAGGCTCAATGTAAATGAGATAACTGTACATGGGATCAAGATAAAGCTTGCGGCCGGTACTACCGTTCCAGGGTAAAAAAGTGGATTCACCAAGAGTCGGCATGGCAACAACCAGTCTGTCATAGTCGTCGACACCGCTATCAGGATCATTATTGCAAGCTGAGAGAAATAGACCCAGGGCAACAAGCAAGACTATCCTGCAGCAATGAATAATCCGGTTTTTAAAACCACAAGAGACGTCTTTGCATGTCTGAATAACAAAAGTCAGTAATAATCTCAGTACTATCAATCAACTCTCTCTATTGTTATTTTTTAGTTTTTATAGCTAATCAATGTTAGATGCATTAATCATAAGCTCAATAGCACTTTATGACAGCTTATTAAGCTGAAACAAATATCATCGGGACTGAAATAGGACCGACTTCAGGCATTCCCGACATTTTAATTGTTCCACAAACCTCAAAGCCTTGGGTACGCTTTAGTAATTCTTCAACAGCAATGCTTAGTTCAGATATAGCCAGCAATCTACCCGCACAATTGTGTGGTCCACGACCAAAAGCTAAATGTTGAGCTATATTTGGACGATGAAGCTGAAATTCATCGGGATTTTCAAAGACATCTTCATCTCTGTTCGCTGACGCATATAAAAGTGCAATCGGTTCATCCGGTGTAATTTCCTTGCCTCCAATAGTAACGGTCTCTCGTGAAGTTCTGGCAAAGCCTCGATAAGGGGTATACAGCCTAAGAAATTCTTCCACTGCTGCCGGAATAAGATCTGGCTCAGTCCGAAGTTTTTGTTGCAAGGTAGTGTCACGCGATAAATGCACGGCAATACTGCCTATCACAATGGGCGGCGCCACCAGACCAACAACCAGAATCTGCCTCACGCATGCCACAATTTTTTCTGAAGGAAATGGCTTGCCTTCATACCTTGTTTCCAGCAAAGAGCTCACAGGATCTTTTTCAATATCCAGAGGCTCCTTTTGTCTCTGAGCAACCAGATCTTCAGCCATTCTGGTAAGGTTCATACCTGCTGCCTGTACGCCTTTGAGGTCGGCAGCCTCCCAGGCATCAACATAGGCCTGAGAAGTGGCCTGCAAAACATTTATTTGATCCACATTGAGGCTGAACCACTCGCCAAAAACCTCCACTGGCAGACGCCGTGAATATTCACTGACCAAATCACCTTCACCTTTAGCAACCAGCTCTGACATCAATCGCGCTGCACTTTCACGAATAAAAGGCTGCATGCTATTAACTCGAGTTTTACTCAATACCCGATCTAGCGCTCTTCGGTAAGGTGTGTGTTCGGGAGGGTCAAGATGTAAAGGCGGTCGACGAGACGTTAATGACATCACAGGCACCACATTTTTATACATGGTTGTAAACGCTATCGGTTGATCCAAAACCGATTTAACATCTTCATATTTGGACAGCGCCCAAAACCCATCAAATTCGTTGCTGTGGGCTACAGGGCATTTACTACGAAGCCGTGCAAAATCTTCAAAAACGCTATCAAAAGTTTCATCTTTGGTAGGATCGTAGTCTTGCCCTTTATCATAGTTCTTAGAGTTTTTCATATTAATGCTTTATCAAGATAAATTAAAAACCACAAATCAAAAAATCTTTTGTGATAACACTTAATGTTTTTTAAGCCATCAAATTTATATAGTAAGTTGCTATTCCTGAAGACTTACAATTTTTTAAATATAACTGTGCCTCATCATATCCTTGGACCTAACCCTTATCAATAAGCATTCAAATATGTAAGTTCTGGGTTAAAATAACATTTGTTTGGTCTTACGATCTATCGACCATATAATTAATCCATAACAAGAATAACTAGAGGTCTGGCACAATGAGGAATTTACGTATTGTCATTGCGGTAATATTTATAAATTTTTCTATTTCTTTACCAATAAATGCGCACCACTCTTTTGCCATGTTCGATGACAAGTCAGAAATGTGGCTTGATGGAACAATTACTCTTTTTCAATGGACCAATCCACATACTTTCATTCATGTTCTTGTAGATACCAGAGATGATAATGGTGAGATATTGGAACAAGTTGAGTGGAGTCTGGAAGGTGGCAGTCCAAACATACTTTCACGTAATGGTTGGAAGCGGACTTCCCTGGTAGAGGGGGAAAAAGTTCGTGTACTCATATATCCTCTTAAAGATGGCAATGCCGGCGGAACATTCCTAGAAATTCATAAAGAAGATGGAACGGTACTTTACTATCATGGCTAAAAAAATCTCACTTAATTGCTTTTTATTATTCATCTTTTTGTTTGATTACAGTGCTTATGCCCAGCTTAATGAAAACAACTTTGATCTCTCCGGCGTATGGATGAATGACAATACGCTTGATGAACGGCTGAAACGTGCAGGACTTACCAGACTTGACCCAAATGCTCCAAACGCCCCTCCTCCACAAGCAGTTGGCGCTGAAATTCTGACTGATGAGTACAGGCTCATCTACGATAGAGAGCAGGAGCGCTTGTCACAGTTAGCAGTAGGGACTGCTGCTTGTGGATGGCAAGGAATGCCACGCATCATGACCTACCCCTACCCCTTTGAAATTCTGCTCAGCCCTGGTCGCGTCACCATTATTTATGAAACTGAAAGCCAGGTAAGACGTGTCTATCTGGATCGCAATGAACATCTACCGTTTGACGAGCTTGATCCTTCCTATCAGGGAGATTCGATTGGTTGGTGGGAAGGTGATACTTTTGTAATTGATACCGTTGGTTTTAATACCATTACGACCGTCGGTAGAGGTTTGCCCCACAGTGAAGAAATGTACATTGTTGAACGCTGGCAATTTATTGATGAAGACACAGTAAATGTTGAAATGGTTATCTCAGACCCTCTTGCTTTCAGAGAACCTCTGGTTCAAGAAATAGTTTATTCCAAAAGACCCTCTTGGCGTATTCGGGAGTATCATTGCGAAGAAAATAATCGTGATGCCCCTGATGAAGATGGACAACGCGCCGGTGGACTCGCAGAAAACTTAAATTAAAAATGCCTTTAATCCAGAAACCAAGAGACTGAAAAGACATGAAGAACAGCCCTATTAGCATGCTCGTTTTGTCTTTAATATTTTTCTCTGACGATACTTTCGCTGCGAATAGCCAACCCTGTAATCGTGAATGCATGATGGCAATTTTCCCTTACCCACAACTTTTGCCAATACCCGCTAAAGAATACGAGGAAATTTAATGATGAAAACTTTTCTTAAATACATAATTTATTTCGCTATCTGCCTACCCCTGACAAGTATTGCTCACCATAGTTTTGAGATGTTTGATAGAGGCAACCCTATTAATATTTCCGGTGAAGTTAGAGAGTTCCAGTGGGTGAACCCTCATACCTGGATACAATTACTTGTGACAGATGAACAAAGCGGCGAAGTAATTGAATGGAGCATCGAAGGTCGCAGCCCAAATGTTCTTGTTCGTCGAGACTGGACACGAAACACCCTGGTACCGGGAGAAAAAGTGACTCTAACCATTTATCCCTTAAGGAATGGTGACCCTGGTGGAGCCATCATTACCGTAGAAAAAGCTGATGGCACAATCATTAATGCTGACACTCCCACAGCCGTTGATACCGCAGAAGAAGGTCCACGATGAAGACTCGTTTATTTAACAACACTTTAATCATAATGCTGGTGTTGCTCTGCAACCCAGCAGGCTATTTGGCTTTTGCCGCATCAGAGTCAGAGAACCTTACTGATTTAACGGGCTTATGGGTTGTTTCTAACCGAAGCTTGCGTGGCAATCGTGACGAGGACTTCAACCTTCTGGAACCTGAAGACTATCTTAACGCTAGCGGCCTGGAAGCAATTTCAACTGTCAGGCCTGCCTATGATCCCAGTGCTATGTGTCTGCCATCAATTCCACGTCATCTGGGCGGCCCCTATCCAATAGAAATCATTCAAAATGAAGACCGTGTGGTTCAATTATTTGAATATGACAACGTATTCAGAATTATCTATACCGATGGGCGTGAGCACCCGGATCCCATCGAAGATCAGCGTTTTATGGGACATGCTATCGCCAGCTGGGAAGGAGAAACCCTGGTAGTCGATACTCAAAACTTTAATGGTAAGGCTTGGCTGGCTGCCAATGGCCTTCCGGTCTCACAAAAAGCACATCTAACCGAATGGTATAGCCTTATCGAAGATGGCCTAACACTTCAACTGATCGTAAAGTATGAAGACGAGGAGTATTTCACTAGACCTATATGGCAAAATTATTACTTTAACCTGAAAAATGAATGGGGTATTCGGGAGTATTTCTGTGCTGAAGGAAACCGCGATAACGTCTTTAATCAGCAGGGCCTCCCCGGATCCTTGCAAATTGATGATGTGATAACAGAATAATAAAGAACCTGTAGCCAGATTTTTTATTTCTGCCGTGTGAGTCAAAAATATTACTAAGCTGCAGGCAAGTTTCGACTTATTTCCAATTGAGGACCACATGAAAAATAAATACATCTCAATATTTCTAGTGTTTTTTTTAAAAACCGTTTTTTTTAGCCTTTCCCATGCATCTGCGCAAGTGCCGGTCGCCGAAATTTCGGGCATGTTTGGTGATGGCACATATTGGGTCGCCAGCAAACCTGAGAACTGGAATGGCACACTGCTCTTGGATCTCGATGCTGCTGGTTTTCTTCCGCCAGGCGCTGACCAGCCTGTTAGACGAAGCAGCACTTTTAATGACTGGCTCTACTCCCAGGGTTTTGCAATAGGCGGTATTACACGTGAACCAGTCAGTTATGATTTTATTCAGGCAGCTGATTATTTAATCGATGTGCGTCAGCTCTTTATCCAAAACTGGGAAGAACCGGAACGTACCATAGCATTGGGCACATCACGTGGTGCTTTTGTGGTTCGTATGAATCTTGAGCTGTACCCTGATATCTATGAAGGTGGCTTTATGAATGCCGGAGGCGGCGGCGGTGAAATTGCCGTTCTCAATAACAAATTAAACTCCCTGTTTGTGCTAAAAAATCTGGTTAATCCTGCTTCAGCGCTTAGGCTGGTTAACATTGATGTGCAAGCTGAGAATGCCGCTCTGGCTGAGTTGGTTGAAGAGGCTAATTCCACACCCCAAGGGCGTGCCAGACTGGCTTTTGCTGCTTCAATGCAACAATTTGCTTTGTGGGCAACTCCCAGCAAGCCAAAGCCTGCCCGCGATGATTTTGAAGAGCAACTTACTCAAATTGCAGAAAATATCGCTTTCGCAACCGCTGTTCCGGTCCGGGGCGGTGTAGAGAGAATTGCCGGTGGCAATGTTTCCTGGAATACCGATTCAGATTATGAGGATTTGTTAAACCGTTCTGGCCGTAGGGAGATGGTTGAGGCCTTATATGATTTGGCTGGACTAAGTTTAGCAGATGATCTTGAACTGCTTGCCAATACACCTCGCATTAGTGCCAATGCCGGTGCCATCCGCCGTATTGAACCGATGATGACCTACACGGGTCGGATTCAGGACCCTCTGATGAATCTTGATAACGATGATGTTGTGGATCCTGCTGCTGATAAATTAGCCTATTTAAGCACCTTAAAAAATGCCGGTACTGATCATCTTTTCCGTTTGATCTGGACAGACATCCCCGGTCATGCCAGACACTCCAGTCTTGAGAAAGCCGTTGGTTTCACCCTCCTGATCGATCGATTGGATTCTGGCGAATGGGGGGACACCTCTGTTGCAGCACTATTACGCCTGGGCACTCAAATTGCAGCAGAATCAACTGTGGATTTGGGTGAAATGAATTTTTTTGATCCCGGACAGTTAGCTTCACCATTGAATACCTGGGACGTTTCCAATTGGGGAAGGTACCAGCGAAGGTGATTGGCATCTCAAATTGCGCCCCTTTGAAACATAACACAATCACTTGCAACTTTTAAAAGCAAAAAAATTTGGTAGTGTTTTTAGATTTAAAAAGTTAACTTAATAAACAAATAAATATGAAAGGCAGAATATAATGAAACCAGCAAACAATCTTAAATCAGCTCTGATTCTAACTTCTGGCATTGCCCTGATGGCATGTGATGCTCAGGTTTCCAGTGATGCTGGAGAAGATGTGATGGTCGAAACTTCAGAACCAGTAAGCTGTGAACAAATTGAGCAAGTAACTCCCGCTGGTATAACAATAACTCAGGCTCAGTCAGCCTCTGCCAGTGACGATATCCCGGTCAATCATTGTATTGTCCAAGGACAAATTCAACAAAGAACTGGTGAAGACGGCAACTCATATGCGATTTCATTTGAATTGCGTTTACCCGATGACTGGTCCGGACGTTTTTTACATCAATTCAATGGCGGCAATGATGGCACAGTGGTTCCCGCACTGGGGCGGCTTGGCGTTTTTGCGGAAAATGACAGCGCTCTCGCGCGAGGTTTTGCTGTTGTATCCAGTGACGCAGGTCATGATGGTTCTGCTCATCCCGAATCAGGCCTCGCTGGTGCTAATATCTTTGGTCTAGAGTTCGAATCACGTAAAGATTATGGCTACGATGCTGTTGTTGCATTGCATCCTGCAGCGATGGAACTCACCGAAGCCTATTACCAGGCCCCCATCCAATTTACTTATGGAATGGGATCATCTAATGGTGGGCGGCACGCCATGATTGCGGCCAGTCGCATGGGCGATCAGTTCGATGGACTTGTTGCCGGATATCCCGGCTTTAATTTGCCCAAAGCAGGGATTCAGCACGCGTGGGATGTACAGGCCTTCAGAAGCACAGGTAACACTTTGCAGCAAGCCTTATCCAGAGAAGAACTGAACATTGTTGCCCAGCATGTTCTTTCTGCCTGTGACCGTCTTGATGGCATCGAGGACGGCCTGATTTTTGATACGCTTGCCTGTCAGAGCACCTTTGAACCTTCTACTATGAGCTGCTCGGCAAATATGACAAATTCCTGTTTACCTGCCGAAAAAGTGAATGTACTGGCTCAAATTCTCAGTGGCCCTAAAAACAGTGTGGGTGAACAGCTTTATAGTGAATGGGCTTGGGATACCGGTCTGGCATCAGGTAACTGGCGTGCATGGAAACTGGAATCAGGTATCCCACCCTGGAATGGCCAACCGATAATTGCTGTTATGGGTGCAGGATCATTGGCTCAGGTCTTTACAACCCCTCCAACTCCTTTGGGTGGTAGTTCAGAAAACCTGGAACAATACCTGTTAGATTTTGATTTCGATGTCGACGCGCCCAAAATTAATGCCACATCAGATCAGTATCCGGAATCGGCCATGCAGTTGATGACCCCGCCTGATGCCGAGTCACCCACGCTGGCCACTTTAGATGCTGAAGGTGGCAAATTGCTTATTTTTCATGGCGTATCAGATCCGGTTTTTTCTTTTTTAGATACAGTGAACTGGTATGAAAACCTGAAGGAGAACAAGCCTGATGCAAATGATTTTGTGGTCCTCTACGGCGTCCCTGGAATGCCTCATGGACCTGGTGGCAGTGCTGCAGACCAGTTTGACCCCTTATCCAAGATAACTGAGTGGGTTGAAAATGGTATAGCCCCCGGCACAATCACAGCGACTGTTCGAGAAGACAATCAGGAAGCGCCTGAAGCATTAAGGGGTTCAACAAGAAAACTGTGTCAGTGGCCTGCAGTATCCCGATATATAGGACCAGATCCGAGTTCTGCAGACTCCTTCGCCTGCTCCACTACACTGCGATAATTATGCAAAGCGGGGGCCAGTTAATAAATTAACAAACAAATACTATACAAGCCTGAAGACTCTAACCAATACTGCTTCTCGTTCAGGCCGCAGACTATCAAGTGTTCCAACATGGATAGACTGGTTAAGCCAGCCATATTCTTCTGGTGCAGTTATCTGTATGAAGGAAAATCTTGGCTGACCGGGTTGAGGGCTGGATATAACCTGGTTACGCACGGTGAAAATGACGCCATCATCAGTCTGTAATTCATATAAAGCATCAAGCAAACGAACGCCGTCTTCTCTTACCAGCTGCCTGTCGGCCCCACCAGCAAGTACGGTTCCACGAATATTCGGTCCTTCAAAAGTGCCTCCGGTAATTGGCACCATGGCTCTTTGCCCAAGAGGCCCTTTGCCTAAGTCCAGGCCGGGTTCAATATCAACAATCGCTTCATAGACGAATTCTGTTTCGGGGTAATTAAATGGAATTTGAGGTGCCAGTGGTGGTGAAACTTGCTGCGCTTTAACTGCTCCTGCAGCAAGAGTCAGGCCTGCGGCACCCAGTAGCATGTCTCTTCGATTAAAGCTCAGGGCTGATTTTTTTTCATCACTCATAATAGTTCTCTCTTTTTTTATTATTACCAATTCGTCTATTTGAATCTGGAGCTCTTCTTGTTTTTTAGTGGACACGCCAAAAGCGAATGACCACACCATTAGGGTAGCGCTCACCAGTTGCAACGAAAATAGATTTCATGAGCCATTCAAGTTCCGGCGCACTGGTTTCAAATTTAGGTATAGCACGAAAATAAATTTGCGACTGATCGACAACTTCACCAGCATTAAGACGACTGATTACATCGGGTGGCGCATGTCTGATACCAACATTAGACACATAGATTAAATCACCTGAATCCGTTTCCAGGGTATAACGGGCATCAATATCAGTAAAACCATCTTCACGAATTATCTGCCAGTCTGCGCCTCCAGGGACGACTCTTCCTTGGATGCCAGGGCCTTCAAAACTGCCACCCAGAATATCGACAATACGTCTGGTGCCATTCGGCAGCAGGCCAACCACTGTCGGATCAGCAACTTCAACCAGAACTTCAAAAGCAAAGCTTAGCTCAGGAGGCTGAGGATTGTCTTGTGCCTGAATACTGCCGATAAAAAAACAGCTCAGCAAACTTAAGGCTAAAGTAATTGATTTTAGTTTAATCATATTTTCGCTCTCTTATGTAGATTTCAATATTTTATCCAATGTTTAATACAGCAAAGATCAAGGGGCTACACAGCTGAAGTTTGCTGCATCTTCGATATCTCCGCTACCGTTATATCGGGCAACAGCAGGAAAAGCACATAAGGGCCGAGTGCGTTCAGGTGACCAGTCTGCTGGAATTTCTGGATTATCTCCGCGCACTGACGCTGTAACACGATCGGGTGAAACACCCTCTTCTACCCAGGCGACCAATGCCTCGAACATATTAAACTGGTCTGTGCTGGGGCCGCTGGAACAATGCCCCATCCCAGGCACCAGGTACAGTCTGGCAAACTCATCCGCATTACCTGCATTTTGCGCATCCAGTGCGGAATACCAGCGGATGGTATCATCGGGCGAGAAGACGCCATCCGCCATGCCGTGATAGACCATCAATTTGGAACCGTTATCTCTTAGGGTATCCATATTATTTGGATTGGGGGGCGTCATAAAAGACATTGGAGACTCTGTATAAAGCTCGTTCGTGCCATATATTTTTGGAGCATCAGTATCCATATCAAAATTCATTGCAAACTGATAGCCACCCTGTTCTCTAAACATGTCTATATCAAAAGGTGGCGTGGTGAAAATGGCTGCCGTCGCACCAGGATCACGATTCTGACTTTGTGAAGAATTAAATTTCCAGCCAGCCCAACTTTGACCGGCCATGCCTGGGTCATAGGGGAAGCTGGTATAGAGTGTTTCACCAGCGGAATTACGCGCACCGTCCATAATATTGCCCAGCACCGTTTTCTGATCCTCAGATAAACACATTCCATCTCTTTGTTCTGAACAGGTCGGTACATCCTGTTGTAAGTCAAACTCTGCCCGGCAAGCCATGTTATCTGCCACCATTCCATCGACCAGACCATCCAGCCCGTCACAACGCTCCAGCACTCTACTGGCAATCATGTCTCTTTCTGCCTGGGTGAAGGCGCTACTTATATCCGGGTTGCCATCTTCATTTGAAGAGGTCGCGACTAATGTAAATTGTTGAACCGCATAAAGCTGAGCAACTGCCGCCTGCGGAAGGTTAAAGCCAGGATTGCCTGCCAGTATGCCATCATACTGATCAGCAAATCGGGCCGCTGCAACCATGCCATGGCGACCACCATTTGAACATCCGGCAAAATAGGAGCGTTCAGGTCCTTTACCATAGGCATCAGTTATTAAGGACTTAGCCATCGGCGTTAGGGTCGCAACAGCATTGTAGCCATAATCAATTCGAGCCTGAGGGTCTATACCAAAGAAAGGTGCTGGGCCCTGATGACCGGCATCTGAATTAATGACGGCATAACCTAGTTGTAAAGCCGTTGTGGTTTGGTTGCCTCCCAGGCTCCCTGATGCCGTATTCACAAAGCCGTCGACGCCACCATTTGCATGATAAAAAAATCGACCATTCCAGTCTTGGGGTAAACGCATTTCAAAGCCGATAGCGTAAGTATTATTATCAATTGGGCTTACTCGCTCATTCATATTCCCCCTTATCAGACAATGCGCAGCTGCTTCACTGGTCCTGCCTCTGCCTTCAGCTATTGGGCCGGCTGGTGCCGTTGCGACACTGGTAATGACTGTCTGATTAAATGAGAACTGTTCACTCAAAGCTTCACAATTCAACAGGCTGGCTCCTGTTAATTGAGTCACCGCTGCTGGCATTGCGCTCGCCATTTCATTGTTAGCAAAAGCCTCTGATGATGAACCATCACTTACAGAGTCTTCAGCGCCGCAAGCGACCAGTGACAATAAAAAGGCAGGGATTAAAAAGAGATTTCCATGATGAGTCTGAATTGGTTTTTTTATTATAGGCATTTGCGACCTCAAAAATAATAAATTTAATTGCAGCATAAGACCATTCATTTTATCTAAAATAATTTCTTTGTCTTGTTGAAAGTGACTATATCGAATGTTATGCTAAATAACAATATTTATTACATTACTTTCAGGTAGGGTTTATGTCTTCAGATACTGTTACTTATGTCGTTGAAAATAGAATAGCTTGGGTAAGCTTTAATCGCCCGGAAAAGCGCAATGCAATGAGCCCAGAGCTTAATCGTCGAATGATGGAGGTGCTTGATGAACTCGAGCACAGTGACGATGTAGGTGTTCTTGTGCTCACGGGAGAAGGCACTGCCTGGACAGCAGGCATGGACCTCAAGGAATATTTTCGTGAAACAGAAGCCACCGGGCTTGGCGGCACTCGTAAAGCGCAAAGAGAATCCTATGGCTGGTGGCGTCGGTTGCGCTGGTATCAAAAGCCTACTATCGCCATGGTCAATGGCTGGTGTTTTGGTGGCGGCTATGGTCCTTTATATGCCTGCGATCTGGCGATTGCTTCAGAAGAGGCAAAATTTGGCTTGAGTGAAATTAACTGGGGTATTTTGCCCGGTGGTGGCGCAACCAAAGTAGCAATAGACCTTATGCCCATGAGAAGTGCGATGTATCACGCCCTCACCGGTGAAAATATAGATGCCAAAAAAGCGGTTGAATGGAACCTGATTAACGAAGCCGTTCCGGCAGATCAGCTAAAAAACAGAGTCACAGATTTATGCAATGTGCTGCTGCAGAAGAATCCAGTTGCCCTTAAAGCAACCAAAGACGCCGTTCGACGCGTTAAGGAAATGACCTACGACAATGCTGAAGATTATCTGGTTAGAGCTCAGGAAGCAGCAAACAGTTACGATAATGAAGGCCGAAAAGAAGGCATTCGCCAATTTATTGATGAGAAGTCCTATAAGCCCGGTCTTGGTACTTATGATGTTTCTAAACAGAAAAAATCCTGATTAGGGAGCACATCAAGTGAATGGCGCAGCAGATCTAATCGGCTTCCATGCTCGTTACAGAGCAGATGAAGTCGTCGCTATTGATTTACCTGGAAACAAACATTGGACTTATGCTGAACTGGACCTTAGTTGTGGGCAATGTGCTACCGCCTTAAAAAATCATGGCATCCAGCAAGGTGATCGACTTATCTGCCTGGCCAAAAACCGCGTAGAACTGATTGCCCTTCACCTAGCCTGTGCCAGGATTGGCGCCATTTATGTCCCTCTTAACTGGCGCCTCACTACAACAGAAATTAATGCATTAATTGCAGATGCAGAGCCTAAACTCATTATTGGTGATGAGCTCCTAGAAAGATCAGGCCTTGAAGGAATTGATCTTGAAAGCTTCTTGCAACAGTCCGCTGAGCTCGACGCCATGCCCTATCACTTCATAGACGGCAACTTGCCGTCTCTGATTTTGTATACCTCAGGTACCTCTGGCAAACCTAAAGGCGCACTTCTCAGCGAAAACAACCTGACAGAAACAGCCATAAACTTTAGCCTTGTAGGTAAGGTTCAGAATAATAGTGTGGTAATGAGCGATGCTCCAATGTTTCACATTATTGGTCTCATAACCGCGATACGCCCAGCGATGTTACAAGGAGCCTGCTTTGTAGTTTCTGATGGCTTTGATCCAGCCCGAACGCTTGGGCGTCTGGCCGATCCAGACTTAAAGGTCACTCACTATTTTTGCGTCCCGGTGATGGCCGATTTAATAAAAGCAGAGCCAGCATACACCCCTGACAAACTTAGAGGACTTACGGCGATTTTCACCGGCGGAGCACCCTATGCAGAAGCCAAAATTCAGGACTGGGTCAAGGATGGTATACCCGTAGCCAACGGCTTTGGCATGAGTGAAGCCGGAACCGTATTTGGCATGCCTGCGGATATTAATTTAATTGCAGCTCGACCAGGTTCAACTGGCATTACCACTTCTAGAGTAAAAGCTCGTATTGTTGATGCCGATGGTAAACCCTGCTCAACTGGCACATCAGGAGAACTGCAATTAAAAGGACCCAATGTCACTGCAGGCTATTGGCGTAGACCCGAAGAAAACTCAAAGGTTTTCACGGAAGATGGCTGGTTTTGCACAGGCGATATTGCCCGCTGCGATGAAGAGGGCTATTTCTGGATTGTTGATCGCCTAAAAGACATGTTTATTTCAGGCGGTGAGAATGTTTACCCTGGCGAAATTGAATCATTGCTTGCACACGATCCTGCTATTAAGGAATGCGCAGTTATCGGCAGGCCTGATGAGAAATGGGGGGAAGTTGGGCATTTATTTATCGTACTTGCCGACCCGAAAGCCCAAGTAGATGGTGAGGATTTTATTCGCAGCCTTGATGGAAAACTGGCTCGATTCAAATTGCCTAAATATGTTAGTCTGCTGGACGCTTTACCTAGAAATGCCAATGGCAAAATTGTTAAATCTGCCCTATTGGAAAAAATATAATAATAACAAGCGAGTTTAGCTGGAGAGACCATTATGAGCCAAGATCCCAGAACAATTATTGATGACAACCCCATGTCAATGATTCAGATTATTGCTGTTGCCATCACTATCGGGCTTAATGCACTGGATGGTTTTGACATATTGTCGATTGCTTTTGCATCACCAGGCATTGTCGCTGACTGGGGCATACAACCTGGAGCCATTGGTATAGTGTTGTCCATGGAATTATTAGGCATGGGTATTGGCGCAATAACACTTGGCGGACTCGCCGATAAGATTGGACGCCGGCATACCATTTTAATCTGCCTCGGCCTAATGGTTGTTGGTATGGGCATGGCTTCAACAGCCAACTCCATTCTGGAATTGTCGATTTGGCGAGTTATTACAGGACTTGGTATTGGCGGGATGTTGGCAGCAACCAATGCCACCGTCGCAGAATTTGCCAACAAGCGGCGTCGCACCCTGTGCATTTCACTCATGGCGATTGGTTATCCCATTGGCGCCACTGCGGGCGGTGCGATAATCGCTGGCCTGCTCGTTAATAATGACTGGCGGATCGTCTTTGAATTTGGTGCCATTGTCACTGCCTGCTTTATACCCCTAGTCTGGTTTTTTGTACCGGAATCGCCCGCCTTTTTAACGGATAAACAACCCAAGGGAGCACTTGAGTCAATTAATCGAACCTTTAAGCGTATGGGCTTTACCTCAATTAACTCACTGCCTCAACTAACAGAGGCTGAAAAAGCCTATTCGGTCAGTGATATTTTCAGTCCGGCACTGCTGGCCAAGACAGTCCTGATTACAATTGCCTATTTCACCCATCTGGCGACTTTCTATTTCATTCTTAAATGGGCTCCTGTCATTGTGGTAGACATGGGCTTTGCTCCAAGCTCGGCAGCTGGGGTGTTGGTTTGGGCAAATATTGGTGGCGCCATCGGCGGCGGCCTGCTGGGCCTGATCGCATTGAAATACAGTATCCGAAAATTAACCATTGGCGGAATGCTTATTTCGGTACCCATGATAATCATCTTTGGCAGCGGATTTACGGAACTAGGCACGCTTTCGATAGCCGCTGCATCTGCAGGATTTTTCACCAATGCAGGGGTAGTCGGCCTTTATGCCCTTATCGCAACATCATTCCCCACACATGTTCGTGCAACAGCAACAGGCTTTGTTATCGGGGTTGGCCGTGGTGGCGCATTTTTATCGCCGATCATTGCAGGCTTTATGTTTCAGGCTGGACTGGGATTACAGGCAGTCGCTGTCTTCATGGCCAGTGGTGCTCTCATCGGAGCAATTTCCCTGATCATATTAGGTTACAAGACCTATCGCGGTGCTGTACCCGTTACAGCTTAAATGACTGAGTAAAAAATGCCGCTTAATAGCCTGTCCTAAGGCAGGCTATTAAGCATGACGATTTTTAGTTGTTTATTTTTTTGCGAGTTGTTCACGAATAGCCAACAATAAGCCTGAGATCTTTTTTGGCTCATTAATATGTGCAAAACAATAGCGCTCATGTTGTTCAAATTTCCGCGCTATCAGCTTGACCAAAGAGAGCCCAGCTTCACTCAAACTCAATTTCTGTGTCCTGCCCTTAACCTGGGTGTTGACCAGTTCACGCGCTTTAAGCTCACTGACTAATGTGGAAATATTGGCTCTTTTTATACCCAGGCGCCTTCCTAGATTACTTTGATTAATCCCTGGATTGTTAAAAATCATCATCATTGCGGAAGCATTAGTCGGAATCAAATCCAGCAAAGCTAAATCCTTGACCAGTTTACTCATGGCCAGAGATGAAGTGCGAATGATCAAAAAACTCAATTGTTGATACGCCGAGTTTTTTTCAGAATTAACTACTTTTGGATCCAGTAAGCCCTGTGTGTGATTTAAGGCATTGCCAAGTACCGAAATATCCTTGATGGAGAGTGTGGAAAAACAATTCTCTGCATGTTTCTCAAGGCAAAGTAAAATTTTGGGGATAAGATTATCACCCTGCTTTGTTAAATTCACATATTGAGATCTGCCATCAAGCGAAGCTCGGGATAAAAGCCCACACTTCTCCAAACCAACAACCATAGGAGAAATGTTAGTTCTCTTTATGCCCAGTAGATATGAAAGGTCCATCTGAATAACATCTTTTTTTTCAGCCAGAACCAGCAGAATGGATGCCTCACTGGGATTGAGGTTCAAGGTTTTTAATGCCATGGTCAAATCAGCCTGTATCAATATAGCCGCTCGGCGAAACTGATAACCTACATGGCTTTCTAGTGGCTCTTGCAAATAATCCATTAGGGCGGATTCACTCAACATATTATTACTTACTCGTAATTTTTGTGCGTGTATTGATCTTAATAGAAATAATCAAAGGCTTATCATGTCCAGATTTATACTGCTTACCAGCTTCAACAAAACTTTATATTCTTTAGCACTTAATTGACCAAAGCTTCGTTGTTCATTTTCCTGAATTTTTTGTTTAATAATTTCCGCACAGCGAATCCCGGATGGCGTTAACTGAATACCAGATGAGCGTCCATCCAGGGCTTTTTTTCGACACAAGCCTTTTGACTCAAGGCCAGCAATCAGCGGCGCCATATTAGCCCGCCGAATCCCCAGATACTTGCCAATCAGACTCTGTCTTACCCCTGGTGCTGCCTCAACAAACAAAACCACTGTCGCCTCACTAGGGCGAATCCCCAGTTCGCTCAGCGAGAATGAAAGACTAGCCATTGATGCTGCTGAAATACGACGTAAATGATAACCCAAATAGGGTTTCAAAGGATTAACCGGCTCAAAGTCTTGGCCAGGATTTAATTTGTTTCGCATTTATTCTTCCCTACTATATTTTCACATCATTTATTTTTTTGAAAATTTTCTTTTAAAGGCTGCTTATAATTGCTATATAATATAGCAATATTATTATAGAATGATTTCCTGTCAAGTGATTGATCTTTGATTTGATAAATTCATATTAAATATCACAGTTCGTTTAAAAGTAGAGAACAAAAAAGATTAAGGGGTCCGCTATGAGCGATAAAAAAACTGAGAAATCCAATGAATCGATGAGCGTTCGGGCGCTGCGTTCAACGGGCAATCAAGCTTATGCGAAAGAATTAGCCGCAATAGAAGTTGCAGAAAAAGCTGCTGATATCCGTGGTGGGAAACGTTCTTCAGCGTTAGTCCAACGCCTCATATATGGACCTCAGCCGGCTTGCACAGAAATGATGACTGAAACTGTTGATACAGAAAGTATTAATCGAAATGAGCAAATCATAGCAGCAGCCAAGGCATGTTTATCAGAAGGCAAGGCCTTTACCACCGGTGGAAAATTATCCAGTGAACTTCGACAAGCGGTCAATGAACATAAAGTATATGCTTACACCATTCCCAAAGAATACGGCGGCTTAGCGTCCAGTTATCGGGAACTGGCTGAGCTTGAAGAGAATATTGCCGCTAACGGTTTGGGCGGTTTGGCAGTTGAAATTTCAGGTCAGTTAACAATTGGTGCCGGCGGCCTGATGGGTTATGGCAGTGATGAGCAAAAATCTTTATTCCTGCCCCTGCTGGCTGAAGGGCGTTTAATGGCCTTCGGACTCACCGAAGTCAAGGTTGGTGTCAACGCGAAAAAAGTTAGCGCCTATGTTGAATTTGATGAGCTAAATGATTGTTGGCGACTTTTCGCACATGGCGATAGCAGTAAGCTGTATATCACTAGTGCCACCCATGGCGGTTTAATGGCAGTAGTAGCCAAGTTGGGAAAGGATTCACGTGAACTCGGCTTGTTCATTACAGAGTTACCGGAAAGCGATAAAGAAAAGAATGCTGACAATGATTATAGTTTTTCATGTCATACATCCGGCACAGAAGCGTTTCAAACCAATATTAATTCACGCCTGAGTTTTGAGAACTTCCCGATTCCAAAGTCTCAACATATCAATGCCGACGGGCTGGAAGTCTTGTTCTATAGTCTGGCCATGGGACGCTGTATGTTATCTGCCATGTCGGCCGGTTTTCAGCGCTTGTATGCCAGTGAAGCTATTAATTACGCCAAGCAACGTGATGGTGTCGGTGGTCCCGTTATTAGTCATGAGCTCCCTCAACTCTCGATTGCAAAGATTCTTGGTGGTGCTCTACAGTCACGCTCTTTGTGCCATCTATCCTTGCAGCAAAACCAGCAACATATCAATTTAGCCGGGCTGAGAGATCTCACCAAGGCTGCCGCAGCAAAATCCTTACTTGAGTCCTTAAGCTGCGCTGAACGTGTCATCGGCGGACGCAGTTTGAATAAAGAGTCCCCGGTGAGTGCAACCCGGGCAACTGCACATGCTTTCAGCATTGTTGAAGGGGAAAATGACCTGATTACGCTTGGTATGGTAAGAGAACTCACATCTGATTTTGTCAGTTCTTATATGGCCGGAATATTAGGCGTACTCGATAAAGTCAATACCGACGCCTGCGGTAATGCAGTCCCAGAAGATAAACGCATGTTAAGCCTTGGCTTAAATTCCTTGCTTAACTATCCGGGGCGCAGTACCAAAGCGATCTTAAACCTATTGTTCAATAAAGATTTATGGCGACTTCTTTTCTGGATTCTAAAAAATGTTTTAGTCGATTTAGTGTCTCTTCCCAAACGTCTGCTCCCGGCTTCCTGGCGAACACGGTATGCAGATATTCCAGCACCTCTGCAGGCTTATGCAAAGTATGCTGAAGCACGTCTGCGAGATCAGCGCTGGACTTATCTGGGATTGAACATTTTCTACCAGCTAAATTTAACCAAAGCGCAAATACCCTTGCTTGCATTCGGGAAACGCATAGAAAATTTGGTGTCCTTATTAACGGTAGTTTATGCGAACGCGTCTGCCTCTGAGGATACTCAAGCCGTAGCAGCATTGCAGGCAGAAATTCTGAAACAGAAAATTAAAGAAAATCGAGTCTTAAGAAATCTTAGAGCTATTGAAGCGCTTCGAAAAAGAGTTCATCGAGTATCAGGTTTTGTCAGTAATGACCAATGCGAGCTGATCAAGAATCTGGAACCGCAGGCTATTCCACATGCCTGGGCAGAAGTTAACAATTAGATGCTCGATATCTTTCATTATATCAATTTGAAAACTGACATTTAATTGTTAAGTGCACCCTCTTCTATCCAGGCTTCTATCAAAGACAACTCTTCGTCTGTAACCGGCTCTCCGTCCTGAGGCATTTCGCCCAACATTATCATCTCGATCATGTAGCTGCTTGCCGGATCGCCGGGATTGACGACTATGCCAAATTCGGAGCCCTGCATAAGTTCTTCATAATTAACAACTGTCAGCCTGACTTCAGGGTTTTCATCACCATGACACTCGCTACATTTGTTTAACAGTATCGGTAAAACCTGCTGTTCAAAACTGATACTTTGTGCAGAAACAAGCGATATGGGAATAAAATAAAAATACATTCCAAAAGAAAGAAATAGAAATATTTTTTTACAGATCCACTTGAGATGGAAAATAAAAATTTTATTGAATCTATTCACTTTCTATTTCTTCTTTAATAATTTTTACGCAACAGATAAACCACTTGCTAAACTAGCGCCAAGCAACAAAACCTTATACGCCCCCTAGCAGTCTAATAAAAAGCAGGCAGTATATATAGGCCATATCTTCAGAAGCATCACTTAGCGTAAAATAAGATTCTCTTCATTTAAAAATCGCCATAGAAAATCATCTCCACACTTATGACAGAAGAAAATACAAGTATTGCCAGTCATACCCGCTTCGCTGCATTTGCTTACCCTGCTTTTTCTCGATATTGGGCTGCCCGCTTTTGTTCGACTTTTGCCGTGCAGATAGTCTCGGTTGCTGTTGGCTGGCAGATTTACGACCTGACTCGTGATCCAATGGATTTAGGCATTATCGGTCTGGTCCAATTTCTTCCCCTGCTCTTATTGGTATTGGTGACAGGTTCGATTGCTGACCGTTATGGCCGACGTCGTGTTATGGGAATTGCCGTCACACTCGAATGCATCTGTGCCGCAGCGATTCTTTATTTTTCTAGCCGTGGTCTGAATTCACCTGTTCCCATATTTATTGCCTTAACAGGTATGGGTATTGCCCGCGCATTTTTTGGTCCGGCCTCTCAGTCTCTGGTCGTTAATCTGGTCCCTTTGGATGTGTTTGCTAATGCGGTGTCGTGGAATGCTTCAGCATGGCAGGTATCCAGCATTGTCGGACCGGTTGCAGGTGGTTTGCTTTATGGTCTCAATGCAAACATAGCGTATTCAGTCGTGGTGATAATGCTGGTGTTGTCTCTTGTTCTTATTATTCGAATTCCTGCTCCGGCACAACGCAGTGCCGTCAGTAAAATCACCTTCAACTCAGTTTTCGAGGGGCTTCGCTATATCCGAAAAGAGAAAGTGGTCTTAGGCGCCATCTCACTGGATTTATTTGCGGTTTTGCTTGGTGGGGCTGTCGCCTTATTACCAGTTTATGCACGGGATATTCTTGAGCTTGGCCCCTGGGGACTTGGATTCCTTCGAGCTGCACCAGGTGTTGGCGCCATTACCATGGCGGTCTGTCTGGCTACTTACCCCATACGAGACCATGCCGGGCGCATTCTGTTAATTTTCGTTGCCCTGTTTGGCTTTTTTACCGCCGTGTTTGGGCTTTCTACAATAACCTGGCTTTCTGTTATCGCTCTGGCGCTTATCGGTGCTGCCGATATGGTCAGTGTTGTCATACGCGAAACCCTGCTGCAACTCTGGACACCCGATGATGTTCGTGGGCGTGTAAATGCCGTCAACATGGTGTTTTTGGGTGCATCCAATGAACTCGGTGAGTTTCGTGCAGGCTTTATGGCGGCCTGGTTCGGTGTAGTTCCTGCAGTAGTCTTCGGTGGCGTGGCGGCTATTGCGACAGCAGCCGGATGGGCCTGGTTATTTCCTCAGTTACGTGATGCACGATATTTAAATCGTCAGGACTGATCACATACAGCAAGCTAGAACTGACGACCACAAGATGACATGAACCTGGGTTAATTGTCGGAAGCGTGACAATTTCGAACCAGTTATGTTAGGTTTTGCAGAGTCTCATTCACAACCTTCTAAGTTCAGCTAACAGCAAAAAATTTAATTTCAGGATTTAGCAGATCTAGCAAGGCTTTAATTACTCATTCTAGTGGTTTTGATTTTGTAAAAATAATAGATTTAATCATGCATCTAGTGCAGAATTCGCACTTTTGGTTTTATTGAAAACCTTAAGCTAACAAACATTTGTTAAATGTTTATTGCTGCCTCCGGAGAACTAAATGAATCAGCAATATAAAGCTCCCTGGAGTATACAACAAGCAATTGAGCTCTATGGCATCGAACGTTGGGGAAACGACTATTTTGGCGTTTCCGATGACGGCAACCTCACGGTTAAAACACTTCATACCTCCGTTCCCTTAATGGATATTATTAAGGGTATGGAAGAACGTGACCACCAGATGCCCGTCTTATTACGCATCGAAAATATTCTTGATGCACAAATCAAGCGACTCAATGATGCCTTTGCAAACGCCATAGAAAGTGCAGCCTATCAGGCTTCTTATCGCGGTGTTTACCCAATAAAAGTTAATCAGCAAGCCCAAGTGGTTGAAGAAATCGCCTATTTTGGTGCGCGTTACAATCATGGGTTCGAAGTGGGCAGCAAAGCGGAAATGATTGCAGCCCTGTCAACTTTGGAAGCCCCCGGCAGCTTACTTATTTGCAATGGCTATAAGGATGAAGAGTTTATTGAACTTGGTCTGCAGTCGATACAGCTTGGATTACAATGTTATTTCGTTATCGAAACACCTACTGAATTACCTATCATACTCGAGCGCAGCAAGGCTCTTGGTATAGAGCCTTTGATCGGTGTGAGAGTCAAAATGACAACTGAAAATAGTGGTCACTGGAACACTACCAGTGGAGATCGTTCAGTTTTTGGCCTGACTACTACGCAATTAATCAATGTTGTCGATGATCTAAAGCAAAAGAACATGCTGCATTGTTTAAAGTTATTGCATTGTCATCTGGGCTCACAAATTCCCAAAATTCAGGAAATACGCAGCGGTGTCGTTGAGGCCTGTCGTTTTTATGTTGACCTGGTGAACGAAGGTGCTGAGCTTACCCACATTGATCTTGGTGGTGGCCTGGCCGTGGATTATAGCGGTGAAAACAGCAGCGAAGAACAAAGCAGAAATTACTCTCTCGAAGAATATTGTATCGATATTGTTGAAACCATTAAAGACACATTGGACGAATACAAAATAAAACACCCCACCATAGTCACGGAGTCCGGGCGTGCTACCGTCGCCTATTCTTCAATCCTTCTGTTTAACATTTTGGATATTACGACCTTTGAGCCCAGTCAATTATCACCATCGGAAACTGCTCAAGATCACCCTTCTCTCAAGAATATGCGAGAAGTGCTTAACTACCTAACGCCAAATAAACTTCAGGAATGTTTCAATGATGCCCATTATTATCGTGATGAAATCAGAGAGCTATTTAAACACGGGCAATTAGACTTGCGATCCCGATCTGAAGGCGAAAATCTCTTTCTCGAAATTCTTCAAAAGATATATGCCCAGCTTCAAACTCTGGATCGTATTCCATCAGGACTTGAAGATCTAAAAGATTCATTGGCAGATATTTATTATGGTAATTTTAGTTTATTCCAATCCTTACCTGACATATGGGCAATCGACCAGTTGTTTCCGATTATGCCAATTCACAGGCTCAATGAAGAGCCGACCAGACAAGGCGTTTTAGCAGATATTACTTGTGATTGTGAAGGCAAGATTGACCATTTCATTGCTGAATTTGATACCAACAAGACTCTTGCTTTACATCCTCTAAAAGATAACGAGGAATATTATCTCGGCGTTTTTCTGGTAGGCGCTTATCAGGAAACACTTGGCGACCTGCATAATTTATTTGGCGATACCAATATAGTGAGTGTGCGCTTAAACAGCGATAAGACCTATGATTTTGTTAAGGAAATTCATGGCGATACCATAGCTGATGTCTTGAGTTATGTGGAGTACGAACCAAAAGAAATGGAACTTAAATATAGAAACATTGCTGAACGCGCAGTCAAGGAAGGACGCATTACAGCCTTGCAGCGCCAAAAAATCATGAAGACATTTAATGCCAGCATGCAGGGATACACCTACTACGAGAAAGAGAATTAAATATGAGCCGAGTATTAATAATAGGTGCTGGTGGTGTAAGCCAGGTCGTCGTTCATAAGTGCGCTCAACTGCCCGAGGTATTTACCGATATTATTCTGGCCAGTCGAACAGAAGCAAAATGCAAGGCCATTGCTGAGCAGGTTAAAAAAAATTATGACCGCACAATAGCAACCGCAGAAATTGATGCCGATTCTGTTCCTGAGCTCGTCCAATTAATCAATAAAGTTAAACCCTTTTTAGTTATTAATGTTGCCTTACCTTACCAGGACTTGACGATTATGGACGCCTGTCTGGAATGTGGCGTGCATTATCTGGATACAGCAAATTATGAACCCATAGACACCGCCAAATTTGAATATAAATGGCAATGGGAATATCAGGACAAATTTAAAGCGGCTGGACTCATGGCTTTATTGGGATCAGGCTTTGATCCTGGCGCTACCAATGTCTTCACCGCCTATCTGGCTAAACATTTTTTCGATGAGATCCAAACGCTCGACATAATCGATGTTAATGGCGGAGACCATGGTTATCCGTTTGCAACGAATTTCAATCCTGAAATTAATATACGCGAAGTCAGTGCTGAATGTCGTCACTGGGAAAACAATGAATTCGTGACAACACCGCCAATGTCACTTAAGCAATCATTTAGTTGTCCAGAGGATGTTGGAACTTACAATATTTATCGAATGTATCATGAAGAACTCGAATCCCTGACGAAACATTACCCCACTTTGCAACGCGCTCAGTTCTGGATGAGCTTTGGGGAATCCTATCTGAAGCATCTTGAAGTGTTGAATAATGTTGGCATGACCGGTATCGAAGCCATTGAATTTGAAGGCCATAAAATAGTGCCAATCCAGTTCCTGAAAGCTCTGCTGCCTGAGCCTTCCCTGCTCGGCCCAAGAACGCATGGTAAGACCTGTATTGGCTGTGTTGTCACAGGTTTAAAAGATGGAAAGCAGCGTACAGTCTATATTTATAATGTTAAAGATCACCAGGATTGCTACAAGGAAGTAGGCTCCCAGGCAATTTCCTACACTACCGGTGTGCCTGCAATGATTGGTGCAAAAATGATGCTTGAAGGCAAGTGGATGCAAGCAGGTGTCTGGAATATGGAACAGATGGATCCTGATCCCTTTATGGAAGATTTAAATCTATATGGCTTGCCATGGCATGTGATTGACGAACCGAATTTTGACTTGCTATAAGGCATTGGCAATATATTCTGATGATAAAATGCAATAGCTTCCTAAAGTTTGACCCTCTTAGGGTTCCTTCTCCATGCTTTGTTGTTGATGAAGTCGCTATTGAAAAAAATCTGGCAATATTGGCAAGGGTTCAAAAGGAAAGTGGCGCCAAAGTTCTGATGGCATTAAAAGCCTTTTCGATGTTCTCGCTGGCTCCGCTTATCAGCCAGTATTTAAGCGGGACATCTGCCAGTGGCATTTATGAAGCTCGCTTAGGACAAGAAGAGTTTGGTGGTGAGGTACATACATTCTCTGCTGCTTTTTCAGAAAAGGACTTACCTGAAATCCTGAAAATTTCTGACCATGTTGTGTTCAATTCATTTAGCCAGTGGCAGAATTTTCAAGCAATAATCCAGGCTGAAAAGATGAAACGTCCATCTCTTAAATTTGGCTTGAGAGTAAATCCTCTGCATTCTGAGGGAGCTACTCCGCTTTATGATCCTTGTGCACCTGGTTCACGTTTAGGCATTCCTTATCCACAATTTAGAGGACAGGATTTAACTGGCATTTCTGGTCTGCACTTCCATACCCTCTGTGAGCAATCCTTTGATCCGCTGGATCGAACACTGGATGTTATTGAGGAAAAGTTTGCTGATCTTTTACCAAAACTGGAATGGGTGAATTTTGGTGGCGGCCACCATATTACTGATGGGTCTTATCCAGTGAATAAACTGATTGACCGCATCAAAAAGTTTCAACGAAAATATCAACTGCAAGTTTATCTGGAACCAGGCGAAGCGATAGCAATTCATTCCGGAGTGCTGGTGACCGAAGTGCTGGATATTGTTCATAACGAAATGGATATTGCTATATTGGACAGTTCAGCAACCTGTCATATGCCAGACACTCTGGAAATGCCCTATCAGGCTGATATTTTTAATGCAGCCAGGCAGGATGAAAAAGAATACAAGTATCGATTGGGTGGAATGACTTGTCTGGCTGGCGATGTGATGGGTGATTACAGTTTTGACAAACCTTTACAGACCGGTCAACGACTTATTTTTGATGATATGGCACATTATACGATGGTTAAAACAACAACATTTAATGGTATTGCGCTACCCTCAATTGCCATTTGGAATTCAGCAAATGATGATTTAAGAGTAGTAAAACAGTTTTCCTATGATGATTTTAAGAATCGACTTTCCTAAGGAATAATATATGACTGATTTTGACAAAGAGGCCGCACCTGGCTATCCAATTTTTTTAGGTTCGGAGTTTGAACAGCCTGATGAAGCTAATGCTTACTTCCATATTTTGCCTATTCCTTACGAAGCATCTACAACTTACGGGGAAGGCACAGCTTCAGGTCCTTCTTCCATTCTTGGTGCTTCCTGGCAATTGGAAACCTGGGACGGGAAAAGCATTCCGGGTAAACGTGGCATTTATACCCACCCTCCTATCGATTGTGATGGAGACACTGAGACAGTGCTTGCGCGAATCTCAGAGGGCATTAAATACATCGTTGATAATGATGGCTTTCCTGTCGGGCTTGGTGGTGAACATACCGTAACTTACGGAATTATTAGCGGCCTGATTGAAGCAGGCATAGAAGACTTCGGCATTGTACAAATTGATGCCCATGCTGACATGCGCGACAGCTATAAAGGCAACCCACATAGTCATGCCACAGTCATGAGACGAATTGCCGATTTGGATATTCCAATTTACCAATTGGGTGTCAGGGCTCTTTGTGAAGAAGAAGTACAAGCCCGCAAAATTTACAATATTGAATATTTAGATGCAGAAGTGCTTGTAAGAAAAAATATTCATAAGTTTGATTTGCCAGATGATTTTCCGGATAAAATATTTTTCACCATTGATATCGATGGATTTGATCCTTCGGTTTTTCCGTCAACCGGCACCCCTGTTCCTGGTGGTTTAAACTGGTACCAGGTCTTGAATTTATTTGAATCAGTTGCGCAACAGGCTCAAATTATAGGTTTTGATGTGATGGAGTTCGCACCGGTAAGAGGCTTTCATGCCTATGAATTTTCAGCTGCACTTCTGGTTTATAAGATGATGGGTATTATTGAGCGGAATCAGTTATAAGGCGTCTAAGCTTAAAATCTGACTCCATGCTTGAAAACCATTTCCGGGTCCTGCAAAACAGACATGTTTTGAAGGGGATTACCGTGAACCACTATCACGTCAGCCAGCTTTCCGACACTTAGTGTGCCGACAATATCATCAACACCCATAACCTGAGATGGCAAAGCGGTTGCGGCATAAATAGTTTGCATCGGATCCATGCCCAGAACATTGACCCAGGTGACCATCTCCAGCCACATAGCCTGGGCATGTGGATTGCCGCTTAGGCCACCATCGGTACCTACCAGCAGTGTTACGCCCGCTTCCTGCAATTGACTGATTTTATGTTTTACGATGTCAGCTGAAGTGGTTCTGGGCCTATAGCTTTGTAATGCCGTTTTTATATCGTCAATAATAACTTGCGGCAGTCCCAGGAAGTTTTCAGGATCATCAAGCAATTCCAAATCTTCCTGAGGAGTTCCGGCTCTCAGCTGAATACCAACTGTCGGCGTCCAGTAGAGTTGATTGCCGGCAGCAATGTGCTCGGTAATAAGACTCATTACAGTGTCTGGAAATTCCTCGCTGGCTACACCGATGTGCTGAAATTCATCAACATTACCAGCAAGACCAATTTCAATTTCTGCATCCGTTCTGCCATGCGCTGTCACCAGCAAGCCTTGTGCGTGAGCGATATCCGTCACAGTGCGAACATCTTCGATACTAAGCTGCTCAGCACCACTGATTTTAAGGATGTCGGCCTCAAGTTCTACCAGGGCCATCGTTTCGGTCCTGGCATTGGCTGTACCTGAAATATTTCGTCGGTAATATTGGGCCCAGTCAGGGAAAGGAGACGCCAGTTGTGGGCCAGCGGCATAAAGTGTTGGACCAGGAATTTCGTTACTGGCTATTTGCTGTCTTATCCTGAAAATAGACTCCGGCGGCGCACCAAGATCCCTGGCACTGGTAACACCGGCTTGTAGTAACTGCAAGGCTGTTGCCGGCATGATTGTATCTGTGAATTGATCAGTATAGTTTTGATGCCAATATGGGAAATTGGTATGCCCTGCGTACAATAAATGCACATGCATATCCCATAAACCCGGCATCATGGTTCGGCCTTCCGTCGATATGACTGAATAGTCAGAAGGGATAGTTAAACTGCCAAGCTGACCAACCGCGACGATGATGCCATCATCAATTAGCAGGATCGCATTTTCTAATGGTGCTGCCCCGCTTCCATCGATTAAGGTACCACCAGCCAAGGCAAATTTCGTTTCTGCTGAGTCACCAGTGACATCAGTCTGTGCTGTCAGATATGGGACAAAAAACACACTAGTGATAAAAACCAGTAAGTGAGCGATAAATTTAAATTTCCTCACGATCAATTACTCCAAGTTCTCCAAGAGATTAATCAATACGACTTTAAACCTTGGATGATTACGATTAATACTGCTGAGCCTAGCTATTCAAAAATTTAAAGTAAAGCTATCCAAATAAAATCTTTTTAAGAATTAATTGACTGCAGCACTACTTTGCTTAGCTATCGATTTAAATCCCACAGTATTAGGCTTACTATGCTGTTTCTATAAAGATCATTCATAGGCAAAGCGCATGACAAAGCATTATAAAGTGTTGATATTGGGCTATGGAGAAATGGGCCACGCCATGGAATACCTGTTACATGAACGACATCAACTCGATATATGGGATAAATACCCGCAAGAAAATTTTCAGTCAGTGCTGCTTGAAGAAGCGTCTTCCAACGCTGATATTGTATTATTTTGCTTACCAGTAAATCCTCATCAGGAAATAGCAGAGCAAATTAAGCCTATTCTCAAGCCCGACTGCTTGTGTTTAAGTATTGCCAAAGGCCTGAATCAGGACGGCAAAACAGCAGCTCAAATCTTTGAAGCTGTTTTTGGTAACCATCAAACTTATGGATTGATATATGGCCCGATGATCTCTGAGGAAATTCTTGACGGTCGTTATGCCTTTGCACAAACAGCTTGTAATAAGCAGGCTGCTTTCACTACTGTAAAAAAATTGTTTGATCATAGCAATTTGCTCATAGAGGCCAGTGATGACATCACTGGAATTAGCTGGTCTGTCATTCTGAAAAATGTTTATGCACTGGCTTTTGGTATGGCTGATGAATTGCAGCTAGGCGATAACGTTCGAGGATTTCTTACCGTCTCAGCCACACAAGAGCTGGATAAGATTATTTCTCACATGGGTGGCACTATCGGAAGTTCCTACAATTTAGCCGGATTGGGTGATCTTGTTACTACCGGCACCAGTAAGACCTCTCACCATTATGAGCTAGGTCGCAAGTTGGTAAAAGGTGAAAGTCAAAAGATGGAAGGTGAAGGAATAAACACTTTAGATATGGTCAGTAAATATAACCTAATCAACCCTGCAGACTACCCTTTATTCAATTTAATCCATCATATTGTTAAAAAGCCTGAACATGTGAAAGAACAGTTCGATGCTTATTTAAAACAAGCTTATAACTCTCAAAGTTCTTGGTAATGCCATAACAAGCTTGCTAATGACCCGGTTGGTAATCATTTTGAACTAATTGAAATTTTAGATAACGGCGAGTTCTTGAGAATGGCCTGAAAGATACTGGCCAAAAAATTTTTCGGGAATAATTGTGAAAAAATTTAAACCGCAAAACAGGCAATTCAAACAATAGTTAACATACCGGCCCCAACAATAGAACTTTATTACTCGGGTCCAGCTTCATAATGGCCGCAGGTTTTATTTTTTCAACCTAATCTTCATGCTTTTTTTCCAGCATGCCAAACCTGTCTCTGATTCAATAAGACAGACTCATGTATATCGCTGCCAGTAAAATCAGTTATTGACTTGACTCGCTGTAAAGGGATAAAAATAACGAGTAAACCTTTTCTTACAAACCTGGTAGTCCTAATGTGTAAAAAACCCGATAATCCAAACATCACAAAACAACTCGAAGACTCAGGCATATCACGTCGCAATCTTCTGAAAAAAGGAAGTGTTGCAGCCGTGACCGGCGCCTTGGCCGCCTCCTCTCAAATCGCTGCACAACAAAATACCACGAGTACAAATTCCGGAACTCAAAGTTCTGATGCACCACCTGTTGGAGAAATATTTAGGGCCTTTGTCAGACAGCCAGCAGGCGCAGCAATTCAGGAAGTCCGTCTGGCTCCTATTAGAGAAAATATGGTTGTGATAAGAACTGAAGCCGCGCAATGCTGCTATTCAATAATTAATCAGGCGCTGGGTGAAGATGGAGAAGGTTCCCGAGGTGATGAGGCGCGAATTCTGGGGCATGGTGGTGTCGGCATTGTTGAAGCTGTAGGCCCCTCTGTCAGACGAATCCGTCCCGGTGATCGTGTACTGGTGACGAATACTCCCAACTGTGGGGAGTGTTATAACTGCCTTCGAGGTCGCGGCGACATTTGCCAAATGAACCCTTCTGCCGGAGAACCCTTAGTTTCAATTGGAGAGCTGGCTGATGGAACCCCTGTAATACAGCACAATAACACCGGTGGCTTTGGTGAATTGATGGTGACGTATGAGTGGTATTGTGTGCCTGCCTTCACTGACCAGACACCGGCGGAACTGGCAATGCTTGGTTGTGTCGGGGCTTGCGGCCTGGGTGCTGTTACTACTTTTGTCCCGGTTGACTTTGGGTCTAATGTGGTGGTTTTTGGCGCTGGTCCGGTGGGTCTTAGTTCAATTCAGGGAGCGAGAATAATGGGAGCGTCGCAAATTATCGCGATAGAACCAATACCTGCGCGTCGAGAACTTGCGCAACAGTTGGGCGCCACGCTGACCTTGAACCCCAATGAGGAAGGAGATAATCTGGTTCAGCACATTAGAGATTTATGTAGCGGACCAACGGACAGAAAACTGATTGGCGGCAGGGATAGCCGGATGAATGGAGATAGCCGCGGAGCAGATCTTGTTGTCACATCTGTGGGTGCCGATTTTCGAACACCAACTGTAGAACGTGGCCCAGACCCCAGCGCACTATTACCCACGAGACAGGCCTGGGAATGTACACGAGCGGCAGGCCGGTTGATTACCCTTGGCTTGCCTCGAGGCGACATTTCTTTGCCTGCGGGAGCCTGGTCCAATCGTGGGCGTATCCATTATGCAGGTCAGTACGGGGGCGTTAATGCCAAATCCGATGTCCCTCGTTTCATACAATTGATTAATCAGGGTCTCTTTGATGCTAATGCAATGGTTACCCTGGCCGCCCCCTTTGAGCAGACTAAGCAGGCATTTCAGGCCGTCTCGGATCGCACCACGATAGGTGCTGTGGTACTTTTTTAAAAGGATAGGGTAGAAAGGATACTGAAAAGTGAGCTCCATAATTTTGATATATTCAACTTATGAATACTTCAAATAAATTTTAAAAACGTCACCCCTTTCAATCTGAAATAATCCAATATTCCGTATGGCGCCACTATAAATTCAATCTTTGTCATCAGGATATAGAAATCCATTAGCTAAGCACGGTTTATAACTTAGGTACGGAGCAATAAAGCTTGACCTAAATTTGCGACTAAACTTACAAGAAAAACCAAGAACATGGAGCACATTCTTCTTAGATGAAGTTTTTATCAAAATTGATGGAATTCAGCATTAGCTATGGCGAAAAGTCGAGCAACAAGATGGAGAAGTTATTGATATATTTATTATTTATACAGGAACGATGAAATGCAAAATGTCTGCTGGAGCTTGGAGAAACTTCGACACTGTGTGGCAGAGTCAGCAACACAAAGTTCTCGGGTACGTGCTACACCTTCAGCAACCATCTGTACAACGGCTTCATGCGACATGATCGGCATATGTACGGGAGCAATAGTGTCAACTTCAAGGCCATAATACTCAATGTTATCCAGATAATTATTGCCCCACCATTGCCATTCTTCAGCAGACGTTGGCACTGTAGTAAAAAGTGTAGTTAAAAATGTCACAACTTACATTAAAAAAGGCTAAATATTAGGTATTTTAAAGATCGACCAAAATCGCATATTATTGATTAATATAAATATTTAATTTTACTTTTAAAACTTCGAACCAGTTGGTCGGAAGTTCAAATCTCTCCGGGCGCCATTTTTACCCTATAAAACAAAAAGCTATTTTTTTATATAGTATGATAGGTCAGTAATTTTTCCCCATAGATAAATGAATTTTTCCACAACCTTGAGAGCTTCTTCTTTTCATGTCAAACCAGGCTTATATAGAAAAATAGAGCAAACGCTGATCCGTATATAAAAACGGTTCGTAAATTATAAAAATGATCTAAAACCTAATAATTCCAAATTTATGATGAATTTTCTAAGTGTTTCCCAATTGAGTAATGTTAAAAAAGGATTTGTAATTTTGGGTATATTCCTTTTAGTACTCTCTGTGTTGATATCTTTATTTGTCCTAACTGGATTATTCGATTTAAATCATTTTGAAGTCTTAGGTCACTCTGGACTTCGTAGTATTGCGGCAATTGCAGTTTTAGGCTGCATACTCGCTGCAATTGGATACAACGATATATAACGGGAGTATTACTATGTTTAAGCAGTCTGATTTTTTCATTCTTTTGGCAGTAGCTATTTCTTTCGCGGTATCGGCCTTTCTCTGGTTCACAGGGCAACAAGAAGAAGGCCTCTTTACCGCATTGTGGGTGCCTTCAATATTATGTTTTGGAATTTATTTCAAACTTATGGCACTCATGGGAGGCAAGCAATGAATACTATGACTTTGGCTTATATTGCAATAGCCGTTTTCATGCTGATGTTGATTGGACTTTTTCTGTCTGTTCGTGAATTTCTTAGAATTAGTGATGATCCATCTCAATTCGTGGGTGTAAAATCAAATCAAAAAAAATCATATAGTGATCAATAAATCAATACACTAACAGCTCAGGGGATACTGACAAGTTAACTCCATAAATTTGATATATTCAACCTATGAATACATCAAATAGACTATATAAAAGACACCGCTTCCCTGCTGAAATTATCCAAT
>JAURLP010000027.1 GCA_030831165.1 Gammaproteobacteria bacterium | reverse complement strand
TGATTTTAAATAGGTTTAGCTAAGCACATTTCGGCATCAAAATAGCATTGATCTGCAAAGTAGTTACAAACAATGTTTGAGCGAGTGTAACATGATGTTTTATAATAAAAAGATAAAGCTCAAAAATAGAGTGGGAATAAACTACTTATAAAATAATATCTTAAAATCAATAGCTTATAGATTTTACGGTGATACACACTTAGCACGCACTTCTAAAAATGCTTGAAGTATAAAAGGTGTCGTCTTTAAGATACACACTTTCATACACAGATTTTGTTTTTATTATGAATCATAAGTGACAATGGCAGAACTCTAAAAGAACAAAAACAGCACAAGTACAAGCAAGACAACAGCATCAGTGTATTTAGAAGTATATATTTTTTTAAGTATTTTTTTGTATATTTTGAAACTACTACAATAATAAGTATTCAGTTTTTTGCTGAAAAGATAAACTTAACATTAAATTCAAACTTTATTTTTTGAATTTTTTTTTTATACATAAATAACCATTCTTTATACCATGGTATTATCAAATCAGCAGGCATAGGCCGACCTATATAGTGTCCTTGTGCCAAATCACATTCAGAATTAACCAGAAAATCCCAATCTTTGATGTTTTCGACACCTTCAGCAACGGTCTTGAGATCAAGTTTTTTTGCTAATTGCATGCTAGTATTGAATATTTCCTTTGAAACCCTGTCTTCCCATGCTTCATGTACAAAACTTTTATCAATCTTTAATTCATTGAATGGGATATCACGCAACTGAATCATAGATGAATACCCTGTGCCAAAGTCATCAATTGATAAATTGATTCTACGAATACGTAAACGCGCAAGAATGTTAAGCACAAGAGAAAATTCATAGATTAATGTTGATTCGGTAATTTCTAGTATTAGCTTTTCTGATGGAAATAAAGTATCTGCAAGCTTTTTTTCTAACCTCATTACAAAATTAGACGATCGTAAGTTTTCTATCGAAATATTTATTGCTAGAGAAATATCAAGTCCTTCTTTGGTCCAAAGCCACCAATCACTGATAGCAGTATCGATAACTTTTTCAAATAGTTTATCTATCAACCCATTTCTTTCTGCAAGTGTAATAAATAAATCAGGAGTCAAGCACCCATCATCAGGATGAGCCCATCTAACAAGCGCTTCTACGCTCTTGACTTCGCCAGTTTTAATATCTACTTGAGGTTGATATAAATTGAATAATTCACCAGTTTTAATCGCTTGTCTAAGTCGTCTAACATCATATTTTATTTTTTTAGTCTCATTTTTTTTACGGGAGACTTAAAATTAATTGCTTTTTCAATAAATGTGCTAAGTTGTTCTTTGCCGATAGGTTTTGCTAGATGGCCCAATAGATTCAGACCGTAAGATTTGATTAGTCTAGATGTTGTTTCTAATATTCTTTTATCTTCTCCGCTTATTATAAGAATAGCTCCGTTAAAAACAGTATCCCTCAGTATGCTGAGAAATGTCATGCCGTCCATGACAGGCATATTCAAATCAAGAAGAACTAATGAGTTGAATAATTTATTTTTTTTATGGCTTCAATAGCTTCCATCCCATTTGTAGATGGTATAGCCTCTTTAACGCCTAATGAATTAAGTTGGCTGATAAGCAATTTTCGCTGAAAAGCATCATCTTCTACAAGCAATACTGTAAGATTATATTTATTGGTCATTTATCCTAATCTATTATTATGTCACGCTAAAAGTTAAAAAAAATATCAAAGTTTTTTTATAATTTAACATCTTTCGTAGTAGAGCTCTCAAGAAAATAAGGGGCCATTCTGGCTTTACTGAGTTGTTCATAAGCGTAAGCAACTTCCAGTAAGGTTGGCTCAGAAAAAGCCGTACCAAAAAACAGCACCCCAATTGGCAGCCCATTAATAAACCCTGCTGGGACTGTTATGCTGGGATAACCTGCAACCGCGGCTAAGGTAGAGCTTGGAATATAGCTATTCCCCGAGTCTCTATTCTCGAGATCAATTAAATCTGCGGCATCGTTTGAAGGTGCAACAAAGGCATCTAATTGGTGTTCAGCAATTAGGGCATCAATTCCTTCAACCTGAGCAAGTCGTTTTGAAAGTTGTAAGGCGCTTTGATAATCAAGATTCGATAATGCTCCTTTAGCCTGGGCCATTTCAAATAGTTCCTGATCAAAATATGGCATTTCCAGTTCAGCATTTTCGCGATTAAATTCAATTAATTGCTCTAGTGACTGATATTCTCCACCTCTTTGTTGCAAGTATTGGTTTAGGTCATTTTTAAATTCATAGAGCAGCACTTCGAATTCTGCATCGCGCAGTTCCCGGAAAATGGTAAATTCAACATCAATTAGTGTGGCTCCTCCTTGTCTTAAGATATCGAGTTGCTTTTCCAATAAGTCATTCAGGTCTGGATTGCTGTTAAATAATTGTCTAACTACGCCAATTCTTTTACCGATAAGGCCATCACTTTGCATAAAGAGAGTGTAATCACTTTGCAGCTGGTCCTCAGACTCACCTGTAATTGCATCATCAGGGTCAACTCCCACCATTGCATTGAGCAGCAAAGCAGCATCTGTGACTGTTCTCGCCATTGGTCCTGCAGTATCCTGAGAGTGAGCAATTGGGATGATGCCGCTGCGAGATACCAAACCTAATGTGGGTTTGATGCCGACGATTCCATTCATCGCGGCCGGACATACGACAGATCCATCGGTTTCAGTCCCTACAGCCAAGGCAGCTAAATTGGCCGAAACTGCAACGCCTGAACCTGCACTTGAACCACAAGGCGTCCTATCCATAACGTAAGGGTTTCGTGTTTGTCCACCTCGGCCCGACCAGCCACTCGATGAGTTGGTAGACCTGAAATTTGCCCATTCACTCAAATTAGTTTTGCCCAGAATAATTGCGCCTGCATTTTTCAAGCGCCGGACAATAAAGGCATCGGTTGGAGGTGGTGGCGCATATACTAATGCATGGCTTCCAGCCGTAGTCAGCATATTGTCTGTATCAATATTGTCTTTTAGTAATACGGGTATCCCATGAAGAGGAGAGCGAATTTGCCCATCCAAGCGTTCTAAATCCAGGATCTGTGCGATTTCCAGCGCATCTGGGTTAATCTCTAAAATTGAATGTAGCTTGGGATCAATTTCAGTTATACGATTTAGGTAGTACTCCACCAGTTGGACAGCGCTTAATTCACCGGCCTGCATCATTGCTTGTAAATTGCTGACTGAGGCCTCTTCCAGAGTAATGTCAATTTGGCCAGGAGTATCATCGAAATTTCTATCACAGGCGCCAAGGAAAAGAAGACTTAACAAGACATGCAGAAAGCTAATCTGTTTTACTTTTCTCATCATGATGTTTATCCACCAGTTACAATTGAGGGCCCAAGTTAGTCCTGTAGTAAGCGATAAGTTTTTAAAAGAAGTTTTATGAAAAACCAGCTGTGATTATTTTTTTGGATTAAACTCACCATCTCGCTGTTAATGAATATAAACTGTAAATGCGTTCAGCAACAGTCTTGTTTGAAATTTTAGACAATGGTTTTAATTTGAAAAAATAAATACAGTGCTAAGGGTAAATCATAAAGCTAAGAGCTGAGAAAAGCTGAGGGTTTTAAAGTGCGAATGCAAAGCTAACTTATTGATTTAAAATGAATAATAATACTATCTTAAACAGATATTTAAACCACTAACTATTTGCAGGTGAACATAGACAGTAATAAAAAACGTGTTAAGACAAATATGACTATTAATCTTTTATCAAAGGAATTTATAAAATGAATACCTATCTTTTTAAAAATTTTACCACTATTTGCATGGCTGCAATCATTTTTTTCGGCTTTAGTGCCCAGGCAAGTGCCGACACAATTGCTTTTATTGGAACCGGCAATGTTTCATCTGCTTTAGGGCCTAAATTTGCGGCCTTAGGTCATGACATAATTTATGGCTCTAGAGAACCTGAGCGTGATGATGTGCAGGCGCTAGTCAGGCAAACAGGGAATAGGGCTTCAGCAACGACTCCAGCCAGTTCAGTCAGGGATGCCGACATTGTGGTAATTGCGGTACCTGGGCTTGTCACCTTGTCAGTAGTAGCTGGGCTGGGAGATTTGTCAGGAAAGATTATTATTGATGTAACGAATCCAACACAAACGCTTGAGAACGGTCTTAGGGTTCATGTAGTAGCAACATCTAATGCTGAAATTATTCAAGCAATGCTACCAGAAGCCTATGTCGTTAAGGCTTTTAATACATTGAATTATGTCACCATGGTTAATCCGGCAAGTGCAGGAGGTCCAGTGACCATCCCCCTGGCAGGAAATAATGATGCAGCTAAAGCTACAGTGGCCGAATTGGCGCAGGCAATTGGCTTTGAAACATCGGATATTGGACCAATAGCTTATGCTCATGAGCTAGAAGGCATGCTGGTCTTATTTGCGAATGCGAGAGCGATGGGCCACCCCTTTAATTATTATTTTCGTCAGCCCGAGTAGCTTTGCTTTGATGTGAGTGAGACTGTCATAATTTGCCTATGAATAAATTTATCTTTATTTGTTTAAAGTTAGCCTGCTATCACTCCTGTTTTCTAGTCTAAAGCTGCTACACTCTGGCAAGTAAATAAAGAACTAGGGATTATCACATGGTCGTTTATGGTGTTGCATTGTTATCAGCCTGTTTGATTGTAGGCATGCTGATTGGTGAAGCGCTTGGCGTATGGCTGCAGGTTGAAGCCAATGTCGGCGGTGTCGGTATCGCCATGTTGTTTCTAGTCTTCGCCAGTAATTCCTCTCGTTTCAAAAGCCTTATTGAAGGGGCCTCAGGGCGAGGTATCGAGTTCTGGAGTGCCATGTATATTCCAATTGTTGTGGCCATGGCCGCCAGACAAAATGTTGTTGCTGCTTTTGAGGGAGGCATGACGGCGATTGTTGCGGGAGTCGCGGCCGTTGTTGTGAGCTTTGCCCTAGTGCCAGTACTTAGCAAAATAGGCTCAAAAAAAGAAAGAGAAAAGACCAGTGTTAACAGGGGAACAGGCAGCTGATGGACATTCTGGAGACAGTATTTATCAGAAATTCTTTACTGGTCGCATTTGCAGTTGTTGGTTTGACTCTATGGGTTTCCTATCTTGTTGCAGATAAATTTACACATGGCCGTATTCATGGTTCTGCTATTGCTATATCACTTGGATTAGTAGCTGCCTATTTTGGAGGCAAGTTAACCGGCGGTAATAATGGCGTTGCCGATTTAACCTTATTGGGTGGAGTCGGCTTAATGGGCGGTGGCATGATGCGTGATTTCGCTATCGTAGCAACAGCCTTTGGGGTCAAGCTGGAGGAATTAAAAAAGGCTGGATTGGCTGGAGTGGTGTCAATTTTTGCTGGTGTAATAGTATCGTTTATTGTTGGTGCTCTGGTTGCTATTGTTTATGGGTATTCAGATCCTGTCGATATAACAACTATAGGTGCTGGTGCTGTTACTTATATTGTGGGACCCGTTACCGGATCGGCACTTGGGGCCAGTTCAGAAATAATCGCGTTGAGTGTTGCAGCTGGTTTGGTTAAGTCGATTCTGGTCATGATAGGAACCCCGATGATTGCCAGATATATCGGTTTAAATAACCCGCAGTCAGCCATGGTTTTTGGTGGTTTGATGGGTACAACCAGCGGCGTGGCAGCAGGGCTAGCAGCAACAGATCCAAAATTAGTCCCTTACGGCGCGATGACGGCAACCTTTTATACAGGACTTGGTTGCTTACTTGGTCCATCAATTTTATTTTTTATTATCAGAGCGCTTGTTTGAAATTTCGTCTAAACAGACTACCTAATATTGAATAATGACTGCTGATCTTCCTCATGAACACTGGATGCAGTGCGCACTAGAATTAGCCAAACTGGCCGAAGCAAAAGGCGAAGTGCCTGTAGGCGCAGTTTTGGTAAAAGATAATGTGCCTATAGGTGAAGGATATAATCAGGTTATTACTCTGAATGACCCCACCGCGCATGCAGAAATAATTGCCCTACGTGATGCAGGTTTACATTTAAATAATTACCGCCTACCGGGGAGCACGCTTTATGTCACTATTGAACCTTGTAATATGTGCGCAAGTGCCATTGTACATGCAAGAATCAAGCACGTGGTGTTCGGCGCCAATGAACCAAAAGCAGGGGCACTAGTCAGTCAGGGTTGTTTTTTTGAACAGGACTTTTTAAATCATCATACGAGCTATGAAGGAGGGGTCTTGCAAAAGGAGTGCAGTCAACAAATGAGTGATTTTTTTAAGCAGAAGCGACAGAAATAAAAAAGCCGGATTAAATCCGGCTTTTTCATCAAGTTTTTATCAGAAAAAACTTATAAAGTGAAATCGATGCTGTAAGAAGCAACAAATTTTACATTGTCGTTGTCACGTGGAGTCTGGACAGCGTAGTCTTCTCCAGCACCACCATCAGCATCAAATTCTAAGTCTGTGGTAGTAACCATAAAGCTAAAGCCGTCTTTTGATACGCTTACGTTATAATCAAGGTAGCCATTAGAAGGTGTGCCGTTAAAGGCTTCGGCGAAGTCGCCTTCGTGGTAGCCTATATGAAAACCGATCTCAGTGCCGCTTTCCAGTGGCCAAACGTAATCAGCAGACAAGTAAGATGCTTCAGCAAAACCAAAATCTTGTACATTACCATCTGGCTTTAAACCTTCATCAGGTTCAGCATTAGCCAGCAGTGCAAGGCCCAAGCTGAAGTTACCAAAACCGATAGAGCCATAAACTTCACCAAAGTCGAAGCCAGCCTGGCTGTCATAGTTGTAGTATAAGTAGCCGATGTCATAAGCGAAACCGCCCGCTTCACCACCGAAACCAAAATACATATCATGTTCATATGAATAAGCATCGTCTGAGTCATAAGAAACGTTTGCAGCCCAGGTGCCAGCATAGAAGCCGCTTTCATTGGCATAATCAATGCCACCAGAAACCACTGCTTCATTGATAGACTGAGTTAATCCACGCCAGATGTAGTTATTGGCAATACCAGCATTAGCAGTAACTTCTGCCTGAGCTGATATGGAAGCTATGAGAGTGGTCATAGCAATAGCTGAACCTAGTAACGGCTTTTTGAACGTTGTCAGCAGCGATTTTTTCATCTTAATTTTCTCCAAGAATATATTTGTGTAGCCAGATTGTTGTTAGCACTAAATCCATAACCCCAAGTTTGATAGTTATTCATACAAACCCTACTCCCATCCATGTGAATACTAAGTACTTACGTATGATTACTCAGCAAATCCCGTGCCAAAAATATAAAATACCTAAAAAACAATAAGTTAAGAGATTTATTTGAATTTTCCAGCCAATATCAGAAGATGAATAATCAATTTATCTGCTATTTTGGTGCGTGCGCACTAAGCTGGGGCGGTAATAATTAATCGGGTTTTAATTATCGGAGAATAAAAAAAGCCCGCTAAGTTAGCGGGCCAGGAAAACCTACGTTAGGGGTAGACTACTATGAAAGGGAAAGCTGCTTTACCTAAGCGGCTGAAGTATTGGCTGTATTTAAAATACTTTCACCATTTTGATCATTTTTGATTAACTTTAGTGCTGCTTCCAGTGCTTGTTCACGGGTTTCAAAGTGACCACTTTGTGGCAGATGCTCGTCGGCTTCAAGCGATTCCAGTACAGAAAGCACTTCAGGGCTCATGGCGCACAAATAGACAATACGGCCGCTTGCGTTTGCATCTCTGGCAACAGTCTCAATGGCCAGAGCTGACGAAACATCAAGTCTAGGGACTCGTTCGAAATCGAGAACGAGTACCTTTGCCCCGCCAGTGGAAAGTATTGAGCGGGCGTGATGACCTAAATCGGCCGCTGCGCCAAAGCTCATAGGGCCACTGAAATCAAACACAATTAAATTGTTTTCTGCCTCATCTAAAATTTCAATTTCACGGGGACTTGCATTATGTCTGACCGAATGAATAGCTCGTACACGTTCAATTTGCTCTTTAGCCACCTGATGCACAAAGTAAATTGAAGCCAATACAACTCCGACCGCCACTGCGGAGATCAAGTCAACAAAGACGGTAAGTCCAAATACAATGACCATCAAGCCTAAATCCCAACGAGGACCACGATGAGCATTCTTCAGGTAGCTCCAGTCAATGATGTCAAGACCGACCTTAACCAGGATGCCGCCAAGAACAGCATTGGGGATTTGAGCCGCTAAAGGACTAAGGCCAAGCACAATGGCCAGTAAAATCAGTGCGTGAATCATGCCAGACAATCTGGTTTTACCACCGGTGCGGATATTGACTACCGTACGCATGGTTGCACCGGCACTGGCTGTACCTCCGAAGAGTCCGGCAACAGCGTTACCGATACCTTGGCCAATCAATTCACGATTACTGTCATGGCGAGTGCGCGTCATGTTGTCAGCTACCAAAGAGGTTAATAAGCTGTCAATTGCACCTAATAAGGCCAATACAAAAGCAGCTTCTAGGACCAGGTAAATAGCGTCACCATTAAAGATTGGCAGGGTAAAGATAGGCAGTCCGCTAGGCACTTCCCCCAGAATGGGAACAGTACCAATGACCAGGCTAACCAGGGTGCCAATGATTAAGGCTGCCAGCGGGCCTGGGATATAAGGTGCTAGCTTCTTAGGCCATTTTAATGCGATTACCAGGGTCATAATTCCCAATACCAAAGCCATTGGGTTGATTGCTGCCATCGCTGCAGGTGCGTTTAGCAAGGCATCAACAGTGCCCGCTGGAGATGGGTGCCCCAGCAAGGGGCCAATTTGCAGAATGATAATAATTCCACCAATCCCGCTCATAAAACCACTGATAACAGGATAAGGAACCAGGCGAATAAATTCCCCTAGTTTCAGAAAGCCCATAATTACCTGAATAATTCCTGCAAGGAATATGGCCGTGAAAATTAGAGCCGTTTCGCCCTGTATGCCTGGTATGCTGGCAAGACTTGCAACCAAACCCGCCACCACAACTGTCATAGGGCCAGTCGGACCCGTTATCTGGGCACCTGTTCCACCAAAGAACGAAGCTAAAAAGCCAACGATAATGGCGCCATACAGACCTGAAATAGGGCCAAGACCAGAAGCAACACCCATAGCCAAGGCTAGTGGCAAGGCAACAACACCAGCGGTTAAACCGCCAAAGAGGTCACCTTTTAAATTACTTAAATCCAACTTAAACATGAGTTCACCTATTTACTAAATAACTTAAACAATTAAGGTCTATTTTTGCGTTTGCCTTATGCTTTTAACGTTTTAAAACCTTGTCCAGATTTATATTACTGATTTGATGCTTTTTTATGTTGGTGAATAAGCTCGTAATATTTATCTTCTACCGGGACGAATGCTTTTTTGCTGTCATCGTAAGCCTTAACAGAACCAGCTCCAATGTCATAAACCCAGCCGTGAATTTCGATCTCACCTTTAGCCAGTTTGGCCGCAACCGTAGGATGAGTTTCAAGATGTTTCATCTGAAGCAATACATTTTGCTCTGTGACTTCATCTAAGTGCTCATGACCAATCTCACCATGTTTGGCGGCAACCTTTGCTACAGCTGCACGAGTGTGGGAAAGCCAAACAGCGACGCTAGGTAGGGCGTCCAGTGAGTCAGGATTCATTGCACCTTTCATTGCGCCACAATCCGTGTGTCCACAAATAATGATGTGCTCAACACCCAGCGCCGCCACGCCAAACTCAATGGAGGCGGTCATGCCGCCTGGATGCAAGCTGTATGGAGGGACAATGTTACCGGCATTTCGACAGATAAACAGATCGCCTGGATCAGAATGAGTAATCAAATTAGGATCAATACGAGAGTCTGCACAGGTAATTAAAAGCACCTCTGGCGATTGACCATTGGCGAGTGTTGCAAATAATTCCTTGCGATCGTCAAAACTTGAGTTTTTAAACCTGGCCAAGCCTGCAATAAGTTTTTCCATCGTGCTGCCCCTTTAAAAAATACTATTTTAATTATTACTTCAGCAAAGGAATATAGTGATATTTATTGAAAGAATAAATATAATTGGTGATAGGAATAACCTTTCATAGTTAAAATGAGACGATAAAATGACCACCAGAGATATAACCTTTAAGCAGCTACGTTATTATTCCGTTGCCGCACGCTATAACAGCTTGCGGCAGGCGGCACGGGAACTGAGGATTTCCCAGCCTTCGCTAAGTGCACAACTTAATTCACTGGAAGAGTGTCTGGGTGTTGAGTTGTTTGAACGTAATCGCAGCGGAATATATCTTACGCCCCTTGGGCGCGATTTATTGAAAGAAACAAATAGAGCCATTGAAGCAGTTAATGTTATTTCTGAATCTGCAAACTATGCCTCCAAAGGGCCAGCAGGAACCTTTCGTTTGGGTGCAACGCCATCCATTGGGCCCTATGCATTACCCTGGATTCTTCCCACCATCCATAAACAATACAAAAATATAAAACTCTTTGTTCGTGAAGAGGTTTATACCGATCTGGCTCGAGGTTTGATAGATGGGAACTATGATCTGATATTCACCACCTTGCCTTTAAATGCCCCCTCAATTACCGTCATGCCATTATTTCGAGAACCTATTTATCTAGTGACAAGTAAGGCGCATCAATTTGCCAAGAAAAAATCAGTAAAAGGGAATGAGCTCAAAGGTGAAGAAATTCTTACTATGGAAGAACACCACCAATTTTACAAGCAGGTAGAAGACCTTTGTCAAAAATTTGAGGCAAAACTGCTCAGGGATTATGAAGGCACAAGTTTGGATGCGATTAGACAGATGGTGTATATGGAGATGGGTATAGCCTTTATGCCTGCACTGTATCTGAGATCCGAGATCAAAGACCGCGATAACCTGCATATTCTTAGTTTAGAAGGTGAGCCGATATTTCGTATTCACGCTTTAGCCTGGCGTAACACCTCGCCCTTGCGAAATTTTTATCGCGAATTGGGGGGTGCATTCCAGCAGTTAATCAAGAAGCATTTCAAGGAAGATGTTACATTGCTCTAGTCCGGCCAGGTTTAACAGGCAAAATGATTATCTTGGATAATTGTTTTATAAGTTAAATGCTTTGTCTACAAACCCGAGTTAATTTCCAGTATCATAGCGCCTTCTTCTTTTGACGCTCGTCGTTCTAGCCAAGGTTGATTTGAAAATGCTCAGTTTGTATGGATCTCCTGCACATTCTCAGCTGACCACCCAAAAACTCCTCAGTAATATTCAGCAAGACTTATCGTCTGTAACTGCCATTGAAACCCGTTTTGTACATTTTGTTGATCTTGTCGGGGAGCTCAATCAGGATGAATCCATCCTGCTAAACAGATTGCTGCAATATGGTCCTAAAACTGAAACAGCACAGTCAGTAGAAGGCGGTCAAACTTATCTGGTTATTCCCCGCATTGGTACTATTTCACCCTGGTCCTCAAAAGCCACAGACATCGCTCGAAATTGTGGTTTACATAAAGTTAAACGTCTGGAAAGAGGCGTAATTTTTACACTGCATGCAACGCAGGACATTGATGAAGTCAAATTGCTGCCGCATTTGCACGATCGGATGACTCAGGCGGTGGTGCGTGAATTGGAAGCAGCAAAAAAACTCTTTGAAACTGCCGAACCTAAGCCTATGCAAACAGTGGATGTGCTTGGCGGTGGCAGGCAGGCTTTGATAGAGGCGAATAAAAACATGGGCTTGGCACTGGCGGCGGATGAAATTGATTATTTAGTTGAGAGCTTTAGTAGTTTGGGCCGTAATCCTAATGATATTGAACTAATGATGTTTGCCCAGGCTAATTCTGAACATTGTCGTCACAAAATTTTTAATGCCTCATGGACCCTCGATGGTCAGGATCAGGATCTTTCATTATTTGCCATGATTCGAAATACTTATGAGTGTAATAGTGAAGGTGTGCTTTCGGCTTATAAAGATAATGCCTCAGTAATGGCAGGGCATGCAGCGGGTCGTTTTTTTCCTGACCCCAAAACCCGCACCTATCAGTACCATCAGGAACCTATTCATATTCTGACTAAAGTCGAGACGCATAATCACCCAACCGCCATTGCGCCTTTCCCCGGTGCTTCCACTGGCTCAGGTGGTGAAATCAGGGATGAAGGCGCCACCGGTGTTGGGTCGAAGCCTAAAGCTGGGTTGACAGGCTTTTCTGTGTCTAATTTGAAAATTCCTGATCAACTTCAACCCTGGGAAATTGATAACGGCAAACCTTCACATATTGCTTCAGCGCTGGATATTATGCTGGAAGGTCCTATTGGTGGTGCTGCCTTCAATAATGAATACGGTCGACCTAATCTTTGCGGTTATTTTCGTACCTATGAGCAGGCCATGCCGTTTTCAGAGTTAACCAACGAGCAAGACATTCGCGGTTACCATAAACCCATCATGCTGGCAGGCGGTCTTGGCAATATCCGTGAGCAACACGTGCAAAAGCAGGATATTCCTGTCGGGGCAAATCTGATCGTTCTTGGTGGCCCTGCCATGCTGATTGGACTGGGAGGGGGTGCAGCATCATCGATGGATTCAGGTACCAGTAGTGAGGATCTGGATTTTGCTTCTGTTCAGCGTGATAACGCAGAGATGGAGCGCCGTTGTCAGGAAGTCATTGACCAATGTTGGGCGCAGGGCAAAAGTAACCCCATTAAATTTATCCACGATGTTGGTGCGGGTGGTTTGTCAAATGCCTTACCCGAGCTGGTCAAGGATGGTAATCGAGGCGGCGCTTTTAAATTGCGTGAAATACCTAATGCTGAAGCCCAATTATCGCCGATGGAAATCTGGTGCAATGAAGCCCAGGAACGTTATGTTATTGCCGTTGCCGATAAAGACCTCAAGCGTTTTGAGGCAATCTGTAAACGTGAACGCTGTCCTTTTGCCGTAGTGGGTGAAGCCAAAGAGGAGTTGCACCTGTCGCTTGAAGACACACATTTTTCTAATCAGCCTATCGATCTGCCCATGTCAGTGCTGTTTGGAAAGCCTCCCAAAATGCATAGAGATGTAAAACGTGTCGATAATAAATTTAAAGCCTTTGATGCCAAAGGTATTACCCTGAATGATGCCGCTGAACGGATATTGCAGTTACCAACTGTCGCCAGCAAAAGCTTTCTGATTACCATTGGAGATCGTTCAATAACCGGCATGGTGGCTCGTGAACAAATGGTTGGGCCCTGGCAAGTGCCAGTAGCCGATGCGGCTGTAACAGCGCAATCTTTTGATTCTGACTATGGCGAGGCTATGGCGATAGGAGAGAGAACGCCGACGGCCTTAATCAATGCCCCGGCTTCTGGTCGTATGGCCGTAGCTGAAGCGGTTACTAATATTGCTTGTGCCCGTATTGCAAAAATCAGTGACATTAGATTATCCGCTAACTGGATGGCCGCAGCGGGTTTCCCAGGCGAAGATGTTAAATTATATGAGACAGTCAAAGCTGTTGGCATGGAGTTATGCCCGGAGTTAGGCATCACAATTCCGGTTGGTAAAGATTCCATGTCCATGCGCACTGTTTGGAGTGATAAAGATTCCAAGGAGGCTAAAAGCGTCACCTCACCCTTATCGCTTATCGTGTCGGCTTTTGCGCCGGTTCAAAATATTCGACAGACCTTAACCCCGCAACTACGTATAGAAAAAGACAGTCGTTTATTCTTGATTGATTTGGGCCTGGGCTCAAATCGTCTTGGGGGCTCTGCTTTAGCCCAGGTATTCAATCAGTTTGGTAATAAGGTGCCAGATCTGCATAGTGCTTCCGATTTAAAAGCTTTCTTTGGTTTTATACAGGATGCCATGCAACAGCAATTATTACTGGCTTATCACGACCGCTCTGATGGTGGTTTGTTTGTTACCTTGATGGAAATGGCGTTTGCCGGCCATTGTGGCTTATCGATTCATCTTGGCGAAATCAGCAGTCCGCATGATCATCTCGAAAATCTGTTTAATGAAGAACTGGGGGCCGTTATTCAGGTTGCGACAGAAAAAGTTTCACAGTTAAAGGAATTGGCTGAAGATTATGGTTTGGCTGATATTTGTTTTGATATTGGTGAGCCGGTAAGTGGCGATGAGGTGTATTTCTTTTATGAAGGCAAGGAAGTACTGAGTGGGACACGCTCGCATTATCAAAGTTTGTGGGCAAGTACCTCATATGCCATACAAAGTCTGCGAGATAATAGTGAATGTGCTCGTCAAGAATACGAAAGAATTCAGGACGAAAAAGACACCGGACTTTTCAGTAAACTCAGTTTTGATATTAATGAGGATATTGCAGCCCCTTATATTAATAACAAGCTTAGACCACGCATTGCTATCTTGCGTGAACAGGGTGTAAACGGACAGTTGGAAATGGCAGCTGCATTTGATCGTGCTGGATTCGAAGCTATCGATATGCACATGAGTGATATTATCAGCGGTGAACTTAAACTTGATCAATTTAATGCGCTGGTTGCCTGTGGTGGTTTTTCCTATGGCGATGTATTAGGCGCCGGGGAAGGTTGGGCCAAATCAGTTTTGTTCAATGACAATGCGCGCAAACAATTTGAAGCATTCTTTTTGCGCCCAAACACCTTGGCGCTGGGGGTATGTAATGGCTGTCAAATGATGTCCAATTTACATGAATTAATTCCCGGCACTTCACACTGGCCCCATTTTGTGAGAAATGCTTCTGAACAATTTGAAGGCAGAACCTCTCTGGTAAAAATTCAGGACAGTCCTTCGGTTATGCTTGCAGGCATGGCAGGTTCGATATTCCCGATTGCAGTGGCACATGGTGAGGGCAGAGCAGAGTTCAGTTCTAAAGAGGCCCGGGAAGCAGCGCTTAAAAGTGGCTATATAGCCATGCAGTATGCCGATTACACTGGCAAAGAAACCGAACGCTATCCAGTCAACCCCAATGGTTCTCCCAATGGCATTGCAGCCTTGTGTAATGAAGACGGCCGCTTCACTATTATGATGCCTCATCCCGAACGCGTTTTTCGCGCTGTCACCAATTCCTGGCGACCAGATGATTGGCAGGAATATGGCCCTACCATGCGTATGTTCAGAAATGCCAGGTATTGGTTAGCCTAGATCAAGACTCCAGGAAAGGGGAGACATTGCCCTTTTTGGATCCCATCATCACAAAGCCTTGCTTGGTTAGCATAGGCTTACTGTCTTTAGTTACTGTGTATAAGCAGATACGATAATATACCTTCTAGCATGCTATTCAGTTGTCATTTAATAAAAGGATGCCAAGCCATGCTTGAGAATAAAATTCCGCCACCAATAATAGCCTTAGCCTCTGCTCTGCTGATGTGGGGAATATCGGCAAACTCTCCAAATATTGCCTTAAGCACTTATGTCAGCATGTCCTTGATAATAATTATTCTCGTTTCTGGCTTGTTTTTTGTTTTGTCGGGTCTTGTCTTGTTTAGACGTGCCAAGACAACAATTGATCCTATGAAGCCCGAATCCGCTACATCACTCGTTTCTACCGGTATTTATCGTATTTCTCGCAATCCAATGTATTTGGGGTTGCTGTTGCTGCTACTGGTATTTTTTTTGTATTTAGCAGCGCCTTTTTCAGTTATAGGCATTATTGCCTTTGTCCTATATATTAATGAGTTTCAAATTAAGCCTGAAGAGAGGGCTCTTCAAAAAAAAATTTGGAATAGCATTCACAGAATATAAATCGAAAGTTGGAAGGTGGCTTTAGGATTTGAGGGCAAAAATTAAAGCAGCAAGGCATCTTATTAATAAAGGGCTAGATATGAAAAGAATAACAAGGTTAATCGTATTCCTTTGCAGTTTTTTCATCCATCCTTTGTTTGCGCAAAACCAGAGTTGTGTGTCTGAAGCGGGTTTTGCAGCCTTTGATTTTTGGGTAGGCGAGTGGGATGTGTATCTTAATAACAGTAATAATTCTAACCAGGTCGGCAGTAACTCTATTGTAAAAATAGAAAGCGGATGCGCCTTAATGGAAACCTGGTCTGGTGCTGGGGGATCTTCTGGTATAAGTGTTAACTATTATAACCCTGTACTTGATGAGTGGCGCCAGCTATGGGTGTCTGCCGGAGAATATGCTATTGATATTGCTGGTGGCTTGAGGAATGGCTCCATGGTTTTACTTGGTGAAATTTATAACTATGGCAGTAATGAAACCTTTGACTTCCGTGGAACCTGGACACCTGACAATGATGGTAGCGTCAGACAGTTTTTCGAACAGTATAATGATGAAACTGACACGTGGGATCCATGGTTTGACGGGCGTTATGTGCCTCATTCAAGCAATGATTAATCACTCATTGTGTATTTTCAGGGATGAATAATTTAATGGGGAACCGATATTAAGCATCAAACAGATAAAATAATCAGCAAAAAAATGCTTCGCCTAGCTATCTATGAAACACCAGGAACTGTTTTGGTTATATTGGGCTTGTATGGAAAATTCTGGGCAAAGGGCAATGCTTTTGTTAATTTTTTGAATGATTCAAACAATGTTAATTTGATTCTGACAATAGGTATTGTGATTTGGCTTTATTGCTGGACTGAATTCTTTAAACTTTATAGAAATAAGCGTTGACTTTTCATTTTACTGGCTATACCCTGCGCTCAGCTAGAAAGTGTGGCTAAATATTTATAACTTCTTTTCGTTGCATATCTTGTATTTCATCGTTCTCTGTTATTTAAATCTAGTATTTAAAAGAGTATCTAAAGAGTTTCTAAATTAAAGCTTATTTCCATGCTAAAACTCGTCTCCTTAAGATTTCTTAGCGAGACAATTTTTTTTTAAATTTTATAGGTAATTTTTTATGGCTGACAAAGTAACTGGTACGGTTAAATGGTTTAATGAATCAAAAGGTTTTGGTTTTATTGAACAAGAATCTGGTCCTGACGTATTTGCACATTACAGTGCGATCGCCAGCTCTGGGTACAAAACATTGGCTGAAGGCCAGAAAGTTGAGTTCGAAGTAACTCAAGGTCAAAAAGGCCCACAAGCTGAAAATATTGTTGCTATCTAATAGCAAACATTATTCAGACAAAAAAAGCAGCTTTCGGGCTGCTTTTTTTTGCCCACCTTTTTATCCTGTATTACCCTTGATTCATCCTGTATTTCACCTGTTCGCTCTCTATATTGACCTTGAAAAGAATTCATACTAGTTCCAGTGCTATTCAAGCGTTATATTAGCCGGATGTTCAAACTTAGTTTCTATGTCCCTGAGTCACATCTGGAAGCAGTAAAATCTGCTTTGTTTGGTATTGGCGTGGGTAAAATTGGTCACTATGATTCATGTAGTTGGCAAACCCTGGGGCAAGGACAGTTCCGACCACTTGCGGGTAGCAAGCCCTATTTAGGGCAAGAGGGGGCAGTCGAAACTGTCACCGAATTTAAAGTGGAGATGGTTTGTGAGGATGCCTTGATCAACGCCGCGGTGAATACCTTGCTGGCAACCCACCCCTATGAAGAGCCGGCATATGACCTGGTTAAACTGGTAGAACTTTAATGTCTTATTACAAGCCTCTATTTATCAAGTTTCTATTGCTTTCAATCTCATTCCTATTACCCGCAGCAATATCAGCACAGGAAAGTTCTCGCTCTGACCAACCCCAGGCTGAGTTTCATATGGCCAGGCTCATTTATAACAATGGTTTTGGCCCCATGGGCAGAAATTTCGCTATTTCTAGCCGAGGCCGAGGTTGGTGGGCAATTGATTATCCGGCTGCAGAATTGCATTTTCTGGATGGTCTAAGCCGGCTTTCACGCATCGATGTTGCCGAAGACAGTATGCATTTGAGCATAATGGATGATGAAATCTTTGATTACCCCTGGTTATTTGCCCAACAGGTTGGACAGGGCGGTTGGGACCCAAAACCTGAAGAAGTAGAACGCTGGCGTGAATATCTGTATCGGGGAGGTTTTCTGGTGGTTGATGACTTTCATGGTGCAGCGGAATGGCAATCCTTTCAGCATGCGATTAGTAAAATATTTCCTACTCGCGCGATTGTTGACTTGAGTGAAGATGACGAGGTATTCAATGTCTTGTACGTGCTGGATCAATTAACCCAGATTCCAGGCCGTCGGCATCTGTATAGGGCTTCTGATGGCTCAATTCAGGCTCAATTACGTGGTCCCCAGGCATGGCGTGGGATTTATGATGATAATGGCCGGCTTATCGTGGCAATTAATTACAATATGGACATGGGGGATGCCTGGGAGCATGCCGATGATCCTTTTTATCCAGAGCCTATGACGGCGCTGGCTTATCGCTTTGGGCTGAATTATGTTATTTACGCCATGACACACTAGCTTGATATAGCGTAAATCGGCTTGATCAATTTCTTGTAAAATGCCAAATACTCAATTACTCTCTGCCCAGTAAAGAGGGGATTACACTAGTTTTATGCGCAGATATATTAGCTTTCAGCTTAGCCTGCTATTGAGCATCAGCGGGTTAATTTTCCCAATTGCTGCCAACGCGGCAGAAAGCGACTTTCCTGTCCCTGATAATATCCGCCCGGCCATTGAATTCTGGATCAAAGTCTATACTGAAGCAGATACAGAAAGCGGCTTTCTGCATGATGCTGAAAATCTATCGGTCATTTACACCAAATTAAACCGTGACCGCACAACCATTAATAACACTCGTGATGACATTGCCAATGATTTAAGGGTATTGGCTTCCGGTAAACGCAGTGGTTTAACCCGATCTCAGCAGGTAATTCTGGATTTATGGCCGGCTAATGTTTCCAATGATCGTCTGGCAAAAGCAGCCAATAGTGTTCGCTGGCAGCTAGGGCAAAGAGATCGTTTCATAGAGGGCTTACAGCGAGCCGGCGCCTATCGCGAACATATTGAAGATGTGGTGCGCAGTAAAGGCATGCCAATTGAACTGGCCATTCTGCCGCATGTGGAATCATCTTTTCATCCCGGGGCTTATTCCAGTGCAGCAGCCACGGGTATGTGGCAGTTCGTGCGGTCAACCGCACAGCGTTTTATGCGTGTTGATTACATAGTTGATGAGCGTCTGGATCCCTACACAGCAACCTTTGGTGCGATGGAATTGCTGGAGTTTAATCATAATGCTCTAGGGACCTGGCCACTGGCATTAACAGCCTATAATCATGGTGCTAACGGAATTGCCCGGGCTGTCCGCGATGTGGGCAGTAATGATATCGGCAGAATTATTGATGAATATAAGGGCCCACGTTTTGGGTTTGCCTCGCGTAACTTCTATCCTCAGTTTCTTGCAGCCCTTCAGGTTGATAGAAATTACAAAGAGTACTTTGGCGATATCAAGCTAGACTCCCATCCCGGTTTTTATGAAGAAGAGATGGAATCTTTTGTCTCTGCCGAAGATTTAGCCAGGAGTCTAAATGTCAGTGTTGCCGATTTGCAACGCGATAATCCTGCTTTGCAACCAGCAGTTTGGTCTGGCACTAAACGTATCCCTAAGGGTTATGCAATCAAGGTAAGGCGAGATGAGCTTCCTAGTGGCAATTTACTGGCGAGCCTCAACAGTTTGCCACTAACTAGTTTATACAGTGAACAGATTCCGGATCTCAGTTATGTTGTGCGCCAGGGGGATTCTTTGTCAGTTATTGCTGAACGCTATAACACAACGATTTCTGAATTAGTGGCGATCAATCAGCTTCGCGACAGAAATACCATTCGCATTGGCCAACAAATTTTATTGCCACAACAAGATGGATCTATCCCAACCCTGGTGGTTAATGATGGGTCTCCACTTGAGATTCCTGCCAATGGACTTTATGAAGTGCGTCGAGGCGATACACTCTCAATTATTGCTGAGCGTTACCAGGTATCCGTAGATAGTCTGGTTAGCTTAAATGCATTAAATAACAGCAGCATGATTTATCCGGGACAAAGTCTGCGCTTGCGTTCTAATGAGGTGTCAGTGACCACCACTTCAAGGCGTGTGGCTACCGTTGCGGAAGAAGACTTGCTCGAAGATAGTGAAATTGATTTAGTCGCTGAAACCAGCATTGGAAGAGGCGGAGAAGTTGGCGTCGAACTGGATGCCACACTGGAAGCCGTTGAAGCTGAAGTAATGGCTGAGGAAAATGAAGCTCAGCTACTCGTCGATTTATCCGCCGACCCCGCTGATTATAGTGTCGCCAGCGATGGCTCAATTGAAATTCAGGCGATTGAGACACTGGGTCATTATGCGGATTGGCTTGGTATCAAAACGCAGGTACTTCGAAATATAAATGGACTGGCTTATAGAGACCCTGTGATGATTGGTGATCGTTTAAGGCTGGATTTTTCTAAAGTTGATCGAGCAACATTTGAAAACCGCCGTCGCCAGTTTCACCGTGATCTTCAGCAACAATATTTCACGACCTATCGTATTCAGCAAACTGAAGAATACAGCATTAAACGCCGGGATTTTCTCGAGTCCCTCACCAGACAGCGGTCTGTTCCCATGTGGTTGTTCAGGCAATACAACCCGGAAGTCAATTTTGAACGTTTACAAATAGGGCAGGTCGTTGTTTTCCCGGTGGTGCAGCGGGTATCTCTCTAACAATCACTTAAGCCAAAGCCCTCTGTATTAAAATCATGCTACGTTATATGAAAAAAGAGCAAAATTATGTTGCATCTTGAACATGTAAATCTTGTTGTAGATGATATCCCCGCTACGCTGCGTTTTTATCAGGCAGCATTTCCTCACTGGCAAGTAAGATCATCGGGTGATGGCGATTGGTATGGCAAGCCTCGAAAGTGGCTACATTTTGGTGATGACTTTCAATATATTGCATTTAGTGATCATGGTGAAGGTCAAAATCGTGATTTGGAAGGCCATCAAATAGGCTTGGCTCACTTTGCTTTTGTGACTGACAGTATTGATGCAATTATTAAAAGACTCGAAGCTGCCGGTTATGAAATTGCTAAGGAAGGGGATGAAGAACCCTGGCGAAAAAATGTGTACTTTGTTGATCCAGCTGGTTTTGAAATAGAGTTTGTTCAATATTTAAGTGATTTATCCGAGCAACGAAATTTAGACAGTTAATTAGGTAGCAACTTCCTTCCAGTTAAACAGCCTGATAGCAAAGCCCAGAGCGATTGCTATCCAGACCAGAATGCCAATGACATTAGGCATTAAACTGATGACATTGGCGCCTTCAATTGCAACGCTTCGCAGACCATTTACCACGAAGCTCAGGGGCAAGACGTTTGCTAGTGGTTGCACTGCCGCAGGCATGGCATCTATCGGATAAAAGATGCCGGATAGTAGCATTTGCGGCCAGGTCAGCAGCATATTCATGGCCATAATCGCTTGTTGGGTTTTCGCCAAAGACCCCAAACAAAAACCCAAACTTAAAAAGATCGTTGTGCCCAGGATGATAAAAACATAGAGGTTGAAGAGATTGCCAATAAAAGTGATATCCAATAATAAGATAGCAATGCCCAGCAAAAGGGATAGCTGTACCAACACAATAACCAGGCGTGACAGAACTAAACCAGTGATAAAGTTTTTAGGTTGAATAGGCGTAACAAACAAACGCTTGAGTATGCCCTTACGGCGAAATTCAACTAAATTAAAGCCGCTCCCGCCCATGGCTATTTGCATCAAAGCCATTGCCAGCAGGCCGGGCACCAAAAAATCCAGATACGTTTGCGTACGGGCTTCGACGTCTTCTATATTGAGAGCAAACAGGGGTACAAGCCCTCGCAAATCCCGTTCTACTTCAACCAGGCCCTGTTCCAGAAGTGGGATGACGGCATTCATTTGAGCCGTTTGAGATGTATCAATTAAGAGACGTAAATCTATGTTGGCAGGGCTACCGCGAAATTCCTCAGGGACGATGAGAGCGAGCCCTATATTACCGCTAATAACCTGTATACGCAGGCTTTGCTCCGTGCCTTGGGCGACAGTGAAAAGAGGATTGGCATCAATACTGGCGATAAAATCACGACTCAGGGTTGAATTAGCGTTATCAGCTATCCCAATCACGATAGGGTCTTCTTCGCCGCTGTTAAAAAAACCAAAAGCCAACATCATTAGCAAAGGAAAGATTAATGAAAAAATAATCGCCTGACGATCTCTGGAGAAAATCTTCAGAAATACTTTGGTCATGACCAGAGTAAGATTCATGGAGCTTCCCTTTGAACTGTAAATTTTCCTTTCATCTTATTCTCTTAAGCCTGTTCCCGTCAGGGCCAGGAAGACATCTTCCAGATTACCATGCAGGGGGACATCGGGTGGTTCTGGTGCATGCCAGAGAATCAGGTCCTGTGGTTTACCTTCAGCAATAATTTTTCCGTGATCCATGATGGCCAGTCTGTTACAAAGGTATTCAGCCTCTTCCATATTGTGAGTGGTCAGTACTATAGTCATACCTTGCTTATTCAGGTTCTTCACTAGCTCCCAGATGTTACGCTTGGCCTGAGGGTCGAGCCCCGTAGTAGGCTCATCCAAAAATAGCACTTTAGGTTCATGGACAAGCGCACAGGCGATAGAAAAACGCTGCTGCTGCCCACCTGATAATTCTTTTGGTTTGGCTTGGGCTTTTTCTCTTAAATTTACATGCGCCAGTAAATCCAGAGGATCATCATTGCGATTATAAAGTTGGCTGAATAAGGCAATAAGTTCAGACAAATTAAGATGATCAAAATATTCGTTTGCTTGCAGTTGTACGCCGATAATCCTTTTAACTTTATAGGGTTCCTGTCTAACCGAAATACCATCTATCCAGGCATCACCTTCATCGATATCAGTGAGCCCTTCCATCATTTCGAGTGTCGTGGTTTTCCCGGCTCCATTAGGGCCAAGAATGCCGTATATTTCGCCGGTTTCTATACTCAGTGATGTGCCATTAACTGCATAAAAAAAATCATTTTTTTTTCCCGGCTTCGGATATTTTTTATGCAAATTTTCTGTTTGAACGATACTCATAACTGGACTCGGACTCTGCAACGGAGGCAAGCATAACAATTTATATTCTCTTTGGTTACATTTAAGTTTATTTTAAGGGGTATCTTGCCTAGAATGCATGCCTCTCATGCCTCGTCAGTGGTTTAGTCAGACCTTAGCTAAAGGGAAGAAATGTCAGCAATAATTTCAATTAAAAACCTCAGTAAGACCTATGAAGGCGGTTTTCAGGCTTTAAAAGATATTAATCTGGATATTAATAAGGGCGAGATCATCGCCTTGCTGGGTCCTAATGGAGCGGGCAAAACCACCTTAATCAGTGCTATTTGCGGTATTGTGACACCGACAGCAGGAACAATTACTGTCGGCGGTTATGACATACAAAAAGATTATCGAGCAGCGCGCTCTCTAATTGGGCTTGTACCTCAGGAGATGCTTATTGAGACCTTTGAATCAGTGACAGGAGTCATGGAATTTAGCCGGGGTTTATTTGGTAAAGGTAAAGATCCTGCACATGTTGAAAAAGTCCTAAAATCTCTTTCGCTTTGGGATAAACGAAACAATAAACTGATGACACTATCTGGCGGTATGAAACGCCGGGTATTAATCGGTAAAGCACTGGCACATGAGCCCGATATTTTATTTCTTGATGAACCAACCGCTGGTGTAGATGTTGAGCTACGCAAAGAAATGTGGAACACCATTCGGGATCTTAAACAAGCCGGTGTGACGGTTATTCTGACCACTCATTATATTGAAGAAGCAGAGGAAATGGCGGACAGGATTGGTGTTATTGATCACGGCGAAATCATTCTGGTGGAAGAAAAGAAATCTCTCATGCAAAAACTTGGTGAGAAAAATTTAAAATTACATTTAAAAGAGAAAATAAATTCTATTCCGGAAAGTCTTGCTAACTATAACCTGCAATTAAACGCTGATGGCATGGAGCTTTTGTATAGTTATGATGTGCAGCAAGAAGATACAGGCATTACCGCTTTGCTTGATCATATTGAAGAGGCCGGTATTCAGTATCGAGACCTTGAAACCAAACAAAGTTCACTGGAAGAAATATTCGTCAATCTGGTAAAAAAACAATGAATTTATACGCAGTAAAAGCAATTTACAAACATGAAATGGATCGAACCTGGCGCACCCTTGCACAGAGTATTGTGTCGCCGGTGTTGTCCACTTCGCTTTATTTTATTGTATTTGGTTCGGCTATTGGTTCACGCATGAGTGACATTGATGGCATTGCCTATGCTGCATTTTTAGTCCCCGGTCTTTTGATGCTATCGCTGCTAACCCAAAGTGTATCAAATGCATCTTTCGGGATTTATTTCCCCCGGTTTCTAGGCACGATATTTGAAATTTTATCTGCCCCAGTATCAACCATGGAAATTGTGTTGGGATACGTTGGCGCCGCGGCCAGCAAATCACTGTTAGTAGGGGCAATCATTTTAGTGACCTCGGCCTTTTTTGTAGACTTACAGATAATGCATCCTGTCCTGATGTTAACTTTTTTGGTATTGACCTCTCTGACCTTCAGTATGTTGGGTTTTATTATTGGCATATGGGCAGATAATTTTGAAAAATTACAGATAGTCCCTTTGCTGATTATCACGCCACTGACTTTTCTTGGTGGCAGCTTTTATTCAATAAGTATGTTGCCTGAATTTTGGCAAAAAGTGACTTTATTTAATCCAGTAGTTTATCTGGTCAGTGGATTTCGCTGGAGTTTTTATGAAGTATCCGATGTCAATCTCTGGGTGTGTATTGGCATGACAGTATTCTTTTTGCTTGTCTGTATTGCAGGGATTTATTGGATATTCAAAACAGGCTATCGCCTGAAGAATTAGTCTCTGTCGCAATAAGAACTATCTTAACTGTCAAACTACAAATAATAGTCTCAACCATGTTTGCAAAGGCGACTTGTCCGGCGTGATTTGGCTGCTTTCAGGTGTAGGCAAACTATCAGTTAATTGCTGTTTTCTGGCGCAGGAATCAGACCAGGCTGTCCAATTCGCGTTGGCTCAAGAGTCCCATCCTGATTAATAAAATACCATTCATCGCCTAATTTAAGATGGCGATTATTTTCTGCACAGGCATATTCTGCCCAGATAATATCTTCAAGCTCACGCTCATAGATCTGGTTAACTGTCCATGGTCCCGTCAAGGCGTCATCAATGGTAGTGATAGTGTTTTGCATTGTCATATCATCAATCAGGCGTAGTTCCTCCAGCACAATGGTTTCGTCATTAGCATGCAATGGCACTGCCCTTGAATCAAAAGACCGCGGCCCTTTAATGGCGCGTGTTTCAATCGCCAACATATCAAAAGTCCCATCACCGTTTTCATCATGCCATTCTCCAATAGAGTAGCCGTTAAAGGCAGGCAATATGTAATCTGGCCAGCTTCTGCCGTCTGTATATATACGTCTGAACTGGCTGTTCCATTCAGCATAAATATAGGTGATTTCTGGTGTAACGATAATTTCCATTGGATAAGTCATTTTCATTATCCGTGGCATTCCCTGAGGCAAACAGTTTGAAGGTGGGTCGCCAGCAGGTATGCCAGCTTCCTGTAAAGCGGTATAGCCTTGCCAGATGGCCATATATTCATCAGTCAATGGCGGAGGTCCGGCTTGCTCATAACCTTCTGATGGCCAATTCAGACTGCCACTGGCTCGACTCCACTGTCCACGCCAATCCGGATAAGCCATGTTGGTGTTACTTGAATTATCAACCTCCAAGATTCTGTCTGAATCCTCAGCAGAGCAAGCAGTAATTATGGTAGTCGAGACAAGAAAAATGATTTTTGTGAGCGCTGAAAATCTAGAGTTATCAAGCTGTTTCATATAGTGCTCCTACTACTTAATCAGGCCGTTTGGCTTTGGGATCTATTGAAGAGCCATCAATCCATCGTATGTTGCTGTAATTACCGCCCGGGGCACCACTGTGTAATGGATTTACGGTCACAATAATTTCGTCTCCAGGCTGAAGGCTATTAGGTGTCCAACCCAATCGATAAATAGCACTTGGGCTTCGACCTTCAAGAGTCCATTCTGTCTTGCTGCCATTCTCATCACTTACATTAAGAATAATGAAAGTATGTGGATTGCTATATTGCCACTCAATGATGGTTCCGGATAATTCAATTGGATGATCAGCATCAAACATTGCGGTGGAATGATGTGCATAAACAAGCTGTGAAAAAGCGGTAATCAAAATTAGCAAAGCCGTGCTGTATTTTAGATAGTTGTTCAATTGGGTTTCTCCAATACTTTTTTATAAGGACCTATGAATATTGTAGTTTTAGGATAAATAGAGCTTTTACTTCCGGATATAATCGTGGAATTCTAGCTGAGATTGAAAAAAAATGCGCTATTCAGAATTATGGTTGCCTTGAATAGAAAACTGACATTCACCAAAAAACTAGTATATTCTACAAGACCAATGGCAGAATCAGTTTAGGAATACAAAAGCAGGTACCACTTCGGAAATTATTGGGTAACAGTTTTAATTTTCTGGCTACTTTGTTTAGATTATTTTATACATATATTTTTAAAGCTGAAGTTAATTCAGCTGCTAAGAGGAAGACTATGAAAAACCTTACTTTGAATAAAAGTTTACTGATATTGAGTATTACTCTGCTTAGTTCAATAAGCATTGCGCAAGAAGTAGACTTTTCCGGTGAGTGGCGCCCGCTTTTTCATGAAGATGCCCCAGAAAGAGGACCTGGCCCGCATTTCGGTGATTTTACCGCTTTGCCTATAAACGATGAAGCAAGGATGCGTGGCGAGAGCTATCAACCTGACAGAATATCCGTTGTAACTGAGTATATTTGCAGACCTCATGGAGCTGATTATTCCATGAGGGGCTTATCTTATATGCGCGTGCAGAGGGAGACTGACCCGCGATCCCAGCAGGTAGTCGCTTTTAAAACCAGAATGGGCTGGAATAATATGGAACGTACAATTTGGCTTGATGGAAGGGCGCATCCTCCGGCAGGCACAGCTCATACCTTTCAGGGCTTTTCAACTGGAGTCTGGAATGGGAATATTTTGACAATCACGACAACCCATCTGAAAGAAAGTTATCACAGAAGAAATGGGATTCCTTCAAGTAGTGAGCGGACATTCACAGAACACTGGATGTTGCATGATAATTATTTAACGGTAGTGACTGTCATTGATGATCCGGTTTTCTTTACGGAGCCATTGGTTCGAACTCAGGACTGGGTTTATGACCCCAGCTTCAGAATTGATTTCTTTAATTGCGATTATTCGGAAGAACTTCCCATAAACCCTGATAATTTGGTGCCCAATTATTTACCGGGAGAAAACCCTTATCTGACTGAATTTGCGGAAAACTATCGTCTTCCAATGAAAGGGGTAAGCGGTGGCGCCGAAACAATGTATCCGGAATTTAGAAAAAACATGGGCCCACTTATAGGGGATGCACAGTTTTGTAGTACTGAAGAATGTGACTGATTGAATTAAGTCCCTGCTAATCGGTTATTTTACTGAATGGATCAATTTATGAAAAAAATCAATAATATTATTAATGGAATAATGACACTGCTGTTTTCAATGTCTCTTATTCAAAGTGTCAACGCGCAGGAAGAAAACTTAAGCCTTTTGCATGTGCAGGATCAGGTTTATATGTTGTACGGCGCCGATGTTAATATCACCGTGCAGATAGGCGAAAACTCATTGGTTTTTGTCGATTCCCCTGATCCGGCTATCATTCCTGCAATGATGGCAATGATAAGAGAAGTTTCTGACAGGCCGGTACATTACTTAATCACCACACACCTGGATCCTTTACATGTTGCTGGCAATGAAATCATAGAGACCCTTGGTGATAACTCGGGTGTTGGAATATTCAGACCGGATAGCTCAGTTGCGGTGGGGGGAGCAAGCGCAGGGGTAACAATTCTGAGTCATGAAAATGTATTAAACAGATTTTATTTGACAGAAAATGATATTCCATCCCTTACTATTACCAATACCTATTACTCCAAAAAGAAAGACTTTTTTGAAAATGATGAGGCCATCATTGTTTACCACATGCCTAATGCCCACACAGATGGAGATAGTATTGTTTATTTCAGAAATTCAGACGTAATAAGTACTGGCGATATTTTCACGCCAGGTTTGTACCCTGACATTGATTTGGAACTAGGTGGCAGTATAAATGGGCTGATTGATGCGCTTAATTTTATTCTGGATTTAATAGTTCCTGGTCCCTTTGCAGAAGGCGGGACCTATGTTGTTCCAGGCCATGGTCGGATAGGTGATGAAATTGATGTGGTTGAGTATAGAAATATGGTCTACATCGTCAGGAATAGAATTAAAAATTTGATGGAAAACGGCGCAAACCTTGAAGACGTATTAGCGAGTGACCCTACATTTGATTATGACACTGAATATGGTGGAGTCAGAGGTGGACCAAGCAATATAGAGTTTATACGCTCTGTTTATCTAAGTTTGCAGCGGGACATGGAGTAGAAAAAATGAAAAAAAATATTTATATAATGCTGACTGTATTCCTTTGCCAGGTTAATTCTGTCTTGGCTCAGCCTGCGCAGAGTGACTTATCAGCTACTGGACGATCAGCTGCACTTGTCGACCTAACCGGAACCTGGGTGTCGGTTATTTCAGAAGACTGGATATGGCGAATGGTGACACCTCTTATCGGAGATTTTTCCAGCATCCCGGAAAACGAAGCAGCCAGAGAGCTCGCTATGCAATGGCGCCCTGAAAATGATGCCGGCAATGAATGCATCGGATATGGTGCTGCAGCAATTATGAACGAGCCGGCGCGGCTCAGGATCAGTTGGGAAGATGACACCACATTAAAGATGGAAATTGACTCTGGCATGCAGACACGCTTGTTTCATTTCGATCAGGACCTTCTGCCTGGAGAGCCTTCCAGACAAGGGCATACGATTGCCTCCTGGAGTCGTGGTATTTCCAATCCTTCCAGGGGCTCACTGGGAGTAAGAGGCGGGTTTGGTAATAAGGGAAGAACGATGCTTGCCCACACCAGTAATTTACTGCCCGGATATCTCAGGAAAAATGGAATTCCATACAGCAATCAGACAACGGTCACAGAATATTTTGAAGTACTTGAACTGGCCGATGGTTACACATGGTTGATTGATACCATCGTGGTGGATGACCCGGTATTCCTGATGGAGCCATGGGTGGTTAGCCGGAATTTCAAAAAAGAGCCTGATGACTCAAAGTGGGATCCACAAGAATGTTTTGTTGTGCAACCAGAGGATTAGATTGCATTTCACAATAAATCTAAGAAGATAGCTTCTTGCTTTAAAAGTTAAAAGACTAATAAATTAATAGAATCAAACGTAATCATTGTGGCAAAAAACATAATGCAATGGTTTGCCGTTTTTCTATACGGGTAATCTTGTGTAGGAGCTTACTCGTTTGTCGCTGTCGCTCACTAAAATTCTTACTTTGGTTTAAAAAATATTCCCATCCCCAAGACAGACCTCAATAAAATGAAGATAGAAGCTAAGAATAAAAAAAAATAATTATCTAAGCTTATTCATGTTTAGTAGCTTACTGACTATTGCAGGTATAAGTTTGTCGACGGCTGCCCAGGAGAATTTTGAGCTTCCGAGATTGGCAGCATTAACCTTGAATAAGCATGCTGTCTCTTGAATAGTTGAAGAAAAAAACAGGATTAACTACAAAATCGAAAGAAGACTTATAAAGTGTTTTTCTTTGGTCCAAAACGCCATCTTTGTAAAAAAATAAACGCTGGGATCATGTTGATAATTTTAGCCTGGCAATAAAAATCTATTTTTTATACAGCAGGTGTGTCGATCTGCTCTTCAGGATTTTGCGGTTTCATCATGCCGGGTTTTTTCTGTTCCAGCTTATTATTCGGCAGGAAAGTTCCTAAAATAATACCAGCAATAAATACTGGCGCAATATATAAAAAGATAGGGGTAAGTGCATCAGCATAAGTGTTAATAAAAATATCCTGCATGGTTTCAGGCATGGCTCGAAGAATGCCCGGGGTAATGGATTCTATGTCATCAATCGGCAGAACCAGGTCTGATGGTAATCGTTCAGTCAGCATGGAAGTCAGTCGAGTTGAAAATAAAGAACCAACAATAGCAATGCCCATCGTTGCACCAATTTCGCGGAAGAAAGCATTCGCAGAGATTGCAGTTCCTACTTCACCGAAGGGCACTGAATTTTGTACCGCTAAAATCAGTATCTGAAAAATACAACCAACACCGGTGCCCATCATAAAAATATATAGGCAAACAATGGCAACCGGTTGCCCGATTTCTAAAGTTGAGAAAAGAAATAGAGTCAAAGCGCATATTGTTAATCCAATCAGAGGGTATTTTTTGTAATAACCGCTTTTGGCCGCTAACTGTCCAGTTAAATTAATGGTAAATATAATGCCAAGCATCATCGGAATCATTAAGTAACCTGAAGTAATCGCAGAATAGCCATAAACCATCTGGAAATAAGTTGGCATAAAAGCAATAGAGGCAAACATGCCGATGCCGACAAAGAGTCCAAGCAGGGTAGCGATGTTAAAGGTTGAATTATGAAACAGGCTTATTGGAATTATCGGGTCTTTCGCGCGGCTTTCTGCATATAGAAATAGGGCCGACGAAATGACTGTTAACAGGCCTAAGCCAAAAATTTGAGGCGAAACCCAAGCAAAGGTAGTGCCGCCCCAACTGAAAAACAATGTCAGGAAGCACACGGCTAAGACCATGCTAATGGTTCCGGCTATATCCAAAGTGAAAGCCTTATCCGGTTTACTGAGTTTAAGACTTTTCCAGACGATGGTGATAACGGTTAGCCCAATTGGTAGATTGATCCAGAAAGTCCAGCGCCAACTGACAAAATCGGTGAGATATCCACCAATTAACGGGCCGGTAATAGACGCTATTGCGAACATCATGCCAATTGGTGCCATGTACTTGGAGCGTTCACGTATGGGTACCAGGTCGGCGAGAGTAGCCTGGGTTAATACCATTAAACCGCCGCCACCAAGGCCTTGCAGGCCGCGGAAGGCAATGAGTTGGCCGATATTTTGGCTGAAACCGCCTAAGGTGGAACCAAGCAAGAATATACTCAGAGCACTCAGCATCATGGTGCGCCTGCCCATCAAATCGCCTAGCTTGCCATATAGTGGCATGGAGATCGTTGATGCCAGAATGTAGGAGGTGATAACCCAGGCCATGTAGGACACACCATTCAACTCTCCAACCATGGTTGGGAGTGCAGTAGAAATAATGGTTTGATCCAGCGCGCCCAGTAACATGCTCATCAGCAAGGAGCCATAAATCCATTTAAAGCCTTCTGGAGGGCTCCATTTTTCGTAGGTTTCTGACATGTTCTAACCTTTCTTTAGCAGCACTAAAGGCAGGCACACTGGTACATGTGCCTACCGATACAGGAATTAAAATGAATCATGCCTGGAATAAATCTTCTATAGACAGATAGCGTTCGCCGGAGTCGTATGAGAATACCAGTACGGTAGATCCGGCAGGAATGTCGTCAAGCTTTTGAGCGACCGCAGCCAGCGAAGCGCCTGATGAAATGCCGATAAAAATGCCTTCTTCTTTGGTGCAACGTCGGGCCATCTCAAAAGCGTCTTCTTCAGAGACAGCAATAGTGCCATCCAGTATTTCGGTATTGAGCACTGCCGGTATAAAGCCAGCTCCAATACCCTGAATTCGGTGCAATCCTTTTTCCATACCTGCGATGACTTGTGATTTGACAGGTTCAACTGCGAAGACTTTCATCTCCGGGAATTTTTCCTTTAACACTTCAGCGCAACCGGTAATGTGACCACCAGTACCAACGCCAGTGATTAAATAGTCAATGCCATTTGGAAAGTCAGCCAGTATTTCCTGTGCGGTGGTTTCTTTATGCACTGCTACATTCACCGGGTTAGAAAATTGGGAAGGCATCCAGGCGTTCTCATATTCAGTCAATAACTCATTGGCCCTCTCAATACAGCCTCCCATACCCAGTTCTTTGGGGGTTAATACCAGTTCTGCTCCAAGAGCGGCCATATAACGACGTCGTTCAATAGACATGGATTCTGGCATGGTTAAAATAAGCCGATAGCCTTTAACAGCGGCAACCATGGCAAGGCCGATACCGGTATTACCAGAAGTGGGCTCAATGATGATACTGCCTTTGGTGAGTTCGCCACTTTGTTCTGCGGCTTCAATCATGGCGAGGGCAATTCGGTCTTTAATGCTGCCGCCGGGATTGGCGCGTTCAGCTTTCATCCAAACTTCTGCCTTATCACCAAGTAAGTGATTTAAACGAATGTGTGGAGTATTACCAATACTCTCGAGAATATTGTTGAATTTCATATTATCCTCCCGGAAAAAGGGCGTCGAAAAAAGGGCATTAACTGATAGCAGGGGAATATAGCATAGGGTAATTATCAATTCGATAAATGTTCTGTCTTCAATAAGACATCAAATACTTTTTTAGTGCACGGTGTATCTGTCATTTTTGGCCTAATTCAAGTAGGCTTTAGCGTTTTTTCGCCAGACATAATTTAGTTTGACTATATTCCGATGTATCTAGCACTTAAAACCCTACATATGACCTTTGCCTTGTTAAGTTTTACGGGGTTTTTGCTACGTTCCTACCTGATGTTTATCGATTCAAAATGGTTGAGTCACAGACTGGTGCTTATTACACCGCACCTGATTGACGGACTGTTTCTGACTTGCGGGTTTTGGATGGCATTTATGGTTAATTTTGGGCTATTTAATCAACCCTGGCTTAGCATGAAGGTACTACTCCTAATGTTTTATCTGTTTTTTGTGGGGATGACCCTTAGTCGGGGAAAAACCAAAAGTATCAGAGTCATTTCTTTCTTTTGTGCAGTATTTACTTTTCTGTATATCGTTGGGATAGCAATTAATAAAACCACAATTAGCTGGTTTGTATTATTGTGATTAGCAATGGATAGTTATTTTATTCTTAAAACAATCCACATGAGCTGTGCCTTATTGAGCATAAGCGGCTTTTTGTTGAGGGGCTATTGGATGATGCAGGAGTCTCCGCTGCTGTACTTAAAACCAGTCAAGATACTTCCACATATTGTTGATACCCTGTTGCTCTTTAGTGCAATAGCATTGCTCTTTATTTTAGGGTTTGGGCTCTTATATCAGGGCTGGCTCCTACATAAAGTAGGGCTGTTGATAGTTTATATTCTGCTCGGCATGATTGCGCTAGGAAATAAATATTCAAGATCAAAAAAAGTCGCGGCTTTTGTAGCGGCGGTCTTGGTGTTTTTCTATATAGTCGGTATTGCCATAAGCAAGACCGCACTTAGCTGGCTAGTTTTCGTTTTGTAAAACTCGGTCGTAGACGCGGAATAATTCGATTGCAGCGCCAAAGAATTTTGGTTCAAGAAACAATTCGACGCTTAATTGATTGCCATCTTCACTTAGACTGTAACGTTCATCTGTAAAGCCGCCATCACGGGGGCGACCTTCGACAAAAAGTTGATTGTTTTCCCAGTGGCCGAAGGAAAAGTCAGTTATTGCAGTGGTTCCACCCAAGCTGACTGTATTGCCCCGGTTGTCCATATAAACCGGTCTTGAAAACTCCCCATACTGGAAGGTGTATTCAGCAGGCGTAACGGAAATACTCAAGGTCGGCTCGTAGGAAATAAAATCATATAATTCCTGCTCAACGGGGCCGCCTCTATAGTATTCATTGTCGCGATTAAAAAAACCTTTAGTGGCCTTCCCGCCGGCAGCGATTATGGCAAGTTCAACTTTGTCATCAGTAATATCACTTAATTCTGTATTAATAACCCAGCTACCTGACAAGGCTGATTCCTGAGCGGAAGCAAGCTTTGTGAAGAAAATTATTATTACTGAAGCAATGTATATTAATCGCATACCTAAAGTTTAGAATTATTTTTAGCAGAATGCTAAAGTTATCTGAGTTTTACTTGGAGTAAAATTTCATTGTCATCTTCTCAACATATAAAGTCAGCTCTGATAAATTTTATTGAAGCCGAGAGGCTGCCTTCAGTCTATCTACAAACTGTTGAACAATGGTTCATTCCATTAGCAGAGGACATTCTAGATAAAGTCAGATCTCGGCAAGATGCCATTAATAAAGTCCCTGATAATGACGCGACACTGGTAATAGGTATCAATGGCTGCCAGGGCAGTGGTAAATCAACACTTGCTGCTTTGCTGGTGCTTCTATTGAGAGAGATGCAGGGGATACACAGTATAAATTTTTCACTCGATGATTTTTATTTAACACGCTTAAAGCGCGAAGAATTAGCTGTCAATGTACATCCTTTATTAAAAACACGGGGTGTGCCCGGTACACATGATGTTGGCCTGGCTTTGCAGACGATAAAGGCTTTAAGTAAAAGCGGAGAAGTTGCAATTCCAAGATTTAATAAAGCACTTGATGACAGACAAAAAAAATCGGATTGGCCAATTGTTAAAGCGCCAGTTGATGTCATTATTATTGAGGGATGGTGCCTTGGTGTAAGGCCACAAACTCAAGCAGAATTAGAAGTAGCGATAAATACACTCGAAGCAGAGGAAGACAAGGGTGAATGGCGGGCGTATATCAATGATCGACTTGCAGGAGAGTATCAGGAATTATTTGAATTATTAGATATGCTCATTATGTTAAAGGTCCCTGATTTTTCAAAGGTTCTTGAATGGCGCTTGCAGCAAGAAAATAAGTTAAGGGAAAAAATGACTGCTAGGCCTGGCAGCAAGTTGATGAATGAGGATCAGTTAATTCGATTTATTTCACATTATGAGCGCTTGACTCGCCACGCTTTGAACACCGTCCCGGAAACAGCCGATGTGGTTTATCAATTAAATGATAAACAAGGCATAAACTCTAAATTAAAAGGCTGATTTAAGCCTTGGGTTAAAAACCTTATAGAAAAACGTTACAGCTTGCAGAGAGTTTAGAGAGTATAGGGACTATAGAGAAAAGAAATAACGAAATCCCATTAAGTCAAAGCAAACTTTAAGCGTCCCTAAAATGGCAACATGATGCCATCAAGCGAATTAAAATCTTCGCTCATAGCTGTGTCACCTGCTTCAATATTGTTTTTGCTAAGAATAAAAGCCACGGTAGCAATATAATCTTCAACATCGAGCAGTTTTCCGTTTCCTTCAGGCATTTGTTCCCAGGTAAATCTGGCGAGTTCGCCCAGAGTTTTGCCGCCCCATTTCATTTCAAAGAAGAATCCTTTTATTGGCGTAGCAAACTGGCCATTATCCAGATTAGTGCCATGGCAGACCTGGCAATGTTGAACGTAAATGGCATTGCCTTGCTCTACTTGCTCATTGCTAAAGGCAATCTCTTGAGAATAGCCAAAACTACTTATTAATAATAAAACTGTTGCTGGTAATAATTTATTCATAATTCTTTAGTATTTATCCGTATTTTGTACGGTCTTGCTGTGAATATTAGGGTGGTGCATTATAAAAAAAGGCGAGTTTATCACAATCTTTTATGGTCGCGCCTGCTTTAAGTAATAGAGTATCAGAATTTTATTAACAGAGGCTTAATAAGCCGACGATAGGCTAATGCAAAACCAGTCCAGACCATTAATAATGTGGCAAAAGAGACTATGCCTGCAATTGTTTGGCCCCAGAAACCGAGAACTTCTCCCGTGTGCAAGAAGCGAATAATTCTACGTGCTCTTTGACCAGGGCTGGCATCGGATATCCCAGTCATGTTGAGCATCTCACCATTGCTGCGATCAAGGGACAATGTGAATTGTTTTTGAGGTTGGCCGCCCAGGCTTTGATTAATTGAAAACTCAATTTGATCTGTATTCCTGTCGGGTAAATTTATTGTGATAGATTGCCACTGGCCAAGATTTTGCTCAGTTATCTGCCGGGCGGAATCTAAGAGCTGATCGAGATTTAAATAGTTAGTGCTGGATAATATAGTGCTATCAGTATTTGAAACTTCATTAGCTGACGTCTGTCGTCTTTGGGGAGCTTCCTCACCGTAAAACTGATAAACCAGATTGTTTGCCCAGCTATAATTAAAGACACTTGCTGTAGCGACGATAATACCTAGAGGCAATGCACACCAAATACCAAATACATGGTGCCAGTTAAAGTCACGGGCTTTACTGCTGGGTGCTGCATTATTGAGCAGTAAACGGGTCTTAAACATGACCCAGCGCCAGGTTTTGGGTAACCATAAATAAATACCGCTTAGAATCAGAAATAAAAACAGCAGATTACAAGCGCCGGTAATTGAGCGTGCTATTGTTCGATTTTCACCGGCCACATTGAACCATCGGTGCCAACCCGTTACTGTGCTAAAAAATTCTTGCAAAGCAGGGGAGCCAACTTGCATTTCTTCACCAGAGAAGGGATTTAATTGTACGCTGGAATTGCGACCTTCTCGTAAAGTAACCGGGGCTCCGGGATGGTTAACCAGGATAACGGTATCGGGTGAAAAATCAGCATTCCTATACTTGCTTAAGGCAATAAGATCAGCAATTGGTGTGCTTATTGGGCTTTGTTGATCAAGCTGCAGATAATCTGCTCGGGCAAACCAGTTCTCTATTTGACGCTCATAAGTCAGTAATACGCCGGTGATTGACATCATAAAAATCACTATGCCGGCGATTAAACCACTCACCAAATGTACCCAAAAAATCGTTTTTCTCAGCATCACACCACCTGAACATCGAATATGCAAATAATAATGCAAATGATAAGCGTTCTCAATAATTAAAAATAAAGTTTATCCTTAATGACGCTGTCTTGTACCAAGTTGATCGGCTACAATTCTTTATATAATTTTAATTAATTAGATCGGGTTCTTATGAAAAAACTATTGATTGGTCTTGGAGTTCTTGTCGTCATCGTCGTCGGCGGTGCATTTTTCCTGCTCAGTAATCTTGATGGCCTGGTAAAAACAGCCATTGAAACCTTTGGTTCAGATGCCATTGGTTCTGAAGTATCAGTGGGTTCGGTGGAAATAGATCTGAGAGGAGGGTCAGCTGCGATTTATGATTTCGATGTCGCGAATCCAGAAGGCTTTAGTGATCGCATGATGCTGAGTTTTTCAGAAGTAAGCATGGCGATTGATTTGGCAAGTATTAATAGTGATGTAATCAGAATAAACAGTATTGTAGCCAGGCAGCCATCTGTGTTGTATGAAAGGGCTAATGGAACAACAAACATTGATACAGTAAGCGCCAGATTTGCGAATAGTGAAGATCAGCAAACTGTTGAACCTGCAAGCGATGAAGCTGCCGTTCGTTTGAATATAGACAGTATTCTCATTGAAGACATCCAAGCCCATATGGCTAGTGAAGGAGTTCCAGATTTAACCATCAACTTGGGCGACATAAACCTGCAAAATTTGCAGGGCACCCCTGATGAAATTGCTTTACAGATAATGACACCATTAATGCAGCAAATATCTGCCAATGCGGCATCAGCATTACTACAGGCCACAGCAGACATGTTATCGGATGGCCTGCAAGGCGCTACTGAAAATCTGGACAATCTTGGTGAAGGCCTAAGTGATAGTATCAACGATGCTGGGGACGCTCTGGAAGAAAGACTCGGCAATCTGTTTGGTAACTAGTTGCTGTGGATCTGATCGATCATTGACGCCTCAACTAAATAAGTCTGGGAAATAAATATCTTGGAAAATCATAAATATCGAGTTTGGCTCGATTTGTCAGTTGCATTTGTTCTGGTCGCGCTATTGATTGGTGGTGGCGTGCTGATTTATCAACTTAATTTTGATGCAATGGAAGTAGAAATTGATGATGCAGTTGCCCAAAGAGGGCAAGAAATATCAACCCAGGAAGGATGTATTGCTTGCCATACGGTCGATGGCAGTCTGGGTGTTGGACCCAGCTGGCAGGGCATGATGGGCAGGATAGAGACACTTGAGGATGGTACTAGTATTGTCGTCGATGAAGAATATTTCCGTGAATCAATTCGTTATGCGAATCGAAAAATGGTGGCAGGCTATCCAAGGGTTATGCCAAGTTATTTGCTGGAAGAAGAGGACTTGGTAGCGCTAATTGCTTTTGCCCAGCGTTTATCCCAGTAAAAACATTCTAGTTTTTAGCATCAGTTAGTGCGCTTTCGTAAGCCAATAATATTTTCTTCCTGCTTTTGCCCCATCGAAAATCACCGCTTTCTCCGCCTTTTTGTATAACACGATGACAGGGGATTAGATAAGCAATTTTATTTTTGGCTATCGCAGAAGCGGCTGCTCTGGTAGCTGAACTATTGCCAATTGCTGTCGCTACTTTTTCATAGTTAGATATAGCGCCAAAAGGGATCTTTAATAATGCTTGCCAAATTTGAATCTGAAACTGTGTGCCTCGAAGTAATAATTTAAGCTCCTGGGCAGAATCAGAAAGGAAAAGTTGGTGGTGGCTGCTGACAGTCTTGGCCTGGCTATGCTGCAAATTAGCCAGGAGCCATTCTTCTTTAAATAGCCTTTCGGTTACCTCTTTGGAGTGTTCAACAAAGCTTATGTGACAGATGCCTTTATCGGTAATCGCTAATAAATAATCACCGAATGGCGAGGTATGAAAACCATAGTAGATATTCAGGTTTTTGCCGAGCTTCTTGTATTGTGCAGGTGTAATAGCCTGGGTATTCACAAAGAGTTCATGACTCCGACCGCTCCCGGATAAACCCACCTGATAAGCAGCATCCATAGTTGAGTAGCCCCGATCTAACAGCACTTTCATGTGTTCCCGGGTAAGAAATTGTACAAAGCGTTTAGGGCTTATGCCTACCCAATCGACAAACAGACGCTGAAAATAAAAGTCGCTCAAACCAGCATGTCTAGCTATTTCTGTTAACCTGGGTTGCTCAGCGTAATGTGCCAACAAGTAGTTGATGGATTTTTCGATAAGCTGGTAACGCTGTTCTGTGGATACATTTTTAAGCATTTAGAAAATTTACCCGTCTTAACAATAAAAAGAAATCCGTTTCTTGCGGTCAAGGCAATTTGGATGCTTTTTAATTAAAACTGTATGTGCATCCAAGTTGCCAGTTGTTTATAGATGAGGGGAGTAATCAAGCAAAGTTTAAACGGCGGGTATTCAACAATAAGAAATATTTATCAGCTTTACATTCATCGGGTAAAGATGACTGGCAAGATACATTTACAAGATACATTTAAGGGTTAATGCTTTACTCAATGACCTGTTTTATGGCACCTTCCTTACCTGTTATAAAACTAATAACAATTAAATGACGCTTACTCTATTTCATAAACAGAGTATTAACTCTAAAGAGGAATAAGGCACATGAAGCTTATCAATTTCAGTCTGGTTTCAGTGTTAGTTATTCTGACATTTTATTTATTAATTGTTGGGCAGGATGTCCTGTTACCAATCGTTATTGCCTTGGTTTTTTGGTATCTGATTAATTTGGTTGCCAAGTCATACAGTCGTTTGAAAATCTCAGGGAAAAGTTTGCCTGGTTGGTTTTGTTTTACACTTTCACTGTCAAGTTTTGTTGCCATGTTTTGGGCAACAGTAAAGCTTATATCGATGAATGTTGATGGCGTGCTGGAGGTGGCGCCAACATATCAGGTTAATCTCGAAAAAAAAATCAACAATTTAATTAATTATTTCGGAATCCAGGAGGCGCCCACTCTGGAGCAGCTTACTGAATTGATTAATCTCGGGCAGTTCATCTCAGCAACGGCTAGTTCGCTGACCAGTATAGTTGCTAATAGTGGTGTGATTCTTATTTATTTGGCCTTTTTGTTTATTGAACAGAAAAACATGGATAAGAAATTATCAGCATTGATCATAAATGAAGAAAAAGAGCGGCAGGTGAGAAAATTATTGCGCAAAATCAGTGATGATGTGCGTAAGTATGTCACGATTAAACTGATCGCCAGTCTTTCAACAGGTATTCTGAGTTATATCTTTCTGATGGTAATCGGGGTTGATTTTGCCGCTTTCTGGGCGCTATTAATTTTCATGCTTAATTTTATTCCTACCATTGGCTCAATTATCGCGACGATATTTCCTGCACTGATTACGCTGGTACAGTTTGATACTCTGGGACCTTTTTTCCTGGTGGCAGGAGGCTTAACAGGGATTCAGGTGTTGATAGGGAATATTCTTGAACCAAAGTTTACAGGCAGCAGTTTGAACCTCAGCCCAACGATTATTCTGTTGAACCTGTCGCTGTGGGGAGTTATCTGGGGGATACCAGGAATGTTTCTATGTGTGCCATTTCTGGTTATTAGCATGATTGTTTTTTCTAACCTGCCACAAACCCGAGCCATCGCTGTTTTGCTTTCAAGCGATGGTCGGATTGATGAGCTGTAAAAGTAAAGCTTAAAACTAATTAGCAGGTTTACTGGAAAAATCTTAGCACTTACAGGACCTTAATGTAAGTTCTATGTATTTATACACAAGTGATGTCAATACGTTGTTGAGGGTATATAATTCGCGCCCTTTATGGAATAGAAAGCGAAGAGTTGATATGAAAAGCGCTGAAATTCGCCAGGCATTTTTAGATTATTTTGCTGAACATGGTCATGCCGTGGTCGACAGCAGTTCGCTGGTGCCCGGCAATGATCCGACTCTGCTATTCACAAATGCCGGAATGGTCCAGTTTAAGGATGTTTTTCTGGGTCAGGATAAAAGACCTTATAGCCGCGCCTGTAGTTCACAGCGTTGTGTGCGAGCAGGAGGCAAGCATAATGACCTGGAAAATGTTGGCTATACAGCCCGTCACCACACCTTTTTTGAAATGCTTGGAAACTTCAGTTTTGGTGATTATTTCAAACATGATGCTATTCGCTACGCATGGGAATTTCTGACCATTAATTTGGGTCTGCCCCCGGAAAAATTATGGATAACCGTTTTTCATGAGGATCAGGAAGCTGAAGACATCTGGTTAAATCAAATTGGAGTGAGTCCCGAACGTTTCTCAAGGTTAGGTGAAAAAGATAATTTTTGGGCAATGGGCGACACTGGCCCCTGTGGCCCATGTAGCGAGATTTTCTATGATCATGGCGAAGAGGTCCCAGGAGGACCACCAGGTAGTCCCGATGAAGATGGTGACCGCTATATAGAAATCTGGAATTTGGTTTTTATGCAATATAACCGAAGCAGTAACGGGGAACTTGCGGCCCTACCCAAACCATCAGTGGATACTGGAATGGGGCTGGAAAGAATTTCTGCTGTTCTGCAGGGTGTACACAGTAATTATGAAATCGATTTGTTTCAAAGCTTGCTTGAGGCTGTTGCGAAAGTTACCGGCAGTAAAGAGAAAGATTCTGCATCATTGAATGTTATTGCGGATCATATTCGATCCTGTGCATTCCTGGTAAACGATGGTGTATTACCTTCCAATGAAGGCAGGGGTTATGTGCTGCGCCGTATTATTCGTCGGGCAATCAGACATGGTCATCAATTAGGCGCTAAAGATAAATTCTTTTACAAACTGGTTGCTCCTTTGGCCGAGGTGATGGGCGAAGCTTACCCGGAACTTGCGCATAATCAGGCGAATATAGAATCAGTTCTGAAAGCAGAAGAGGTTCAATTTTCGCGCACCTTGGATAATGGCATGCAGGAACTTGAATCTGCGATTGCGGCTATAGAGGGCAAGATCATACCCGGTGAAGTTGTCTTTAAACTTTACGATACCTTTGGTTTCCCAGTCGATTTGACTGCTGATATTGCGCGCGAAAGAGGTCTGGCATTGGACATGGAAGGTTTTGATGAAGCTATGCAAGGACAAAAAAGTCGAGCTCGTGCCGCCAGCCGATTTGAAGCAGATACCATGCTGGAGTTAAAAGATAACCCACAGACCACATTTACAGGCTATGAACAATTGGCAGATGAAAGTTGTGAAGTCATTGCCCTTTATTTTGAAGGCAAGTCAGTGGATAGCATTAGCAGTGGTCAGGCAGCAACCATCATATTAAATCACACCCCTTTTTATGCTGAATCCGGTGGTCAGGTTGGCGATACCGGGACTTTATATAATCAGGATGCGCGCTTTTTTGTAAAAGATACCCAAAAACAAAGTGAGCAGTTTTTACATCATGGCGAATTGATTGAAGGCAAAATCAAAGTTGGTGCTGTTCTTCAGGCAAGCGTCAATAGTGAGACGCGTCAGGCGACTATGCTGAATCATTCTGCAACACATTTGATGCACGCCGCATTACGCAAATTATTAGGAGAGCACGTCACCCAAAAAGGCTCATTAGTGAATAAAGATTATCTGCGTTTCGATTTTTCTCATAATCAGGCTGTCAGCGATAAAGAATTAAAAGCAATCGAAACTCTGGTTAATCAGCAGATAAGACAAAATAGTGAAGTTGGTATGCAGGAAATGGGTATAGAAGAAGCCAAGGCTAAAGGTGCAATGGCCTTGTTTGGCGAAAAGTATGGCGATGAAGTACGTGTCATCACCATGGGCGAGTCTGATGATAACAGCTTTTCGGTAGAGCTTTGCGGTGGGACACATGTCAACAGAACGGGTGATATCGGTTTATTTAAAATTATTCAGGAATCAGGCATAGCTGCAGGTGTCAGACGTATCGAGGCTGTAACTGGCGCCAGGGCGCTGGAGATGTTCAACACTCAACAGGAACGCCTGGGTGGAATAGCAAAATTACTAAAATCCGACAATGCCAATATTGAACAGAAAGTCGAGCAATTGCAGAAACAAAATCGCGAACTGGAAAAACAGCTTGAGCAGTTGAAGGCAAAACTCACCAGCTCTGCAGGCAATGATCTTACCAGTCAGGTTATTGACGTAAACGGTGTAAAGGTACTGGTTGCTTCAATAGAAGGCTTGGACAGTAAAGATTTGCGGGATACCTGTGATCAGCTTAAAAACAAGCTTGGTTCAAGCGTTATCCTGTTAGCAGCACCTGCAGCTGGAAAAGTCAGCTTAGTTGCGGGCGTCACTAAAGACTTGATCGATAAAGTTAAAGCAGGTGACCTGGTGAACATGGTTGCCCAGCAGCTTGGAGGAAAAGGTGGTGGTCGACCGGATATGGCAATGGCTGGCGGAACCGACCTTAAAAATTTGGAAATGGCTTTGGCTTCTGTTGAGCCTTTTCTGAAGAATATTCTTTAAAAATATTCCTTTTGAACATTGTTTAATAAAATTACAGCACTTACTATTACTTTATAAAAGCGTGATATTATAATGACATTACTTGTACAGAAATATGGCGGAACATCGGTCGCCTCAATTGAGCGTATCAAGGCCGTCGCGGAGAAAGTTGCAGCGAGCAGAAAAGCAGGCAATCAGTTGGTTGTCGTGTTGTCTGCAATGAGCGGTGTGACGAATAATTTATTGGCTTGGGCTAATGAAGTACAGGCTGACCCTAATGTTCGAGAACTGGATGTGTTGTTATCCACGGGAGAGCAAACCACTATAGCACTGCTGGCAATGGCACTTGAAGAGTTGGGTTGCCCGGCTAGGTCTTATACAGGTGGGCAGGTCAAGATATTGACTGATGCTGCTCATACTAAAGCTAGAATAATTGATATTGAACAAGAACATATCAGAAGAGACTTAGATAATGGTGAAGTGGTTGTTGTCGCCGGATTTCAAGGTGTAACCGAGGCGGGTGATATTACAACCCTTGGCAGAGGAGGTTCAGATACCACAGCGGTAGCATTGGCAGCAGCCTTAAAAGCTGATGAATGTCAGATTTATACCGATGTTGATGGTGTCTATACCACCGACCCTCGAGTGGTTGCCAACGCAAGAAGACTGGACAGCATTACTTTTGAAGAGATGCTTGAAATGTCTAGTTTGGGGGCAAAAGTTTTGCAAATTCGTTCAGTCGAATTTGCCAGTAAATACAATGTACCTTTAAGAGTGCTTTCTAGTTTTGAAGAAGGACCAGGGACCTATATAGGATCGGAGGATGCGACCATGATGGAATTGCCATTAATCTCAGGTATAGCCTTTACCAGAGATGAAGCTAAATTAAGTATTTTGGGCGTGCCTGATATACCAGGAATGGCTCATAAAGTGTTTGGCCCAATCAGTGCCGCAGGCATAGAAGTAGATGTTATCGTGCAAAATATCGGTAACGACCAAACCAATGACATCACTTTTACCGTACAAAGAAAGGATACGGCTAAAGCTTCAAAGATTTTAGAAGGTGTCGCTAAAGAAATTAAAGCTGAACAAGTTCTCGTTGATGATAAAGTTGCAAAACTCTCAATAGTTGGTGTGGGTATGCGTTCTCATGCGGGTATTGCAAGTCGCATGTTTGAAACATTAGCCAATGAATCAATTAATATCCAATTAATTACGACTTCAGAAATAAAAATTTCTATTGTTATTGAAGAAAAATACTTGGAGCTTGCCGTAAGGGCTCTACACGATGCTTTCGAGCTGGAAGGCCCCGATTCGAAATCATAGACTTGAAACCCTTGAATGGGGATATAAACCCAACGTACTTAGTTGGTAGGAGGAGTTAAACTAGATGTTGATATTGACTCGCCGTGTAGGCGAAACACTCATGATAGGTGATGAGGTAACTGTCACAGTTTTAGGGGTGAAAGGAAATCAAGTGCGGATAGGAGTCAATGCACCCAAGGATGTAGCTGTTCATAGAGAGGAAATCTATGACAGGATCAAACAAGAGGGTCAAGAGGATATAGAACAGTCTAATTCATTACCCTGATGAGCAAGAAACTAAGCCCATAAGCTCTGTCAAAAGTGCGCACTTGTGATATGATTGCGCGCTTCATTGGGAGAGGTGGCCGAGTGGCTGAAGGCGCGCCCCTGCTAAGGGTGTATGGGTGTTAAAGCTCATCGAGGGTTCGAATCCCTCCCTCTCCGCCAATAAGTCTCTAAATTTCTGCTAGTTCCTAATCTCTCTTCCTATCTCCCCGAAAGTTAAAGACAATTTCCATAATCTCATTTTAAAGTGGACCATTCCAGATTGGTTTTATCGGAGTATTGCTCAATTTTCTCTAAATGGGGTATTGACAAGTTAACTTCTTAAATCGAAATAATACTTCGCCAAAATCTATCTAATTAGTCGTTGCCTTTTCCCAAGACGCAAAAGCGCGATGTCTAAAATATCGATAATTTTCTGCAGACACTAAATGTCTTCCCAGATTAAATAAATTATAAACAGCAGCATGAGTATTTAAGAATCGTTGGGCTTGGTTTATAGATTTAAACTTTCTCATACCTCGCTCTCTTACTCTGGTAGGTTGATGTGAGAGTTCAGATTTATTATTGGCATATTGCGACGAATCATGGATTGTTTCTGGTATAAGCTCTCTATGTGCAACACCATAACTTCTTAATTTATCCGTCACGATCTTCCTGGGCTCACCTTTATTTTTCCTTAAAAATCGTTTAAAGAAGCGCTTTGCAGCCTTGCCATCACGTCGTTTCTGAAGATATATATCTACAACTTCACCATCTTGGTCAACTGCTCGCCATAGATAATGCTGCTTCCCATTTATTTTGATAAAGACTTCATCTAGGAAGAAAGTATCGCCATACCCCTGATGTTTCTTTCTAAGTTTCATTGCATATTTAGGTCCAAATTTATTGCACCACAGTCGAATTGCTTCGTAACTGACTTGAATGCCACGTTTTGCCAGTAAATCTTCAATATCCCTATGGCTGAGATTGAACTTGAAGTAGAGCCATACGGCATATTGGATAATTTCAGCAGGGAAGCGGTGTCTTTTATATAGTCTATTTGATGTATTCATAGGTTGAATATATCAAATTTATGGAGTTAACTTGTCAGTATCCTCGACAGGGTTCAACTGTCGTGTAATGAAGCGCGACCAGTTTTGTAAGGTCGTCCCGAAGCGATTCGAGCAGCGAACCATCCATCCTTCTCAGTCAATTATTATTAGGTATTCGCGAATGTCTACTTTCGGCCAGAAGCGGACATGCTGACCGGTCTCTTTTCGACCAGGATAAGAGCATTAAGTAGATAAAATACATTATTACTACCCTCTCATCCGTTTTATCCAATTCAACTTAGTTAGTGCCCTGTAAAGAGAAAATAAGTATATTTGCGCAAAAATAATCAGAACAATCAATAATGAGTTCTTTTATCTAAGCAACGCCCTGAGCTGTTAGTGTATTGATTTATTGATCACTATATGATTTTTTTTGATTTGATTTTACACCCACGAATTGAGATGGATCATCACTAATTCTAAGAAATTCACGAAC
>JAURLP010000026.1 GCA_030831165.1 Gammaproteobacteria bacterium | reverse complement strand
TACCACTAACTCCAACATTGGTGATGCAACCATTAATGGTGTTGAAGCCTCTGGTCAGGTCTTCCTGGGCAATCTGGGGATTAACTTCTCGGTAGCCTGGAATGATTCAGAAGTTGAAGGTATCAGAACCATTGATGAAGCATCCTTGCCTGGTTGGGCTCAAAATGACCTGGGTGGTGCCTTGGACTGGTTACCTCAGTGTGGCGTGGGTACAGTGACTAACTATGGGGATAATAACCCAGCGACTGCTTCTACTGCACGAGTAGCAAATCCGGCTGATCCAACAGGTGCTACTATCCCAAATGGTAACTGCTTCAACTACGATCCGTTCTGGCAAGACTTCAATGGTCAGCCACAAGTACAAGCTCCTGAGCTCTCATATAACATTGGTATAGACTATGAGATCCCTTACGCTGGCGGTACGCTGACTCCAAGACTGGATTTCTCTTATACTGATGACAGTTACTCTAATGTGATTCAGACTCCTTACTATCAAAACGATGCAAGGAACATCACTAATTTCACTTTAGCGTATGATAAGGATGACTGGACTATCCAGCTCTATATCCGCAACTTGACTGAAGATGTTTATATTGCTTCAGCCAGAGATGGTTGGATAGGCTATGGCGCTCCAAGAACTTATGGAATGCGTGCCAGAATGAACTTCTAATTCTGACGAATTAGTTGTTCTATTCTTAGAACAAAGGAAACACAAAAAACCCTCACAATCATGGTTGTGAGGGTTTTTTTTGCCTCTCTTTTTTAGTGTTAATGCCTTCTTTCTGCATTAGCACCATCCAAAATTCATCCTCACACTAAAACAATTCCGCACCCAGCTTTAATCTGGCTGGAATTAATCATCGTATAAGCCTTAGGTGACTTCTTTTAAGGATCTTATGTTAAGCTGGGATTCATTCCTCCTGTTTATACTGAGCTTAAAGAATAGGATAAGTGAACCCGCTAATGCTGGAGACCCACATGAAGAAAATACTCCTTACGATACTCAGTCTATTCAGTTTTTTCGCTATTCCCGCAATTGCTTCGACGGCTGATAATGATGATGCCAAATATTACTTTGCTGATCTTGAGCAAGTGGATGATTTTCTTTACTGGCAGATAAACGGATGGCAGGCCATCGACTCGCGCTCGCTGATTGTTAATTTTTCGCCGTCCAGATCATATTTAGTGGTTCTGGATCGTAATATAAGAGCACTGATGTACACTGAACAAGTCCAGTTTTCATCAAGAAATTTAAGAGTTCGAGCCAATATCGACAGAGTTCATGTGTTGAACCAGTTTGCCAGAACATCAAGAATAGAAAGAATTTATTTGTTACCCAATCGAGAAACTCGGCAAGCAGTACGCGCTCAAATTCGATCAGAAGAGCTTGATGAAAATGCTTTGGATGGCATGAATGGGGATGTCATTCTGGATTCAATCAACAGTCTTTAATTTTACTTGCCTTCATACTCTTCATGTCTACATTGTTTTCATTGCTTTGATCACGGCAGGTCAGTGCTTTAATTTTTTAAGGGTCTTGTCCCGCTCGAACTAGCAAATGCCCCATCATGCCGACTTCTGCATGATCAAGTATATGGCAGTGGTACATCCACATCCCTGGGCGATCTTCAAACTTAATGGCAATTTTGATTTCTGCTCCAACCGGGAAATCGACTGTATCTTTCCATTCCGGCACCCGATTTTCATCCAGCACCTGGAAAAAATAGCCATGTAGATGAAAGGGATGATTAAAATCAGAATGATTGATTAAGGTCCAGACATGAGTCTCCCCGACTCTTGCTTCTAGCGGTGTCATGCTCCAGTAAGGAATACCGTTAAACCCCATGGCCACCTCATCTTCACCACCCAACTCAATGGTCATCTCAAGACTCTTCTCTAGCGCATTACTGATATCAACAGCCTCAATATGTCTGAGTTGAGTAGGGATTTCAGCTGGAATAACAGGGGCTTCATTCACCGTTTCAATGACCAGCATATTAACTGGTGCTCTAAAGTCCGTAGTGCCAAAGCCACGATCTACCGCTCCCCAGCGCATGATTCTCTCTACCCCCGGTTCATTTGAAGGGGTGAATATAAAATCCGACCTTTCTCCCGGAGTAATGATGATTCGTGGTACCACCTCTGAATAAGCTGCCAGACCATTGTCCCCCCCTATTCTGGTCAAGTAGTGATCGCGTAAACTCATTCTGACATAGCGCGATCTGGCGGCATTAATTACCCGCCAGCGTTGCTGTTTGCCTTTCCTGACTTTCAATCTGGGCAACACTTTACCGTTAACGAGCAGGACCCTGCCTTCCCGGCCAAACAATCTGCTAAAGCCACCACCGTTATTTTCCGGTAAAAAACGTCCATCCAAATCAATACTGATATCTGAGATCAACAGCACCAGATCATCTCCAAACGCCTCTGGATCAGACGGATCTTCCACGATAAAACCGCCATACATACCCCACCCGACCTGGTTAGTTGAGTTTATATGCGGGTGATACCAATAGGTTCCGGCATCATTAACCGTGAATTCATATCGAAATTCTTCACCGGGCTGAATGGGCGGCTGCGTCACACCAGGCACACCATCCATACCATTTGGCACTCGCAAACCATGCCAATGGATACTGGTGGATTCAGGTAATGAATTTTTAAAATGCACGATAACTGTATCGCCAACCTTGGCTTTTATTAAAGGGCCGGGCAGACTTCCACCATAGGTCCAAACCGGTGTCGTAAAGCCTTCTTCAATCTCGATATCCCTTATTTTGGCCTCCAGTTCAAATTCCAGAATATTAGGATCTGGATTGATATCCACAGGCTGTACCATAAGCAAATCGGCATCCCAGCCATCCGGTTGCTCAACATCCAATGCACTTAACTGCCCTTGAGCAAATGAGGCATAAGGAAAAATCGAACACAGCAATATCAAAAACTTAATTAATCGATGTGTTAATGAAGGCATATTTTTTACCGGTCTGAAGTTCTTTATTGCTATTAAAAAGAGCAAGACAAATAAAGCTTAAGCTTGGAATTGTACTATGAAAGGCCGACAGTGAAGGCCCTGGCTTTAAACAAAGCCTGCTTACTATAAACTATGTGTCTGAGTTTTGATCTTTGTCATATCCCTGAATGTCCAATCCCATCTTGTCAGCACGCCGGCGCCATAGACGTCTGGCATGCTCCTGCATATCCGCCTGCTTGTCTTTTTCATCCATAATTTCAAAGCCAAGCAGGGTTTCAAGAATATCTTCCAGCGTGATAATACCTTCCATACCTCCGTACTCATCAACTATCAGCATGATATGCAGACGGCCTTTTATAAATAATTCAAAGGCGTCATAAACTGATTTGCTGTCGACCATTGCCTTGAGCTCACGTTGATAGTGTTTGAGTGTGTTGTCGGAATTGCCGCGGGTCTGTGCCAGCAGGAGGTCGCTCTTGAGGACAAAACCCTCAAGCTGCTCGCGATTATTCTCATAGATGGGAATTCGCGAAAAGCGGGTATCATCATAAGCGCTAAAAAACTCGGAGACTTTCATCGAGTCTGGCAGTGAGAATACCACCGGCCTGGGTGTCATGACCGCTGTTACCGGGGTTTCATTCAGGAGAAAGATATTCTTTAATATTCGTGATTCCTGCTCCTGTAATTGCCCTTCTTTTTCACCCAATTCTGCCATGGCGGCAAATTCTTCGCGTGAAAAACCTTCAGGTTCCTCTTTCAATGAAATGCGCCGAGTGATTTTTTCAGAAAACCAGACAAAGGGATAAAGGATCCAAACCAGCATGACCAGAAGGTGTGCCGTCACCCCCGCCAGTTGGCGCCAATAAACCGCGCCAAGCGTTTTGGGAATGATCTCTGAAAAAACCAGTATCAAGAGTGTAAGAATCGCTGATGCCAGACCCACCCAGGCATTCCCGAACACAATAGCGGCCTGCGCACCAGCACCAGCAGCACCAATCGTATGCGCAATAGTATTCAAGGTAAGAATGGCTGCCAGAGGCTTGTTGATATCCTCTTTAAGCTCTCTCATCATGGCACCACCAGAACGATCCTGTTGCTCCATCAGAGTGATGTGGGCTTTGGAGACACTCAGGAAAACCGCTTCAGTGATAGAGCACAGAAAGGAAAATATCAGTGCAATTGCGACATACAGTATGAGCAGGCCCATTCAAGCCTTACCTCTATGGCAAAATAAAGTTTTTAAAATGCAAGGAGGCATATTTTATAAACTCAGTTATCTCATCTGATTCTATTTGGCTCTTCCCAGATAACCCTGAGCAATCATGGGAATTCTAAAGATTTGATTTGCCGCATTGGGACCAAAAGCGCCATTTAGAACAATCGCATACAGGTATTTTTTATCTTCGCCACTAAATGCCACACCATGCAATCCTTGTGGGCCTGGAATATTTCCCAGGAAGCTGCCATCACTTGCAATGACATCAACCGATGAGCCTGTACTCACATAAAGACGTCCTTCTGCATCCACCGCCATGCCATCACCATTACCCTCACTCAGCCTGACAAAATCACGTTGATTGGTGAGTGATCCATCCCTTTGCACATCGTATGCAACAATAATAGGACCATTGGTGACATAGAGCCTATCCTCATTCGGGCTCAAGATAAGACCATTCGTGCCAACCACATCGCCATATTTTGACACCACACCTTCTGAATCAGCATAAAAAAGCCCGGCCGCTGTGATTGTGAAATAGACGCCTCCCAGACTATCTGCCATCAGGTCGTTCATAATGCCGCTGAGACAATCAATCGGATCGCCCTGGTACTTGTCTGCAAAAATATGACGTTCTGGTTCCAGCTTAACAATGGCTGAGTGCAGCCCGCGCTCCAGTAAAAATAATTCGCCATTTTTACTACGGGATAAGGCGCCGCCAGTATTGGTATTGTCATAAACTATCTCCGCCGAGCCATCGAGGTTGAGGCGAATAACGTTACTCGCATCATTATTGGCGAACATTAAGCCACCATCCTCTGTCGCAATGTGGCCATCAGCCTGATTACCGTTCCAGGACCACACTCTTTCCCAGTTTTGACCGGCACTGATCACAGCAGGAATAGCCGATGAAGCGGGCACAACTTGCCTTGGTGCTGGCATGACCCGCCCCGTTTGTGGCGGTCTTTGTGGAATAGCAAAAGCTGGTGCCGGGTTTCGACAATTTGCCCTTACCTTTGCCAGCTCAGGATGCTGCCAGGATTGCAAGCTATAACCTGGGTCAAAGGCATCAGCAATATTTTGCGCAAAAACAGGTAGTGCAAAAAACGTCAGAAGACTAAATACTAGTGCTTGCGATTTCATCAGAACCTCTTATTTTTCATTGGAATAATTGACATAATTTGCATAGATTGTATGCAAGGGGCTCTGAACTGTCTAGGAATACCAAAATCGACCAAAGCGTCATTTAAGCGCTATTTCTCAATGGGAATCATGCATATTTATTTTTCCTGTATGTGACAAAAATGAATATGATAGAAATTAAAAACGGAGTGAAATAACAATGACAAGTGTATTAATTACCGGCGCCAATCGGGGCATTGGTTTGGAGCTAAGCCAACAATATGTCGCTAAGGGTGACCGGGTTTATGCCTGCTGCCGTAAGCCAGATGCGGCTGAAAAGTTGAGTGCCTTGGCAAGCAAAAGTAATGGCGCACTAAGCATCCACACCATGGATGTGTCCAGCGAAGATTCCATAAAAGCCTGTGCTGAAGAACTGTCGCAGGTTCCAATTGATATATTAATCAATAATGCCGGCGTTTACGGTGGTGAGCACCAGTCACTTGGTGATGCGAGTCTGGAAGATTGGTTGATGACCATACAGATCAACACCATTGGACCCTTCAGGGTGGCTGAAGCTTTTCAGCAGCACCTGAAATCGGCTAAAAGTCCTAAAATGCTGACTGTATCCAGTCAGGTAGGCGCTTCAACTTTTTCTATGCCTATCTATGCCTATTCCAGTTCCAAGGCAGCGGTCAATAAAGTGATGCAAATTCTTGCTTCCGAGTGGCAACAACACGGAATATCCGTCAGCTTAATTCATCCGGGCTGGGTGCAAACCGATATGGGTGGACCGGATGCAGCAATCACCCCGAAGGAGAGTGCGGAGGGAATTCGTCGTGTGATTGAAAAAATGGATATGACGAATACCGGCAGTTTTTTCAAATGGAATGGTGAAATTCATCCCTGGTAAGTTTTCTGGTTATAAATCCAGGAATAAAAAAGCCCTAATCTCAAACAGTGAAAATAGCTTTCGCAGAAAACAGTCGCCTATATATGTTAGTATGGCGAGTCTGAATATAGTATAAAATTTACCGAGCTTATTAAGCTTTACTGATCAGAGGAAATACATGAAAACGCCGATTTTAAAAAGTCTTTTATTGATGAGCAGTCTATTTACAATCTCTTCAGCTCTGGCCCTGGCACCGGATTTTATTGAAAAGCTGAATTCAGACGCTCGACCCGCAGAAGATAGAGCACGAGATGGCGTTCGTCGCCCATATCAGGTCTTGGAAATGGCCGGTATAGAGGAAGGCATGACCGTGGCTGACATCATTTCTGGCGGCGGCTGGTATGTGCGTGTCTTATCACTGGCAGTCGGCCCGGAAGGAACAGTTTATTCACAAGGCCTGGGTGGAAGGGGTGAGCCTCCTGCAGACATTCTGGCTATGAGAAATGTTGAACCGGTATCTGCTGTGTCCGACATCCCTGCTAATAGTCTCGATGTGTTGATTTTTGCGCTTGAGTCCCATCATTTTGTTGGGGAAGCCGGTGCTGATATGTACGGCCAAATCTATGCAGCACTCAAGCCTGGCGGTGTGCTTATCGTCACCGATCATATTGCGGATGCTGATAATAAAAATTTTGCTAGCCTGCATAGAATACCCATTGAAGTAGCCAGACAGACCATTACTGCTGCAGGGTTTATTATTGAAGCAGAATCAGACATCCTGCGAAATAATGTTGATGATCATAGCCGGATGATTTTTGATCCGTTGCTGGGCAGAAATACCGATCGATTTTTATTTGTCGTCAGAAAACCCTCAATGTGAATACTACTGACTGCTGTCACCAAGCGAAGCCATTCACGCAGGATTCAGCTGACAGCAGTCGTTTTTGCTCAGCGAAAACGCAAATTACCCCGATGTAAATCACTGATCGACTTACAGCCCATGAGCTTCATATCTCTGACCAGCTCTTCATGCAAAATGCCCAGAGCTTTTTCAACACCAGGCTGCCCGGCAGCTGCCAAAGCATAAAGATAAAGACGCCCACCTGAGCAAGCTTTTGCACCAACTGATAGCGCTTTCAGGATATGCGTAGCGCGCCGGATCCCCCCATCACAAATGACATCGATTTTGTCACCAACGGCATCGCAAATTTCTGCCAATTGATCAAAGGGCGATCGGGAGCCATCCAGTTGCCTGCCCCCATGGTTGGAAACCATAATCCCGGTAGCACCTATATCAACCGCACGTTTAGCATCTTCGACCGACATCACCCCTTTTAGTACAAATTGCCTTCCCCAGTTCTTATTAACCTCTTCCGCATCTTTCCAGGTCATGGATTGATCGATCATACGGGTAAAGTAGTCTCCAATGGAGACTGAAATATTAGTCCCCTCTTTCACATAGTCTTTTAGCTGCGACAGTTCGTAAGCCGGATGAGTGAAATAATTCAGGGCCCAGGCCGGGTGGGTAGCAAAGCTCATTAGACTTTTCAAACTTAATCGGGGCGGCGTAGTAAAGCCTGTATGTAAATCCCGTTCTCGGTTACCACCGACAATGGTATCAACGGTTAAGGCCAGTATCTCGAAATTGGCATCCTTGCTGCGGTCAATCATATTCTGTGTAAGACCCTTATCCTTGTGGTAATAAAGTTGAAACATTTTTGGTGTCTTAATTTTCTCACCCACTTCTTCGACACTTACAGTCCCGAGGGAAGAAACCCCAAAAATAGTATGAAATTTTTCTGCCGCCCGGGCCACTGCCATTTCCCCATCATGATGGAACAAACGTTGTAAGGCTGTTGGCGATAAAAACAGGGGCATATCAATTTTTTGTCCCAGCACAGTGGTAGATAAATCAATATTCTCAACGCCCGTTAAAATATTGGGTACCAGATCTACCTGATCATAGGCAGAGGTATTGCGACGATAGGTCACCTCATCATCAGCCGCTCCATCAATATAATGAAAAATGGGTCCTGGTAAACGTTGCTTGGCTAAACTACGAAAATCTGAAATATTGTGAACATCTTTCAAGCGTTTAAACATCTAAATGTCTGCTCCTTTCTTATCCTGCCTTAATTGCATACTGATAAATCCTACAAGACTAACCACGATCAGCACACTAAATAGAGTCCCCAGATTTAACCAGCCACGGGTGCCCGACCAAACAATGGCATAACCCATTGAGCCTGCCAGTAAGGCATAATAGACAAAGGCTGCCAGGGTTTTACGAATAACCAGACCTTCTTTACCCAGCAAGCCTACTACTGCCGATGCCGCGACAACATTATGGACACAAATAATGTTTCCTGCAGCGCCACCGACTGCCTGTAATGCAACAATCCAGCTTGGGTCAACACCAATGCGCTCTCCTACACCAAACTGAAACAGCGAAAAGGTCATATTGCTCACCGTATTACTGCCAGCAATAAACGCACCTAAACCACCAATAAAGGTAGAAAAAATTGGCCAACTGGATCCAGCCAAATCTGCTACCCCTTCGGCCAATGCATTAGGCATTTTAGCGAAGCCTGCCAAGCCCCCGTCGGTATTGAGAAAGACTTGCACCATGGGCACAGTGACCAGCAGCGGCAAAGAAACCTTAAGCATGTTTTGGCAGGAGTCTTTAACTGCCAGACCGTAGGATTTTATACTCATTTTGTGAATTAAAAATGTCGATGCAGAGACCACAATAAAAATGGCTGCCGGCGAATACAGGAGTTGGATATTACCAGTCCCTACAGTGGAATTAAAAATATTCGACCAGGCAAAAGCGAATGATTGTAGGAAGGTATTTATCCCGAACGCCGGAACTCGAGTGATGATTAACAATAAGGCCAAAAACAAATAAGGCAGAGCTGCCATTAAAATTGGCATGCTGCTTTTTTCTTCTGACGTACTCTGCTCAGCCTGAATTTTGACCAGCCCTGTCCATTCCGGCTCCCATTCCGCCTTGTCGGGGAAATCCCAAATTTCTCCATTATCAGGCATAAACCAGCCAGCCTTTGCTGCCGGAATAACAATTAACAGACCAATCATTCCACCAAAAATGGAAGGGAATTCTGGGCCAAAAATATAGGCCGCCATAAGATAAGGAATGGTCATTGAAAACGCAGAAAATATTGCGAATTTCCAGACTTTAAGACCCTCAACAAAGGATCTGTTGGCACCAAAAAATCGTGTCATCAAGGCAACCACAAACAAGGGAATAAACGTGCCGGTAATGGCATGCAGTATGGCAACTTTTTGAGCGACTAATTCTAAAAACGGTCTGCCGACAGACTCCAGGCTTGCACCATCAACTCCCGCCTGCTGAATGTAAGCCAAAACGCTGCTATCACCTGAAAGTCCGGTACCAACACCCACCAGAATCGGTGTGCCTAATGCCCCAAAAGAAACAGGCGTGCTCTGAATGATCATGCCAGAAACTACTGCTGCCATTGCCGGAAAACCCAAGCCCACTAAAAGAGGAACTGCCACAGCAGCAGGTGTGCCAAAACCCGATGAACCTTCAATAAAAGACCCAAATAACCAGGCTATCAGAATGACTTGTATGCGTCTGTCTGGCGAGATATCGATGAAAGCCTGGCGGATGACTCGCATGGCGCCACTTTGTTGCAGGGTGTTCAGCAAAAGAATGGCGCCAAATATTATATATAGCAGTGTCAGGGCAACGATGATGCCATTTACCGTAGCTGCAGCAATTTGATTAAATGGAATCTTCCACACAGCCAGACTTAAAGCAACAACAGTAATATATGCCAAGGGCATGGCTCGTCTGGCTGGCCATTTCAAGATTACTAAAAATATAGCAACAATCAGAATAGGCAGAAAGGAAAGTAACGAAAGCGTCAATGAGTTCAAAAGCGGTTCCTTTTGTTATGTAGTCTCAATCAGTGGGGACTGAGCTGTTTTATAATTATTCCGTAAATTTACTTGCCCCCCCCCCGACCAGCAGCAGCGCTTGATTGGCGAGCAAGCCCTTAAACTTTATGTCTTGAACCTTAAATCTGAAGACTAAACAATGAATATAATTCTTATAGGTTAAATCTCTTTAAAACATTATCAAGGAGCCCTTTCTTTATTGCAAGAAACACACTTTGGCGTTTTATAGTTCTGCCCTCTGTTTTATACTGCGTTATCATTCCAGGATTTAACGCCACAATCAGAACAAATCTATTAAGGGTCTTACTATGCCAGCAGGTCACTTTACTTCATTCCACCCTCCTCAACGCACGCTAATGGGTCCAGGCCCATCAGATGTTAACCCCAGGATACTGGAAGCCTTGTCGCGCCCGACAATTGGCCATCTTGATCCACTTTTTATTGGCATGATGGATGAGCTTAAAAGTCTTTTACGCTATGCCTTTCAGACTGAAAACGAGGTGACACTGCCTATATCTGCCCCCGGCTCAGCCGGCATGGAATGTTGCTTTGCCAATCTGGTAGAACCAGGCGACAAGGTTATCGTGTGTATCAACGGGGTCTTTGGCGGCAGAATGAAAGAAAATGTCATCCGCTGTGGGGGCCAAGCCATCATTGTTGAAGACCCCTGGGGCCGCGCAGTCGATCCTTCCAAGGTCGAAGCTGCCCTGAAGGCTAATCCTGATGCAAGCATACTTGCCTTTGTTCATGCAGAAACCTCAACAGGCGCTCTATCTGATGCACAGACACTGGCGAAACTTGCTCATGACTACGATTGCCTGTGTATTGTTGATACGGTGACTTCCCTGGCCGGTGTTCCCCTTAAAGTTGATGAATGGCAATTGGATGCTGTCTATTCCGGCACTCAAAAATGTCTGTCTTGTATTCCTGGTCTTTCACCGGTGACCTTTAATGACAGAGCCCTGGCAAAAGTGAAAACCCGCAAAACCATGGTGCAATCATGGTTTCTGGACTTAAATCTTATGTTGGGCTATTGGGAGGGAGAAGGTAAACGTGCCTATCATCACACCGCGCCAATCAATCCACTCTATGGTCTGCATGAAGCGCTTTGTATTTTGCACGATGAAGGCCTTGAAAATTCCTGGGAGCGTCACAGGACACAACACAACATTCTGAAAGCCGGCCTGGAAAAAATGGGACTGGAATTATCAGTGCCTGAGGCCGAACGTCTGCCCCAGTTAAACGCTATCATTATTCCTGAGGGCATCAATGATGCTGCTTTCCGCAGTCAGTTATTGAAAGACTATAACCTTGAAATTGGTGCTGGCTTAGGTGCCAGCGCAGGCAAACTCTGGCGTATAGGCTTAATGGGTTATTCAGCAAATAAAGGCAATGTCCTCTACTGCCTTAGCGCAATAGAGGCTTTATTAAACAAGTAGGCTTGGTTAATCAGGCCGATGGCAGCGCATCTACTGTCGCAATCATTCTGCGTCGCATAGCCTCATCCGGCAAGCGCCCCGTCATCCCACCGATATTATCAGCCATATTACTTGGTCGACTGGTCGAAGGGGTTGCTGCCGTGATCGCAGGATTACTAATAACAAACTTCAGGAAAAACTGCGCCCATGTTGTCGCATCAAACTCCTCTGCATAATCTGGCAAGGTCTGCCCACTCACTCTTGACCATAATCTGTTTCGCCCAAATGGCATATAACACAAGACAGCGATCCCACGATCCATTGCCAGGGGTAAAATAACATCCTCAACACTTCGATTATCAACAGCATAATCAATCCCTATGAAATCCAGTTCCTCGTTCTGCATCACGTTGATCAGACTTGGATATTGATTCGGAAAAGTTGTGGTAATGCCGATATAACGGATTCTGCCTTCTTCCTTGTATTCTCTAAGTATTGGTAATTGCACATCCGGGGCACCCATATTGTGCACCTGAATAAGGTCAATAACCGATCTTCTAACACGCTGAAAAGATGCTTCAACTTGCTGGCGTGCTCTTTCAGGATCAGCACCCCCGCCGCCACGACCAGCCACATTTAATTTCGTTGCCCAGAACAGCTCATCGGCTATTCCCAGCTCCTGCGCTATTTGCCCTGAAACTTCTTCTGATGCGCCGTAACTGGGTGCCGTATCAAATACTCTGCCCCCCATCTCAAAGTGAGTCGAAAGCACATCTCTCAAAGCAGAAATATCTTCACTTCTGGCGACCTGAGAAAAATTGGCTGAACTGCCCAGCCCAATAGCGGGGATTTGTTCACCGGTAGATGGAATGGTTCCCATGATCAGCTCACTTTGGGCTGCTCGACTAAGCAATACTGGATTCATGGCCAGGGCTGTCCCTGCGCAAGCACTACTCTGGATGAAACGGCGTCTTGAAATTGCTGATTTTTTAGAGCCAGTTGTCATGATAATTCGCTCCTCTTTTTTCGTTTTTAAGTTTGTTTAAATTATTAACTGCCCACGCTTGCTGTCTTATTAAGGCCGAGTCTAGCATCTTGTTCACGGGTATTTGATAAGTCTTGATCCTGTGCTTTGCGTTTTTGCTGGAGGCCCAGCCATAGCCCTAAAGCGCCCCATACAATCGCCATCGGAATGGTGATCGTCGCCAGGGCAAATAAGCCCATGCCCAGTCGACCTATTAAACCTTCAGTCCAGGCTCCAACAACGTCTCCTCCACGATAGACAAAGGTATCAATAAAGGCTTTGGCCTTATACTTGTCCTCTTTACTGATAACAGTAAACAGCGTTTCTCTTGCCGGACGCATAATTGCACGCTGCACCGCTCGGTAAATCGCTTCAAATACAACCAGGGTAGCCAGGGTGCCGACAATCGTAAGTCCAATCATGCCAAAGATCACGATCACTGGCAGAATTGCCAGTGCAATGGCTACTCCCAGGCGCCTCATGATATGGCCGGTCACTATTAGCTGCATAAACAGGGTGGTTACCTGAGTGATCATGTCAATTTGTGCAAACAGCGTCGTTCGTAAATCCGTATCGTCGCCCACCTGGGCAACCAGATCCAAGCGCGTGAAATAAAGAAAAGTACCGATAACAGCAATGATTAAGACATATGCCGTAATACCCAATAAATAAGGCGAACTCAAGGCTGCGCTGAAACCTTCCCAGGCACTGCCTCCGATTACCGCGTCACGATCAACCTTTGCAACTGGGCTATCGCCGGCTGCGCTGGCAAAAGACACTGTGGCGCTGAAACGAAAAACCAGCCAGGCAAAGAAAACCCCCAGAACAAGAAATAGAATTGACACCAGAATTAGATTGGCCGTTCCAATTGGCAACGCCAATACCGAGCTAAGCCAGGGCCCAAAAATAGCACCCAAGGTACCGCCAACGGCGATAGTTCCATATAAGCGCTTGCTTTGCTCTAGCTTATAGGTATCCGCCATCATGGCCCAAAAAACCATGGTATTAAACAGATTAAATACACTGTACCAAACGTAAAACACCCTGCCGCTTATCTGCCCCATAGATTCGGGTGCCAGGGTCAGAAACAAATAAAACACAAAAAGGCTGGCGGCAAAAAACAGGTAAGTACTGGCAACAAAGGTAAAACGTCTGAAATGGCTGACCAGATAACCAAATACTGGATTTACCAGCAAGGTAAAAAACGCAGTACCCAGAAATAACCAGCGTACGGTATCCAGGCCGCTTTCCATTCCCAGAGCTTCACGGGCAGGCCTTAGCACCATTAAAGCGGTCAGCAGGCAAAAGAAAAAGAAGCCGGATGCAATAACAACCGGAACTTCCTCTCCCTTTATATTGGTAAACTTTTGGATAAGGCCTTTCATGCATGATCCTCTAGGTATTTATCTCGCCTGTAAAGTGCCTGATTCTAATGTGTTCCTTTGAGCGATACTATAAGTGAGACTTTCATGTCGCTCGCCAGAAAACGCTTTTTAAATAACTCAATTTAGTAATTTTTTCAATATAAAACCAACTATATCAATATGTTATGGAATTTCTTAACAAGGGCATCCTATTCTGGTTAATGGTTCTCCTTAAAGTGCAAAGATTAAGAAAATATCATTAAATCATTCACTATACTTGACTCAGGGTTATACTCAGCAACAAATAACTTAGCTGGATCGGACACAAGCGCCTCTTATTTTTTTATTCGTATTAGCGTTATTTTTATAGCATAGCAATATAAAAAATTCATAAGTATTAGCCCTCATTGAATATAGCCACCCACCGTTAAGCACCTTTCATCTGAAATTAATACGCTGAACATAAATCTACATTTAATAACCCTACCATGAAGCTTTAATTTCCTGTAAATTTATGACTGAATAACATTATTTTGGCAATCAAAGAATAGCATGCAATATTTTTCTGCCTGCCGGAAATAAATACGAAATCGATCAAAATAGTAAGGGGAAAACATGGATTTCAAAACAAAAATAAAACTTTTAATTGTTGGCACTACGCTTAGCTTCTCTGGACTTGCTTATTCACAGCGAAATGGAAATATTCCAGAACTGATACCTTTCCCGATGGCGTTTGAAACGTCCCGTGAGCATTACGATTATTTGTTGGATCATTACAAAGGTGGAGTAATCCATGATTATATGAGCGTCCCTAAATGGGAAGGCCTCTGGTCTGCAGGCGGTGATTCAGGCATCCGTTCCAACGCCATGTTTCTGGATGAAGATGGGGAAATTAAAGAAGGTGTTCTCACTCCGGAATATAAGGCTGCATGGGAATATCGCCTTAATCTCGGCAATCAGGCCTACAACGCCGGGGTTGACTATGACCGCCTGACGACTTGTGAACCTGCAGGCCTTCCACGCTGGTTTATGGAGCCTTATGTCAGAGAGTTCATCAACACGCCGAGCTATTCTCTATGGCATAACGACCTCGGTAACGATACTCGACGCATTTACATAAACCAGGAACATATCAATATTGATGGAACCCATTTTGCTGCTGGAGACAGTATTGGATTCTGGGCAGTGGATGAAGAATTAGGTGATGTACTGGTCGTCCATACAGAAGACATTTATCCTGCTGATTTTTTCCGAGGAACACCACCAACAAGTAATCAGGCAGAAACCGTTGAGATTTGGTACGAGTATTGGGACGCTGAAAATGATCAGTTTAAAGTGGCTGTAAATGTTTATTTTTATGATGATCTGATGTTGCAGGAACCGCTTAATGTTGTTTATACCTATCAGCATCGCCAGGATATGGAAGATGCCGGCTTAAGAATCCGTTACTGGGAATGCGCCCAGAACAACAACACCTACCTGACTTTTGATGAAAATGGTTTGCCTAATACCCAGTATCGACTACCTGGCGAAGACGGTTATGTTGATCCACGTGGTATTCCAACCACAAGAAACCCTGATTTACCCAGAGGCCTAGTCGGACAGGAAAAAAATCCAGTATTTGATGATGCCTTTGATTTTGCATTTTAATTAATTCACAACATCAAAAATATTTAAGCCCCTCACTGCCTGGCAAAGGGGCTTTTTTATACTTATTGGTAAAGTCGCATTTTTTGTAACAAAATCAGCTTAGGAGCATCAATAAAGCACAATGCTCACACAGGTAAGGATATGATTCGATTACTTTTTTTTTGGACACTGACAGCAACAAGTTTAGCCGCAGAGCCAGACTGGGCCACTTATGATGAGCTATTACAGTCACATTTGCTTACAGCTGAAAAGGACGGCCTTCGTCTTAATCTCGTCAACTATGCAAGCATTGCCACTGATCCTGATTTCTATTCAATCGTTAACCGGATTATCCAATTTGATGTTGAGCAACTTGGCTCAGATGAGGAAAAGCTGGCTTTTTATATCAACGCCTACAATGTGCTCACTATCAAACTGATCCTTGATAATTGGCCTGTTGATTCAATCAGGGATATAGGCAGTTTTTTCAAAGGGCCTTGGGATGTGGTCGTACTCGAAAATGCCGACGGCCAACTGACACTTGATGATATTGAACATAATATTATTAGAAAATTAAATGAACCTCGAATTCACTTTGCGGTAAATTGCGCCTCTATCAGCTGTCCTGACTTGCGCCAGGAAGCTTATCGGGCTGACCGACTCGATGAACAATTAGATGAGCAGACCCGGCTCTTCCTCAACAATGAAAGAGGACTTTTGTTGGAAGGAGATCGGCTCAGGCTATCTAAAATATTTGACTGGTATGGAGAAGATTTTGATGCATACGGCAACCTGGAAAATTTTATTAAATTATATCGTCCTGAACTTGAGTACAATGATTTACGGACAAATCTCCCATATAACTGGAATCTGAATTCCACACCTTAAACCTTAGTTCTAAACCTTCTTTTTAAAGTTTTTTCCTGTCAACCACTCTACTGAGACGTAAAGAAAATATCACCATAGTAGGCGGTTGTGCTTTGCCCGGTGTTATCACTGTCACTCATGATGGCAACAGCATGAATTTCTGTAATATCTTCCCCAAAAAGGGCTTTAAAGTCCTCACGAATATTACGTTTTTCACTGAACCACTGGCCTGCTTCACGATCCCCGGAACGTAGTGCCAGCATCATGGCATTTCTGGTCACTGCACTTTCCCATTGCGAATCAACAGCCTGATTACTGGACCAGACATAATTAACTGCCTTGGTATTCCAGAAAAAAATACCACCCGAAGCAACAATAAAAATACGAACCGGGTAATCATCTCCCTCTCGGGTATGTTCATCATTTTCATTAAAGATATTATCGACTTTCCATGACCAGTTAAGATAGGGTGTCTCAGTCAAATCAATATGCACTTCACAAAACATGCCAGAGGCAGCAGACTGGGAAAAAGCTTTTAGAACCTGACCCTGCCCCTGTTCCTCTACCAACTGGTACTGGGTATTACCGACAAACGATTGTTCTTCCCAGGTAGACATATCGCCCAAGGAGAAAAGCCCGATTCCGATAGTTTGCGTAAAGACACATTGGGGAAAAACAGCAATGTATGCAGCAGTGAGCGTTAGTATTATTTGTTTATGCTGCAACATCTTTCTTGAACAACCTTTTTAGGAAGCTTTTCTTAAGAACGAAGATTTTCAGTATCCGTTAAGCAGAATAATAAAGAACGCCTTATACACCCAGGTTAAGCCCTTCTTACAAATGAGCATTAACCGGTCACAGGAATAAACACCAGGCAAGAATGTAACCTGCTAGCTGAAAATATTGTTATTTGAACTGTCGCAGTTCACGTGCATCACTTATACCGCCTGCGTTAAAGGCATTGGTAAAACCCGCTTCTTCCAGCATGATCAATGCCCGTCCTGCTCTACCTCCTGAAGCACAATAAAGCCCAATCCTCGTATCCGTGTCCAAGCCTAGCTGATCAACTATGCTTGCTGCACTCATTGTCTGAATTGGAATGTTACGATCACCGTCAATATGATCGTTTTCATATTCTTCGATTGTTCTGACATCAATCCAGACCGTCTCAGTATCTGCCAGGCTTGCTGCGGTGTTTTGATTGCCATTCATACTGGAACAAGAGGCTAAAAGTAAAGCAAATAGAACAACCATTAGATTGGAGTTAAGTATTTTTTTCATTATTAACACTCCTGCGATTAAATTTTTTATTCATAGTTCTCATCAATCATTACTCAGCGATTATGCTGAATCAAGTGCTTTATTACTATCATCGGCAATTGCAAAAGTTTAATCGGGTAAACGCAATGCAACCAATTTGGCTGTAGAGTTCTGGTCACTTAAAGCCGCAACAATATATTGCTTGCCATTGAGCATATAAGTCATTGGCATTCCCGATACTGTTCCAGGCAGATCAATATGGGTGATGACCTCTCCAGTTGCCTTATCTCTGACCCATAAACCTGCTGCACCACCTTCGCCTTCACCCTGAAATAACAGAGTTTTGGTTAGCAATAAAGTCGAGTGGGTATCTTTACCTGTAGGAGGAAGGTCTACCCCTTGCAGTAAAGGGTGATTCTTTATTGCTTCCGGCGTATCACCATTAACCTGCATCCATACATGCTCCCCATTAGTCATATCAATCGCTGTGATGCGACCATAGGGAGGTTTGACGATGGGGATACCTTCAACGGTAGGTGTAATGGCATTCTGGGATAGCACATATTCAATAGTGGAAACTTCAGGTAAGTTTTGCAGTGCTTTAACATGTACTCGTGTGATGGTTGGAATATAAACCATGCCAGTTTCCGGATCATATGCCGCCCCTTCCCAATTAGATCCGCCGGTTGAATGAGGCAAATGCAAGGTGCCAAGTGTGCCATCATTAGGATCCTGATAAAGACTCGGAGGTGTAAACAAGGAACTGAGCCGGTAATCTGACACAATTTCTCTAGCCATTGCAGCAATTTCAGGGGTGAAGTCGACTATATCTTCTTCATGGAAGCCCTGCCGGTCATAAGGAGCTGGCAATAATGGAAATGGTTGCACGGCAGAGGTCCATTCACCGGGGACATCGGTTAAAGGAACGTTTCTTTCTTCAACCGGAAATATTGGTTCACCACTGGATCTGTTAAATGCAAAAAGATGACTTTGCTTCAACATTTGGATGACTATTGGAGTGCCGTCTGGCAGATCAGCAACGATCGGCGCGGCCGGTGTATCAAAATCCCAAATGTCGTGATGCGTGGTTTGGAAATACCATTGCATTTCACCTGTTCGGTAATTTACTGCAACCGTTGAGCTGGAAAACAAATTATTTCCATGCCTGTCGCCACCATAATAATCACCTGTAGGGGCTTCAACTGGAATGTAAACCAAGTCCAGCTCAGCATCAGCCGACAGAGGAGCCCAGGCCCCAGCATTACCGGTTATATCTGCACCCGTTATCCAGCTTTCGAAACCGGGCTCCCCGGCTTCCGGGATTGATTTGAAGGTCCAGAGCAATTCACCCGTGTTCGCATCATAGCCTCGGATATCACCTTTAACGTTACTCGCAGTCTCGGGTCTGGATCCAACTGTATGAGCTGCACCAACGATGATGACGTCTTCAACTACCAGCGGAGGAAAAGAAATTCCTATGTCAATCACATCTCTGTCTATGGCCAAACGCAAACCATTTTTTAAATCTATGAATCCGCCAGCGCCAAAATTTTCCCTGGGTAAACCAGTTCTGGCATTTAATGCCACCAAAAAATAGCCCGGTGTCACCGTAAATATCGTTTCCTGAGCGCCGTTACTATAATAAGAAAGCCCCTTGCCAGAACCTTTTCGAGGTGCAACATCAAAGCGCTCGCCTTCCTGAGGACGCCACATCCACAATAGCTGTCCACTTGCAGGGTCCAGTGCAACTATATTTCTCGTTGCGCCAGCTGTGGTATACATCGTGCCATTAACCATCAGTGGTGTGGTGACACTGTTGGTTTCTGGGTTAGGCCCAAAGGGTCCAATATCAAAAAGCCAGGCCTGCTCGAGCGTCCCTACATTATCAGCATTTATTTGGTTCAGAGGAGAATACCTGGTTGAGTGCTCATCTCCCCCTAAATGAGTCCAGTTAACTGTCTCACCGCTAGCCATTGTTAAAGGTGGCGGGTCAATTTGAATAGACGCCAGAAGCGCAGGGGTCGAATTAGCCGGAAGATCAATTCTTACCGAATCTAATAAGAATGCTGTGATATCAAGGTATTCCTGATTAGTCAGGGAACCAGGATTTTCTGCCGGCATAGATTGGCTCACGCGTTCAAACAGTTCTTGAGCGCTGCGACCTGTCCAGTCATTCTGTAGACGCGCGTTTATTTCTATCGGGATATGACAACGAATACATTGCGCCTGAAATATTGCAGCCCCACGATCGGAATTTAATTCCTGGGCGAAGCTGATAGAGCTCATTAATCCTGCCCCGAGAAATAAAGTAAACAATCTCATCATGCTAAATATCCCTTACTGATTATTAATTTCACAATAACTATTCATGACACAAATTTGATTCTGTAAAAGTAAACCAATTCCCTGATTTTGCAAAGCGTAAAATAATGCGGGGGCCTATAGCCCCCGCATTATATTTTTTAAACTTTCAAAACAGCTTAACGTTTATCAACAAGCACTTCGCCACCAACGATGGTGACCATGTTAGTTAACATGCCATAAATGTTTTCAGTAGGATCACCTGCTTGCAAAATAATATCTGCCAGTTTGCCAGGCTCAATAGTCCCCAGATCATCTTCCATATTGATGTAGCGTGCAGAATTTGGCCCCATGATCTGATGAATATCAGTCATTGAAAACACAATGCTAAAAGATTTAAGTTCATGTTCCAGGACTGAAACATCTGCAAAATTTTGGTCAGTCGAATATGAAATCGTTCTATGAGATGGATCAGCATCCCAGATACGTCGAGCATTTATGATGGTGTAACCACCTTCTGTTCCTGTAGCACGGCCTTGTGTGTCACGGTTTGCTCCGGCAATAGCCTCTGGCCAGGCATTACCATCACGGAAACGAGGCATATTATCTCTTGGGTATTGAACGGGGGCTGGAGCAGCCGATTCGCGCTCAAGTGTTGGCGCACCAAAAGCGATTAGCCCGGAAACGATGGCGCCATTTTCTGCTACAACTTCAGCTTCATCATAACTGGTCCAGTCTTTATTGGGCAGGTGAACCAGACGGGTAACACCAACCTCTACGGCGGCGACGGTGGCTGAACTACTAACTGCATGAACATTAACTTGAACACCGACTTCAGCCGCTTCTTCGACGATTGCCCTTAAAACAGAAATTTCTGATTGAGGTGGCGCAGGTTCCGGTGTTAAAGCAATTTCTCCGGTATGTCTAACACCCATCGCGGCCAATGCACGAATTGCAGCTCGAGCTTCAGCAGGTGTTTGACGTAAACTGACACTGCCTGATGGAATCAAACGTGGGCCAAGTACTTCCCCACTGGAGATACGATTACTTAATGCAAGATTACCTTCAGCGTCACCCCCGCCATTCAGAACGGTGGTATAGCCAGCTTCGAGTAATGAAAGCATCTGGGCTTCGAAGTCATCGCTATCCCTGACATGTTTATGGTCGTCGATAAAACCGGCCATTGCTGTCAGTCCAGATGCATCAATTACCTGCCCAACTGTCTGTCGAGGCCGGCCTGAGGTGACAGCAGATATTCGACCGTCCTCAATCACAATTGAGCCATTCTCTATGATATTGCCTGGTGTCGTAATAATGCGCGCATTGGTGATTGTTAAATCCTGGGCCATAGCATCCAGGGTTAGTAGTTGCATTAAGCCGCCCAAGATAAGCGTTTTAGTTAATAAGGTCGTTTTTCTTATCATTTGTCTCTCTCCAATTAATAACACGTACAGTTGTTTAAAGTGTTGGGAGTATATAAGAAAGATAAAAGCCCTTACCAGCACAGAATCAAGGTTAAATCAAAGAAAGCAGCCTAAAAAGATTAACTTCCCTGAGTCTAGACTATATTAATCTTAAGAACGTATCATGTGACCGAGAAGTAATTAGGAATATACACAAATAATAATAAGGGAAGTTAAATGAAGACCAAAAGATTCCTACTAGTAATAGTTACCTCAATCAACATATTCCTCACTGAAGGAGTCCTTTCCCAGAACGACGTTTCAGAATGGTATACAGGATCAGCCAGACCCGGCGTCCCTGCATCTATTGCACCTCCTCACGCTTTTGCCAACTCGACAGAACACTATAACTATCTTTTAGAACTGCATAATGGCGGAGTTACACACACTCAGGCTACTGTGCCAAAATGGAATGGCATATACTCAACAGCCGGCAATAACTACAGAACCGATAATGGAACTATTTTCAGAACAGCCGATGGTGAAATTATTGAAGGCATGCTAACGCCTGAATATGAAGCAGCATATCGACACCGTCTAAGTCAGTCAGATAATTTTAACAGTGATAATGGTGTGACAGTTGACCGTCTGACTAACTGCGAACCTGCGGGACACCCACGCTGGCTACTTGAACCTTATGTTCGTGAATTCACCAATGAACCTCATCAATCATGGTTTATGAATGACCTAGGTAATGACACTCGCAGAATCTATATCAATGCAGAGCATCAAAACCTCGATGGCACACATTATCCGGAAGGCGATAGTATCGGCTTCTGGACAGAAGATAACCGACTGGTTGTTCACACAGTGGATGTATGGCCTCAGGACTTCTTTCGTGGCTCTCCCCCTACCAGCAACCAGTTCGAATCTGTGGAAATATTTTGGGAAGGCATTCTACCTGATGGTGAAAAAAGAATTTTTGTTAACGCGACTTTTTATGATGAACTAATGCTGGCTAAACCCGTTACTCTGACTTATGCATGGCGGGAAAGACCAGAGCTAGAGGAGTTTGGTTTCAGAATTCGTTATTTTGAATGCAGTAGCAATGATAATCAGTACCTGACTACAGATGCGGACGGCAACCCAACCACCCAGACCCGTCTGCCTGGTGAAGAAGGCTTTAGTGATCCACGTGGCGTTGATCCAAATCGCAACCCCGATTTACCACTTGATTTGACTGGGCAGGAAAAAAGCCCCATTTTTAATGACAGCTTTTTTTGAAATTTTATTGCAGGATAAGAATAATGAAATTAAACAAAATAATAACAATGGTCACAGTACTTTTAAGTGCCGGCCTAGCTAACTATACGTCTGCCCACCACAGCTTCGCCATGTTCGACAAAAATCAGGAATTGTTTATCTCAGGTACTGTTTCCCGATGGGGCTTCAATGCCCCCCATGTATTTCTTTTCCTGGAAGATGAAAATGGTGAAATCTGGACTTTTGAAGGACGAGCTCCACAAAGTTTACTGATGTCTGAAGAAAATCCCATGACAGGTTATACCCTGGAGCAGGACCAACAGGTGGATGTAGTAATGTGCCCATTAGCCGACGGCCGCAATGGTGGCGCACTGGGTTACATTCATGCTGATGGAGTCTGGTATCGTCCAGGTCATGGTGGATGCCCTGCTGACAGAAAATGGGAAAGTGAATGGTATGAAGCTGGTTATAAATCCAAAGAAGAAGCAGAAGCTGCTATGTAAATTATAGTAACCGTCATTTACAACCAGTTTACGAAACGCCAAGGCGAAGGAAAAATTGCTATACTTCTGAGCAAGAAAAAAATCATACTCGCTTTATGTTTTATAAGAAAAAAAATTATCCATATAAATTGCATTTTAGGAAAAATATTGTCATGAATTATATCCAGTTCATTATTCGTTTTTTTCTGCCTATAGTATTACTGTCAGGCTTTATTCAACATGCTATTGCAGATCCAATGTTTGCTCGCTTAACTACACAACTTGATGAAGCGAGAGGCTACTGTTTTGATCTAAGTGGTTTTGACGAAAACATCAACTGGGACAGAAGATTGCAGGCTCATACCTGTAAACAAAACAGATCTCATGGTGACCAAATAATAGAATCCAGTAGAATTTCAGCTACTGGTGGAAATTTGTATATGCCGGTTTATGATATTTGCCTGGAAGCAAGAGCTGACACCCCAGGCTCTGATCTTTTACTGAAACATTGTGATAACAATGTCTTACAGCAATGGCAATTAAACGGGGAAGGCTTCCTGCAATTGGTCAGCAATCCTGAAATGTGTATTACTGTTGGCTCTGATTCTTATGAAGCAGCAACCCCAGAAGGATTTATTCAATACTGGTTTCGCCATGTCGTAGTTGACTATTGCTCTAGCGAAAAAACTGAGCGTCAACTTTGGCATCTGGAATTTCCACAAAACTATAATCCGGGACCCGGGGCAAGAATGCCTTAATAAGAATAGCGTTAGTTTCGATTTAATTAAGATCTAGAGCTTGCTTAATTGCAGGTTTAGTATCAGTTCTTGAATAAACACTCTAGTCTCAGGTTCGAACTTCTGCTATTGGCCAATAGCAGACATTTTCGCCTCTATGTCTCATTATTTTCCTGTGTTAAATTTCTCTCAGAGTTGGACAGGTAAATGTGATGAACTGGCTGACTAGAGCTGCATTGTTGGCTCTACATATTCTACAAGTACACCATCTGGGTCGATGGCAAATACAAAGCGTCCAAAATCACGTTGTATAGGTTCGGCATCCCAGCTCAGGAATTCATAGCCTGCATCCAGGGTCAACTCTATAAAGGCATCAATATCGCTAACCTGTAGCTGAAACTGGGGTGAACCCACATCCTGGATAGTCCAACTCAGTGCTCGTGGAGCAGGCGTCGTATTGGCAGGAACCTGATATTCATCCAGAATCACCATGGTATCCGTGCCTGGGATAATCATTGTAGTCTGGCTGAGACTACCAGCAGACAGACCATTCACTTGCAAGTCAGATGCTGTGCCCTGACGGATGCCCTCTAACTCAAAGCCCAGCAAGTCCTGATAGTAAAGCAAGGATCGGGTTGTATCAGCAACTGTCAGGCCAATATGGGTTGATATGATTTGTTCGGGGAAAGCAGCTGCGGCAATTTCTGTAGCGCTCGCCTGAACTAACTGGATCATGTAACCATCCGGATCCCTGATCAATACACTTTCCCCGAGTGAAGTATTAACAATCGCCCCATTCAAGCTGACCACAGGAGTATTCATAGCACGGAGATTGTCGTAGAGCGTATCCAGATCTCGAACATAAAAGATTATTCGTGAACTACCCGGATCATATGGACTGTCAACTCTTTCTCTGCGGGGAATATCATAGAACTCTGATAGCTCGAGCCCATAAGGGGTATTGGCCGAATGCATGAAAATATTGCGGAATCGTCCCCCTTCACTGTCAGTCAGATGCCAGATAAGCGGGTCAGACCTTGCTTCTGAGGCTGGTCTGATCTGAGGAGGAGGCGCATCAGTTGGAGCAGGACCTCCAAAAGGAGAACGGGCCAGCTCAAGCCCCAACATGTCATGGTAAAATGCAAAGGCTCGCTCACCATAACCTGTTGAGTGTATCCAGTTATAAATTCCGCGAACTTCTGGACGTCCATCATCTAAACTTGAATCTATTTGCCCTGAAACCTGCTGGCAACCCACACATATACTCAAACAAATGAGTCCGGTAATTTTTAAAATATTTTGCATTGATTCGTCTCCCGTTTTAGCTTTCTCTGCCACTCTAGGCTCACCACTCAAGCTGTTTCCAGAGTGTTAAGCCGCCTTAAATCATTGCCTATGTAGCGCATAAACATTCCCAGCCTGTTAAAAGTCTGAATATTATGTGCAGAGCTCAGTGCATAAAAAAACCGGCCCGTAGCCGGCTTTTAGTGGCTGCATATTTTAAAGCTGGTATTCGCAGCCAGCTTGTAGAGTTAACTCACCAATTAACTGTTTAACAGGCTCTTCAATATAATCTTCTGTCAATGCTGCCTGCAATGGAATTTTGCCATCATTATCGGCCAGGCATACATCTGCCCCCGCGACAATCAGGGCTCTGACTGCTGCAAGATCGCCTTTGGGTAAGGCGCCGTGTAATGCCGTTCTACCATTGTTGTCACGAGCGTTGACATCAAGCCCCATGTCAATGAGGCGCTGAGTCATGGCCACCGATTCTTCAAGTGTGACAGGAATCTTGAAGTCGTCATCTCGACCCCAGCCAGTACCGGAAGCTATCATCAAAGTGGTCACCCCTTCACTGGTAAGCTTGAAGGGATCTGCACCCGCTTCAAGCAGGATGTCAAACATTTCCATATCGCCAGTCCGAATAGCCCACATTAAAGGTGATCCACCTTTACCCAACGTTGGGTCAGTGGTATCCAGAGAACCACGGCGCGGCACGGTTCGTTTTAATCCCTTATCAATGTCAATCACAGGATAACTCAATAATAAGTGAACGATATCTGTCGCCGTGTTTTCGTTGTGTACCAGATGATAGGGTCTGGTTGAATAAGGGTTTCTGCGCATCCAAACTGCAGCAAATAGCGGAGTTCTATTATAGATATCCGCCAAATTTGGGTCTGCCCCATAGTTATAGAGCAGTTCCGTAATATCGTAATGCTGATTCAGAATAGCCAGGTTCATGGCAGGGAATTCATCGTAATTTCTGATATTTGGATCCGCTCCGTAATCCAGTAGCAGTTCGGCTGATTCATAGGCACCATCTCGAGACGCAAACAGCAAGGCTGTCATGCCGCCAGCAGGCATATTTCGAGGGATATCATCTCCTTCAGTGCCATCATAAAGTACACGCAGAGACTGCGTATCGACCTCGGCACCGTTTTCCAGTAGTAATTGAACGATGTCGTAATAATTCTTGGAAGCAGCCCACATCAAAGGAGTTTGCCCCAAGAAACTCTCGGCCTGGTTTACATCAGCGCCATACTGGATCAGAGTACGAACAACCTCCACATCGCCCGTATATACCGCAGTCATGAAAGGCGTTTCACCACTGCGCTGTGTTGCTTCAATATCAGCTCCATGATCAACCAGCAAGGCCACCGCTTCTGAACTGGCATTCAGGGCGGCATTATAGAGTGCAGATATGCCATAACGGTTATAGGCACTGACATTCGCTCCTGCAGCAAGTAGGCGCTGTAACATACCCAGATTATCGTGGTAGGTCGCCCAGATAAGAGCTGTTGAACCATCATTAAGAGCCGTATTTACATCTTCGCCCTGTTCAAGAAAACTCTGGACCAGATCCCAGTTAGCATCCCGGGCAGCTGATGCAATATTTTCCGAGGCAATAACCGATCCCGTCAAGAATGTTAATAAAACAGCCACAAAAAGTTGACGAAATTTATTCACAAACTTATTCCTCATAATGTCGGCTTATGCTGCCATGTATTAGACGTCAGTAATATAACCAGTACTGTCACCAACGGTTTCGGTTGGAATACCAGCCTTGTTAAGGATGGTAACCAGCAGATTTGACATGGTTTCACCCGTGTGTGCCACGTGCAGGTTTCCTTCCAGCGTGCCAGCTCCATGACCAGCCAGCAGTGCTGGAATATTCACGTGATCATGCAGATTACTGTTCCCCATGGAACTGCCATAAAGAATGGTTGAATTATCCAGCAGTGAACCGTCAACATCCTGGGTATTGTGCAGTTTTTCCAGGAAATGAGTAAAAAGCATCATATGATGCGCATTTAGGATAGCGAGTTTATCCAAATTTGCCGGGTTATTCTGATGATGAGAAAGGCTATGGTGCGGATCAGGAATACCAATATGCGGATACGTTCGCTCACTCACTTCACGCACCATGAGAAATGAGGCCACACGAGTCAGGTCGGCTTCCCAGGCTAGTGCTATCAGATCAAACATCATTTGTGTATGTTCTTCAAATGTGGCTGGAATACCAATCGGTGCTTCAGGAACGGTCTCCAACTGGTCCCGTGATTCAGCAATCTGAATACGGCGCTCAACCTCACGAATATTCTCAAGATAGGAGTCCATGCGATTGCGGTCAGCTGCACCGAGCGCACGCTGAAGCTGATTTACGTCCACCATAATCTCATCCAGAATACTTCTGTCAGCAGCCAGGCGCCGGGCTCTCAATTCTGGCGTGCTTTCTCGACCTAGCATATATTCAAAAACAGTCCTTGGGTTAAGCTCCATGGGTAATGGTGTCGTCGCATCACGCCAGGAGATAGTGTTCATGTAGGTGCAGCTGTAACCTGCATCACAGGTCCCGATTAGACCTGTCATGTCTTCAGTTCCCATTTCAATTGAAGGAAACTGGGTGTCCTGCCCTAGATTATCCGCAATAATCTGATCTATTGTCTTGGCAGCACGAACGTCTTTACCATCGGTGGCTTTTGGATGCGCACCTGTCAACCAGACTGGTTGTGACAGCGCATGAGGTGCAGGGGCATCTGCTGCAGGATGATTCATCCCTGACACCACAGTCAGGTAATCCCGGAATCTTTCAGCTGGTTTAAGCGCCTGGGAAAATTCAAAATCCTTACCTAGTGTGGGTGGCACCCAGGTTGCAGCGGGAGCGCCATGAGCCAGATAAATAAAGGCGTGGCGATGCTTTTTCAGGTCACTGGCAAAAGCCTGTGGCGCCATTGCTGGAATCATTGCATCCAATACAGGCAGTGAAACCGCTGCTCCAAGCCCTCTAAGGACAGTACGACGAGCTAGTTGTTTTTTTGATATAAAGCTCATGCTTTTCTCCTTCTAAGATTCACCCTTAGTTTTCGGCCAAAAATGCATATCACATGCAATCATGTGCAAAATTTAGCCAATAATCAATCAATTTTCATTCATACTTAATGTTGCAGCATCTTTTTCATATCGATTCATACGAAAAGCAATACTATTGGCAATTCCCTCTACCAGTGAGGAAAAGCTGTAATTGTCTTGAGCTGATGCTTCCAGAATCCTGCGCATGGTCGGTTGGTCGTAATACTCTATCGGCCGACCCAGTGCATAAATGTACATTTTCTCCAGCATGGTAGACACAAATATCTCAGGATCTGCCATCAAAGCGGCCCGGAGGTCCCGAGGTCCGGAAACAGGAGTTCCATCCGAAAGCTCACCACTGGCGTCGATTGGGCGACCTGTTATACCCAGCTCTCTCCATCGACCCAAGGCATCAAAGTTTTCCAGAGCCAGTCCCAAGGGGTCCATCACATTGTGACAGCTGGCACAGACCGGATCTGCCCTGTGCTGCTCCATCTGTTGTCGAATAGACAAAGGAATCCCACCTTCTGATGTGGCCTGAAGGTCTGGTACATTGGGTGGTGGAGCTGGTGGTGGAGTCCCCATCATGTTCTCAAGGATAAATTTACCGCGCAGGACTGGCGAAGTCCTGTGAGCATGTGAGGTAACCGTCAAAATGCTGCCATGACCTAGCAAACCACGACGTTCTTCTGGCACCTCCACACGACGGAACCTTTCACCTCTGATGCCTCTATAGCCATAATGCAGCGCTAGGCGTTCGTTGATGAAGCTGTAATCTGCATTGAGGAGGTCCAGCACACTGCGATCCTCGCGAACAATACTATCGAAAAACATCTGTGTTTCTGTGAGCATGGCCTGCCTCAGATTATCGTCCCAGTCAGGAAATTTCTGAGGATCAGGATCAGTTGTAGACAGGTTTCTCAAGTACAGCCACTGGCCAGCAAAATTTTCTGAGAGGGCAAAGGATTTTTCATCCAGCAACATACGCTCGATTTGCTGGTTTAACACTTCCGTATCGGACAAACGGCCATTGATTGCGGTTTCTAATAACTCTTCATCCGGGATGCTGCTCCAGATAAAAAAGGATAAGCGCGATGCCAGTTCCAGATCCGATATGAAATAATCATCGCCCGGAACAGCAGATTCCGGGGGTTCTTCAAAACGGAAAATAAATTTGGGATTTGACAGGATATAACGCAAGGCATAGTCAATACCCTGATCAAAACTGCCGTCCCGGTTACCTTCAGCAAACAGGCGCATCACCGGGTTGATATCCTCTTCACTGACTGGTCTGCGATAAACCCTTTGTGTCAGTTCAGAGAGGATATTGTATGCACACTCATCTGCACTCAATGTGGCATTGGGCCGACAACTGAACAGTCTCTGCCTGTAATCGGGATTGCCCGGACCGACCGGATTGTAAGGCCCGGTTATGGTCAAACGGTCAAGATGAGGTGGACCTGTCGGGTCAAGCGGCTGAATAACCGTAGCTGGCTTGATGAACGGACTCAGGTTTTCCGTATTCAGGGCGCTGTTTTCGTCGACAAAAGCAATTGCGATTTCATGGCGACCTGCCGTTACTGGCAAGGTGACCTGCATTTTGTCCTCAACGGCGACTCGTTGCGCTCCTCTTCCCAAATTGAAGTCTTCATATCCTCCAAAAGTAATACTGTGCACCAGTTCATCATCAATCCAGATATCAGCTTGCTGCTCAAATTCGACCCCTTTTATCTGATCTACAGTGGTCATCATCAGCCTGATATCAAAATGGTAATCGGCATCCAGCGGAAAATTGTGCTCAATTAGCAAACCACCGCGGGTGCCGAGTGGAAGTCCGGGTAAATGGACATCCTGTGACAGATCCGGTGCTGCTCTGTAAGACTCGGCAAGCAGTGGAATTTCGGGGCTGCCTACCACGAGTCTACTGATTCGGGTGGCTGTGGTAAGATACTGTTCCAGCAAGAGAGGGTTTATTCCAAGGGCAATATTATCAAACCCGACAGTGCTGTCATCGGGCGGCAGCATGGAACGGACATCAATTTTAATCCCCAGCAAATCACGAACAGCATTGCTATATTCGATGCGGTTCATGCGTCGCAAACCGGCAATACCAGGATTTGCTTCAGCAGAGTCCAGATCCGCGACTATACTGTCAAGAAATGCATCGAGGGCTTCAGGATCTGGCCGCTCTTCACCTCTTGGTGGCATCTGACCGGTCTTAAGCTTTCGAATGGCTTTTTCCCAACGTTCCGCGTCAACATGAACATTGGCGATATCCATTTCCCAAAAATCCAGACTGCCTGAGTAGTCAATGGAATTATGGCATTCAGTACAATAATCATAGACAAACTCGGTTCTGAACTCAGTAACCGATTCTTGAGATTGAACTCCAAAGGATGATGCTGCCAAGATCGAAAAAGTCAGCAGTTTATTAAGGCGAGACTCTCCTGGATTGAACACGCTTATATGCTCCCTGAAACACCGAGATCGATGAATAGCAGCAATTTAAACCCAGTTAGCTTGTATTGCAAATGTTTTTAATTGTAACTTTATTTATACTTTTTTGTGCTCAAAAGCCTAAGAATAAATACTCTTCGTTATTACCTTAACTTTTAGAATTTTCAGGTGGAGGGAGCCCAGTTGCCACTCTCAGCAGAATTCTCAACACCGTTGATTGAGTTTATATGGACAAGATTGCCACCTTGACCTCCATCACGTAGAGGGTTAACTACAAGACTGATATCGGCACCTTGAGGAAAAGTAGACCTATTTACTCCGCGCGTCCTCATATTTACGATGGTCGACATTTCAACGTCCCATCTTTCAATCTCCCCAGCTTCATTTTCTGCTTCAACCAGCAAGCGGACATGCGGATTGGCATAACGCAACCCGGCTACTTTTCCGCTAATAGTTATTTCAGTTTCAGCATCGAACATCGCGTGTGAATGATGTGCCATCACAGGAGCAACACTTGCCAAAAAACATGTTGTCATAAAAAAAACTATCACCTTACTTAATCTTTGCATTGGCATTGTTTTAACCCTCAGCATTAATGAATTTATTAAAATCAATTAGTTGTAATTGGCCAAATGAATATTATCTATTTTAGTTCGTTAAAGTATTCAGCAGCTGGAAGCAAGCCTTGCTGTTTTGCATCCTCAGCTTTTTTAAAATTTGTCGCCCAAGGTCGTGCATCAAAAGGATCATGATATTCAGGATGAGCCGGAGAACGTTCATTGATCAGCCCCAGGTTGTCATGATAGGTGTTATTCGTGGAGACGCAATCATTCATTGAGGGTGGTTGCTGCATCCATTTATCCAGGTTTTGTGCTGCATCAAAAACAGCAACATCATGCCAGGGGTAGGCAAAGGCAAGCGAGTCATACAATGTAATATCAACCAATAACTGCTCACCAACTTTTGCCCAGCGCTCTATAATCTCTAATGAATCACTGTATTCAGGCAAACCATGCCCTCCATTCCAGCCTTTGATATTTTTAGTCCAGATGATGAGCTCATCACCATCCCAGATACCTTGTGATTCACCATACCATTGGCTTAAAGCCCAATCTTCGGGAAGAAAGCCCCGACCATCAGTATAAATAAATCTAGTCTCAGGCAGTGGCTGATCTTTAACAATTAGAGTCATCTCAGGTCCGGTACGCACAAAACGGGCGCGCCAGCCATCCCGTAAAAAACCATTAGGCAAGCAGGTGTCTGCTGGCCACCAGTTACGGCCTTCCAGTTCAGCCTGAACAGACTGAATGAAGTAAGGCTTATATTCTTCAGAGATACCGTCGTATATATCTCGTAACAGCGCACCACCACCAACTACCCCGGGTGTAGAACGTTCACCAAACCAGTCTCCTGACCAATCCGGCACACTAGAACGTGTATGCTTTACGCCTCCTTCAGCTGCCTCAAACCAAGCCTGCCAATGATCTTCGGCCGTGATATAAGAATAAGGACTTCGAACCTGGTAGCTGTTACCGCTATTGCCTTGAATAGTGTCATAAAATTCAGAAAAACTTTTTCCTTCATTGGCGGCTGTTTTCCACTGTCCTTGCCAGGTTCTACGCCACAACTCTCCCCCGGTTAGATTATGGAAAACATCGTCAGCCTCAATTTCTCCTTGGGTTCTAAAGGCATTCTTCCATTCTTCTGCAGAGCCAATATCTGCAAAAGGATCTAGAGGATCAAAAGCTGCTGTTTGAGCCAGATTCTCACCAGTACACAAGAGAGCAAATGCGGTGAAAAAGATTTTTATTTGGATTGGAAAATTAATTTTGATCATATTGTTTCTCAAAAAATATTTTATAAAACGTCAAAAAAGAACAGGCCGACAACCCAATACGTCAGTCACGAACTGACTGTAAATATGACAGCAATCTTACCCTTTTCAAAAACTCATGGGTATCCATTTAACTTTATTTTTCATTTTTTCTTGTTGCCGGTTTACAAGTGCAATAGTGCAAGCACGTTTTTTCTCTTGGTGTTTATATATAGTTATATTTCGAACTTATGCTTTTAGTAGTTCAATGAACTAAATTACCATCTGTTTTTGTAGATTATTCTTTCATGCCATTTTGTTTTAGTAATTTTTTAAAAATTAATACTAGAAGTTTCCATCAAGATTAGCCATTTAACACCAACAACTTAGTCTGCCTATATGTTCAGATTTCTGAAAAATTGTTTATTCCCACTAGCTCACTTAGAATCCAAACATATCTTAGGAGGTGAATTTTGAATTTAAGACCCTGTTTATCCTTGCTTAGTTTACAGCTGCTGCTGGCATTTCCCTTCATGCAAAATTCCTTCGCGCAATTGGCAGTATCTTCCAATGACAATAAAGCCGAGCTTATTGCAGGAGTAAACACCCTAGTCAGAAACCCTCCACCAGATACTGTAAGTATTGTGGATATGGGGGCAACCCCCCCACAACTGATAGCAGAACTCAATGCTCCCGGAGGCTGGTCTGCCCCGCCACAAAGTGTAGCGGTTGCACCTGATGAATCAATTGCTCTAATAGTTTCGTCAACGCGTATAGATCCAAACGATCCCTCAAGGACAATCTTCAATGATGAAGTCACCGTGGTTGATCTGGAATCCTCCCCACCACAAGTCATTGATACAGTGCATGCAGGAGAAAGAGCATCTGGTATATCAATTAACCCAGCTGGAACCATGGCTTTGGTGGCAAACCGAGCTAACGGGACAGTAAGCGTATTTAGAATTTCAGGGAAGCTGGTAACTCGACTTGGAGATGTGCAGGTATGTGACTACTGCCAACCAAGCTTGCCCGTTTTTACACCTGACGGCTCTAAAGCTTTGGTTACAAGAAATGCCGATCATAGTATTTCTGTCTTGGACATAGAAGGAGAAGATGTTATTTACAATGGAATTGATATTTCTTCGAACCTCGGACCATATTCGATTGACATCACCCCGGATGGGCATTATGCCATAGCAGCCAATATCGGCAATGGTCCCACTGGTGGGGTAGATACAGTTAGTGTCATTGATTTGCAGCTTTCCCCTCCCCGTTTGGTGAATGCGATAACCGTCGGAATTATCCCTGAAGGCTTGGCTCTGTCACCAGACGGTAACTATCTTGCAGTGCCCATTATGAATGGCTCTAACTTGCCACCTGATACACCCTGGTTTCATGATTTTGGCATTCTTAAAATATATAAAAGATCCGGTATAAATTTGAGCTTGGTTGCAGAAGCTGAAATTGGGCACTGGTGCCAGGGAGTTGTCTGGAGCAATGATGCGACAAAACTAGCCGTTCAATGTTCTGTAGAACATGAGCTGACCTTATTTGATTTTAATGGCGATAATCTTATTCGAAGTGGTTCGATTCCTGTAAGTGGTGGACCAACAGGCATTAGAACTGCGCAGGAGGCACGGTAGCAAGGCGCATGGTAATTGTCGCACACGAACAAGAAAAATCGGATCCCTCAAAGCAGGCCAAGTCTCAGTATTTGACTATACAACTGCCTTTAAACCGATATTAGGCGTCTTGCCGTCGTGCTAATATCTCTTCGCTTGCCCGACGCTCGGCGCCGTAAGGGTCATTTACCACACGGGTATCATTACTAAACACCATGGTAGGCCTGTCATTTAAATTAAAAGCAGGCCATTCAGGGATGCCGGCGTGGCTCGGGTTACCAGTGCGAGCAAAAGCTGCCCAGGATTCAGACATTTTCCATGCTAAATCATACTGTTCTCGGCCGCGACCATTCATAAAGGCCGTATTGTCGATATTGTCAAAAAAGAAAGGGACTTCCATACAATGCATGGAGCGAAGTTTTCCATATAGAACTGGAGAGTTCCATTGAAAATAATACATAAAGACTGGGGCAGTGTTCTGTTCAACTTTACGCTCCGCAATTATATAGGGGGCAATTCGAGTTGGGCGAATATCCGCCTGAATATAAAGAGCAAGGTCTCCATATGAAGCATTCGGTCTATTACTTTGATATAAACTGATTAAACTACGTGCTTCTTGGTCGGTTATCCTATGACTCTGTACAATTTCTGTTATCAACTCATCTAAATTTCCTGGTTCAGAATTCCAAAAACTATCATCAGGGTTGCCGTAAGGTACGCCTTCAGTTTCATTAGAACCACAGAGTATAGGAACCTCTTCAGCCATTGGTGACGCCACCGGAGAAAAGGGATGAACAGTCAAGACCCGATTATCAACCACAGGAACATAACGTAATCCCAGATCCCCATTTTCTGGAGTTGCAGGTCCAGGCTGCCTTCCCAAGGCACGAATAATGACTTCAAAAGGCAAAGCATGCAGAGCCCCCAGATTATTCATGCTCAATCCAAGACGAGAAAGCAATAGATCTCTGTTATGCACTGCTTCTTCTATTTCTAAAGCAGTTACTGCTGTTTCAATAATCGTGGCCATGATGATGGCCTTATGAAAAAGGCCCCGTGCTTCGGGCATGCCATGCAGAATACTGGTCTTGCCACCGCCACCGGATTGACCGCCAATAGTGACATTATCAGGGTTGCCCCCGAAGTTTTCGATATTCCTGTTTACCCATTGCAAGGCCAGAAGAATATCTTGCATACCCATATTGGATGAATTCACATATCGTTCATCCGGAGCATCAGCGAGATATAAAAAACCCAAAGCGTTCAAGCGGTGGGTAACCGTCACAACCACCATGTCGTGGTAACGCGCCAGTTGTTCACCATCAAAGAAAGGTGAATTACCGGAACCGGTTCTAAAACCTCCACCATGAAACCAGATTAGAACAGGTTTCTGTGCGTTAGGATTAGCATCTGAGGTCCATACATTCAATTTAAGATTGTCTTCTCCCATTGCTCCAGTGCCCGTTAAGGCGTCACCAATTTCAGGAATCATAGGTCGAAATGGCTGCGGTGACCTAGTACCGAAAACCGTCGTACTACGCACACCATTCCAGGGTCTGGGTTCCTGAGGTGGCATAAACCGGTTATCTCCACTGGTTGGTGCTCCATATGGAACTCCCCGAAACACTTCAACAGAGTTACTCAAATATCCTTGCACACGGCCTGAAGTTGTATTCACAATACTACTAGCTCCATTCCCTTGGGCAACTGCTTTGGTCCATAGCAAGGGCGCAACTAATCCAGTTGCTAATGAAATCTGACTACTTTTAAAAAATTTTCGGCGGTCCATAATAATCACTCTATTCTTTTAATTATCGTGCTCCAAGGGAAGAAAGAATAAACATGGAAGCACATATCGTCCAGCATATATTTTTTAAAATCCTAATTAATATGTTGGCGCAATAAAATTCTCTGTAAATAAGCCATTACTTATTAAACAATAAAAAAAAATTAAAAATTATTTTCAGAAAAAAACCTCCCTTTTTAAAAATTAAGGTAATATGTTTTTTTGTGCCCATAATCATTTACTGTCCCACTTGGAGGAGTTAGTGAGCCAACTAAAAGATAATTACAAAACACACATTAATCTGTCACAGAAACTACCCAAACAGAACGCTCGCATAAAAATTTATAATTACCTATATCCCAGATCCTTCTAAAATTTTTGGGAGTAATTTCTCTTTCACCATCACTATTTCAATTAAGTGAGACTATTGATGCAACAAGATCTAATAAATAACAAAAAATTGCTTACATTATCACTGATTACAGTCGTAACTTTAATGTTATCGGGCTGTGGTGCACAGACTGATTCTACACAAAGCTCTGAAGCTTCGGTTGTCATGGAGAATGCTTCACCATTGGCGCCAACAATTGCTGCTGCTGACAATAGACCCGGTGATTGGCTGGCTCATGGCAGAACCTGGTCTGAGCAACGTTTTAGCCCCCTGGAAGAAATCAACATGGATACCGTCGAGAATTTGTCGCTGGCCTGGTATGTCGACTTACCTGGAAGTCGTGGCCAGGAGGCGTCTCCAATCATTGTTGATGGCATCATGTATACCACGACTGCCTGGAGCATCGTCCATGCACTTGATGCTCGCACTGGGGAGACTCTTTGGAGCTACGATCCTGAGGTTGATCGCTCTCATGCCGTTCATGGATGCTGTGATGCAGTCAATCGTGGAGTTGCCTGGTGGGAAGATCGCGTTATTGTTGGAACGCTGGATGGCAGACTTATCGCACTTGATAGCCAGACAGGTGAAGAACTTTGGTCAGTACTTACCGTCGATTTATCCCAGCCCTATACCATTACCGGAGCACCGCGTGTGGCTGAAGGACTGGTATTTATTGGTAATGGTGGTGCTGAGTTTGGTGTCAGAGGCTATGTCACCGCTTATGACATTGAAACCGGTGAACAACGCTGGCGTTTCTATACTGTTCCCGGCAACCCCGCTGATGGCTTCGAATCTGACACTATGGAGATGGCTGCAGAAACCTGGCAAGGCGAATGGTGGCTTTTAGGCGGTGGAGGAACTGCCTGGGATTCTATGGCCTATGATCCTGACTTAGGTCTTTTATATATAGGCACGGGAAATTCATCACCCTGGAATCCCTTAATTAGAAGCGAAGGCGTAGGTGATAATTTATTCGTCTCTTCTATTGTCGCTCTGGATGCTGATACTGGCGAATACGTTTGGCACTACCAAACCACTCCTGGGGATGCCTGGGACTATACTGCTACTCAACACATGATTCTTGCTGACCTGGAAATCGATGGCGAATTACGTCAAGTGGTTATGCAGGCGCCTAAAAATGGCTTCTTTTATGTCATCGACAGAATCACAGGTGAATTTATTTCTGGTGAGAATTTTGTACCAATCACATGGGCTGATGGCATTGACCCTGAGACAGGCCGACCCAATATACTTGATTCTGCAAAATATTGGGAAACCGGTGAAGTATCTTTACAGTCTCCAAGCTTTCTGGGGGGACACAACTGGCATCCGATGTCTTTCAATCCTGAAACCGGGCTGGTGTATCTACCGGCACAGGAAATCAGTTTCCCCTACATGGCCGACAATGATTTTGAACCGAAAACCCTGGCTGCAAATTTAGGCATTGATACCAAAGTCGCCAGACTTCCTGACGATCCTGAGGTTATTCTTGCCGTAAAAGGAGCCACTCTTGGTCATCTGGCTGCCTGGGATCCTGTGGCTCAGGAGGAACGCTGGAGAGTTCAGTATCCCGGACCCTGGAATGGGGGTGTACTGTCCACAGCAGGCGACCTGGTTTTTCAGGGGACTGCTGCCGGTTTCCTTAAGGCCTATGCCGCCAATGATGGTTCCTCCTTATGGGAATACCCAACCCAAACCGCGATTGTTGCTCCGCCGGTAAGCTATGAAGTTGATGGCGAACAATACATTACTGTGATGGCTGGCTGGGGAGGCATCCTGCCAATCATTTTAGGTCCTCTTGCAACGAACTCTGGCCCTACATTGGCAAACAGCAGAATACTGACTTTTAAATTGGGCGGCGAAGCAATGCTTCCCGCTTATGAATTGGCAACACCTGTTGTTCCCGATCTTTCAAATATCAGCGTCGATACAACATTAGCTGAACAGGGCTTTGCCGTTTATGACCGCTATTGTGGCGCCTGCCACGGTGCCGGCGCGGTGGGCAGCGGGGTCATTCAAGACTTACGTTATAGTGCCTTTCCTGCAAGTTCTGAAGCCTGGGCTTCTGTGGTTCTGGAAGGGGCTTTTGCGGAAATGGGCATGGTTGGCTTTGGGTCGGAACTGAGCACTGACGACGCTGAAGCAATAAGACATTACATCCTAACGCGACAGCAGTTTGCAGCTAGCCAGGAGTGATTGCTTAAGCACAGAAAACTATTCTTATAAATTTTTTTCTGGCAAAGCTAGGCAATCTTTTTCATATAAAAAGAACCCGGCTCATGGGCAGGCGTCAGGAAAGGAGTCACTCCCTTTAATTCATCAAAATGCTTGTGGCTCAGATAATTTAGTGCACCCATAATTTCCCAACTATCATTATGGCTAAGGAAGGCTTCCAGCAGATATTGCTCATTCCATAAAGTGACTTTTTCTTCCAGCCATGCTTTTGAATAATTTTTTGGGAGGAAAATATCATGCACGTGGACAATCACGCCTTTGTTTAGTGTTGGTAACAACTCCAGATACTCAAACAAAACATCTCCCTGCGGTCGAATCACATGAGATGAATCGATAAATAAAATATCGTTTTCTTCCAGTTGTGAAAAAAACCCAATATCCACTTCTTCAACTTTTTTTCTGAGAACAGAGACCTGCGTTTTTTCCAGCCAGGGCATTTCATATGGTTCTATGCAGGTATGTTCACAGCAATACCCGGTTATTTCAGCCTGGTTTTTTTCTATAGCCTTAATGGCCATCAAGGTTGAATTGCCGCTGCCGACTTCAATTATTCTTTTAGGTTTGATATCTCGAATTAGTTGGTACCAGTACTCTGCGTCACCGGGACCAAAAGAGCCATTGTTTAAGTAAAACTCAAGCTCACCTTTTTTTTCTAAAGCAATATGTTCCAACTCGCTGCTATAGGTATATTTTTTTAAACGAATAAGTTGAGCTTCAACATTGAGTTTAATACCAGGGAGATTTCTGTCTAAAGATAAATCTTTATGCGGCTCACGAAAATCAAATTGCGGCTCATAATAATGATTGCGTATAGGAAAAACGCCAACCTGGAAAAGAGCTCTCTTGATATTAGGTAATCGATGCACCCCTTTTTTTCGCACAACTTTTAACAGCCAGGCCGAAAAATAAACAAAGGGTAAAAGTACGATATCTAAGGTTTTATAGAGAGCCTTTTTCATATGAAATAAATAATCTTATTACGACAGGGATTAATTAATATTTCTTAAAACTTGGGGGTGTCATACATATTAATAAATTCCCACGCCGCTGCTTCAGAACCCGTTACAGTGCTTATTTCAATTAAGGCGGGTACATTATCATCTATGGCTTTTGCCAGCACAGGTTTAAGTTGCTCAGGGGTAGACACCCTGTATCCGGCAACGCCAAAACTTTCGGCCAGTCGCATGAAATCAGGATTTTTTAAGTCAGCGCCGATTAACCTGCCGCCAAAGCCCATTTGCTGATCACGGCGCACGTTACCAAAGGCATTGTTATTAAAAACCAGAGTTATCAGCCCAATATTGTATTGTGCAGCAGTGGCTAATTCCTGCATAGCAAACATAAATCCCCCATCGCCGTTCACTGACACCACAGCGCGCTCAGGATTAGCCGCTTTTACGCCTAATGCTGTAGGGAAACCAAAGCCTAAGGTGCCCTGGAAACCTTCAGAAATATAAGTTCTTGGTTCATAAATAGGCATGCCGCCTATCCAGGTAGCAAACCCCATCTGGGATAATTCTGGGACAAAGCAGCCATTACGCGGCAAAACTTCCCTGATCGTATTCAAATAGTCCATTTGAGGCTGTACTTTTTGTATAAGCTGCCAGGACTTCGCTTTAATCTCAGCAAGCTCATGGCTTCTGGAAAGGTTTGGTTTAAGCTGTGATTCCAGCTCAGAAATTAATGCACTACAGCCTTCAGCGGCATCAGCTAGCAAACCTATATCCGGCACAAAACGATCAAGTTCTGCCTGGTCAATTTCAATTCGAATCAGGGTACGGCCATCTTGTGGTTTCTGATGATAGTCAGAGCCGGGAACCCAGCGCATATAGGGCATTTCCAGCCTTGAACCAACCCCAATTAGTAAATCACAATCATCCCACAAGACTCGAGCCGCTACCGGAGGCGCATAAAGAGGATGATCTTCAGCGACAACGCCTCGACCACTTCTGAAAGCGGTCACTGGACAATTTAATAATTCTGCTAAAGCCAGCACTTCCTTACTGGCATCCTGAGCACCAGCGCCACACATTATCATGGGGTTTTTTGCACTACTGATAGCCTTCGCAGCTGCTTTAATCTTGTCCAGATCCAGCTCAGGCTTAATTCCTTGCTGTCCGCCAGGGCCAATTTCAACATCCCAGCTCTCAGCCATGGTATCCCAACACATCTCTACCGAAACCGGACCGGGTCGGCCACTGGTCATCGTCTCAAAAGCTGCATTCATAACAGCCGTTGAATCCTCTGCTTTATCTATGCGAACAGCATCTTTGATAAGACTCCTAAGGGTACCGGCCTGATCCGCTAATTCATGCAAATGCCCTCTGCCAACTCCTAGATAACTTGAAGGTACCTGACCAACCAGGCAAAGTACTTCAGAGCAATTGCCCATTGCTGTACAAAGTGCTGATGATGCATTTAGGACGCCCGGCCCCGGGACGACAGCCATTGCTGCTGGCCGCCCTGTTGATTTAGCCGCTCCCATGGCCATGTAGCCCGCTGTCTGTTCATGTCTGGGGACTATGACATCGAAATCCTCTCTTGCAAAAGCATCAAATAAGGGATAAATCTGGGCACCTGGAATACCAAAAATCTGCTTGATACCGTTGGCTTTTGCGGCCAGCGCCATGGCTTCGCCACCAGTCATATTCTTTTTCATTTAATAAAAACCTTAATCATTATTGAGTTACTTTTGTTCAAAAGTGATGATACCTGCAATTACATGGAAGTTAAGCTCAAAATCAAAATTAAATAATGAAATGGCTTGTAAATATGCTGATAAGTGATAAATTCAGGGCTACAAAACCAATTAGAAGTCATTAAAACCGTTAATTTATTTGAGGTGAGAAATGAACATGAAATTCAACTTAGTTAACTTATTCCGAAAGGCGCTCGTAATGTCTGCTTTGACCATACTTAGTCAATCATCCGTATTGGCTGAGCCGCTGCTCATTCCTGGCTTTTTAGGGGTAGAAAGCTCCCATATTGAAGCCCCAGCAGCAGGATCCGATTCAACAAGGGCTTATTTCACCATGACAAACTTCCACTATGAGCCTATTCTGCTATTGAATGTGACGAGTGATATTTTTGAAAACGCTACCATCTTAGGCAGCAATAATCAGGAGTTGGAATATATTGAATTACTTCCTGGTGAGCGCTTGGATATGCGGGCGCAGGGTATTCATATCCAGTTAAATGACATAGATGACTCTCTGGCTGCTGGCGACGTTCATGAAGTGAAACTACTGGTCCGTCGCGGTCTAGAACCCATGGAATTTGTAGAAGAGTTTTTTGATAATTCCATTCGCGAATTACGTGGCGGCGGCATTCCCAACGAAAAAGAATATGTAATGCACATTACTATCGGGAATTGATCGACTAGTACTAAAATAAGAGTAGCACTGGTATTAAAACTACTAGTGCTCGACCAGCATAAGTATATTAATCAGGGCATGGGCATGCTCAGCGGCCTCGATGCCCAGATTAGTTAAATAACCCCCGTCAATCTGGGTAATGATTCCCTTATCGAACAGGCGCTCAGCTGCTGCAATTTTATCAGCACCAGCTTCATGATGAATTTTTATGCCTTCCTGAATACTATCCAGGTTAAATAAACTTAGTAAATTTAACTCTTCAATAAACTCTGGTCTAATCGCCACAAGATACCCCTCAATTAAACAACTTTCATTATAGTAAGCAAACTTGTTACCCCAATACTAATCTGACAAAGGATCGGGTCTCATCTGAAAATGCACAACCAGTGGCTTACTGCCTACTCCATCTTCTTTTAACCAGGGAGTCCTATCCCCGCTGGTCGCCCAAATTCCCCGACCTTTCCAGCCGGCATCAATATCATCAATTCTGCCTTCCATACCCTTGGCATAAAAACCCAAGGGATAGGGTAAATTAAGCGTCACAAACTCACCATCAACAAGGGCATGTATTCCATCATAAAGATTCGCCGTGAGGATGGGAACATTGGCTCCCAAACCAAGCGTGTTATGCTGATCAACCCAAGTGTAGTAGCTGGACTCAATACTTTCTTCTGGTCGATCCTCAAAACCTGGCCCTGGTGCCCGATGGAAAGTCCAGCCTTCATCACAATGTCCGCCGGTTGCTTCTGGACCATTCAAAGCAGCAGAGCACTTACTACGATCAAATTCCCCTAAATGGCCGCTCGCCAAAGACACCCATACAACCCCATTTCTATCTATATCTGCGCCTCGAACACCATAACCCGGTAATGGCACTCTATAGACTTCGGTGAGTTGTGTTTCAGGATCAAAGCGGGAAATTGAACCTGGATAACTGAAGGCCTGAGAACCCCAGACAGACCCATCTACCGGATTCGGCATGACTGCATAAAAACCCTGTGGAAAACGCATGTCTTTTTCAGGATCAAGCGGCTGTCCAGGCTCTACCCATTCATCGCGTACACCGTTGCCATTGGTATCAACAATAAAAGGTGACCAGCCAATCGCCGCTTCAGCATCTCCGGTTTCGTCAAACAAATTGGTATTAAGCCACCCGACAACTGGGCCTCCCCCACTGGTCCATAAGGTATTATTCTGATCTTCCGCAAATTGCAAATGATGCGTACCAAAACAAGTATCTACAAAGGTGTATTCTTCAGTTTCTGGATCATAAACAGATAATTGCCTGGACGAATTATCATTGGGAAAAACTTGTGCTGAAGGATGATCTGAACCCTCCAGACACCAGTCAGGATTTTGATTATTCCTGATACGCGCTGTATACCAAACCCTGCCAGTGGCATCCAGCATTGGATTATGGGTATTGGCTTTACTATCCCAAATGCGTTCATCACCCCAATAGGCTGAAGGCATGACCACAGGATCTTCAAAAGTACTCGTAGTATCTGCATCTCTTACCGGTGCCGTGAAGCTGGTAGCGGTATTGGCAATTGGGTCAAGCATTGGAAATTCATCAGTACTCAATTCTGGAGAGCCATAGAGCAGGCCATAGCCGTTAACTGTGGGGTTACGTCTATCTGTCCCCGTTAAATCATGAAGATAAGCCTTCTCTGTTGCCCAATCACGAACTGTCATTACAACATTTCTTTCCAGTCCACTAGGACGCTCTGGTTGAGTCAACGGCAGCTCTCCTGCAGCAACGCGATCTGTCCAATCACTTAAATATTTATAGGGTAAGCCTAATAATTGTCCCGCCGCTATTCCTACCATTTGGCTGCCAGCCTGCCCAGATTGCATGCGTCTAATCCAGGCTTCATGCGAGGTACCCAAACTGCTGAATTCTTGAGGAATCGTTCTGGTGGCAAGCTGACCCAACTGGTGACAACCAATACAGCCCATGTTTTTTACCCAAGTCAGGTAAAAATTCATCCCACCATTTAAGTTGGACAGTTCTTCGTCTGTCGGCAAATCAACCATGGAATACCAGTATGCCGCCGGATATATTTCAGCGGCCGAAGCCGCATCAGGAGCAATAGTGGCTAACAGGTCTAGCTGATCGCCGGGCTTGGCGACTACTTTTGCAGAATCAGATAAACCGTACCCCCTTACCCAGACCTGATAGGAAGCTGGTGGCAAGTCGGGTATTAAGTAGCGACCATCATCATCAGTTACGACTATTTTGGAATAACGAGTTTCCAGTTCATCAGTCTCGGCTATTACCCAAACTCCAGCCTCGGGTCCTGCCGTACTGGTAACCATACCGCTTATATTATCGTTGTTTAACTGAGCCTCATTACTTTCCGGGCTTGACTGGATAATTGAATTGGCATTGCTCTCTTGCTCAGCACTGCAAGCGGCAAGAGAAATACAAAGGATAAAACTAAAGCATAAGGCTAAAGGTAATTTGTAATTTCGCATGGGCACACTCCCTGATATTCTTCTTATAATCTTGGAATTACTGATAGGACAGTTTACGTGGAGTATCATCAACTGACAATCTTGCTGAGCTTTATACCAAGGCCTTGGATATATGTTCATTGCTCTTATCTACTGTCCAAAATCAGACCGTTGTGCTAGTAGTGTTTAATTAGGTGTCTTTAATTAGGCGTGTCTAGTGAGTACTGTTAAAATACCATTTCTAAACTCGTATTGATTTCTTGACTGCCATAAGCATTATGAAACCGACGTCTGTATTGCAGAACATGATATAAATTCTTTATTAAATTGCGATTTAAACCTTATGCCAAAAACCAGTAACAGCTCTGTCCACAATCCTGTGTTTAGACGTTTAGAACGGGAAATCCAGGGCGATGTGCTTCACGATACCTTCTCCAGAGGACGTTACAGTACTGACGCTTCTATCTATCAATTGATGCCGATTGGGGTGGTCATTCCGGCATCTGAGCAAGATGTTGAAATCGCTGTGCAAATTGCGGCTGAAGAAGGGATACCCGTTTTACCCCGTGGTGGTGGAACTTCACAAAATGGTCAGGCGATTGGTGAAGCGCTGATGATCGACACGACCAGATCCTTGAATAGGTTAATTGATTTTAACAAGGAACAAGCGACAGTCTGTGTGCAGCCCGGCATGGTTCTGGATGAATTGAATAGGCAGCTAAAAGCAGAAGGACTTTGGTATCCCGTGGATGTATCAACAGCTAACCGCGCCACTATAGGCGGCATGACCGGCAACAATAGCTGTGGCGCGCGTTCAATTCGCTATGGCAATATGGTGCACAATGTTAGATCTATAGAAGCCTTGCTAGCAGATGGCAGCCGCGCTCATTTCAAAAAATTTAATGGCGAGACGCTTACCAATCCAAAGCATCAGGAATTAGTTAAGCAACTCATCAATCTGGGAAAAAGAGAAGCCAAAGAAATTGCAGAGCGTTTCCCCAATTTATTGAGACGCGTTGGCGGCTACAATATCGACGAATTGGTCAAAGCAGATCCCAATCTTGCACGTTTGCTGGTTGGTTCTGAAGGCACCTTGGGTTTCTTTCAGCGCATACATCTCAATTTACAGCCTATCCCAAAAAATAAAGTACTGGGAGTTTGCCATTTCCCCACTTTCTACGAGGCAATGGACAGCACACAACATATTGTCAAACTTAATCCCTCGGCAGTAGAGCTAGTTGATAGAACCATGATTGATCTGGCTCGGGATATACCAATATATGCACCCATAGTGAATCGTTTTGTGCAGGGCGAACCCCAAGCTTTATTGTTAGTAGAGTTCTCAGGTGAAAATCATGACGAACAACTCAAAGGCTTAAAGCAACTTGTAGAATTGATGGGGGATCTGGGCTTTCCAAACTCCGTTGTCGAAGCAACCGATGATTTTCAGAATGAAATCTGGGAGGTCCGCAAATCTGGTCTCAATATCATGATGTCAATGAAGGGTGACGGCAAACCAATTTCATTCATTGAAGACTGCGCTGTTCGTCTTGAAGATCTGGCGGAGTACACTCGGCGCCTAACTGATATTTTTCATAAGCACGGTACAACTGGCACCTTTTATGCACATGCATCAGTTGGCACTTTACATGTAAGGCCGGTTTTAAACATGAAAGATGCTAGTGGCGCTACCAAAATGCGCGACATTGTCGAAGAAACCATGGCTATGGTGCGTGAATATAAGGGTTCACATTCAGGTGAACATGGCGACGGCATTTCACGTTCAGAATTTCATGAGCCAATGTTCGGCCGTCGCATGGTTGATAATTTCGAAGAAGTTAAAAACTACTTTGATCCGACCGGCTTATTTAATCCAGGCAAAATTGTGCATCCTCATAAAATGGATGATCGCAACATTATGCGTTTTGCACCTGGCTATACCCCTATTGATATCAAACCCAGTCTCGACTGGTCTGAATGGGATGGCTTTGATCGTGCTATCGAGATGTGCAATAACAATGGAGCCTGCCGAAAAGCAAATGTTGGGGTCATGTGTCCCTCCTATCGGGTCAGCAAGAATGAACAACATTTAACCCGAGGCCGTGCTAATACTTTACGCCTGGCTATTACTGGACAACTGGGAGCCGATGCTTTCACTTCAGATGCAATGTACCAGACCATGGACCTTTGTGTCGGCTGTAAAGGCTGTAAACGTGAATGCCCCACCGGCATTGATATGGCGAAAATGAAAACTGAGTTTCTGCATCACTATCATCAGAAACATGGTTTAACTCTGAGAGATCGATTATTCGCCTACCTGCCACGCTATGCACCTAAGCTAAGGTATTTTAGTTTCCTGCTCAATCTGCGTGATCAAATTCCCGGCTTTGCAAAAATTTCAGAAAGTATATTGGGCATAAGCAGCAAACGTAAATTGCCTCTTTGGCGTACTGATCACTTTACACCAGACACACAGGAAACAGCGGATACTGCCAACAAGCCAGAAGTCATCTTGCTGGTTGATACCTTTAACAGCTGCTTTGAGGCAGAAAATGCTAATGCTGCATTGGAAGTTCTCAATGCTGCTGGTTATAAGGTCACTTGCCCAAGCCCCGCTGATAGAGGAAGACCTTTATGCTGTGGCAGAACCTTCTTTAGCAATGGTTTACTGGATGAAGCCCGTGTTGAGGCTAATCGAATGATTGAAGCATTGTTGCCTTATGTAAAGCGTGGCGTGCCTGTTGTCGGATTGGAGCCTTCCTGCCTGCTGACCCTAAGAGATGAATACCTTGCCCTTCTTCCTGGTGAAGATACTCGCTTACTGTCAGAGAATGCTTATCTGTTTGAAGAATTTCTGGCCAAGGAAAAGCTGGAGGGGAAGCTGAACCTGAAGTTGAACCCTATTACAAACAAGCAAGCTTTATTACATGGGCATTGCCACCAGAAAGCCTTTGCTGCAATGTCGCCTGTACAAGAAGTTTTGGGGTTAATTCCAGACCTTAAGGTTCAAACAATTGATAGTAGCTGTTGTGGAATGGCCGGATCCTTTGGCTATGAAAAAGAGCACTATGAGGTATCCATGCAAATGGCGGGACTTTCATTATTTCCGGCAATCAATAACGATTCAGGCGATAGTATTATTGTTGCTGACGGGACCAGTTGTCGCAGTCAGATTCAGCATGGCACAGGAAGAGAAGCTCTACATGTTGCCAGAGTCTTACAGATGGCGCTGACTTAATCTAAATTAAACCCAGCACCCACATGGCACAGACAGCCATAAATGAAACCAGCCCACCAACCAGAGTTGCACCACCATAACTGAACACCGCATCAGTCACGCTTAATCGTGACAGCGAAGTACAAACCCAGAAATAGCTGCTATTCACATACTTGATAATGACGGATCCGCTTGCTCCTGCCAACATGGCAGCTTCAGGCGACAAACCCAGTGTCCCAAGCATAGGCGCCACCAAAGAAGCCGCCGTAATCACCCCCACAGTGGTTGAACCGGTAATCATGTTGCCGATTATACCGATGACAAATGGCAGCATAATCGTTGGCAGGCCATAATCAGTAAAAATGGAGGCTATAAAATCCACAGCAGGCGTGCCTCTTAAAATAGCACTTAACGAACCACCAAGACCTGTCACCACTAATATCATCGCCGAGGTTTTTAATGCTGATTCTACCCAGGCATCTTTGGCTTTTTCCTTGTCGTCTTCACTCTTGATATTACGATATGCCAGCCACACACCCACGGACAGTGCGATCACTGGCCAGCCAAGATAGGCAAAAATGGTTCTAAGGATATGCCCTTCTGCAAAGACCAATGACACCACACTTTGAGTACCAATCAAGATAATGGGAATAATAATCGGCATATAGGAGCTGAGCGTACTGGGTAATTCTGAAGGGCCATCAGCATCCAGATCCTCAATAGAGACGCCTTCAAACTCATCACTCGCCATAGTGCTAATCCGAGGACCTGCAACAAAAGCCCCCCATGCCCAACCGGCAATAGAACCAAAAAAGCAGGCGATTCCACCAAAAATAATGGTCTTGCCAATATCAGCGCCAACCAGGGCAGCTGCCGCTAGGGGACCAGGGGTTGGTGGTACGATGGCGTGTGTTAACTGTAAAGCCCCGACCAAGCCTGTAGACATGGTTGCGATGCCAACGCCCATGGTTTTGGCCGCCGAATGTACCAGGGGGTTCAAGATGACATAGGCGACATCTGAAAAAATAGCGATACCGATAACAAAGCCTGTGAGTGTTAAAGCCAGCGGCATTCGCTTGGTGCCAACCAGATTAACCATCGACTTGGTGATAACTTGAATTGCGCCAGTATGCTTCAATGCTTCGGCAATGATAGAGCCTAATACAATCACTACCCCGATAGATCCCAGGGTATTACCAAAGCCACTTTCGAAGGCGTCAATAAAATTGTTTTGCTGAACGCCCGGTAATACCCCAAACAACATAATAGGAATTAGCAATGCGAAAAAAACATGCCATTTCCATTTTGCTATTAGGAACAGCAAGAGGAAAATGACAATCGCAAAGCCAATCAATGAAATTGCAGCGTTATTACTTACCGCTGTAGAAGCATCCATTATGTAATCCTTTTATTATTTTTATCTAGCCTTATTCCGGTTCAGCCAGATAGTCCAGTGCCGCATTTACGCCGCCTTTTTTATAAGGAATCCCGGAGAGACCCAGGCCCATCTCAACACCACTCAGAGTGCCAGCAAGCATGAGCTCATTTAAATCCCCAATATGCCCTATCCTGAAAATTTTACCCTTGAGTTTTCCCAGCCCGGTGCCAAGAGACATATTAAAACGACGTAAAATAATGTCTCGCAAAGCGTCCGCATTTTGCCCTTCTGGTACCAAAACCGCCGTTGTTGAATTACAAAATTCATCAGGATTTAAACATATATTTTCCAGTCCCCAGGCATTGACCGCTCGTCGAGTTGCCTCAGCAAAACGACGATGTCGGGCAAACACATTATCAAGGCCTTCCTGATGCAATAAAGATAAGGCTTCCTGCAGGCCATAAAGTAAATTTGTACTGGGCGTATAAGGATAATAGCCTTTTTCATTAAAACTAAGCATGGCATCCCAGCGCCAATAGGAGTGGTGCGATTTTGACTGTTTGGACGCTGCCAGCGCTTTCTCACTAACGGCATTAAAACTAAGCCCTGGTGGTAGCATCAGACCTTTTTGTGACCCGCTGACAGTGACATCCACTTTCCAGTCGTCATGTAAGTACTCCGTACATGCCAGAGAGGAAACGGCATCCACAAAAAATAAAGCCGGATGATTTGCTGCATCAATCGCCTGACGAACTTTACTTATTTGACTGGTTACACCTGTCGATGTTTCAGTATGAACTGCGAGCACCGCTTTAATGCTGTGCTGAGTATCCAGTGTAAGAGCTTCTTCTACTTTTTCAGGATCTACTCCATGGCGCCAGTCGCCCAGTATCCATTGCACATCCAGACCCAGTTTGTCAGCGACTTCTTTCCATAAGGTAGCAAAGTGCCCCGTCTCAAAAGCGAGCACTTTGTCGCCAGGTGAAAGGGCGTTCAGCAGTGCACATTCCCAGCCGCCTGTCCCCGATGCTGGATAAATAAAAACCGGAGATTCAGTATTAAATACAGGCTTTATCTGCTCAAGAATATTAAAGGTTAAGGCTGGAAAATCAGGGCCTCTATGATCAATGACCGGCTGTGCCATAGCACGTAAAACACTGTCTGGAACATTTGATGGGCCTGGAATTTGTAAAAAATGCCGACCCGGTTTAAATGAAGTATTGCTCATTTCGTATCCTTATCTACCACTTGTTTGATGAAATCTATTGGTTAATTGTGCTCAATTATATGTTTTTAGTAGGAATATAGTGTGCAGGTCTTTCACCCATATCCTGATGTCTGGTTTTAGCTGCACTGACGGTTTCCAATTCCTCTCCCCGTTTAACTGCTTCACGGTGATTGAGCAATACTGCTTCTCTTGAGTTTGGAGGTGGCATCACATTAGCAGAATAATAACCAACCGGAGATTTATCACCAGAAATATCTTTTTTCATATCAATATCTCGTTGATTAGTTGCTTTTGGCAGCACACAAACACCATCTACAATTTCCAGATCTAACCACCATTTTTTTAAAAGGTTACGCTTCCCAAAACCTAGGCTATCATCCAAAAGCACAGCGATAGGGACCATTATTGGTTTTAGCCAGCGCGCATGAACACCAAGCCAAGTACCTACTCGATGCAATAAAGACCCATCTGCGGTAACAACCTTATTTAAGGGACAGGTTTTCATACAGCGACCGCAGGCTGACCCTTTTTGATTTGTTACGCGATATCTCGTGCAACGTTCAACATCTGGCTTCCAGATTTCATAGCCGTTGAACATTACTTTTTCTTTAAACGGAATAGCGCTAACTGGACATTCTCTGGCGCACTTCAAGCAGTTTTCACAAAAATATTGCAGACCAAAATCAATGGGCTTATCCACTTCAAGTGGAATATCTGTGGTTAATACGACTGATTTAAATCTGGGACCAACATAGGGGTTTAAAACAAGCTCACCAATGCGGCTAAGTTCTCCCAAACCTGCCCATAGCACCAATGGTATGTGCAGTACATCACTGTCTGCCTGAGTGTGGGGTCGAGCAGAGTGACCCTTTTTTCTTAAAAACTCTGACATAATGCCAGCAATTTCTGCCCCACGAAGATAACCACGCATTGACTGCCCGCCAGAAATCCAGTCATCGCCGCTGGCACCTTCCATGGTGCCGTGACCCTGATCTATTAACATGACGACGGCATAGCGATGATAAGTCTCTATTTCTGTACCATCCATATGGTGGCTATACCAGGCATAACGAGGTATTTCACAAATACCGGTTAGGTCAGCCCCTAAATGATATGCCAAAGATTTCAAAGCCTTAGCGTTTGCGAGAGGATCATTGAACTCCGCGCTACTGACCGGCGCGACCTCACCTTCCTGCTTGCTCGCTAAGGTCGCCAGCAATGGCACCAATCCGGCGGTTAAGGGATGTTTAACAGCAAATCGTGCAACTTCTTTCTGAGCTTTTTCTCCCAGATCCCCAACTCTTGCTCGAGCAAAGAACGCAGCTCTTTTAGGGACACGTGGCACTTCATCATCGAGAATCAGTGTCGTCGGCCGTTCAACTCTTTTTACTTGCTCCATCGGATAAGCACTTAGATGGCTTTGTCGTTTATTTCGTCGGTTTATTTCTCGCAATGACATGGCACCGTTGATGCCTCTCCAGTTACTGAATTTACTCACTTTGGAATCTGCCTTGAAAGGAGAATCAGCAGCTAATTCATAATCCGTTGAAACTACAGCTAACGCAAAATCCTTGCCCAGAAAAGGACTCTGAACGCTTGAGCTATCGCTTGTGCGCTCAGCAATTCCTGACAACACTGCCAGTCGATTAAGGTCCAGCAAGCTATTCCCTTCTATATGTGATTGCGCCCTAAACCCTAAGCGTCGAATATACCCGGATATTGAAGCGGCAATCCCGGCGCAGCGCATTCGAGCAATATCATGCTCTGTGGCAGTCAACCATTCGTGGGCTAAATTTTCCTGCTCAGGCAATCTGCCATAAGCGACACTAAAAACAATGGCAAAGGAATGCCCAGCTCGTACTGCATCTATTAACCAGGCATTTTCCGGGATTTTGCATATTCCTGCGTGAGAGGCATCAAGGAAGTAAACGGCGCCTTTCATGTCAACACTTCTGCGCTCTAATGATTTCGGGACTGGCGCCAAGACTGGACTTACATCTCCCTCAAAGTAAGCTTCGAAATAGCTCGCATATAAATTTGTAGCTTTTGCCAGTGTTTTAGTCGAGGCAATATAATGCTCTTCACGTACAGGAGGAAGCTTGCTTTCTTCATCAATGACATCAAGATCCCTGGGTAATGCTTCAAGAGGATAGGATCCAAGCTCTACAGGCCTGCCGTAGCTTTTTTCATGGATTAGCATGCTTCAGAAAATATCCTCTATTTACCCAGTAGCAATAATTATTAACTAATTGGCAAATAGAAGATAGTTGGAGAACCGATAAGCAAAAATTCAACGGAAATTAAATATAAATGCCTGACTTACCGGGTGCGATGATTCCTTTGGGGTCCAAAGCTCGCTTAATTTTTTGATCGACATCTCGTTTAACCGGACCAAAGGTATTGGCGACTTTGTCCATGAAGGCGATGTTTGTGCGATAAGAGCCCCAGCCGCGTTCACTAAATTCTCTTAAAAGCTCATCAAAACACTGGTTCGCCCGTTCAGTCTCTTCAGCGTTGGTTTTATCAAACAAGAGGTCAATAATATGATGACCTTCACGCCAGCCAACAATGTACTCAGCGACATAGTCAAAACCGTATTTGCCCAGGATCTCTTTGGCCAACTCCATTTGTGCTAAACCTTCAGAGCCTCTGGCTTGTGCCACAGGAGCAAACCAGGCAGATCCACCGCCTCCACGCCAGTTATAAAGGCCAAATTCTTTCAGGGTCATTTCACCACGCATTAATTTGGCTCGATAATCGAAGGTCGGATTGCCAGCCAAATCATTTTCATCCTGAATAATGGCCCCAGTGCCGGCAAAGGTATTTCTGACAATGTCCCAGTTCAATGCAATTTGCTCAGGTGTACCATAGAGTCCAGCATAAATATTCCATGCCCCCATGCCGAGGTCTGACTTCATTCTTTCCACTGCCTCATCAGAAATGGAACCTTCTCCCTGATAATAGTCAGAACGTACAACTTCCGCGCCTCCTTCCCATAAAGCATGCGCGATCACCACCGCATTGGGAATGATCTGTGCAATTCTGAGCGGTCGGATTGTTTCAATGGCTTTTTCGATATCAGCATCATCAGGATAGCGGATAACAAAGGCTTTAAATGCTGGCGGTTGAGGCATTAACCACATGCCAAGCTTGGTGACGACACCATAATTAGATTGCGTAAATATTCCATCCAGTGAGGGTCCATAGCCCCATTTAAACACCTGCCATGAAGTAGAGTTAGGCATGGAGCCCATACCCGTTCGAAGCACTTCACCATTGGCCAAGACCACTTCCATTCCACAAGAGAAGAAAAAATTATCACCGTAGGGCGTATAACCGACCCCTCTGTCTACCGCATTGCCCAAGGGGCTAACCAAGGAAGAAGGTGCTGGCGGAGACAGCCACAGAGGAATGTTATTTTCCTCAAGATAATCCTTTAACTGTTGATAGGTGACACCGGGCTCCACCAGAGCAGTTCCCAGCTCGGCATCCACTTCAATTATCTTGTTCATTCGACGCAAATCCAGAATCACCTGGCCTCTGGTCGCTGCAGCTGCCGATCCATAACCAAAGTTTTTACCTGTCGAAACTGGCCAGACAGGAATCGTGTACTTATCACAAACGCCTATAATTGCCTGAACCTCTTCAACAGACGCTGGCGCCAAAGCACCCGAAGGGGCATGATCCGCGTTATCAGCAGGGATCATAATTTTGTTGTAACTGGCCAGGTTGTCTGCAGAAACAAAAACATTTTCATCACCGACGATTGCGGCATATTCTTCAATGGCATTGCCAAATTGTTCAGCAGACACACCATCGGGTAGTACATTAAAATCGGCCATTAAATTCTCCTAAAATATTATTAGTAAAAGCCCTTATACAGCGACTCATAAATAGGCATAAAAACTGATTAAAGAAGCCTTTGTGATTTCAGGATCATGAGCTTTTTCAAAAGCCATACCCTGTGACCGGGCACTTGCAGCCTGAGCGGTCAAATCAGCGAGCTCACCAATCCTAGCACCGGAAATAGATGCATCTTTCCGCGCAGTCATATGAACGAACCCTCGTCGATCATACACGGCGGCATCAATCAATACTTTTTCAGCCTCACTAACCAAGCCAAGCAACAAAGACCCTTTGGGCAGATTGGCGATAGTTAAGATACTGTCATAATTGTTGCGTTCAATCCGAATTGAACTTATCTCTAAAGACTCTTTCGTATACTGCTCGAAATCGGCACCTGCACTACCCTCTCTGGTAACCACGTATACATGTTCTGGCACCAGAGCAGTAGCCGAAGATAGCGGCATCACAGCAAGTAGCCCAGCGCCTGCCGCCAGTTTTAAACTCTGACGTCTGGAAAAATCCATACTCATTGGTTCCCCTCGCCAGCGCTTTGGCTCAAAAAGTTAGCCACTTTTTCAAGATCCTCTGGCGATAGTTCAGTCGGTCTGAAGGCTGGCATTGCGTTGAGTCCATTGCGGGCTATTGTAGTGAAATATACTGGCGGCAGATTCCGGCCGGTTAACACCGGACCGACTCCCTGAGTGTGGCAATACTGGCAAATCTTATCGAAAATCTGCTCACCCGATTCCCAGTCATTAGCGGACTGCGCCCATGCAAAAGAGCTCATGAAAGCCATGCAAATCACCAGGCTAATAATTTTTATCATCTTCAATGTTCCTTCCTCTTTCTCAGCAAACTGACTGTGCAAACTTAATTATGCAAATAGTATGGACGCCTAATATAACTAAAGCAAATTTAATGAAAATTAAAATTGGGCCAAGTAATATTAATTTTTGATATAAGCATCAAGGGAAGCCATCCTGACTGGCTCCAAAAGCTCAGCTCAACCTCTCTGTTAATGACTATGCAAGTTTATTAATTATGCACTTCATTGGCCTTGGATTTGTTTAATAGACGATTATTTTATAAGCTGCAGGATCGCTTTTAGAATTCTTTATAAAACTTCTTAAAGAACCCTAATAAAAAAACCTTACAGGATCACTATGTTCAAGCGCTTCTTATCTGCAACAACTTTACTAACTGCCAACACCTTCGTATTGGTCTTGTCCACTTTGGTTTTTACCTCAAACACGGCCTACTCCCAGGAGGCGCGAGCACGCTGGGAGCGGATGTGCCAGATTCGCTCAGAAAAATTTGACCTGATCATGCCCTCTGCAATGCAGGAAAATAATCTGGATATGTGGATCGTTGTCATGCGCGAAGGCAACCTTGACCCTCTTTGGGAGGCCCTTGGCCGTGGTTATGTGACTGGTTGGGCATATTATATATTTACCAATCAAGGCGAACGGGTTGAGCGTGCAGTGCTGGGCGCTGAAGGCTATCGCCTGGAACAATGCGGCGTTTATGATTACTTTGGCAGTGCTGATGAACTTGTCGACTATGTCACTGAGCGTAACCCTGAGCGTATTGGTATCAACATGGCCGATTCAATTGGGGGCGCTGATGGCCTGTCCCACACCTCATACTTGCATTTAAGAGAGACGCTGGGTATCTATGGTAATCGGCTGGTTTCAGCAGAACGTTTTGTTTCAGATTTTCGCTCAACACGCACCACAGTAGAAATCGCCGCCTTTGCAGAGGCTGGCGAGATTAGCCGCGAAATCGCAGAACGAGCATTCTCAAATGAAGTCATTACCCCCGGTGTGACCACCCTTGAAGATGTTGCCTGGTGGATGTCCGACCAGCAATTAAGCCGTGGTCTGGAATCATCTTTTGATATGCCTTCTGTTTATGTCACGGGGCCTGATGGAATTGCAGCAACGTCCACGGATCGAATTATTCAACATGGCGATTTGCTCATGCTGGACTGGGGTGTTGGCTTTCTGGATTTCTATACCGATATGAAGCGGATTGCATATGTTCTGCGTGATGGCGAAACTAAAGCTCCTGACGGGATTCAACATGCTTTCAATCAGGCCCTTGAAGTGAGGGAGATCATGAAAAGGTCTATCAAACCTGCCGCCAGTGCTCAAATTGCTCTGGATGCCACCTGGGAAGCTATTAGAGCTGCCGGGTTTAATCAAATCGCTTTCAATCAGCCAAGCTCAGACATAAGCGTCACGGATGTTGTGATAGGCCCTCACTCAGTTGGTAACTGGGGGCATGGAATAGGTCCTTCACTGGCATTTTTTAATCCTGAACAGCTCACTTATGAATTAAGACCATCAAACCTTATTTCAATAGAATTATTTGCTTATACCGCTAATCCGGAATGGGATAATGCAAAAATCCGGATTCCGCTGGAAGATGATGCAGTAGTGACGCAAAGAGGCGTTGAATGGCTATACCCGGCTAGCAGTCATATTCTTATCATCAAATAAGCTTCATATAATATAGACTGTAATCAAAGTGCATTCTTAAAAACTTATATTAGTGAGCTTAAAAATTAATTGAATTATCCAAACCCTCACACTATATTGGCTGCCTTCAAGATTATAGAAAAGAAAATAGTGTCGCCTATTTCGAGTTAAGCTGTTCATAATTTAACGCCAGCGCGCCACAAAGTTTAATCAATATTTTTCCAAGGAGTGACAATGTCCACATCGAAGATCCCATTATTAATAGGCGGCAAGAGTCAAGACACAAGCAAGCATCTGGAAATCAAAAGCGCCCTGTCAGGCGAGGTAGTGACTGTCGCTTCAGCAGCATCGGTTTCGGATGCAAATAGTGCCGCCGAAGCAGCCAATAAAGCTTTTCCAGAATGGTCAACGCAAAGCCCAAACGCAAGAAGAGCAGTCTTGAATCGCGCGGCTGACGCCCTGGAGTCAAAGGCTGATGATTTTGTCGCTGCCATGATGGGTGAGATTGGCGCTACTGAAGGTTGGGCGCGTTTTAATTTAATGCTGGCAGTATCTATCGTCAGAGAAGCCGCCTCTTTAACCACTCAGATAAATGGTGAAGTCATTCCATCTGATAAGCCTGGCCAATTGTCCATGGGATTGAGAGAACCTGTTGGCGTTATCCTTGGTATCGCTCCATGGAATGCGCCTATTATTTTGGGGGTCAGATCAATTGCTGTGCCTCTGGCTTGCGGCAACACAGTTATCTTTAAAGCATCAGAACAATGTCCAAGAACTCACTATCTTATTGCCAGCGCCTTCATGGAAGCCGGTTTTGGTGATGGAGTAGTTAATTTCATCTCCAACACCCCCGAAGATGCCGGTGAGATAGTCGGTGCCTTAATCGATCATCCTGCAGTAAGAAGAATTAACTTTACTGGCTCTTCAAATGTTGGGCGAATAATTGCTCAACGTGCCGCGACCAATCTTAAACCTGTATTGCTTGAGCTCGGCGGTAAGGCTCCATTACTGGTTCTGGAAGATGCCGATCTGGATGCTGCTGTTGATGCCGCCGCTTTTGGTGCTTTCATGAATCAGGGTCAAATATGTATGTCGACTGAAAGAGTCATTGTCGTTGACGCTATAGCCGATGAATTTCTGGCAAAATTCAAAGCCAAAGTCGATCAACTGGCTGTTGGCGACCCCACCGAAGGAAAAACACCGCTGGGCGCTGTCGTACATCGCAAATCTGTTGATCATGTTGAAAGTTTGATTGCCGATGCGGTTGAAAAAGGCGCGACCAGGCTTTGCGGGGGAGACGCCAATGGTGTCTTAATGCCTGCCAATGTCGTCAGCGATGTAACTGCTGAGATGAGACTCTACAGTGAAGAGTCCTTTGGCCCTGTGGTTGCTGTGATTCGCGCCAAAGATGAAGAAGAAGCCATCAATATAGCAAACGATTCCGAATACGGACTGTCGTCTGCCGTATTTACCCGCGATATTGCCAGAGGCCTTGGCGTTGCGCGGAGAATTAAATCTGGTATCTGTCATGTCAATGGCCCCACAGTGCAGGATCAAGCCCAGATTCCGTTCGGTGGTGTGAAAAATTCCGGCTATGGTCGTTTTGGCGGCAAAGCGGGCATCGATGCCTTTACTGAATTACGCTGGATTACGGTTGCCACTCAAGCGGAACACTATCCGTTCTAAGATAGCGAACATTAGAGCTCGCCGATCAATCCAAAAAAACCACTTAGTTTGCGCTAAGTGGTTTTTACATGGGGAACTGATTCACCTACAGGTCTAGATTTAACTTGATTCAAGGCGCCAAACCGAGAATGTTAAATTTCTGGACGCGACGGCCCTCTTGTTCGGCAATAATGACATTGCCTTCCGAATCAACCCCAATCCCATGGGGTAATTCAAACTGCCCTCGATAACGCCCGGGCCCACTTCCAAAATTCGTTAAGACCTCACCACTTGAACGATCATACACTTCGATTCGCACACTGTTTTGGTTAATGAGGTATAAATAACGCTGCTCTGGATCAGCTGAAAACGCCAAAACCACAGCATTACCCCGATTACCACTGTCTCTTCCTAGCGGTGATGTAAGCGGGTCAAATTGAGCATTAATAATCTGCTCTATTTGCCCTTGCTGATTAAACACTTGTATACGATTACCGCTACGATCACAGACATATACCAGACCATCATTTGAGAGGCGCAGACAATGAGGGCCGGCAAAAATATCTTCTTCGCCTGCCTGCCTTGTTAAACGCCACTGCCTTAAAAACTCGCCATTTCTATTTAATACTGCAATCCGGGTATTGCCCCCGGGCACTTCTCCATCGGCGACAAAAATTTCGCCCGTGCTAGTGTCAACATCAATGGCAGCAGGCAGAAAAAAACTGGCCCTGTCTGAATTAAGCGGAGTACCTTCACGAGTCCCATCGGAAGAGTCATAGCGTCCGCTTTCTCCAAGCTGCATTAGCAGCTCTCCATCCGCGGAGTATTTTTGGATATAACCGGTAGCCGCAGCCACTATCCAGACATCCCCAGCACTGTCAACATGGCAATCGTGCAAACGCCCACCTATCAGATCAGGATCGCCCCAGCCATTGATCACCTCTCCTTGCTTGTTAAGCACTATAACCGGCGGCGCCAGGATGGCAGCATCAAGATCAGCCTCTACTACATTTTGTCTATTCAACAGATAAACTTCGTCTCTTTGCCCCATACACATACCGCCCAGACCACCTGTCAACCAATTTTCATGCATTGGGACTTGTGGCCAAAATAGATCCAGCTCAAAACGAGGCACAACCGAAGCGGACTGGGACTGCGCAAAGGATATTGTTGACAACAGCAACGAACCAGCAATAAAAAATAATTTCATGTGAGAAGCCTTAGTAAATGTTTTTATCATAGGAGTCATTGACCATCAGTTATGCATCTTGCTATCAACTATACAAATAATTGCTTAGAAAAGCATACTGGAATAATCTCCTTTTGAAATTCTGCTACTGAAAAGCTGATTGACATGAAAAATAGCCAAACCAGAGTATTGGTTACTCGAAAATTACCAGAGCCAGTTGAAGCGCGTTTACGTGCATCCTATAAGGTGAGCCTGAACCTTGATGACAAGGCCATGAGCAAGTCTCAACTGTTAATGGCAATGAGCGAATACGATGCTTTGGTTCCAACTGTAAGTGATCAGATTGATAGTAGTATTCTACAAGCCCCTGACTGCCGGCTTCGTATCATCGCCAATATAGGCGTCGGTTATAACAATATTGATATCGATACCGCTCGCGTAAAGGGTATTGCAGTCACAAACACCCCTGATGTACTGACCGACGCCACCGCTGACATCGCCCTTTTATTAATTCTGGCAAGTACTCGGCGAGCTTACGCAGCTGAACTTAAATTACGAGAGAATCGCTGGAATGACTTTTCATTAACTGAAGGGCTTGGTTGCAGTGTGCAAGGAAAAACACTTGGTATCATCGGGATGGGGCGCATAGGCCAAGCTACCGCAAGACGCGCAATCTTTGGCTTGGGCATGAAAGTGATTTTCTATAATCGCTCAATTGTTGCCAATCTGGATTTTGCAGCTGAACAGTTTAGCAGCATTGATGAGGTGATGGCTGAAGCCGATGTGGTCTCTATACATGTACCCGGAGGTGGGCCAAGCCCATTGATCAATGCATCTCACTTGGCCAAATTAAAACCCAGTGCTTACTTTATTAATACTGCGCGGGGAAACTGTGTCGATCAAGCAGCATTGATAGAAGTTTTGACTACAGGGCGAATTGCCGGCGCCGGCCTGGATGTTTATGCAAATGAACCGCAGGTCCCTGAAAAGTTACGTCTTTTGGACAATGTGAGCCTTTTTCCTCATATCGGATCAGCCACTATGGAAGTTCGAACGGCCATGGGCATGCTTGCCATAGATAACCTAGATGCATTTTTTTTAGGTAAAACCTTGCCCAGCAGGGTTATTTAATTATCCAAATGTAGATTTGTAGGGCTTTCTATAATGATTGCATTTATTGGCTCCTCGAAATCTGAATTAGCTGGATTGAAACTGCAAACACAAACTCTAGCCAAATGAAAAAGGCATAGGCTTGGCAACAAATAGTTTGAATATGTTTGCAAAAAAAAAACGAACAAAACCATAAAAAATTAACCATCTCACACTCTCTTTTCAGACTTTAATAAACTTTATTATATTTATCATTTAAGCGATTGATTTTAAATTTTATTTTATGTTTTATTGTTCCAGTCTCAAAGTGAGTAGAAACAAATTAATTCTCAGAGAATTTTTATCTCAAAAAGGCTTTTATTTCCTTTAAATACGTGGCAAGATGACCGCTGGAATCGGGAATCCATAATATTTTCTCAATAAGCATGGCTTAATACTGTGTTTTTTGTGATTTTTGTTATTGTATTTCCTGTGCCATAAAGAGTTAAAACCTATAAATCTCAATAAAATAAGGGGGTGGATTCCATGAAATCCAAATCTTACAAGATTAGACCGCTTACACTTTCTATCGCTACCGCAGTAGCTGTTGGCATGGGTGCCAACGCCGGCTTTGCGCAACGTCAGATTGAAGAAGTGGTTGTTACGGCCGAGCGTCGTGAAGCTACAGAACAGACAACTTCTATTTCCATGGAAGTGTTTAACCAGGACATGTTGTCCGCTGGTGGCATTTCGCAACTTCAAGACCTACAAAATGCTATGCCTGGTATCCAGATCACCAATAACGGTGTGGGTAACGACATCAACATCCGTGGTATTGGTAACAACACTTTCGCACCGTCTGTACAGATGGGTGTGCAGGTTGTTAACGATGGCCAAACTCACGGTGAGCCAATGGGCTTGAACGGTGGTTTCTTCGACGTAGGTACTATTGAGGTATTGCGTGGACCACAGGGTACTTTCGTTGGACAGTCTGCTGCCGGTGGTGCGATTCTGGTCAACTCTGCTAACCCTAACTTTGATGGCATTAACGGCTTTGTAGAAGGCCGTATGGGTAATTACCAGCATAATGCTGTGACTGGTGCACTTAACCTTCCTATGAGTGATACCTGGGCAGCACGTATTGCCTGGAACACTGAAGAAAGAGAGAGCTTCTATAAAAACATCGGCCAAAATGTATTCGGTAATGGTCAGGAAATTCGCTCTCCAGGTGGCCTTGAAAACCGCCAGGTACGTTTGAGCTTGTTGTGGCAACCCAATGATCAATTTGAGGCCATTTTTAAAGTTGAACAAAACCGGGTAGATCATTTTGGTGATGTTCGTAAGCCAAAAACACTGCCTTTCCAAACTACCATTCCAGATCCTGTAACTGGTAACCCAGTTCCAGTTACAACTTTTTCACAATACCGTGAATATTCACCGACTAACCCTTTTGAAATTAATCAGCAATTCCCTGACTCTGATTTCCAAGAAAATCAGCAGTGGTCTATGTTCCTGACTTATGAGTTGGGAAATGGGATGACGATAAACGCCAAATCAGGTCATAACAAACTGTTCACTGAAATGCTGCAGTGGAAATCTGGCGATAACAATGGCGGTAACTCTGGTGTTCCTCTTTGGCCAACGCGTTTCAGCCTGGATGAAAGCAATAGTTCTTGGACCCATGAGATCACTTTGTCATCTGCTGAAAGTGAAGAAAACAGCTGGATTGTGGGTGTATTCGATTTCCACAGAACCACCCCTGTTAACCTTCAAATTCCAGGTAACCAAAATGCTAACAGTGCCTGCGGATGGCAAAATGATGGTACCCAGGTAGCTTGTGGACCGTTAGTTGTACCAACAACATGGACTCACATCATTGCCCCAACCACTGTTGAGCACCAAGCGATTTTTGGTCAATACAACTACCAACTTACTGATGAGTTAGAATTGGCTGTTGGTCTACGTTACAATCATGATGATAGTCACTCACAAACTCGTGTTGTGCTTCGTCAGCCTGGTGCAGACCATGTTGGTAGTGCAGCATGGAGCCCTGAAAACTGTCAGCAAGTTGGTGTCTTCGGTACAACAGTGGGCCTTGCTCCAGACTTGAATGGTGCCGTTCCTTCTTATGAATGTTTTACCATTTTCCAAGCAGTTAACTCACTGGAAGCTGATGGTGTTGACAATGAAGTGATGACTTATAAAGTGGGTCTGAACTGGTCGCCAACTGACACGGACTATTTTTATGCTTTCTATGCCCGAGGCTATAAAGCAGGTAGTTTTGCTGGTTCTGGTGTAGCTCCTGAAGAAGTAGATGATTATGAGCTAGGCTGGAAAGGTTCAATCATGGATGGCCTTATTACTGGTGATCTGGGCTTCTACATGATGGATTATAGAGGTATGCAAGGTGAGACCTTCGTCAGAACAGATCCTATCGGTTCTTCATTCACCAACTCAAACATTGGTGATGCTGAGATGTATGGTGTTGAAGCTTCAGCTCAAACCTTTATTGGCAATTTGGGTCTTAACTTTTCATTTGCTTGGCAGGATTCTGAAATTGGTACAGCATCAGACGTACCATTGGGTTCTTTACCAGCTTGGGCTAGTACAGATGCTTCTTTAAACAACAACTTTGCTTACCAGCCACAATGTGGTGTCGGTGGTACTACGCCATCTACTGGCTTAACAGCACCTGGTACGCCTAATGGTGATTGTTTTGACTACACGCCATATGTGCAGACCTATACTGGACAGCAAATGATTCAGGCACCTGAGTTATCTTATAACCTTGGTATCGACTATGCGATTCCATTCGGTGCAGGAACCTTGACTCCTCGTTTGGATTATTCTTACACTGATGAGAACTATTCAGCCTTGGATCAACAGCTATACAACCTGCAAGACGAACGTTCAATATTGAATTTCTCTCTTACTTATGAGAATGACAATTGGACCGTTCAGGGTTACATCATGAATCTGACTGATGAGCTTTACATTGCTTCAGCCCGTCAGGCTCAGGTACTTTACGGCAACCCACAGACTTACGGTGTTAGAGCGAAATATAACTTCTAAAACTGTAATTCTTTAGTAAGTCAAAAACGCGGCCATCTTTCCTTGAAGGGTGGCCGTTTTTTTTGCCCTAAAAAAAGTACTCAAAAAGCTTGGATATATATCAAGTTTCCCAATAAATTAGAGATTTAATGCTCTGATGAACCTGCATGGACATTAATCTAGTGCTAACATAACGCCGATTAAAATGCGTTAGTTTAGCATTAACCTTTTTAGCTATTATTAAGCCCTATTAGTAGGAGAAAGAGTCAAAATGAAAAACTGGTGGTGTATCTGGGAGAGCCGAATCGCTCCCGAGCTGTGTGAAGAAATTAAACGTATGGGTGCTGAGATCCCCGATGCTGAAGGCCTGGTTGGCAATAGAAAAGAATCACTTAACAAGGGCGATAAGAAGAATGACTCGAGACGCTCCAAGATAAAGTTTTTTAATTACAGTAATGCTAAACACAAAGTGCTATTTGATATTGTGTTTGACCATGCCATTGCTGCTAATCGTTCTACCTTTGGATTTGAAATTCAAAAAGTGATTGATGTGCAATATGCAAAATACCTGGCCAGTGAAGAGGGCTTTTATAACTGGCATGAAGATATTACCTGGTGTAATGACAATATGTTTCAGCGCAAACTGTCATTTTCGGTACAGCTATCTGATTCTGCAGAATATGAAGGGGGCGATTTAATATTCGATCTGCCCCCTGAGCTCTGCCCCGCTAAGGAATTAGTCCGAAAACAGGGCACGATTATCATCTTCCCATCCTTTGTCAGACATATGGTCACCCCTGTAACAGCGGGCGAACGACATGCCATGGTGAGCTGGATAGAAGGCTTGAACTTCCGTTGAGCAATAGCTTCTTTGTAAGAAAAGGCCAAGTGATAAATGCTCACTCACTTGGCTTTTACAAAGCCCTTTAAACAGCCTTATATATGCCAAGATAATACGCAACTATTGCTTTTACGATTGATGCTGAAAATGTTGCAGGAAATTGCTGCTAAAGAAAAGAAAGTATCTATCTCTTAACCATGATCTATCTAATCACTATCTATACGGCCCATTACAGCCCATTTAAAATCTTTTAAACTTAACACCTACTAACCTTATTCTTTGTTTCTCGTTATTGCCATGCAGCATAAACCGGCCTGCCAATCAGAGCCAATGGATTAGCGCCTTCACGAGGCTTGAATTTCTGAAAACGCCCGGCGTCGACTTCAGCCACGTATAAATTCCCCTCTTGATCAGTAGACATGCCATGCACACCCCAAAGCGTGCCCGGAAAGGTACCAATCGTCCCCCAGGAATAAATCAGGTGCCCTTCAAGGTCATATTTCAGCATCTTATGGGTGTTCCTGTCGAAAACCACGGCATTTCCATCGGCGCCAATTTGAATAAAATGAAGGCTCGAAGGGCTGACGTTAATACGCCATTCTGATAGATAGTTACCTTGGGCATCAAATATCTGGATACGATGATTATCTCGGTCATTAACAAAAACCCGACTTGTATTTGGGTCGACAGCAACGCCGTGAACATTGTTCATATAGCCGGGTCTGGTTTCAGTGCCAGGCTCACCTGACAAACCAAAATCCAGCAAGAAATTACCCTCGGCATCGAATTTAGCAACGCGCGTACCGTTATAACCATCGGCAACATAAAAACTTCCGTCAGGCGCCCATGCTATAAATGTTGGCCGATTAAAATGTGTCCCATCAGCACCTGCCACATCGGGTGTACCAAGTGTTTGTAGAAGTTGCTGGCCGTCGTTGGAAAAAATATAAATCGCATGTGAGTGATCATCAACAACCCAGACACGCTTTTCTGGATCATATGGACTGATATAAATAGCATGAGGCCGTTTGAATAAATCATCCCATTGTGTCCAGTCTTCTATGATTTGGCCTTCACGATTAACCACAATAATGGAATGATGCCAACGGGCGTCCACACCCATCTCACGAAACGGCGGTTCAGTCCCACGCCATACCTCCATGCCAATACCGGGATCTTGCCGTGAGCCCCCACTCCCCGGCGGCGTTGCCAGATTGGCATTGCGCCAAGGCAAACCAGCAACAGGAAACAGTACATTGGGGCCAATATCCGTTAACTGGCGCATCTGAGGACGTTGTATATTTGGGAGCTCTCCTCCCCCCAAAAGAAATACTCGATCAGGGCTTTCAGCGAAAATTCCTCTGGCGCCACCATAGGTCCATGCTTCATGGCCTGGCAACGAAGCCAAATCCTGAGGCCAACCCTGCACTACTTCATAGGGACCCGAAATATCCTGAGCACCGATCGCTCCAGGAACAGCACTAAAACTGCTAGGTTCTGTAGAATCTACCTGTACTGAAGCAGCATCAGTCAAGACGGTGACAACTTCATCGGCAGGCATGATGAACTGACTGCCAATAAGACCAAAAACAAGCCCAATAACCAATGCCAGACCGATACTAACGACTTTGCTCACTGTTAAAACTCCTTATTCAAATGCATCACCTTGTTGGCTCTATTACTTGACGGGCTTATACATTGAATTTTTATCAATATCTTATAAAGCCTCGGTGTAAACCAAAATACCGAATTAGTTTGCTCTGGCCGCTCTGATTTCGGCAAACACCTTTGCCAGTATGGCTGATTGCTTGTTATTCATTGCGGCTACGTTCATTCGGGCATTGGGCAGCATATAAATATGATATTTTTGCTCCATGAGTTGCTGCTCTTCTTCAGTGATTGGCAGGCAGGAAAACATGCCGTGCTGGCGCTCTATAAACTCTGCATCAAAATCCGGATTGGCTTTTTCTATCGCCAAACGCAGCAAACGTCGCATTTCAGTGATATGGATTCGAACCTCATCCAATTCCTGACGCCAGAGCTGTTTCAATTCAGGAGTCGACATAATTTCATGAACGACCGCAGGACCATGATCAGGCGCCATAAAATAAAGCTGTCTGACCGTATCACGCAGTTTAAGGCGGACACTGTTAAGGTCTGTTCCATCATCCAAAGATACGATAACGGACAATATTCCCGCTCTCTCGCGGTAAATACCAAAAGACTTGGAAGAAGATACCGTCAATAGCATTTGTGGGACGTTCTCAGCAAATAAACGAACTCCGGCTACATCCTCTTCGATTCCTTCGCCAAAGCCCTGATAAGCGACATCAACGAAAGGTAGTGCACCCGTCTGATTGACGATATCGGCGAGTGCTTTCCATTGCTGAAGATTAAGATCCTGACCGGTTGGGTTATGGCAACAGCCATGCACTAAAAAGATATCGCCAGAGCGCATGCCTTTGAGGTCTTCCAGCATGCCATTAAAATCGAGCACTGAATTCTGTTGATCATAATAGCGATAACGATTAATTTTTATTCCTACCTTGTCAAAGAATTCCAGTTGGTGCCCCCAGACAGGCTGAGATGCCCAAAGCTCTGAATCAGGACTTAGGCTATTAACCAGTTCAGCACCAGCACGTAAGGCGCTACCGGCTCCAGGTGTTTGCGCAGACACAATGCGTCCTTCACGCAGTATCGGGTGATTAAGGCCTAATGTAAGTTTCTCTATATCTTCGCAATAGGCAGTATTGCCTAAGGGTGATAAGTAAGACTTTGACAGGTCCCTCTCAAATAATTGCTGTTCCGCTCGTCTAACAGCCAGCATAACTGGCACCCTACCGGCATCATCACGATAGACGCCAATGCCGAGATCAATCTTGGCAGGATTATTGTCCGCCGCCAATCGATCAAATAGAGACTCAATGGGGTCACTTTTATAATTCTGAATTTGTTTAAACAACTTTGTTACCTATTCTTAGTTTTAGACTTGTCCTTATTATTAGCTTTTTTAGCAATTTAAAGTTTTTCATCAAGCACTAGCCAATCATTACTGACCGAGACTTATTATATGCAGCTTTATGTGGATCGTATTATTTTTTATCCAAGCTTTAAGTGCTTTTATAAGTGCTTTTATTTATCGCGTTAGTATCGATTTGGTTTTCAGCTCTCACCTATGCCGCATTCTGCGAATTCCACCTCCTGGTTAATGCTGTCTATTTCCTAGACCAATATCCTGCCAGCAAGGAGCCAGATAAGTTGTGCCATAAACTGAACACAGCACCAGGCAAAGCGGCCAGAGAGCTATAGAATTGGGTTGCTAGCGCCACTCCCAAACCTGAATTTTGCATACCCACCTCAATAGCGATAGTACGACAGGTTTTATCATCATAGTTAAATCGTTTAGATATTACATATGCCGAACATATGCCTAATAAATTATGCAGAATAACTGCAATTAGCAGTAGTCCACTTATCATCACTAAATTGTCACTGTTAAGCGCCACCACAATACCAATAATTAAGACGATGGCCAGTACTGATATAGCAGGAAGTGCTGGTACTAGCTTGACAAGGCTATCATTAAAATATGTATTTAAAATAAGGCCTGCAAATACTGGCAAAATGACCATCTGCAAGATGCTGAGCATCATCGCTAAAATAGGGACTTCGATAGCCTGCCCTAAATACAATAAGGTTAAAAATGGTGTTGCTATTACAGAAAGAAAAGTAGACACCATGGTTAAAGATATGGATAAAGCAAGATCACCCTTAGCTAAATAACAAACCACATTGGACGCTGTCCCGCCTGGACAACATCCTACTAAAATCATGCCGACCATCAACTCTCTTTCCATAGAAAATAAATGGCTGATTAAAAATGCTGTTAAAGGCATCAATATGAACTGCAACGATGTCCCTAAAGCAATTTTTAGTGGCTCTTTTAGCACACTTTTAAAATTACTGAATGTTAATGTCATCCCCATGGCAAACATGATGAGGGTTAACAAGGGAACAATAAAATCAGATAGTGGCCTAAACATTTGTGGCAGAAGAAAACCGATGGCAGCTGCCACAATAGCCAAGAGAGGGAAGTAGCCTGTGATCAATCTCATCAATCTAGAGCCACCTCACGCAGCATTAATTACTAGCATCTATGGTAATAAACGATAGCAAATTATTGGCTACACACGTATAGCCTCAAATACTTTCGTTCTTAAGCCTGTACCCTTTGGCCCTTGATCTACTGGGAAATGCCAAACTAAAAACTGATGGCTTGTTTCCTCATAATATTATGGTTGCCACCACATTGTATCCAAATATTAACGCAGGTATTGGAAGTCAGAACTGTAAAAATATTAAAAAAAAAGGCCCACCCCAACGGGGCGAGCCTTTCTTAGTTTGATGCCTGACAATGTCCTACTCTCACATGGGGAGACCCCACACTACCATCGGCGCTGAGCGGTTTCACTGCTGAGTTCGGGATGGGATCAGGTGGTTCACACTCGCTATTGTCGTCAGGCAATTCTTTTTGTCTTCACCGCAATGAAAGCGATAAAAACCAAATCGTTGACATATCTTATCTCTGTACAAGTTGCTGTTTAATAAAAAACGGCTGCGTTTATGCCTTGCTTATTGTGTTTTGCTACGATCACATAATCTGACTTTATTGTAGAAAGCCTGCGATTATATGGTCAAGTCTCACGTGCAATTAGTACTGGTTAGCTCAAGGCCTCACAACCCTTACACATCCAGCCTATCAACGTCCTAGTCTTGAACGGCACTTTAGGGAGCTTAAAGCTCCAGGGAGATCTAGTCTTGAAGGGGGC
>JAURLP010000025.1 GCA_030831165.1 Gammaproteobacteria bacterium | reverse complement strand
CACGCAAGATGACCTGACTTAAGGCATCAACGTAATCGCTTTGAACAACTTCTAACTCTTGATTCAGGGGGGCAAGTTTGCTGTCCAAGCTAGCCAATGCTTGGTCTAAAAATTGTTGCCTATGATTACCAATACCTTTAAAGCCAAATCGATTGGTACACCTATCTCCGGGGTGCTTGATATAGAGGCATGTTAACAGCTCGCTATTGCAGGCTTGACTAAAGACGGAGTTGTCATCAAGACGCAAGTTGTTAGTGAACCAGAGTAGTGTGTGTCGGTACATTGGAGATCCTATAGTTGAATCTTATATACGAACCAACCTGAGTCTTGGAGCACACGACGATTAGAATCATTTTGATTGGAAAATGAATATACCAATAGCTGCTTTAACCATTTTTACAATCAGATAATATTACTCCCACTCAATAGTCGCAGGTGGCTTGCTGGATATATCATAGGAAACGCGTGAGACTTCGCTGATCTCATTGATTATTCGACTGGAGACTGTCTCTAGCAGTTCATATGGCAGGTGCGCCCATCGAGCAGTCATAAAATCGATGGTCTCGACAGCTCGAACGGCTAATACGTAAGAATAACGACGTGCATCACCGACCACTCCAACAGATTTGACCGGTAAGAACACCACAAAGGCCTGACTCACCTTGTGATACCAGTCGGCTTTGTGAAGCTCTTCAATAAAGATTGCATCTGCCTGGCGTAATATATCGCAATACTCTTTTTTAACTTCCCCAAGTATCCGTACGCCCAAACCGGGGCCTGGGAAGGGATGTCGATAAACCATGTCATAGCGTAAACCCAGAGCCAAGCCTATCTTGCGGACTTCATCTTTAAACAGCTCTCTCAAGGGCTCTAGCAGATCCAAAGACATATCCTCAGGTAAGCCCCCCACATTATGGTGGGACTTAATCACATGTGCCGTACCATATTTGGATCCTGCAGATTCAATCACATCCGGATAGATGGTGCCTTGTGCTAGCCAGCGGATATCCCCTGCCATTTTCCCGGCTTCTGCATCAAACACCTCAATAAAAGTGTTGCCAATGATCTTACGTTTAGCTTCAGGATCTGCAACACCAGATAGCCTTTCCAGAAACAGTTCTTCTGCATCTGCGCGTATAACCTTAATACCCATATGATGACCAAACATTTCCATCACCTGATCACCTTCACGTAGGCGCAATAGTCCATTATCGACAAACACACAGGTCAATTGATCACCAATAGCCTCATGTAAAAGTGCCGCTACCACTGAAGAGTCAACCCCTCCTGAAAGCCCTAGCAACACCTGGTCTTCACCCACTTGCTTGCGAATGGTTTTGATGGCATCTTCAATAATGTTTGCAGGCGTCCATAAAGCCTCACAGTCACAAATATCATGCACAAAGCGATTTAAAATACTCTGACCATCGGGTGTATGCGTCACCTCAGGGTGAAATTGGATACCGTAAAAGCGTCTTTTTTCATCAGCCATTGCGGCAATCGGAGCGCTCTCAGTCTCAGCAATAACAGAGAAACCCTTCGGCAATTGGGTCACTTTATCACCATGACTCATCCAGACGTTATGCCTGATCTCCCCATTCTGCTCAACAACATTATCGAGATTGCCAAGTAAGAGACTGCCTCCCAGCATACGAATAGCAGCATGTCCAAACTCGGATTTATCTGAGCTTTCTACCAATCCGCCAAGCTGCTGAGCCATGGTCTGCATACCGTAACAAATACCCAGCATGGGAATGCCAGCAGAAAACAGATATTCTGGCGCTGTTGGTGCATTAACGATATTGGCTGACTCAGGACCACCCGACATGATTACCCCCTGTGGGGCAAATTCAGCAAAATCTTGCTCACTGAGATCATAATGATGTATTTCGCAATAAACTCCAGCTTCACGAACACGCCGGGCAATGAGTTGAGTGTATTGAGATCCAAAATCGAGAATCAAGATTTTCTGTTGGTGAATGTTTTGACTCATTTAACTCGTTCTCTTAATGTAAATCGAAGTCTATTTTTTTTTAAGAAGCGTCTAGAGCGAAGCCAGGACGCGGCGAAAGAGAAATTTGGTAAAGGAGCTTACTTGTGCAGTAAGTGACTGAATATTACTTCTCTTTCAACAAAGTATTGGCAGGCCCAGCAGCTTCCCTTTTATTAGCTCACTCTATAATTTGGGGCTTCTTTGGTTATTGAAACATCATGCACATGACTTTCTGAAACACCAGCACCTGTTATTCTGACAAACTCAGGCTTAACACGCATTTCCTCAATATCCTTACAGCCAGTTAGGCCCATACTCGAGCGTATGCCACCTTTCAATTGAAAAATAATTTCTGTCATCGGACCTTTGTATGGTACACGACCTTCGATACCTTCTGGCACCAACTTGGCGGCACTGGCTTCTATATCCTGAAAATAGCGATCTCTTGATCCATGATCTTTAGACATTGCTCCCAAAGATCCCATACCGCGATAGGCTTTATAGGATCTTCCTTGATAAAGCTCAACTTCTCCAGGGGCTTCTTCGGTTCCTGCTAACAAGCTACCTATCATGACGACATTTGCGCCTGCCGCTATAGCCTTGGCAATGTCGCCTGAAAAACGAATGCCGCCATCTGAAATTATCCCGATATCTGTGTCTTTTAATTCTTCTGCAACATTAGCTACTGCGGTTATTTGAGGCACACCGACGCCAGTTACAATTCGAGTCGTACAAATTGATCCTGGACCAATGCCCACCTTAACAGCATCCACCCCTGCATCAGCCAGCGCTCTGGCCCCTGCCGCTGTTGCAACATTACCACCAATCAATGGCAATTCGGGAAAATCTCGTTTTATTTTAATAATACGATTTATCACTTCCTGAGAGTGACCGTGTGAAGTATCAACCACAACCACATCGACACCTGCAGCAACCAGCGCCTTAACCCTTTCTTCAGTATCTGCGCCAGTACCAACTGCAGCGCCGACTCTTAATTGCCCCAAGGCATCTTTACAGGCATTAGGGAATTCCTCAGCTTTCCTTATATCTTTTAAGGTCACCAAGCCTTTTAACTGATTATTTTCATTTACGACCAGCACTTTCTCAATGCGGTGTTTGTGCAGCAGCTTTTTAATATCATCCAGGTCTGCGCCTTCCAGCACTGTAACCAGACGATCTTTTGGCGTCATAATTTTATCGACAGTCGCGTTTAGATCATTTTCAAATCGCACATCCCGGCTGGTAACGATGCCAACCAGTTGATCACTGTCAAGGCTTTCAACAACAGGCATCCCGGATATATGATACTCATTAATCATATCGAGCAATTTTCTGATAGTAGTATCGGGAGTAATACAGATAGGGTCAGTGACAACGCCACTTTCATATTTTTTTACTGTCCGGACTTCACGGGCCTGCTCTTCAATACTCATGCTTTTATGAATAATCCCAATTCCACCTTCCTGTGCCATAGCAATAGCGAGACGTGATTCAGTAACAGTATCCATCGCCGAGGAGACAAGTGGTATGTTGAGTTTTATATCTCGAGTCAGGCGGGTCTTTAAATCGACCGAGTTGGGGAGCACGAGGGAATGCGCGGGAACTAAGAGAACATCATCAAAGGTTAAAGCATCTTCTACAATTCGTAGCATATAGTCACTTTCCACCAAATCCCCTAATCGGGAAAGCGCGCTATTATAAACACATGCTCATGACCAGTAAATACTTATTAAATCTCTTAGCGCCCTATATATAAATTGGGCGTTTGATTCAAACACCATAAAAGCCCATAAGCATTTATTATTTAACAAAATATGGAAGGAAAAATGATTGGCATGCACTTCAAATAAATACCTTCATCATGGAAACAAGCATGCAAAATTCAGGTATTATTGCTCGATGAGTGGCGAGTTATTTAACAACCCTTCTTCGTCCGAAGAAGATGTCTATACCGTTAGCGATTTAAATCGCGAAGCGCGCTATTTATTGGAAGAAAATTTTCCCGCTGTTTTGGTTGAAGGTGAACTATCTAATATTGCTATGCCTGCATCCGGCCATTGGTATTTCACATTGAAAGATGAGAATGCTCAGGTACGATGCGCCATGTTTAGAGGGCGTAACCAATATGTAAAAATCAAACCCAAAGAAGGTATGCAAATTCAATTAAAAGGCAAACTGAGTTTGTATGAGGGGCGTGGCGATTATCAGTTGATTGTATCTTCAATAAGCCCCCTAGGCGAAGGGGCTTTACGAATCGCTTTCGATGCCTTGAAAAATAAACTGCATGGTGAAGGATTATTTAATAACGAGTTTAAACAGCCAATACCAACTTTACCCAAACACATTGGGGTTATCACTTCCCCCACAGGCGCTGCAATTCGAGACATCATCAGTGTACTTAATCGCCGATTCCCTTCAATACCTGTCACTATCCTGCCGGTACCCGTGCAGGGTAATGAAGCAGCACCCGCCATGATTAACGCCATTAAACTAGCCAATGAGAAACAAGGCTGTCTGAAAGAAATTGATGTATTAATTATTGGTCGCGGCGGGGGCTCTTTAGAGGATCTATGGGCCTTCAATGATGAAAAATTAGCGAGAACCATTTTTGACTCTAAACTTCCAATTATCAGCGCAGTAGGCCATGAAGTAGATTTCACAATTGCGGATTTCGTCGCTGATGTTCGAGCTGCAACCCCATCAGCTGCGGCAGAGTTACTGAGCCCTGATCAAGATGAATTTTTGGCAATTTATGCGGCTTACCAAATTCAATTAGGCAACATTCTCAAGAATAAAGTTGAGCAATTAAGACAAAGCTTAAATTGGCTTAAAAAACAGATAAAACATCCCGGTCGTCGCTTACAAGAGCAGGCTCAGAAATTGGATGATCTTGATATAAAGATGCGCCGGGAATTACATTTTAATTTGATACAGAACAAGAACATTATAAAAGAACTTACTCATGGCCTTATTAAAAACTCTCCAATAAATATGATACGTGAACAGCGGCAGCAAAATATTTATCTTTCAGCAAGCCTGCACAAAGCGACACTGAAATCTCTGCAAGATGCCCGCTATAAATTCGCCGACCTAAGTCGTGCCTTGAATAATTTAAGTCCATTAAATATTTTAAGCCGAGGTTATTCAATGACTTACAATTTCAATGGTGAATTAATGACTAATGCCAACTCTGTTACTCCTGGAGATAGACTACGAACACGACTGCATCAAGATGAAATCATTAGTGAAGTATTAGACGTAAATAAAACTAAAGCTGCGAATTAAGCATGCAGAATGGTTTGGAAATTACGCCATTCAACTCTCATTAAATATGAATAGTTACCGTCATAAAGTTCTAACAGTTCTCTGCCTCAATATTGATAATACACCGAATACAGCGTAGAATTTTTTAGGTGTTTTACAGTACGTTATTTCACTTTTATGATTACTGAGTTTATTGAAATCATGCCTTAACAAAGTTGTGTTAATTTTCTTTTATTACAGCTTTTTTTAAACCTTAGAGGGAAATTTTGGCTGCTTCAGATACAAAAATAGTTCGAGGTCTAACGGTATATAAAAACAAATCGAAAGCCATAACTTCTTTGATTGATTTACATGATGACCCTGAAATACATGGCCATAAAATCTGGTACTCTAGCTTTTTTATTATGGATTACCTTGACGCCCATCCACCTAAAAAGAAAACTACCTTTATGGAAGTTGGCTGTGGCTGGGGACTATTATCTATTTATTGTGCAAAGAATTTCCAAGCACAGGTCACTGGAGTAGACGCAGATAGAAATGTATTCCCTTTTTTGAAATTACATGCAAAAGCTAACGGTGTTAAAATCAAAACCAGCATCTCACGTTTTGAAAATCTTAAACGCAACAGCCTCGCCAAGCAGGATTTAATATTGGGTGCTGATATATGTTTTTGGAAAGAATTAATTGATCCTTTATACAAAATGATCAATAAAGCTATGGAAGCAGGTGTATCTCGAATTATTATTGCAGACCCAGGGCGCTCCCCTTTTTTAAAACTATCCAAGCGCTGTATCAAAAAATTCGACGCGAAATTAGTTGATGTGGAAATCAGCAAGCCAAATGCCAAAGAAGGTTATTTGCTAATTATAGAATCCTAATATGAACAAAGTTGAGTCACTACAAAATAAGCTTGATTTGAACAACCCTGATTATTTTATTAACCGGGAATTAAGTCTGCTGGAGTTTAATCGTCGGGTGCTTGCTCAGGCCAAGGATAAAAAAACACCGCTATTAGAGCGACTATTCTTTCTATGTATAGCAAGCTCTAACATGGATGAGTTTTTTGAAATCAGGGTATCTGGACTTAAACAACAAGTAGCTTATGGCACAACACAAAGAGGACTAGACAATCTCAGCCCTTCCGAACAACTGGAGTTAATAAATCAGGTAGCTCACGAATTACAAAGCAGTCAATACAAAATATTGAACGAAGAAGTATTGCCGGCTATGGCAAATGAGGATATTCATTTTTTGCATCATGACCGCTGGAACCAAACTCAATCTGCATGGATTAAAAAATATTTTAATCGTGAACTTTTACCTGTATTGAGTCCAGTTGGACTTGATCCGGCCCATCCTTTTCCAAAAGTTCTTAATAAAAGTTTAAATTTTATTATCACTTTAGAAGGCAAAGATGCCTTTGGAAGAAATAGTGGTATAGCCATTGTTCAGGCTCCACGGGCGCTACCAAGATTAATTCAGCTACCTGCTTCCTGCACAAGTCATAAATACGATTTTGTCTTTCTTTCATCTATCATCCATAAACATGCAACCGATTTATTTCCGGGCATGACAGTCACCGGTAGTTATGAATTCCGCGCAACGCGAAACAGTGATCTGTATGTGAGCGAAGAAGAAGCGGGTGATTTAATGCGTGCTTTAGAAGGGGAATTGCCCTCAAGACGATTTGCTGAAGTAGTGAGATTAGAAGTCACTAATCGCTGTCCTCAGGAAATTGTTGACTTTCTTATGCATAAATTCAACTTACAGCCCTTCGACGTTTATGCGGTTAACGGCCCTGTAAATCTAAACCGTATGATGGCAGTTCCCGACATGGTAAAGCTTCCCCATCTGCAATTTTCGGCTTTTACGCCAGCTCTTCAGAAACGTCTATTACGTTCAGATAATATTTTCAACACCATTAAAAAAGGGGATGTTTTTTTACATCATCCATTCCAGTCTTTTTCACCCATTGTTGATTTTCTGCGTCAGGCGGCTAGTGATCCTGATGTGCTTGCTATCAAGCAAACTTTATACAGAACGGGGGATGATTCAACGATAGTCGAAGCCCTTATTTCTGCCGCTCATGCGGGAAAGGAAGTCACAGTGGTAATCGAACTACGTGCCCGTTTTGACGAAGAAGAGAATATCGAATTAGCTAATGAACTACAAAATGCTGGTGTTCATGTAAGTTATGGCGTTGTTGGTCATAAAACACATGCCAAAATGATTCTTGTTATTCGCCGGGAAGGTCGTCAATTAAAACGCTATGTTCACCTGGGTACAGGAAACTATCATGCTAAAACTGCCCGTCTTTATACAGATATTGGCTTGTTGAGTAGCGACACCGCCATTACTGATGATGTACAAAAAGTATTTCAACAACTCACTGCGCTAGGTAAAGCTGGAAAACTTAAAAAAGTAATCCAGGCGCCTTTTACTTTACATAAATCAATGCTCGATTTAATCCATACCGAAACAAAGAATGCACTCAAGGGTGAACCTGCAAGAATCATTGCCAAAATGAATTCTTTGGTAGAACCTGAAATCATAAAAGCGCTATACATGGCATCTCAAGCCGGTGTAAAAATAGATTTAATTATCCGTGGAATCTGTTGTCTGCGCCCGGGTATTAAAGGGGTATCTGAAAATATACAAGTACGCTCTATTATTGGTCGTTTTCTTGAACACTCACGTATATTTTATTTTTACAATGGCGGCGATATAAAACTTTTTGGTTCAAGTGCCGACTGGATGGATAGAAATTTTTTCAGACGAATAGAAACATGCTTTCCAATTGAAGAAAAACGCATGATGAAAAAAATAGTTAAGGAATGCCTGCAAAATTATTTGGCCGATAACATCCAGTCCTGGATTTTACAAGCCGATGGAAGTTATAAAAAGAAAACACTTTCCGGAAATACAGCAAAATCAGCCCAACAAAATTTATTAAAATCTTATACAGAGTAACGCTTAATCAGCTGGTAAAAATCATTAAGAATTTTTCGAGCCACTAAGGTTGGCCTTACACAAGCCAATAATTTTTCAACATCTATTCTTTCAGAAAGTAAATCGTCTCGCCTTTCTTGAATATAGGAAAGCATTGCAATTTCTTCAAATTCAGGATGAAACTGCACGCCCCAACATAATTCAGAAAACCTGACGGCATGATGCGGTTCGAAATCATTGCTAGCTAGCACGATTGCATTTGGAGGTAACTCGACTACCGTTTGCATGTGACTCACATGCACTGGAAATGATTCGCCTACTTCGGCAAATAAAATATCGTTACGACTTTCAAGGTGAGTTGAAACTAGAGTAGTCCCGATTTCCCTGCCCAGGTGGTGATAATCGACGCGGCCAGAAAGTGCATGTGCTAATAATTGGTGACCGTAACAAATACCTAAAATAGGCAGCTTAATTGCGGTCGCTTGTCGCAACCATTCAGCTGTATATTCACTCCAGTCAAGTCTGTCTGTGACCATAGCCGGAGATCCGGTGATGACAGCACCAGAGACTTCATCTAGTGCCGGTAATTTTTTATCTTTAAAAACTTCTACGACGGTAAAGTTTTCAATACCAGCCTGCATACTATTAATAATCCAGCTCTCAAAATCCCCAACTTTTGCATAAGCTGTTGGCACAGTATTGCCTGTCTTAATAATTAATACTGGCTTCATGATTTGGCTTTTAAATACTCACGATTTTTTTTCAAACGTCTTTTACGAGCTATTTGTTGATTGTTTAACTCGACCTCTCCTTTTGTATAGGGGTTAACATCGCTACGCAATTCTATTCTGATAGGAGTGCCTTCCAACTTAAGATATTTGCGGAAATTTTTCTCAAGATACTTCACATAGCTATCTGGAAGTTTGTCTGTTTGTTTACCATGAATAACAATCAGCGGTGGATTTCTGCCGCCTGCATGCGCATAGCGTAATTTTATACGCCGATTATTATGCATAGGAGGGGCATGCTCACTGACTATTCTTTCCAAAATTTCATTTAATCTGGGAGTTAATAACTGCCTTGTCGCTGAAGCATATGCCGCGTCAATAGATTTATATAAATTTCCAACACCTGTACCATGTAAGGCAGAAATAAAATGTATCTTGGCAAAATCAACAAAAACAAAACGGCGCCTGATGTCTTTTTTAACATTGTCTTTATCATACTCGCTCATCCCGTCCCATTTATTTAAGGCAATCACCAGTGCCCTTCCTGTTTCCAGGACGTAACCAAGCAAATGTAAATCCTGATCAACAATGCTTTCTCTGGCATCAGCCATTAGTACAACTACATTAGCATCCTGAATAGCTTGCAGAGATTTAACAACCGAAAATTTCTCAATAACTTCAGTGGTTTTACCACGACGACGGATGCCAGCTGTATCAATCAAGGTATATTTCTGTCCACGTCTTTCAAAGGGAATATAGACACTGTCTCGTGTTGTACCAGGCTGATCGAATACCACAACCCTTTCTTCTCCAAGAAGTCGATTTACCAATGTAGATTTACCAACATTTGGACGACCGGCTACAGCAATTTTAATACCGGCTGCTTCTTCACTTTGAACATCTATATCCTGAGTTGGAAAGTCAGCAAGCAATCTGTCCAGCATGCTGCTGATTCCCCTTCCTTGTGTTGCGGCGATAGGATAAATATTGTCGACACCGAGTTGATAAAAGTCGCTCATCGCCACATCCTGATCTATCCCGTCGATCTTATTTACTGCGAGAATAAAAGGCCTTTCCTGCTTACGCAGAAATTCAACAATATGCTGGTCTCCTGGATTAAGACCCGAGCGACCATCAACCAGCAACAAGGTTAAATCTGCTTCCTCAATAGCCAGCAGAGCCTGATCGGCCATAGGAGCATCAATGCCTTCCTCACTGCCATCTATACCTCCGGTATCTATGACAATAAAAGGCCTGTCTTCATGACTGGCCTCACCATATTGGCGGTCACGTGTTAAACCTGCAAAATCAGCAACCAAAGCATCACGACTACGCGTCAGCCGGTTAAAGAGTGTCGATTTTCCTACATTAGGTCGGCCCACCAGGGCCAATACGGGAATCATAGCTTTACCTAAACCGGCAAAAAATGGATTTATTCAGCCTCGACCCGATATGCGACGAGGTTTCCGCCATTACCATAGGCATAAAGAATACCTCTCTGGCTTTGGATGACTCTGAGACCGTCTCTGTCGACTCTTATTCTGCCTACAAAACGACCATCAACTTGAGATAATAAATGTAGATAACCTTCAAAATCGCCCACAGCGATATAGTTGCTGAAACTGACAGGCTTAGACACTTCTCGAAGGTCCAGCTGATCATTTTGCCAGACCATATCATCCTGGGCGCCTTGGCGATAGGCCTTGATGTGGCCTCGATCATCACTGATGTAAACATTTCCAAAACCGGCGCTGGCACCCGTAATACTTGATTCTTCAACTCGCCACAAAGTTCGTCCGGTAGCAATATCTATCCTGCTTAGATAACCTTGATAGCTTGGCGCTAAAACTGTACCACCATCTATCAACAAGTCACCATCTATATCAACAATACGTTCAATTTCAGATCGACCTGTGGGGACGGCTATTCTGGAACTCCAATTTAAAGTGCCATTATCAATAGCCACGGAAACCACATTACCATTTTCAAAACCAGCCAAAACAAAATTACTAATAATAATGGGCGAGCTGGTACCTCTTAAGCTAAGCGCAGGAACAGTACTTTCATAAACCCAAAGTTGTTCACCACTATTAGCGTCATACCCAGTCAGCCTACCATCCACAGACTGAGCAATAACGTAATTTCCCTCACTGGCGGGGACGGATAACACTTCACTGCTAGCATCTCTGACCCAAATGGTTTCTCCACTATTTTTATCCAGCGCAATCAAGGAAGCATCTTCAGTGCCGAGAAATATATAATCATCGCCAACACCAACTCCACCACTGATAAAATAACCAAGTCGGCTTTCCCAGATTCTTCGTCCGCTTTCAAGATTTAAGGCCTGGACTATGCCGTTATTAGCCGCAACATAAATGACACCATCGTCAATTGCCGGCTTCAAGCGATTATATTTTTTACCTTGCCCGTTGCCTACGTCCGCACTCCATAAACGACGAAAACTGACTTCTTCATCAAAGTTGACAAGCTCAGAGGGTTCTTCAGTTTCTTCATCATCCCCAAAAATGCCACAAGCCGACAAATAAGCTGACAAGAAAATTAAAAGACTAAATTTAAATAATCGCATATAGGTAATTCTATGAGCGGATGTCATTGAGCTTCAATTGAACGACCTGTTCATTAGTCCCAATAGTAAGCGCAGTTTGATAGGCATCTATGGCCTCAGGCAAACGTCCAAGCTTTACATAAGCATCGCCTTCAATTTCAGCGAAAATACCAGCAAAGGTGCCTGGATCTATTTCATTCAATAATTTCAATGCCGCCTCAGCACTACCTTGAGCAATAATAACTCGTGCTAAACGAGCCCGTGCAGTTAAAGCCAACTCTTCATCGATGCTTTTTAGAAAGCCCAAGCCTGGATTATCGAGAACCCATTGCAATTCATTGGCAGCATTTTCAAGTTCATTTCTTTGCACATAAAGACGAGCCATTAATAAAGCAGAGTAACGACTGTAAATGGTATTCACAAAATTAGTTTTTAATTCACTATGCCAATTTAATGCTGCGTTAAATTCATCATCATCAATATCTAAATCCAAATTTGCTTCAACGCTATCCGCCATTTGGGTATAAATATCGGAAGCAAGCTCTGCCGTGGCATTTTGTGATGACTGCCAGTATCGGGAACCGAAAAGTACAGCCAGCACCAGTATTATTGCCACAATAACGCTGGTACCGTTTTCTTCCCACCAGCCCTTTATTGCTTCAATCTGTTCTTCATCAGTATCGTAAACCAAGTCTTACTCCTAAGATTTAATTATAAAAATATATTTTCAAGCTTGCTGATTACATCATGACTGCTCAATGTTTCATTCTGGGCTTCATCATCAAGCATTTTTAACTTAATTTCATTAGCTTCCAATACCAAAACGCAATGCGCGCCACTGGCATAGGCTTTTTTGAGCTGGCTATTATATTTGCCACCACCACAGTGGGTCAAAACTCTTAATGTTGGTATGGCCTGACGTATAGATTCCGCTAATAACAAACCTTTTGACTGATTTTCATCGCCGATAAGCGCAATGAAGAGGTCTACACTTTGTCCGACTACATCAGGAATTTTACCCAACTCATCAAGCATTAATAAAATTCTCTCCATGCCCATAGCAAATCCAACAGCTGGTGTATCTCCTCCGCCAAGCTGTTTGACCAGACCATCATAACGACCACCGGCACATACTGTTGCTTGTGCGCCTAGTTCCTCTGTTGTCCACTCAAAAACCATTCCATTGTAGTAATCCAAGCCCCGCACCAGCCGTGAATTTTTATTATATTGTATGCCAGCTTCGGCCAGTATCGACAAAAGCTTTTCAAACTCGGCATGTGAGTCACTGTCAATATAATCTTCAAGTACTGGGGCATCTTTCAGGACAGCTTGCGTCTCTGGATTTTTGCTATCAAGAATCCTCAATACATTAGTCTCCAGGCGACGCTGGCTATCTTCATCCAGTACATTTTTAAAATCCAACAGATAACTACGTAAAGCTTGGGTATAAGCAACACGATTATCAGGTGTCCCCAGATTGTTCATTTCCAGTGTAAGGAATTGACAAAGTCCAATATTTTTCCAAAGCGCAGCACTTAAGAGAATAACTTCAGATTCAATTGTGCTGGCCGACATTCCAAAGGCTTCAACACCAAACTGATAAAACTGACGATAGCGCCCTTTTTGGGGACGCTCATGTCGATACATCGGACCCATATACCAGAGTTTTTGTATCTGATTGTAGAGCAGTCCATGCTGCTCGGCTGCTCGAACACAAGAAGCTGTGCCTTCTGGCCGTAAACTTAAACTGTCTCCGTTACGATCTTCAAAGGTATACATTTCCTTCTCGACAATATCCGTAGCATCTCCAATGGAACGCTTGAAAAGTTGGGTTTGCTCCAGAACAGGGAAACGTATTTCTTGGTAAGCATATGCAGCCATCAAATGCCGTATATGTTCTTCAAGATACTGCCAATGGGGGGATTGATTCGGCAGCACGTCATTCATGCCGCGAATGGCTTGTATTTTTGCTTTGGACAACCTGGCCTACCCTGTTTTTTCTATTGATTTTTCAGCTTCTGCTTCGATACTCGCAACTTTTGCACGAACCATGGCTTCCAGCTCATCTACCAAATTCTTATTGTCTATTTTATGGCTGGTTTTACCATTGATGTATGACATATTGACTGGTGTTGCACCTGTTAATCCAATATCTGCAATTTTTGCTTCGCCTGGACCATTCACTATACAGCCGACAACTGAAACATGCACCGGTGTCGTTATATCTTCAAGCCTGGCTTCTAATTCATTGACCGTCGCTATGACATCAAAATTTTGTCTTGAGCAACTGGGACAGGCCACCAAATTGACGCCCTTGTTTCTCAGGCGCAGACTTTTTAAAATATCAAAGCCCACTTTCACTTCTTCCACAGGATCTGCAGCCAAAGACACACGAATCGTATCGCCGATACCATCCATCAAAAGCAGACCTAGGCCTATTGACGATTTAATTGTTCCTGAACGTAAACCGCCAGCTTCTGTAATTCCCAAATGTAAAGGCTGTTGAATTTGTGTGGCCAACTTGCGATAGGCCTCAACCGTCATGAATACTTCAGAGGCTTTTAAACTGACTTTAAAATTCTGGAAATCATAAGAGTCCAAAATATCGATTTGTTGTAAGGCCGACTCCACCATTGCATCTGCATTAGGTTCTTTATATTTACGTAATAGTTCTTTTCCCAGAGACCCCGCATTAACCCCAATACGTAAAGGCACGTTTTTATCCTTAGCAGATTCAACAACTGCCCGCACCCTTTCTTCCCGACCTATATTGCCAGGATTAATTCGCAAACAATCAACACCTAAATCCAGGACTTTAAGGGCAATTTTATAGTCAAAGTGAATGTCAGCTATTAAAGGCACATTGGCCTGGTCTCGAATTTCTTTAAAGGCATCAGCCGCTTCAAGCGATGGGACAGATACCCTGACAATATCAACACCTACTTTTTCCAGACGCCGAATTTGATCCAGGGTTGCTTTGACATCACACGTTTCCGTATTGGTCATGCTCTGAACCGCGATTGGAGCGTCGCCACCAATTGGAACATTGCCCACCATTATCTGACGAGATTTGCGGCGAATTATGGGGCTAGTGTTATTCATATGTTTGTTCCAAAACTACAGTCGCAGGAAAAGCATTCGCAGTGTTTATCATCCAGATACCCCCTGCTATTAGAGCTACAATAACAATCACAACTGACACCCATGCAATTGATTTATTGCGATTTTTTATTTCATCAGCCTGAGCTTCCTGAGTATCTTGCTGTAAAGAATTTTCCAGATAATTCAAATAACAACTCAGTACTTGCTCTGTATCAGCACCTAAAAATTCTGCATAGGCTTTATAGTAACCCTTAATAAAAGTATGCCCTGGTAATTTTGAATAATTATCATCTTCCAAAGCCCGCACGTAATGTGCCGTAATATAAAGTGACTGGGCAACCTTTTCAGGGCTATACCCAAGCTCCTCTCTTAATTTTTTAAGCATTTTCCCAGGAGAGGGCCATAGTGCTTCCTCACTACCCTCTTGCTCTACTTGTTCTGAATCTTTTTCAGACTCTGCTGGTAAATTTTGATTAGTCATTTAATAATTGTTGATAAAGATTATATTCAGAAGACTCTGGGTATAGTTCAGCTAGAATTGCTCCGTATTCAAGCATTTGATTATACCGCCCAAGTGCCTGTTCAAGCCTTATTCCTATCCAAAGACTCCTGGCGCTGTGCTGCACATTAAAAAACTGTCTTAGTGTTAAAAAACTTTGGTAATAGCGCCCGGCATCTCGAGTATTTTCTTGTCGCAAATATATATCGGAAAGCTCCAGGTTCGCGCGTATTCGATTACTGTTTAGCTGTAAAGCCCGGTTAAATGCAAATGCAGCGGCATCCAATTGGTCTAACTGCAAGGCGGCTAAACCCATATTTTCAAATGCCTGAGCACGGCCAGTATACTCCGTATCTCCAACTACATTTTCTAATTGATCATATGCTTCTTGATAGCGACCATTGGAAAAAAGAAAGGCTGCATAGTTATTTCTAACTTGTGAATTTCTTGAATCCAGGCGTAAAGCCCGCAGAAAACTCTGATCTGCTAATTCGAGGTCGCCTTCCAAGGTATAAACCAGGCCCCAAATACCGTAAACGTCACTGTTATTAGGGTCAATGGCTGATGCATTGGCTAAATGCCTTCTTGCTTGAGCTAAGTCTTGTTGCTCAACATAACCAAGAGCTAGCCTCAGGTAGACATCAAGCGTGTCTTCAGGGTCAGCTTGGCTGAAACCACCTGTCGTTTCACTCACACAGGATGACAGCATGACACTAAAAAATATAATAATTAGTCCAGCTAAGCGTCGCATTCTATTTACCATTTCAAGACCTTGAATAACACTGATAGACTAACATATTATTGAACTTTTAGACTCTGAACTTCATTGCTTTGCTCCCGCCTTTTTTCTTGCGCAGCCAAGTGCCTTGCGCTCCGGCGAGTAGTATCGTCAACTTGCCCCACCAATTGCCCACATGCGGCACCTATTTCATCGCCACGGGTCGTACGAATAGTCACTACGTAGCCTGCTTCCTGTAATATTTTACGGAAATTGCCAATGGCAGAATCGGAAGAGCGATTATAGTCAGAGCCAGCAAATGGATTAAACGGAATTAAGTTAATTTTGCAGGGAGTCTCTTTCAATACTTCAGCTAACTCTCTGGCATGCTGGCGATGATCATTCACGCCGGAAATTAAAATATATTCAATCGTGGCAACACGCTTATCTGTCAGGGAATCCAGATAAGCATTCACACTAGTTAACAATTCTTTAATAGGATATTTGCGATTGATTGGAACTATTTCACTGCGTAATTCATCATTGGGGGCATGTAAGGAAACAGCAATGGAAGCATCAGTGTGTTTTTGCATTTCATATATTTTAGGGACTACCCCTGAAGTGCTGATAGTGACACGTCGTTTTGAAAGGCCGTAGCAATTATCTTCCATCATTAGACCTACAGCATCCATGACATTGTCGAAATTCATCAAAGGCTCTCCCATACCCATCATCACAACGTTGGTTACTTTACGTGGAGCCTTTGTTCCAAAAGTATTAAAAGCCTGATTTGCTAACCAAAGCTGACCGATAATTTCTGCCGTTGTTAAATCACTGTTAAAACCCTGCTTGCCTGTAGCACAAAATTTACAATCCAGACTGCAGCCTGCCTGCGAAGAAATGCACAGCGTTCCCCTGCCAGCTTCTGGTATATAAACCATTTCAACTGAACTGCCACTAGTCACTTCAACTATCCATTTGAAACAACCATCCGCTGCTTCATAACATTCTTTAATAAGAGGCGGACGAATCTCAGCACATTCCTTGAGGCTAGCTCTCAGAGTTTTGCTAATATTAGTCATGGCATCAAAATCGGTCTCGCCTTGTTGGTGAATCCATTTCATCAACTGTATAGCGCGAAAAGGCTTTTCTCCTAGACCAAGAAGAAAAGCCTCCATTTTAGTTTTGCTTAGACCAAGTAAATTGGTTAATTGTGTCGGCATAGTTTTTTCCTGTTAAAACAGGACCTTGCCCTAGGATTTGCGAGGACAAATTTCCTCAGGCTTAAAGAAATATGAAACTTCTCTTTCCGCAGAAGTCGCTGAATCGGAGCCATGGACCGCATTCGCATCAATAGACTTGGCAAAATCAGCGCGGATAGTACCTGCTGCAGCTTCAGCAGGATTAGTTGCTCCCATTAATTCGCGATTTTTAGCAATAGCGTCTTCACCTTCCAGAACCTGAACAATGACGGGTCCTGAAGTCATGAACTCAACTAAATCCCTATAAAAAGGTCGTTCTTTGTGTTCGGCATAAAAACCACCCGCAAGCGTATCATCCAGTTGCAACATCTTTGCAGCGACAACCTTGAGTCCGCCTTTTTCAAAACGGCTGATTATTTCACCAATAACATTCTTGGCAATTGCATCAGGTTTAATAATAGATAAAGTTCGTTCAACGGCCATCAATTAACTCCCAAATATAGAAATTACTTACAAAATTCAAAGTGCGCGCATTATACGCATATTCAGGCTTTTTTTGTATGGTTTTTAATTGCTTAGCAATAGTTATTCTTCAAGGTTTAACTCAGAATGCAAGCAACGCCCAAAACATTTGCCAGCCAAGGCAAAAGATGCAATAACACTGAAATTTAATAATGCAGAGATCCTCTGGCTTACCAATATCAAGATTTTGTTAGCTAACAATAATTGCTTGATTCCTGAATTATTTATTGTTTATCAATATTTATATATTGATAAACAATAAATAATAGTCTACATTCACTTTATAGTTTATATGAGGCCTTGCTTATGAAACGAGCTTCAACGATATTTCTTCAGATTGTGATTGTATTAATGGGCCTTGGGGTTCTTACCCTTATGCTCCGAATGCCTCTATTTGAGGGTAGAAATGTAAACGCCACACTCTTCCAAGTCTATTTTAATGATCCATTTCTCGCTTATGTCTATACCGCGTCCATTGCGTTTTATGCGGCTCTATTTCAAGCATACAAATTGTTGGGCTGCACAAGACAAAATCAGATTTTTTCTCAGGCGGCCGTTAAATCTCTGATGACCATAAAATACTGTGCGATAGCGCTTGCTGGTTTTATCCTGGGGGCAGAAGCCTATTTTTTTATCACTCTCTTCGGCAAGGATGATATTGCGGGCGGAGTTATGGTGGGCATTATTCTGATTTTTATCTCTATCGTTGTCGCCACTGCAGCGGCGATATTCGAAAGAACCTTACAGTGCGCTGTCGATATCAAATCTGAAAACGACCTTACCATTTAATGAGAATAGTATGGCAATCATAGTTAAGCTTGACGTTATTTTGGCGCAAAGGAAAATGAGCGTAACCGAACTTGCACAAGAAGTTGGCATTACAATGGCTAATATCTCTGTTTTGAAAAATGGGAAAGTTAAAGCAATCCGATTTTCAACACTAGAGGCTATTTGCGAAGTATTGGAATGCCAACCTGGTGATATTTTGGAATACCAAAAATAGTAAATAAGTTAGTGGCTAAGGTCATTGGATAACATACTAAAGTTTCAGCAAAGTCAGTCACTAACACCTTTAAACTTTAATTTTAACTGATTGGAGCCAAGCTGTGGTTCGCTCGCTTCCGCCCCTCACCCACAATTGCCTCCTTGTAGTTGCGCTAATGACCTGGGAAAAATCTCACTGATAACTATGTAATAACAAATGCAGTCGCT
>JAURLP010000024.1 GCA_030831165.1 Gammaproteobacteria bacterium | reverse complement strand
TACGTTTGGAAAAAGCCAATTTCAAACATCGCAAGCTCTGCCGTGTATATGAATTTGAATTTTCATCAAATGGTGAAGATCGTTATAAAGGTGAAATTATACTGAGTGGTTTCAATTTTTTACGGGTTATTTTGGCAATGGGTGAACTGGAAATAACTGAATACTGATATTTATGCTGTTGTATTACAATTCATTAACTCATGGCAGTAAAAGGTCATTTTTTTATTTGAATTCCAGGAAGTTTAATGATATCTGAAAAATCAATGTATGGCGTTGAAGATGCTTCCTATAAAGCTGCAGGCGAGCTGGCTGGCCTGACTGAACTTGTAAATTCATTTTATGATTTCATGGAAAGCTAGCCTGAAGCCAGGGTCATTCGAAGCCTCCATCCCTGCGATCTTGGTGAAGCAAGAAGAAAGCTGACATATTTTTTATCTGGCTGGCTAGGTGGGCCAAAATTATATTCAAAACATTATGGCAGCATCACGATCCCTTCTGCCCATAAACACTTGCCTATAGGTAAGGAGGAAATGGAAGCCTGGATTTTGTGTATGCAGAAGGCTTTGGACGAGCAGCCTTATGAAGAATCATTTAGAATGTATTTAATTGAGCAATTACGAGTGCCTGCAGAAAGAATAAGAGTTGTTTGTAATGTTAAATAGAGGCCCTGCTCAGCGCATTTTATTTGCCTCTCAACAGATCGAAAATAAACATGGAACGATCACGAGGCTATTCCTGCCAACAAGACAGTAAAAAGTCGAACTTATGAATTGGTATCTTGAAGTATTAAAAAAATATGCTGTCTTTCATGGTAGAGCACAAAGAAAAGAATATTGGATGTTTCTTCTTTTCAATATCATTGTTTCTTTAGTGCTTACAGTTATTGAAACCCTCGTGGACATACAATCAATCCTAAGTGGTATTTATAGCCTGGCTGTTTTGCTTCCCGGCCTGGCTGTTTCAGTTCGCAGGCTGCATGACACTAATCGTAGTGGGTGGTGGCTACTTATCAGTTTAATTCCCATTCTTGGTGCAATAGTTCTAATTGTCTTTATGGCTCAGGACGGTCATCCGGATGAAAACCAGTATGGATTTAATCCAAAACTTAAAACTATCTAGCGAACGATTATATCTATGCTTGCCCTAGCCTGGCTTGCAGGCTCCTTAACATCTTTTAGCTTACTGGCCGTAGGAGCCAGAGAGTTGAGTGGTGAAATATCAATTTTTCAAAGTCTTTTTTCCAGAAGCGTTATCGGGGTGCTATATATTTCTCTTGTGCTTTATTTTTCAAAACAAAAATTTAGTATTCACACCGATAAACTAAAGCTCCACTTTTTCAGAAATATATTTCATTTTGCGGGCCAGTACGGTTGGTTTGTTGGTATCGGCCTACTACCTCTTGCAGAGGTGTTTGCTCTTGAATTTACTGCCCCAATATGGACATTGCTCATTGCAGGAATATTTTTAGGTGAAAAAATTTCTTCACGAAAACTGCTAGCTGTAATATTTGGCTTATTAGGCGTGCTGGTGATCACCAAACCGGGCATTGAAGTCGTTGATGCAGCTTCCTTCATCGTGCTAGGTGCTGCTGTATGCTTTGCGGTAACACTGGTATGTACAAAATCACTAAGTTCTTCTGAATCACCCGTTTTAATACTATTTTATATGAGTCTTATTCAATTGCCGATTGGCTTTGTTCTGGCTATATCTACCTGGGTTTGGCCAACTCCTGAGCAGTGGTTCTGGTTGGTTATTATTGGCTTTACGGCGTTGTCTGCACACTATTGCTTATCTAAAGCCATGCAATACGCAGAAGTATCTATGGTCGTAACTGTAGACTTTCTGCGATTACCCTTGATTGCTTTGGTAGGTGTGTTTTTATATGCAGAAGAATTTGAAATTTCACTTCTGCTCGGCGGTTTGCTGATGGTGATTGGGAATCTAATTAATATTGGAAGATCTCAAAGTAAAAGACATAATGATTAACTCATGATTGAAATTTGAGGAACTGCTGTGAATAGCTCTATAAAAAAATATTTTTCAATCAGCCTCCCTTTATTTTTTTCATGTTTTTTCAGTCACATTATCATCGCTGCAGAAACAGATGTTGACTTTTTAGAGTCTCAGGTGCGAGCGCGTGAAATTGCTTTCGCTAAATCTATGGAAGATCGTGAACTTGAGGCTTTTTTGAGTTTTATATCTCCTGAAGCAATATTCTTTGATGGCAATGTTCCTCTACGCGGAGTTAATAGGGTAGCACAAGCTTGGGCGCCTTTTTTTGAAAATGAGATCGCTCCCTTTTCCTGGAAGCCTGATCTTATCGAAGTTCTTGAATCTGGCAGTTTAGCCATTAGTTCAGGCCCCGTTTCAGGGCCATCAGGCGAGGCTCTAGGTCGCTTTAACTCTATCTGGATAAAAGATGAGGATGGTCAATGGCGAGTTATCTTTGATAAAGGTTCTTAAATTAAATACAAAGTAATCTTTTCTGTCATAAAGAATTCAGCTTCAGACACTTTTTGAAGTGATGGCGATCTGAAATTCATACCTGACCCGCAATTATTACAAATTCAAGCTAATTAGATGGCTTACGCAACATTAATATTAGACATCATAAAAAACCGGAATCAACCAGCTTAAGCTGCCCCACATAATCAAGGTGAGTGGAATCCCAACTTTAAGAAAATCTTTAAAGGTGTAACCACCAACCGTCATTACCAGTAAATTAGTTTTATAGGCCATGGGAGTGGCAAAACTCATGTTAGCGCCAAATAAAACGGCCAATACAAAAGGCTCCAATGGCAAACCAAGTTGCTTGGCAATTCCTATCGCGATTGGTGTGCCAATGACGGCAGCTGCATTGTTAGAAACAATATTGGTAAGAATAGCCATCAACAGCATTAAACCGCTTAATTGCAGTGTTACCGAACTTTCCCTCGTAACATTGACAAACACAGCAGCCAATACATCAGCTGCCCCAGTTTCTAGCAAAGCGGCGCCCAGAGCCAAACTGGCTGCTACGATTAATATGATTTGTGCATTTATAGCCTGCGCAATTTCTCTCCAGGCTAAACATTTTGATAATGCCAAAAGTAATACACCTGCCACCGAGGAAACGGCAATTGGCAAAATTCCAAAAGCAGCGACACTTACTACCGCCAGCATAATCACTAGGGCATAGGGGGCTTTTTCACTGTGCGGAATATCCGTCGCAGAATCTAAGACCACGACATCTCCCTGTTTTTTCATTTCAGCAATCTTTGTGCTATCACCTTGAATTAATAAAACATCGCCTACCTGTAAATTTGTATTACTGATATCTGAAACCATATTTCGACCATGGAGACCACCACGGTGAATAGCCAGGGTAATCAATTGATAACGATCACCAAAACGGCTGCGAGCTAGAGAAGTTCTCTCCAAGGGAGATCCTTGCGTGACGATCACTTCCACCATCTGCTGATTTTCAGCCATCAATGGATGGTCTTCATCCACTGGCTCACTGCCGCCATATAGGACCGCGCCCAACTGTTTTTCAAAACCTTTTAAATTTTCAGCAGTATCCTTCACCAGCAGTTGATCGCCTGTACGAAGTACAGTGCTGGTTTGTGGTTGTGATAAAAGATCATCTCCAGCCCGACGAATATAATTCACCTTGATTTGATCATCAGTTATTTTGATAACTTCTTCGATAGTAAGACCATTGGCCTTGCTTTCTTCCGAGACATAAAGCGCAGCAGAAAATATACGAGGAGCTGCGTCCAACAAATCTGCAGGACGTTTTGGTAAAAGCCGAGGAGCAATAAGCCATAAGTATAAAATTGCTATCCCGCTGCTTGCAGCCACAGGCATAAAAAATTCAAACATCGAGAATTCTCGCATTCCCATACTAACGGCAACTGAAACTACCAGCAGGTTGGTAGAAGTACCAATTGTTGTTCCCATACCGCCAATTAATGTTGCAAAACCCATGGGCATCAAAATACCCGATGGTGATGTTTTAGTGCGTAAAGAGACACTCATTAATATTGGCAGAAGTAAAATTACAATCGGCACGTTATTGACAAAAGCACTGAGAAAAGCCCCAACTAAAAGCGTCATTAAAAATGAAAGTGCTGGCGCTATAGTCCAGAGCTTGGCCAGCATTCTACCGACAGGCTCCAATGCACCAGTTCTCGATAGACTGTGTCCAATAACCATTAACGCGGTAACGGCGACCAAAGCTTCATGCCCAAAGCCCGAATAAAATTCGAGAGGGTCTAATTCAATGCCATCATGGGAATAAGGAAAGAAATAAAAACCAACCGTGAGAATAACCAGTATGAACAAACTGGAGGTTTCCATGGGTAGCTTATTATTGGTAAACATTGCCAAGGCAATAACCGTCAGAACCATGACGGCTATAGCGTGAGCATTTAACGAAACTTCAATAACTTCCATATCCCAAGCTTACCTGATTGCCTTCAATATTAACCAGCACAAACTAACATATGGTGCTGGCTTTGCCTTTCCAGTTCCCACATAAGAAATTGCAGCTATTGTGAAAGCTAAGCAGGGACCAATATAAAGTTTAAAAATTTAAAAATTGCATGCTATATTCCCACGACGGTATTGTGAAAAATACTATTGAGGAAATATTTATGAACTCTACATTGAATAAAATCACCAGCATATTGGCCTTAGGACTTCTTGGCGCCATAGGAACTGGTAGTGCCCAAGCTGACATATATGGCCACTGGAACCCAATCATGCATGAAGACCAGCTTGAACGTGGCCCTGGTCCCATGGCAGGAGACTATGCCGGATTACCCATCAATGATGCTGCCAGACAGCGCGCCGATTCATGGACGGCCAGTCTGCTGACTGTCCCTGAGCATCAATGCAAGCCTCATCCATCTACCTATGGATTCAGAGGAGTTGGAAACCTGCGTGTTTGGCAAGTAATAGACGAGGCAACACAAGAATTAACAGCGATTCGCACGCACATATCCTGGCAAGCTCAAAAAAGGGTCATCTGGATGGATGGTCGTGAGCATCCTGATGAAATGTATCCTCATACCTGGGGAGGTTTCTCAACCGGACATTTTGAAGGTGACACTCTGGTTGTTGAAACTACGCATATTAAAAATAGCTGGATGCGCAGAAATGGCCTAGCGTTTAGCGATCAAGCGACCATGCTTGAATATTTCATTCCTCATGGCGACACTATGACTCATGTTATGATGGTCTCCGACCCGGTTTATCTCGACGATGTATTTATCAAAACCAATGGCTTTTCAGCCAGAGCAGATAGTACGATGGCTCCTTATCCTTGTCGTTATGCTATTGAAATTGAGAGAGCCCCAGGAGAAATTCCTCATTACCTGCCCGGAGAGAACTCTGCTCCAGTAGAGTTTGCTGCAGAAAATGGCATTCCTTATGAAGCGGGTCGTGGTGGTGGCATCACCATGTTACCTGAGTATATGGATGTCGTTCAGGAATGGCGCATGGAAAATATGACTTATGAAGAGCGTATAGGTGACGGAATTCCTGCTGGCAACAGAAGGTAATTCCAGATAAAGCTTCGCTTTAAAAAAGGAGGTCTTGACCTCCTTTTTTTTGCCTGCTCAATATTAGTTTTGATTACTTGACTGCCTGCCAAAGAGGCATTTAAAAACCTTGTACACGAATTTTACCTAAAGTTGCTCTGGCCCTATAAGATGCTTGAATATCAGCCTCTTAGATGCCTATAATCGATCGGCTAATTTATGTGCATGTTTCAAAACATCTAGGTTTTCTGATAGGAGAAAAACAATGAAGAAATTTTTAACGCTAATATTGCTGGGACTTTTCAGCACAACGGTTGCTGCCCAAGTAGCTGTAGAAGCTATTCCAGCTGCTCAACAGGCTGCCTGGCTGGAATCATCAGATCCTCAAATTGAGGCTGACAAACGACTGGTTTATGACTTCTGGCGTAAAGTGTTGGTTGCTCGCAACATGGATGCTGCTATGGAATATATGGCTGAAGACTATATCCAGCATAACCCAGGCATCCCAACAGGTCGCGCAGCATTTATAACCGCTTTTGGCCGAATGGGCGAACGTGAAGAAATGGACTACATTGATGGCCTGGTTGCCATCACAGCGGAGAACGGTTATGTGACTTTAGCCATGAAACGCGAACTGGAAAACCCCAATATGGCTGGCGAAATGTATACAACCACCTGGTTTGACATGTTCCTTATAGAAGACGGAAAAGTTGCTGAACATTGGGATTACGGAACAATTAGAGCAAGATAATTTTATAATAAGCATGCTAAAAAAGGGCTGATTAATCAGCCCTTTTTTTGTTATCCAATTAGCCTTAGCTCCATTTCAAAAGGCTAATAAAGAGCCTTCAGGGGCATCGCTGAGACAGGCAATCGTCTCTGAATTTCTGGCAAAAGGCTCATATTGCCGACTGTAGATAGGCAAGCTTTCGATGTACTCTCGTGCCCGGCTAACCCCGGTAAAATCACCATGTATCACCAACCATTGCTGTGGCCTGTTAGATGTTCTGGAAATCAGGCAAAGGTAGGTCTCATCCAGCAATTCTGTTAGCGAAAGCAATTGAAGATATTCCTCCAACATGCGCTGATCCGCGATCGGGAAAGCAGCCATTTGTACCGTATAAGCATTTTTACTGGCTATATTTTGCAACCATTCAGAACTTGCGCGTGCCCTGACGCCGATTAAGCCAGGCAGCTCAGAAAAAGCCGTTTTATCCATGGCCATGTTGCCAGCAGCCTGCTCAAGGGGCTGGTTTTGTCTATCATTTTCTACCGAGGCTTCAATTGCCACTATTGCGAGACTTTCTTCTGCGAATTCAGGTGTTATTTCTACTGTCATTCCTTCTGATATGTCTTCTCTTGCCTCTTGCCTGTCTTGGGTTTGTCTGCTGGGTGTTTGACTTATGCTTGCCAAGGTAGCATCGGTTTCCACTGCTTCAACGACTCCAGTTTCTATTGGTACAAATTCACTTTCTGGAATCTGAGTGTCTGCAATTTCTAATTCAGCTTGTCCAATATCAGTTGCTGGCTCACTTGTCAGGCTTCCAATCAAGAATTCACTGGATTGAGGGGCCGGCTTAACTTGATTTGGTGCCTGGGTAATTGGCGTCTCTGAAGCAGAAGCAGATTCAACTATGTCAAGTTGCTCCTGAGAACTTAAAGAAGCCTCTTCATTGGGGCCTTGAATTACTGCGACTTCTCTTACTATTTCAGTTTGATTTTCAGTGGCTTGCGGTATATTCCCAGCCGCATCGCTATTGGCTTGCACCGGCCTGAATGGTTGCTCAGGCTGATATGCATTTATACCTAGATACAAGGCAAAAGCCAATATGATCACTCCAAAACCTACAAACAAGGCTGTCCAGGGTAGTAAGTGGCGCATGCCATAACCACTATCTTTAACATGCTGAGAAAGAACAAAAAAATTCTTCCCGAAGCTCTAAATTTAGGCTTCAGAAATGTTGCTTTTCCCAGTTCTATTGTGGCTGCCTAGTTGTTGTGCTCCTGTACCAGCAGTCAGCTACAGACAGCCCTGCCGGCAACGGTCAATGAAGGTCGCCATCTTGAGGCTTCTGCTTTACCAGAGCCTCAATCAGATGCTTCTGGCGCTGACATCCCTGAAGTCGTCAATACACTCCCGCTATTGAGCCTTCCGGAGCCAGTGGCTGAGCCGGATCTTTACTCTGTGTCTGTTATGAACGTCCCAGTTCGAGATTTGTTATTTACGGTCGCTCGTGATGCCGCCATTAATATTGATATACATCCGAGAATCACTGGTCAGGTCAGCCTTAATGCGATTGATCAGACCATTCCCCAAATTCTTGAGCGTTTAGCCCAGCAAATTGATATTCGCTGGACTTTTGATGATAACAACAACGTTTTGGTAGAACCCGATACCGCTTTTTGGCGAACCTATGAAGTAGATTATGTGAATGTCGCCAGAACAGCTGAAACATCCACTGATGTTGCGACATCAATAACAACAACTGGTGGAAACAATAATTCCACGGCCAATCTATCGCAAACGTCAAATTTTGATTTCTGGCAATCTCTGGCAGCCAATGTAGAGGCTTTACTTTCAGATATCTCCACCACTGGCAATGCCGGAGATGGGGCTGCTGGACCAACAACGGGTTCTGTAGTTGCGAGCTCTGAAAGCGGTTTGCTAAATGTCAGAGCGACCGCTCGACAACATGGCGAAGTTCAAGCGTTTATCAACCTGGTTCAGAATCGATCATTAACACAGGTCCTCATTGAAGCAACTGTGGTAGAAGTCAATTTAAGTGACACTTACCAATCTGGTGTGGACTGGAATGCCTTAATCAATAACAGCAATGTGGATTTTTCTTTCAACCAGTTAGTTACCGGCGCTAATCTGGCTAACTCCCCAACCAATATACTCACGATCGATGGTAGTGATGAAGTCACGAATAAAATCTACTGGCGGTTTAATAGAATTTAGCATGTTTAAAAATCCACTCCTTTTTGAGCCTTAATACCACGGTCATAAGCATGTTTAATATTTTTTATTTCTGAAACAGTATCGGCAATTTCTCTTAAGGCGGAACCTCCTCCTCTCCCTGTGATGACAACACTTTGCTGTACTGGTCGGTTTTTTATTGCTCGAATAACAATATCTTCGGAGAGGTAGTCAAATGCCAGCATATAGGTCAACTCATCCAGCACTAGCAAATTAATAGCTGGATTTTGCAATAGCTTCTCAGCCTCAGCCCAGGTCGCTAACGCAGCCTTGATATCCGCTTCCCTGTCTTGTGTTTCCCAGGTGAAGCCGGTACCCATTTGATAAAAGGGAAGTGATGGATACTTTTCTTTAACATAGATCTCTTCCCCTGATAGCTGTTCACCTTTAATAAATTGAACTATGCCAACTTTATGCCCGTACCCAAGACTGCGCATAACCATACCAAAAGCTGAGCTGCTTTTCCCCTTGCCATCCCCTGTCAGAAGAATACAAACTCCACGTAGCTCTGTTGCAGCTGCTAAGCCTTTATCAACACTCTCTTTAAGCTTTTGCTGAATCGCTTTATGTTTGCTGTTTTTATCGGTCGTCATTGCTGGCTTGAAGGCCTTGTCGGTGGTAATAAGCGCTAATGATACATTGAATTGACGCTACCGCTAACATGCCTTCTAAGGTATCCTATGCAATCTTTTTTGAGCCTTAAAAAATAGACCTAACCGACAATGGCAGTAGACATAAACAACACAGCAAAAAGCGGAATTAACCAAGAATATCATCACCAGGATGTGGAAAAGACCGCACAATTGTTTTGGGATAAGCAACAAAGCTTCAAGGTGAAGGAAGACTCAGGCAAGGAAAAATTCTATTGCTTATCGATGTTCCCTTACCCTAGTGGCCGTTTGCATATGGGGCATGTCAGGAATTACACCATCGGCGACGTAATCTCCCGCTTTCAGCGCATGCAGGGCAAAAATGTTTTACAACCCATGGGGTGGGATGCCTTTGGTTTACCGGCAGAAAATGCTGCCATGAAAAACAATGTTGCCCCTGCAAAGTGGACTTATGAAAATATCAGCTACATGCGCAAGCAGCTGCAACAGTTGGGTTATGCCTATGACTGGGACCGTGAAATTGCCACTTGCCACCCTGATTACTACCGTTGGGAACAGCGGTTCTTCATTAAACTGTTTGAAAAAGGTTTGGTGTATAAAAAAGAAGCCGAAGTAAACTGGGATCCGGTCGATCAAACCGTTCTGGCAAATGAACAGGTCATCGATGGCCGCGGCTGGCGTTCTGGCGCATTGGTAGAGCGCCGCAAAATTCCACAATGGTTTATAAAAATTACGGCTTATGCTGAAGAGTTGCTTGCCGATTTAAATAAGCTGGATGAATGGCCCGAAAAAGTTCGTGTGATGCAACAAAACTGGATCGGCCGATCTGAAGGCCTGGAGTTTAATTTTGAGGTTCCCGGCCATGACCCTCTTAGTGTTTATACCACCCGTCCAGATACCATTATGGGCGTCACCTATGTTGCTGTAGCGGCCCAACACCCACTGGCCTTGGCAGCTGCGAAAAATAACCCTGAAATTACTGCCTATATTAAAGAGCAGGACAATATCAAAGTCGCAGAAGCTGAACTGGCAACCATGGATAAAACCGGCATTGATACCGGCTTTAAGGCAATACATCCCTTAACCGGGGAAGAGCTGCCAATCTGGATAGCCAACTTTGTACTCATGTCTTACGGCTCTGGCGCAGTAATGTCGGTGCCAGCACATGACCAGCGAGACTGGCAGTTTGCCAAAGCCTATGGTTTAGGCATTAAGCAGGTTATCAAGCCAATGGGCAAGGCTGATTGTGATATCAGCAAAGCGGCCTTCACTGAAAAAGGAACCCTGGTCAATTCTGCAGAATATGACGATCTGAATTTTGAGCAGGCTTTTAAAAAACTGGTCGACTTTTTTAGCGCTAAAGGCTCTGGTCGTAAAACAGTTAATTATCGTCTCCGTGATTGGGGCGTAAGTCGTCAACGATATTGGGGCACGCCTATCCCAATGATCACCTGTGAGACATGCGGTTCGGTCCCTGTACCTGAATCAGAGCTACCGGTGATCCTGCCCATAGATGTTGAATTTGATGGCAGCGGTTCTCCCATTAAAAAGATGCCGGAGTTCTACGAAACAACCTGTCCCTCATGTTCTGGCAAAGCTGAGCGTGAAACCGATACCTTCGATACTTTTATGGAATCTTCCTGGTATTACGCGCGTTTTGCCTGTCGGGATGAAAACACTGCCATGCTCAACAAGCAGGCTGATTATTGGCTCCCGGTTGATCAGTATATTGGCGGTATAGAACATGCAATATTACATCTGCTTTATTCCCGCTTTTTTCATAAATTAATGCGTGATGAAGGGCTGGTAAATTCGGATGAGCCCTTTAAACGCTTGTTGACGCAGGGCATGGTTCTGAAAGACGGCAGTAAAATGTCCAAATCTCAAGGCAATACTGTTGATCCGGAAGGGCTGATTGAACAATATGGTGCAGATACCGTGCGCTTATTTATGATGTTTGCCTCGCCCCCGGACCAAAGCCTGGAATGGTCAGACAGTGGCGTAGATGGAGCCTATCGCTTTCTGAAACGACTGTGGAAACTGATTGCCCCATTTAAGGCCAAGGGCTTGAAACCAGACTCTGACTCACTTAATGAAGAACAAAAAGCGTTAAGACTGAAAACACATAGCACCATTAAAAAAGTTTCTGATGATTATGCTCGTCGGCAAATATTTAACACGGCCATTGCAGCCGTCATGGAGTTATTCAATGCCGTAAATAAATTTACTGAGCAAGCGACTGATAATAAGCAGGACCAAGCCGTTATTCAGGAGGCCCTTGAGACAATCATCTTATTGTTGGCGCCGATTGTCCCTCACCTTTGTCACGTATTATGGCAACATCTTGGATATTCTGAAGCGGTTATTGATGCTGCCTGGCCGGATTTCGATGAAACCGCCTTGGAGCAATCAACTGTTACTATTGTCGCTCAGGTCAATGGAAAACTGCGTGCCAAATTGGAATTACCCGTTGATAGCAGCAAACAGGCGCTTGAAGCAGCGGCATTAGCCGATGAAAGTATTGAAAGGCACATAGCCGGTTTGACTATTCGTAAGATTATTGTAGTACCGGGCCGTCTGGTAAATATCGTCGCCAATTAAAATGTTGACCGATAAAACAGACCATGAGCACATAATGAGCAAAATCATCCTGACAATTGTCATGCTCCTGCTTTTAAGCAGTTGCGGTTTTACCTTGCGGGGATATGACAGCAGTTTATTAAGCCCGGAGCTTCAACAACTGCAGCTTTCCTTTGATAGTAACCGTAATGAGCTTGCCCAGACTTTACGTCGTCGGCTAATTTCATCCGGAGTCGACATTGTTGAGGACACTGCAGCCTACAAACTTACCTTAGGCAATGAGCAGAGTATTGAACGTATTGTCAGCGTAAACCGTAATGTTAGAGCTGGAGAGTATGAAATAACGCTGACTGCATCCTTTCAACTTGATAATGACGGCGAATCAGTTATTGCTCGAGAGATCATTTCTGTCGAACAAATCTATGAAGCTGACCCTAACAATGCTGCAGCTAAAACCAATGAAGCTGAACTAGTTCTGGATGAATTACGCCTGGCTTTGACTGAACAAATAATGAGGCGTCTGCAAACGGTCAGATAAGCTTTCCTTGGCTATCACTCAATGCCTATTGCCCTAAGTTACAGGCCTTGCAATAATCAAAATCAACATTTAAAAAATCACTGGAGCAAAACATGAAATCATCACTTAAATTCCTGATAATCAGCCCAATCCTGGGACTTATCAGCCTATCTGCCATGGCTGACTGGGAATTAAACAATGCAGATTCCAGTTTATATTATGTGACCAGCAAAGCTGCTGCCATCTCAGAAATAAACACCTTTACTAACTTAAGTGGCGCGATAACGGATAGTGGTGCAGCTACACTGGAAATTGATCTGGCCAGTGTCGATACGGCAATTGAAATCCGTGACCAACGGGTTAGAGATATTCTGTTTGAAGTACAACAATATCCTACCGCGACTATTTCCCTCAGCATCAATAGCGCTTCACTGGATGATCTTGCGGCAGGAACTAGTAGCGTTAGCAATTATCCCTATAGTCTATCCCTGCATGGCATCAGTGCAGATTTAAGTGCGGATCTTCGGCTGACCAAAATTTCTGACTCTAGAATTGAAATTCAGCCTGCACAGCCCATTATTATAGGTGCCTCACTTTTTGGTCTGGCTGAAGGGGTAGAAGCACTACGAGACATCGCTGGTCTCCCCAGTATAAACCCAAATGTTGTTGTCGATTTTTCCTTGTTTTTTGATGAAGGCATGTAACACCCTCTTGTCATGCAAGTAAAACCAGAACAAGTTGTTTCTCAATTAAACAATAAAATCCCGCCTGTTATTTGGGTGGCCGGAGATGAAACGCTGCTGGTTCAGGAAAGTTGTGATGAGATTAGAAAGTTTGCTCGGGAACAGGGCTATAGTGAACGCGAAATCTATTCGGCTCAGGGGAGCTTTGATTGGAATATCCTGCTTGAAGCCAGTAATAATCTATCTTTATTTGCTGAAAAGAAACTGATCGACCTGCGTTTAAGTTCAGCCAAACTTGATGATACTGCTAAAAAAACCTTGCATGCCTACCTGGCCAATCCATCTGAAGATAATCTCTTACTAATCTCAAGCCCAAAAGTGGAAAAAGCGGCAACCAATACCAAGTGGTTCAAGCAGATCGAGGCACATGCTTATTTTGTAACGATTTGGCCCATCAACTCGCAGCAACTGGCTGGCTGGATACGACAGCGACTTAAACGACATGGCTTAACAGCTGATGGGCAGGCAATAGAAATTATTTGTCAGCGAACTGAGGGCAACTTGCTGGCAACTGCACAGGAAATCGATAAGTTAAGTATCCTTGCAGACAACAATGAATTAGATGCCAGCACGGTTGCCCGGGCAGTAGCCGATAGCGCACGCTTTAATGTTTTTACTTTAATTGATACAGCTCTTGCCGGGAATACAGCCAGAGCTTTGAATATTCTTTATCACCTGAAAGCAGAAAGTGAAGATCCACTTAAAATTCTGAATTTTATTTGCCGGGAAATTCGATCGCTTTGCAAAATGGCTCAACAACTAGATAATGGCAGCAGCATTAGCAATGCTATGCAAAGCGCACGTGTCTGGAATAATCGAATGGGGCCTGTTTCTGTGGCATTAAACAAGCATTCTCTGATGCAATTACAGGCCATTCTAAGTGACGCCAGTCTCATTGACCAATCTGTAAAAGGCTTAAATAAGCTAAATACCTGGGACGGACTTTCCCGTATGGTGCTTTCGATAAGCAGTAAAAATCCGATATGTAATCATCTGGACTTAAGCGCCTAGCTTTACACTTCAATATCTGAAGGTATAGGTCATTCTTAAAGACAGGTCAGAATTTGTCGATATGAAACTATTATCCTTATCTCTATCCTGAGCACCATAATTAAACACCAGAATAGCTTGTTGGCCAGCTTCGGGTATATAGACCAGTCGACTGTTTAAACCCATTAATTCCGAGACATTGTCGTACTGGACTAAATTATTCCAAGACCAGCGTGTGTTTAAAGAAAAATTTGCCTGCAGGTTAATTTGCCGAACTTTAAAGTCTCCACCAGGTAATTTAATTGAATTTTCATTATGAGCCAGTCCAAATTCCAGATGATTGCTTGGCCTCCAGGTAAGCGCAGACCTAAACTCCAGATGGTCGCCATCATAAAATTCTCCAGCCCAAACGCTTAAATTAGCCGATAGCTTGCGATGGCTACCAGTATTCAGGAAAACCCTCGCCTCATTGAATGTATAACTGCCTCTTGGGATAACCACCGACCTTGATCCGTCTGAAGCCCTGAAAATTGAAAAATCATTTATCAGCACTTCCTTGGCCTGAACTAATCTTGCAAAAAATCGATCCCGACTTCTATTGAACAGCGAAAGGCGAAGCCCAACATCTTGTGAGCTCAACTCGCCACTAGACAGCAACTCAGCACGATAACCATCAACAGTCACATTATAACTAGCAAAATAGCTGCTATTGGGCAGAAGGAATGAGTAGCCTCCTTCAAGTGCATAATCCTGAATACCCGTGCGATTAACAAAGCCTACCGCCGGATCAAAATTCCGCTCTACCCGAGTATAGATTCCAGTGCCGCGCCAACCGTTTCTGTTTGGCGTACCAACAGCAAGACTATAGGCCATATCATCCCCTGTTTTTCCCTCGGTATCTGTTTTTTGCACCCAGGCAGTGACTTCCACAGTTTTGTTATTGGGTAAGCGTGAATTTCGATAGCGAAAATCTGCACCATATAAGCTGCTGTCAAGATTTGATTGCGGATCACCATCGGTCATCATCACCCCAATCTGGGATTCAGCCAAAATATTCATCACAGCTCGACCAACAAAAATATCGGTTGCATCGACTCCGGTACTGATGTCTTCATCTTGGGAAATTAATAATGAGCCAACATTAAAATCCCCAACCCTGCCACTGAGCTTTCCTCCAACATTCAAATCTACCGGCGTACCGTTTGCACTTAATCCAATTGTGCGGGAAAAGAATGGTCTGGCATTTTGTTGAGCAGCATTGGGTATCGCTGAGAAACCCGTACCCCAGTTATTTTCAAAGCCGTAATTTCCAATCTGTCCAAACTCAAAAATATCTGAGTCGCGCAAGAAAAAATCTCTTCTTTCGGGAAAGAAAAGTGAAAAGCGCGTTAAATTAACCTGACGGTTATCAACTTCTGCTGCTGAAAAATCCGTATTAAGGGTTAATGATGCATTCAGGGAAGGCGTTATCTTGTAAAATAAGTCGAGGGTTGGCTCAACATTATTTCCAACACCTGTTCCGGCCGTTGCACCATAAACTTTATCACGGCGTAATGTGAGTCCCGGCACAATATCCAGTCCCTTACCCTGTTGTATACCGCTTATGCCCGTCGCTACTCCAGAAGTTCCTGGGTTATGCTGCCGATCACGTGACATCCAGGAAATCCGTTCATCATTGCGTCTGATGACACGCTGAAAATTGATTCCCCAATCTGAATTGTCAGGGTCAAATGACAAGGTCTGGAAGGGGATGCGCATTTCTGCAGTCCAGCCATCTTCGGCAATATTACTTTCACCCTGCCAAATACCCAGCCAGTTGGAATCAGTATCTGTCGGGCTGCTGTAAATAGCATCCCACCAGATCCCAAGGGGACTTATGACAAAGCGATAACCACTACGACGATTTAGAAAAGGATCCAGTAAAAGTATAAAAACGTCTTCTTGTGTGACCCCCCCATATTGTTGAAGTGACTGTGCAGTAATCTGCTCAGGATCATCTTCAAACATCTTGGCCCCAACATAGATAGCATCCTCACTATAAAAAATACGTACTTCGGTTCGTTGGGACGGAGTAGCAAATTCCGTGGGAGTGGTTTGGTAAAAATCTGTTACAAGCTTCGCCTGCTGCCATACATCATCATCTAAAATGCCATCTATAACTGGCTCACTGTTGAGCTTAACCATCTCAATCGTTTTAGATGACAATGCTGCAGTGGAAGAATTATTTTGTGCCCAAACGCTCATGGGCAATAGAAAAAACAAACAAGTAAATAACTTATAATTCATATAATATGTTTAGATTATGCTAGAAATTAAAAAACTTTTAGATCAGATTTTATCTAAATCTGCCTGCTTATCAGCATGATAAGAGGATCTCACTAAAGGGCCACTGGCAACATGCCTGAATCCCATTTCCTTGCCAATTAGGGCATATTCTTCAAATTCGTCCGGATGGACGAAGCGCTCAACAGCCAGATGATCACGGCTCGGTTGTAAATACTGACCTAAAGTCACCATATCAATATTATGTGCTGCCATGTCTTCCATTACCTGGATAACTTCTTCTTTAGTTTCACCAAGGCCTAACATGATCCCGGACTTTGTTAAAACTTGTGGTGCCATCTCTTTATATTTTTTCAATAAAGTTAAAGACCACTGATAATCAGAGCCAGGTCTCACTTTTTTATAAAGGCGAGGAATACTTTCAAGATTATGATTAAAAACATCGGGAGTTGTACCTGTCAGTATGGCCAATGCAACATCCATACGCCCACGAAAGTCAGGTACCAGCACTTCAATTTTTATGCCGGGATTTAAACGTCTGGTTTCAGCAATACACCGTGAAAAATGTTCTGCTCCACCATCTCTTAAATCATCACGATCTACCGATGTCACCACCACATAACTTAATTTCATTTCAGCAATTGCTTCAGCCAGTTCTATGGGTTCATTTTCCATCGGCGGATTAGGCCGTCCATGTGCTACGTCGCAAAAAGGACAGCGTCTGGTACATATATCCCCAAGAATCATAAAGGTTGCAGTACCCCCACTGAAACACTCCCCCAGATTTGGGCAAGAGGCTTCTTCACAGACAGAGCTTAGTTTGTGCTTTCTAAGAGTGCTCTTGATATGATCAACTTTCGCTGAGGACCCCATACGGACGCGTATCCATTCTGGCTTGCGAAGCAATTCAGTCGTGGGAATAACCTTAACAGGAATGCGTGCAAGCTTATCAGCTCCACGTAATTTTTCGCCTTGGACGACTTTTTTCAATTTAGTTGCCACTTAAAAAAACCTTATTGTGTATTCTATGGAGCAAATGAGGAAAAAGTGAGAATCAACGATGATTCAACCACTATAAATCAGCCAACAATTATATCAGACTTGCCTGTAAAACGTGGAGTAGCTTGTCTTGCGCATGTTTGAATAGATTTGTATTGGGATTCTCAACGTGATCAATTAGCTGAGTTGTTTTCATTCCGGCATACCCACAAGGGTTGATATAAGTAAATGGAGTCAGATCCATGTCGATATTGAAACTAAGTCCATGGTAAGAACAGCCTTGTTTTATTCGCAAGCCCAAAGCTGCAATTTTTTCCTCATTTACATAAACACCTGGAGCACGAGGCCTTGTCAAACCGACTATCCCATATTCAGCCAATACCGAAATAATAGAATTCTCGATCAGGTCGACTAGTTGTCTGATACCAAGCTTATTCCTGCGCACATCAATCAATAAATACACAATCAATTGCCCAGGGCCATGGTAAGTAACCTGCCCTCCCCGGTCAGATTTCACCACCGGGATATCGTGCGCATTAAGTATATGTTCTTGCTTGCCTGCCTGACCAAGAGTAAAGACAGGCTCATGCTCTAGAACCCAAAGCTCATCTTGCGTAGAGTCCGTGCGGTTTAGGGTAAATTCGAGCATTTGTTGCCAAATCAGCTCATAAGGTTGTATCCCCAGAAAGCGCAACTTACAGTCTCTTGCATCAGTAGTCTGTTTGGAGATACTCACGAATGTTATAAAACCATGGAGACCAGACCTGTGGCTTTTAGGTCATCAAACAAGGCCTGGAGTTGCTGGGGGCCTGTCGCGTAAATTATGACATTGACAGCAAGATAGTTATTATTGCGGCTGGTTCGAAAACTGATATTTTCATTTCTTAAATCGGGAGCATGGCGTCGAATAATGTCGAGTATTACCTCACTGAATTCAGCCACATTTTTTCCCATTACTTTAATAGGATATTCGCATGGGAACTCGATGGTTACCGAGTTTTCTTCAATATATATAGTGTCCAAAAGAGTCTGGGTCTTTCTAGCTAAATAAAGCCATGAAGAATAATGTTAACCAGTCCATAATACGCTTGATCAGGTTACCTCTTTCAATTGTCTCCAGGGCTATAACGTCACCTTGATAATAAACCTGATCATCAAAACTAATTGTCACCTTTCCAAGAATATCGCCAGCATTAATCGGGGCTTTTAAGGATTCGTCAATTTGTAACTCAGTCACTAATTCATCACCACTATTATTAGGAATGGTAATAAACACCTGATCTTTCACGCCGATATCAACTGAATTACTTTTCCCCGACCAGACCTGATTGCTTGATAGCACTTCATTGGCAGTAAACAGCTCATAGGTTTCATAAAAACGGAAACCGTAGGTCAGTAATTTTTGTGCTTCAATAGCTCGTGCATTGACACTATCGGTGCCCATGACAACAGCAATCAGACGCATTCCATCGCGCGTAGCAGATGCAACCAGACAATAGCCAGCGGCTTCAGTAAACCCAGTTTTCATGCCGTCAACATTTCTGTCCTGAAACAAAAGGCTGTTGCGGTTTGGCTGACGGATTCCGTTGTAAGTGAATTCAGGGACACTGTAAATTTTATAATTTTCAGGGAAGCGTTCGATCAAAGCCTGAGCAAGTATAGCCAAATCTCTAGCTGACATAACATGCTGGTCTGCTGGCATGCCATGGGCATTTACAAAATAAGAATTCTGCAGCCCGAGCAATTCTGCATGCTGATTCATCATGTCAGCAAAGGCATCCTCACTACCTGCAATATGTTCCGCCAAGGCAACGCTGGCATCGTTACCGGACTGCACAACCATACCATAAATAAGGTCTTCCAAACGCACAGTGGTGCCTTCCTGGATAAACATTTTAGAACCATCCATTTGCCATGCCTTGACACTGATATAAACATCATCATCCAGGGTGATATTGCCGTTTTCCAGTTCATTGGCAACCACATAATCCGTCATGATTTTTGTGAGACTGGCAGGCGGCAGTGGAATATCTGCATTTGATTCCACCAGAATATCCCCGGTCGTAGCATCCATGAGCACATAGGATGTGGCTGCAATATCAGGTGCTCTAGGAATGATTCTGGCTTGTTGAGCCAGTGCCACACTGGAAGTAATAGTCATTAGCAGCGCACAGAGAAATGCGCAGCAAAAATACAACCTATTATTATAAATATTTATATCTTTGATCATTAGCGGTTTATAAGATGTTGCTTGCATGGTCTTCCTCTATATTCACACGATAAGTTCGCATATCAATCTGTCTTTTTTATGGCTATAACACGTCTTTTTACTGTCTAACTCGAAAGGGTGTCCCTAAGCCCGCATCAATAATTTTTTGTATCAAAGTATCGAGTTGAATTGTCTCATTTAGCGGGCCTAAACGCACACGATGTAGAATATTATTCGACCCTGGATTAGCTTCACTGCGAATAAATGTCGGTAATTCAGTTAATGCGTTTACAACAGCCACCAGGTTCTCTGCACTAGTAAGATTACTAAATGCACCAAGCTGGAGATATTCCTGCCCTGTATCCTCTTCAATGCGCTGCCTTTCGGCCGCTATTTCTTCCTGATCAACGACACTGACCTCATTATTTGAAGCCACTAACATTCTTTGCTGGATGGGTTCATCAGCCCAGGGAGTCAACGCTTCTATATGTACTCTGGCCGTGCCGGTATCGGCATATCCCAATTTAGCGGCGGCAGCATAGGATAAATCAATAACCCTGTCTTCGTGAAAAGGCCCGCGATCATTAACTCTAACAATTACACTTTCACCGTTATCCAAGTTCGTGACTTTCGCAAAACTTGGAATTGGCAGGCTTTTATGAGCTGCTGTAAAGGTGAACATGTCATAAACTTCACCGTTGGAGGTTAAGTGCCCATGAAATTTTCGTCCGTACCACGAAGCCCTTCCACTTTCTTGATAACCAACCTCAGTATCCATCACAGTATAACTTTTACCATTGACCTGATAAGGGCTTCTGTTTCCAGCAAGCGTTCTATTTACTGGTTCTGGAACGACTTCAGGAATACTTTTTATATCGATAGGCTCTAATATCGGACTATCGTTCTCCATATCATAGCGACCGGCATTAGCGCGAGAGTTCGAATTAGAGGGAGGAGTAGATACGCAAGCTGTTAAGGTAACAGCCAGGAAAATAATGTAAGCCAACTTGTAATTAATATGTTCCGCCATGGGGCCTTTAGTAATTATTGCTTCGTCCTTTAATTCGTTTAATCAACATCAATCAATTAGCATATCGAAACGCCGTCTTACCATGACTATGGATAGACATTAGGATACCAAAACCCAGCATTAGGGTAACGATAGACGTTCCACCCAAACTCACCAGCGGCAAAGGGACCCCCACGACTGGCAAAATCCCACTTACCATTCCGATATTAACAAAAACATAAACAAAGAATGTCAGAGTAATACTACCCGCCAGTAGACGTGTAAACATGTCATTGGAAACAGCCGCTATATATAAGCCTCGACCAATGATTGCAAGGTAAAGCGTTAACAATAGCAAGACACCAGCCAAACCAAATTCCTCGGCTAGTATCGCCACAATAAAATCTGTTTGTCCTTCGGGTAAAAAATCCAGTCGAGATTGCACGCCGTTCAGCCAACCCTTCCCATAAAATCCACCCGAACCAATTGCAGTTTTCGATTGGATAATATTCCAGCCTGTCCCCAGCGGGTCTTTTTCAGGATTCAGGAACGTTAAAATACGTTGTTGTTGATACTCTTTTAAATAAAATATCCACATTGCCGGAATAGACAAAACCCCTACCCCGATTGCTGAGCCAACCAACTTCCAGCTTATCCCCGCTAATAACAAAACAAACACACCGGATACAGCTATTAGCAATGCTGTTCCCAAATCGGGTTGCATTGAAATTAATACAGCAGGCAAGCCCATCAACACCAAAGACCAAAATATATGTTTAAAGCGAGGAGGAATTGGTCTGGTGGAGAAATATGCAGCCAGGGTTAAGGGCAATACCAGTTTCATAATTTCAGAAGGCTGGAAGCGCGGCAAGCCCGGAAGATCCAACCAGCGCTGCGCTCCGTTTGCGGTGGTTCCAAAAAATAAAACCGCCACCAATAAACTCAAACTGCCCAGATACATTAATGGCGCCCAGCGACGCATGACCCTGACATCAACCTGAGCCACCAAAAACATCACAATAAACGCCAGCGCTATAAAAATGCCCTGACGTCGCATGTCCGCCTGATTACCATCTGTTGCGCTATATAAGACCATCAAGCCGAAACCTGTGAGTACTACAACGGCAAACAATAAAGGAAGATCTAAATTTAATTTTTCCCAGATGCTTTGGCGCTTTTCCAGATTATTAAAGTCACCACTCAGTTGCTTGATGAAAGCTGAAGAACTCACAATACCCCCACACTCTCAGCAACTGAACTAAATTGCTGCTGTTGCAGGCTCATTTCAGGCTCAGGTAAAAACTTCTGTTTTAGTTGACCCTGATCATCCAGTAAATAAGCATCAATTATTTTTTTCGCTATAGGTCCAGCCACCCCACTACCACCTACTCCATGCTCTACAAATACTGCAACGGCGATTGTCGGATTTTCTACTGGCGCAAAAGAAATGAATAAGGCGTGGTCACGGTACTGCTCAGGCACCTCAGCATTATTGTCAAAATCTGCGGCCATACCCACAACCTGGGCTGTTCCGGATTTACCTGCCATGTGATAGGGCATTTTTTCCAACATTGCAATATAGGGATAGGCTGTGCCGTTATTACGATAACCACCATTGTCTTTGTGAACAACATCCTGCATCGCCTGATGTATAAAATCCCAATCATCCGGGTTTTGCAGCTTAATATCCGGAATGGAACTTTCATGCTGAAGATCTTCGCTAAACAAACCAACTTTCTTTAGCAGAATTGGCTGTCTCCACTGACCTTTATTAGCTAACACCATTGTTGCTGTTGCCAGTTGCAATGGTGTCGCTTCTGTATAACCCTGCCCGATAGCAGAATTTAAGGTTTCACCTGGATACCAGGGCTGGCCCAGAGTTTCCATTTTCCATTGTCTGGATGGTAATGTGCCCTGGCTGGCTTGAGAAATATCGATACTGGTGTTTTTACCGAAACCAAATTGGTCAAGAAATTCAGCCATACGATCAATTCCAAGATCCACGGCCATATCCCAAAAATAGATATCACAGGACTGGTATATAGCCTTGGCCAGGTTAACCAGATCATGACCTGTTTCAGTTAGCCACCAGGTCCAGTCATGATAAATATGGCTATCACCCTGCAGAATGAAATAGCCGGGGTCCTGAATCTGATAATCTTTGGTCCTTACACCATATTCGAGACCGGCCAACCCAATAAAAGGTTTCATTGTGGAGCCTGGAGAGTATTTCGCCAAGGCACGATTGAACAATGGCGTTTCTATTGGGTCATTTAATGAGGTATAGGCCGCCTGACTGATACCTCCTACAAACAGGTTAGGATCAAATGATGGCTTACTGACCATCGCAAGAACGCCGCCAGTTTCAATATCAAGAGCGACAACACCACCTCGATAATCACCCAATGCTTCCCATGCTGCTAATTGCAGATGACTGTCAAGATGCAGGACAAGGTCTTCACCCGGAATCGGGTCAGTTCTATCAAGAACATTCATGATCTGACCACGCGCATTCTTTTCAACCGTTTCATAGCCCACCTGTCCATGCAAAACAGGTTCATAAAACCTTTCAACACCGGTTTTCCCTATATGGTGAGTGCCTCGATACTCTTCAGCATTTAAAGTCCTCAATTCCTCTTCAGTAATACTACTGAGGTATCCCAAGGCATGGGCAACAGGAGCCCCCAGGGGATAATTTCTTACAAGTTGGGCTTCTACCTGAAAGCCCGGTAAGCGATATTGGTTTACTGCCAGTCTGGCAATTTCTTCTTCGTCGAGGGCAAAGCTTATCGGTACCGAAGAAAAGGGGACACGACGTCGACGCAAACGCTGTTTGAAATCATCAACTTCAGCATCCGACAGCTCAACCAGGCCCTGAATCAGGCTAATACTGGCATCCATATCTCTTACATTTTCGCGGATAACCGTTAAATTAAAGCTCGGTTTATTGTCTGCTAGTAATACGCCATTGCGATCATAGATTAAGCCTCTGGTTGGTGCGATGGACTGACTATAAATCCGGTTTTTATCTGAGGCAGTTGAGTAGAACTCGTATTGGTATATTTGCAGGTAAATAAGCCGCGAAATTAGCAAAGCAATAAGGATAAGAGCGATTATTCCGCCGATAAGTAAGCGGGACAGAAATATCCGCCTTTCTTGGTTGTGGTCTTTCAGGGTGATATCGTTAATCATTTAAGTGATAACACCATAATTGGAAGTCATATTAAGCATTTAAATAAACAATGTGGAGGATATACGCCCAATCAATGAATGTCCAAAATTTAGAACACAAAATGACCCAAAAATTCCATCAATTCAGGGAACTTACAAGCAAAACAAAAAGAATTTATGAATAAAAAGTGCTAACTATGCCTATTCGCTGGCAATTGACATGGTTGCCTCATCATCAGCGTCCCAGCCTCCGCCCAATGCCTGATAAAAACCTATCATCGAATTAAGCTGTTGAATTTTATTGTTCAGTACCGCTATGCGTTGTGCAAAAAGCGTATTTTGGGCAGTCAATACCGTCTGGAAGTCTGCAACACCTTCTGCATAACGCACCTCGGCAAGCCGAAATGATTCTTCTGCCTGGACCAGCAGACGCTGGGCCACTATTCCTAATTCATCAAGCAATTGGATATTACTCAGTAAGACCTCGACTTCATTAAAAGCACCTAACACTGCCCTGCGATATAAGTTCAGGCTGTTTTCCAGCGCCAATCGATTTTGTTGAAGATCCCGTTGCCGAGCGCCGTTATCCAGAAGAAGCTGGCTTAAATTAGCGCCTAAAGTGATTACCGTATCAGGTGATGAAAGTAGTTCACTTAATGAGGCACTTGAGGCATTGGCACTGCCTGTTAAAGAAATAGAAGGAAAGAAATTAAGACGGCTCAATTCAAGCTGCACCGCTGTTCTTTGCAAATCAGCTTCTGCCTGCACCAGATCTGGACGCCTGCGAATTAAATCTGAAGGAATGCCAGGCCGTAATGCTGGGACCAGAATGTCTACCAGGCTATCCCCTTCAACATCAAAATCCTGCACTGTACGCCCCAGGATAAGCGCCAGCGAGGACCGCGCTGATAATTCATTCTGCTGCAAGCTTTGGATGTTAGTTCGCTGCTGCTCTATGGCAATTTGCTGTTGCAGCGCATTGATTGGCACAACCACGCCAGCATCAACTCTGGCCTGGGTAATTCGTCCAATCGCTTCCGCATTTTCCAGGTTTTGCCGGGCAGCCAAAATCTGGTCACGGATTAGCAGAATCTGGAAATAAGCCGATGCCGCCGTTCCCAAAGTATTCAAGGCAGTGTTTGCAACCTGAGCGCGACGCGACTGGAAATCGGCTATGGCGCCCTCAAAGCTTGTTGGCTTACTGATAATATCGGTGTATGTGAATGAGCCAACCAGATCAACGGCACTGTTAGGACTATTATCTGATTCAGATCCACCTAAGTTTTCAGTATAAAGGGCGTCCGTTCCAATTCTGACTGCAGGTATCGGTAGCAAATTAAACCCGGCTTCCCGTAAGGCTATTTGTGCTGCTTCAAGATTTCGACGGTTATTTTGTAAATCGAGATTGTTCTGTTTAACCGATTTTACGATTGAGTTTAGCTCTTCATCCTGAAAATTTTGCCACCAATCCAGTGTCGGCCAAACTTCTGCATCCTCAGCTATTGGCCCTAGCCAGTCCTCAGGAATATCAGCCTCTGGTAACTCAGGCACATTAATAGATACACAGGCGCTTAACCCAAAAGCAGCAGTGGCAATAAATAAAAACCTTTTCATTTTTTTGTGTCCGATACTAACACTGTGGTCATCTGCCTGATTCATGTTTGAACTCAATTTACTCGTTAGCCAAAGCCACAACCGGGTCAAGCTGGGAAGCTTTTCTGGCAGGGGCAAAACCAAAAATTAAACCAGTCGTCACAGAACAAGTGAAGGCCAGTAACATCGGAGTACTGGAAAAATAAATTGAAACATCAAAGCTCTCTAATATGAGTCCAACCGCAACGCCCAGGGTGACGCCTATTATTCCTCCAAAACACGAAACAACGATGGCTTCAGCTAAAAACTGGGAAAGAATATCGCTTTGCCTTGCACCGGTTGCCATGCGTACGCCAATCTCTCTAGTCCGCTCTGTCACAGACACCAGCATAATATTCATGACCCCTATTCCCCCAACCAGCAAGGAGATTGCGGCTACCGAACCCAGCAATAGGGTAAACGTTTTTTGAGATTCAGAAGCCGATTCCAGCATCGATGTATTCTGATCAATGCGCATGTCCTGGGTGCCGTGCAGTGCCGTTAGATACTCAAGCATATTGTCTTGAGTCTGATCAATTTGCTCGATGTCATCAACCAGCACCCTGATTTCATCTGCCTCGTTCTTGCCAAATACTCTTACCGCGCCTGTTCGAAATGGAATATAGATTGTGTCATCAGGGTTATTAAAACCCTGGGCTCCTTTTGAGGTTAAGATTCCAATCACCTGAAAAGGAATATTGCCGATTAAAATGTATTCCCCAAGAGGGTCCTGTCCATCAGGGAAAAGGTCTGATCGGGCTTCCGAACCAAGTACCGCCACACTGGTGATATTTTCACTATCTGCATCCGTAAAAAATACACCTTGGGCCAAAGGCCATGATTCAACTTCTGGCATATCACCGGTAGTCGCTACCACAGAGGTCTGGGTATCATTTCTGCCAAATCGGACGGAAGTGTTACGACTTTGCATCTGCGGTATGGCTGCCACAATATTGGGGACATTACTGCCAAGGGCCACAGCATCTTCTATCGTCAGAGTTGATGGCATACTGCGAAAAGAACCTGGCAAGCGTTCCGGCCTCACGGTGATCACATTCGTGCCGAGCTGGTTCATGATCTGAATAATATCCTGCTGGGCCCCTTCGCCAATGGCCAGCATGGCAACCACTGACGAAACGCCAATTACAATACCCAGCAAGGTCAGCATGGTACGAAATATATTCGCTTTTAAGGAGCGCAAGGCCATCCTGATAGCCTCACCAGTACCAGCCAATGATGACGTTGCCTTACGACTTAAAAACAGCTCACGAAGTTTGGCGTTATTTTTTGGGTCAACATTTTCTGGCTTCGACCCGGAATCACTGACTATCTCTCCATCACGAAATTCAATGATACGTTCAGCGTGATCTGCCACTTCCTGATCATGTGTAATCAAAATTACGGTGTGTCCCCTGGCAGCCAGATCTTCCAGTAACTCCATGACTTCGATACCGCTTTGGGTATCCAAGGCACCAGTTGGCTCATCAGCCAGAATAATATTGCCACCATTCATCATCGCTCTGGCGATAGAAACCCTTTGCTGTTGCCCTCCGGATAATTGGGTCGGTCGATGATCCATTCGATCACCAAGCCCAAGTGCACTCAATAAGGATTCTGCCCGTACCTCACGTTCATGCGCATTCAAGCCTGCGTAAACCGCGGGGACCTGAACATTTTCCAGAGCCGATTCTGTGCCAAGCAAATTATAACTCTGGAAAACGAAGCCAAAAGCCTCGCGCCGTAACCAGGCAAGCCCATCTGCATCGAAACTTTCAATATCCCTGCCAGCAAAAATATACTTCCCTGCCGTCGGTCTATCCAGACAACCCAATATATTCATCAAAGTGGATTTACCGGAACCTGACTGCCCAACGATTGCCAGAAATTCCCCAGGATAGATTTTTAAATCAATGCCGCGTAGTGCATGTACTTCAACACCACCACCTGTGGTAAAAGTTCGCATTACTCCCTGCAGTTCAATTAGCGGAATTGCTCTGCTGCTTGTCTGTGCTGAAACAACATCTTCAGCTTGCCTGAAAGGCTCATTTGGTAATGCTGCATCAAGCACTGTGGCTGTCATGGTTATCTTCTTCCGCCTGGGATACCTAATGCGCTTCTTAATTGGTCACGATCAACGCCATTGACACTGCCTTGAATAACTCCGGATACGACTAATTCGCCAACTTGCAAACCCGACATCACCTCGGCAGATACCCGGCTGGTCAACCCAACAATGATTTCCCTTGTTTCGAGAGTCCCGTCATTCAATTGCACCTGAACACTGGCCATACTTGTTGCTGCGCCTCTGTCGTTGGGAGTAGCGCCACCTTGTCTATTTCGTGCAGGCAAAGCGCCAGCCGGAAAGTTTGCACCATCTGCTATGGCGCCTGGTGGAGGCCCATTAAAGCTACCCCTGCGTCCACCGGCATTGGCCATTGCTGCATTAAAGCCCGAGCCCGCACTGGCTGGCCCACCTTCAAGAAATGTCAGGGCGCCAATGGGGACAGTTAATACATTCCTGGCGGCTGAGGTGACAAAATAAATCTGTGCAGTCATCTCTGGCAATAAAGCCCCATCTTCATTTTCAATATCAAATAAACCGGTATAAAGTACAACATTATTGGTAATAGTTGGTTGAGGTAATATTTGTCTTAGCGTACTGGACCAGCGGCGATTACCGCCACCGAGAGTCGTAAAATAGACTTCCATACCGTTACTAAGACTGCTGATATCCGCTTCTGAAATTTCAGCCTCAACCGTCATTTGTGTAAGGTCTGCTATGGTTAAAATAGTTGGCGCTTGCTGAACCGCGTTTAAGGTTCGCCCCTCATTCATACTGACCGACACGACAGTGCCTGAAATTGGTGCAGCTATACGCGTGAATGCGAGTTCTTGTTCTTCAATGTCCAGATTGGCACGGCTTTGATCCACCTGACGTTGGGCTTGCGTCAAATTGGCTTCTGCAGCAGCCAGCTGGTTCATGGCATTATCAAAATCCAGCTGACTGGTTGCATCAGCGGCCATTAAACGACGTTGACGATCAGCATTGGCTTGGGCTAACTGAAGTGCAGAAAGTCTGGATTCAAGTTGAGCTTCCTGACCTTCCAGATTTGCTCGACTGGACGCAACTCGTTGTTCTTGAAGGCTGGCATAAATTTCAGCCAGTAACTGTCCTTCCTCTACTTTATCTCCCGCTTCAACATAGAGTTTTAATAATTGCCCTGTGACCTGAGCGCCTACTTCAACCGTTTCGAAAGGTTTAAGACTCCCTGTCGCTGCAATGGTATTTTCAATATCTCCAACCTGAACTGGTGTGAGCAAAGGCTGATTTTCAACAACATCTTCATCGCCATTTAGCCAGTAATAACTGCCGCCTGCGGCCAATAAAACAATAATGAAAAGCCCAATGAGGCCTTTCTTGCTTTTTTTCCTGCGCAGAGGAACGAAGCTATCTTCTGTTTTATTAGCGCTATCAGAAGTCATATTTTTCCTTAAATAACAGCATTTTAAAAAGTCTGAATTGTATTGCTTAAGTGCTAAGAATACATCTGTAAAAGTGGAAATAAAGAGAAAGCTAGCTCTTTCGATTTAGCTATAACGCAGATTAAATGAAAAGGTTTACAAGGAGTTGGATTAACTTTGGCTGATCCTAACTAGTTTTTCCAGAGCCTGCGATGCCTTGCCACTATCTATAGCTTCTGAGGCTTTTTGAACGCCTACTTGCAAGCTTGAGACTTTGCCTGCCACCAGCAAAGCTGCCGCTGCTCCAAACAGCACGATATCACGATAGGCATCTTTCTGACCTTGCAACAAAGCCAGTAAGCGCTTGGCATTGTAGGCAGCTTCACCACCTTTAAGCTGTTCCAGCGTTGCTAAAGGCAAACCTGCATCTTCCGGGCTGACTCTCAGCTCTTTTATTGTTTTACCATTAACTTCACAAACATAGTTTTCACCCGTAGTACTTAATTCATCTAGGCCATCTGCACCATGCACTACCCAGGCTTTTTCACACCCCAGTTTCGCAAGCACCTCAGCCATGGGTTTTACCCATTCCTTACTATATACCCCTAAGAGATAACGCTTCACACCCGCCGGGTTACAAAGGGGACCCAAAATATTAAACATGGTGCGTATTCCCAACTCGACCCTTACAGGGCCTACATATTTAAAGGAACCATGATGACGCGGGGCGAGCATAAACCCGATGTTGGCTTCTGCAATGGCCTGTTCTATTTTTTCCAGAGGCGCATCAAGATTTATACCGAGTTGCCCCAACACATCGGCCGCGCCGGATTTAGAGGATAAGGCACGGTTGCCGTGTTTGGCGACAGGCACTCCATAGCCAGCCACAACGATGGCTGTTGCTGTTGAAATATTCAAAGTGCCTGAACCGTCACCACCTGTGCCGACAATATCTATAGCTCCTGCAGGCGCTTTAATGGCAAGGGCTTTAGCGCGTATAACACTTACCGCCGCACTGATTTCATCAACATTTTCACCGCGCATACGCAAGGCCACAAGGAAGCCGGCAATCTGAGCAGGTGTTGCGCCACCACTCATAATTATTTCAAAGGCTTCGCAGGCCTCTGCGAAACTTAAGAATTTATGCTCGGTTACTTTTGCAATAAAGGGCTTTAAGGCTGTTTGGGTATCTGTCATTTCACTTGCTCAATTTGATGTTTTTTTATTTTCAGCATGATCCGCAGACCTGTAATCTAAGTCCGAAGCTTCGCTTATATTTTAGTAAGTATTGCCAGCAAGAATGGCTTTACGGCGTGTTACGAAAAATATAAGCAGTCTTTCTTAACAGAATTTCAATTATTATTCTCAGCCTCTGCTCTGCGTTCTTGGGCCAGTAAAGTATTCTGCATTAATGAGGCTATGGTCATTGGGCCAACACCGCCTGGAACCGGCGTAATAAAACTGCATTTGTCTTTGATCCCTTCAAAATCAACATCGCCTTTTAAAGCAAAACCTTTTGGTTTTGAAGTGTCAGGGACTCTGGTTGTGCCAACATCAATAACGACTGCGCCTGGTTTTACCATGTCAGCTTTTATAAATTCAGGTTTGCCGATCGCGACTATTAATATGTCAGCACTGGCACAGATTTCCTGCATATTTTGGGTACGGCTATGCACCATAGTGACAGTGCAATTTCCGGGTTCAGCATTACGCGACATTAAAATTGACATGGGAGTGCCGACGATGTTGCTGCGTCCTACAACCACACAATGCTTGCCTGAGGTCTTGATGCCGTTACGTTTTAACAATTCCAGAATACCATTAGGGGTGGCTGATATATAAGTAGGCAGGCCCAGCATCATGCGACCCAGGTTTTCTGGATGAAAACCATCAACATCCTTATCGGGACTGATCGCCTCAGTTATTTTGTTTTCATCAATATGCTTAGGCAAAGGAACCTGAACAATAAAACCATCTATTTCATCATTGTTATTTAGTTCATCTACTTTTTGCAGTAAGTCTGCTTCTGAGGTGTCTTCCGGCAGGGCAATCAAGGTGGAATCGAAACCCAGCTGTTCACAGGTTAGAACTTTATTATTAACATAAGTATGGCTGCCCCCATCATTGCCGACAATCACAGCCGCCAGATGAGGTACCTTCCCATTCGCCGCTTTTATAGCGGCTACTTTCTCAGCAATTTCAGCTTTTAACTGTTCAGACGTTGCCTTGCCATCAAGTAACTGCATCTTGTTCTCGGCCCTATTCGAAAAGCAGGCATTCTAACTGATCAGAAGGAACGATCACAGAAAAAACCCAGGAGCAGTGACCTTTACAATGTCCAGAATGGCAGTACGAGTTGACGCGTCCAGATGTGGAAAATCAGGATTGTCTGCTTCAGCACTTAGTACCCCATAAATGCTATCGACAAGATAGCTATGTAGCGCATCCGGTAAGCCAGCAAAGGCATCTGTATAGATTAAATAACTTAAAGGGTACCTAAAAACCCGCTGCTTCAAGTCTAAATCTCGCAATGACCGCATATTGTTGTCAAAGGGGCCCAAATCTTGAAAATATTCAGTGAACCCGGAAAGCCCCTTTATCTCATCCCCCAATGGCGCCTCATTTTTCATAAACAGCGCTTCCAAAACCGGCAAGCCTAATTCAGCTATTTTTTCAGCACTCACTGCTCCCTCCTCGGCCATTAACTGGCGGTAATCCCAGGCGGCTTTGGTCATCGTATTTTGGACTTCTAACTGATGTTGAATCACCAGCAAGGCAACTATGTCACTGTGCTCCGTTAAATAAGGGCTGGTATCAAGCCATTCTGTCAAATCAACTTTATTACCATTGGCCAGCAAATCAATTTCACTCACCGAAGTAGCCCTGCCTTCAAACATCAGGTTCCCCATGGTTTCCTGTGTGCCGTGCAGCCCGGTAACGTACCAGCCACCCCAACGCTGTTTTAGCGGTGTGCTGTCTTGCATGATTACACTGACTTCATGAGACGCAATCTCACCATTACTATCGACCAATCTCGAGCTCATCATAAATCGTGGTGTCCCTCCGCCGGTATTGCTCATCGTGTCGTGACAACGAAGGCAGCGACTGGTCTGGCGATTTAATTCCATAGAGGTTTCAAGATCCTGGGGAATGTCAAAAAATACCGGGCCCAGATCTGGATCCATAGAGGCTATTTCCAGTGTATTCGTATCCGGGATATAACCCACGTAGACCTCATCATTAAAATAAAGGGCTCGGGGAGTCTCTGGCGTGACAAATCGACTTTTTCGGGCTGTCTTGGAAAACACCAGGAGCTGAGAAGTGTCATCAATATTCAGAAGGGTTAAGAGGGATTGGAGATAGCCTCGCTGACCACGATGTTCAAGCTGAATTCTACCTGCTGCAATATCTTCAAATAACATGCTGACCGCATCATGGGTTTCTGCATCGGCATAATTCATTACAGGATAATCGCGGTCATAAGGCAGCTGTGCAGCAGCAAGAGCCGGCAGAATAAATAAAATTAAACTAGGAACCTTTCTAAGCTTAAGCATTCTTCACGCCTTTTCATTCAGAAAAATGATTATACAAAATAAACGCACATTAACTGAGCGCTTATTTTTTGACTTAAATTAAAGCCCTGAAACTGCTAGAATCGCCGCCTTTACCAGCCCCAAAGCTACCTGAATCATTATAACAGAGCCTTCTATGGTCCAAGCATCTGACATTAAAATTGCACAAGCTGCTGCAATGCAGCCAATTCTTGATATCGGTGCCAAATTGCATATTCCTGAAAAGTCTCTGCATCAATATGGCCCATATAAAGCAAAACTGGACTATGACTTTATCAAGTCTGTTCAACATAATCAGGATGGCAAACTGATTCTGGTTACTGCAATTTCACCCACACCTGCAGGTGAAGGTAAAACCACTACCACTGTGGGACTCGGTGATGCCTTGAGCCAAATCGGCAAGAAAACAGCCATCTGCTTGCGGGAACCCAGTCTTGGACCCTGTTTCGGGATGAAAGGTGGTGCCGCCGGTGGTGGATACGCTCAGGTAGTTCCGATGGAAGAGATCAACCTGCATTTCACCGGTGATTTCCATGCGATTGCAGCTGCTAATAATTTATTGGCAACCATGATCGATAATCATATTCATTGGTCGAATGAATTAGGCATCGACAGCCGCCGAATAACCTGGCGTCGAGTCGTTGACATGAATGATCGTGCCTTACGTGACATTGCCTTGGGACTGGGTGGTCCCGGGAATGGTTTTACCCGACAATCGGGTTTTGATATCACGGTTGCTTCAGAAGTAATGGCGATACTCTGTCTGGCAAATGATCCGGAAGATTTGCAAAGACGACTGGCTAATATTGTCATTGGGGCTACTCGTGATTTACAAGCAATAACTGCGAAGGACCTTAAAGCCGATGGCGCTATGGCGGCCTTGTTAAAAGAGGCCCTTCGCCCCAACCTCGTACAAACCCTGGAAGGCACTCCGGCATTTGTGCATGGTGGCCCTTTTGCCAATATTGCGCATGGCTGCAATTCAGTCATAGCAACCAAATCAGCTTTAAAACTGGCTGATTATGTTGTTACAGAAGCAGGCTTCGGGGCCGACCTTGGTGCAGAAAAGTTTTTCAATATCAAATGCCGTAAAGCCGGATTGAAACCCGATGCAGCGGTCATTGTTGCAACAGCCCGTGCTCTTAAAATGCATGGCGGCGTTCCTAAAGACCAGCTCGACACTGAAAATTTGAAGGCTCTGGAGAAAGGGATGTGCAATCTGGAACGCCATATAGAAAATATTCGAAAATTTGAAGTGCCACTCTGTGTTGCCATAAACCTATTCGATGATGATTCAAAGGCTGAAATAGAATTAATTACCCAGCATTGTGCAAATCTGGGGGTGAGTGTTTTCGAGTGCCAGCATTGGTCCCAAGGTGCTTCCGGAGCAAAAGCGCTGGCACAAGAAGTCGTGGCCATGGCCGAAAGCAATATTGGCCATTTCAATTACCTGTACGATGATGACCTGCCTCTTTGGAAGAAAACGCAATGTATTGCCCAGAAAATTTATGGCGCTTCTGACATTGTTGCCGACATGAGAGTGCGCAAACAATTTGAAGCTTACCAGCAACAATATCCGGATTTTCCTATTTGCATGGCTAAAACTCAGTACAGTTTTTCTACAGATCCTTTACTGATGGGAGCACCAAGTAATCATGTCGTGCCCATCCGGGAATTGCGGCTTGCTGCAGGCGCTGAATTTATTGTTGCAGTCTGCGGGGATATCATGATCATGCCTGGCTTACCGAAAAAGCCCTCTGCTGAAAATATTTCGGTTAATGTAAATGGGCAAATTGAAGGGCTTTTTTAGGCACTGGGTACAATATTACATTTGACTGAGCTTTTACGAAGCCTAAAATCGCGTAAGCTAAACAATAACTAACTGCATATTGAGAATAAACATTGAACAAACGAAACATACTAGTCACTAACGCCCTGCCTTATGCCAATGGCCCTATTCATCTGGGTCATCTGCTGGGTTACATACAGGCTGATATATGGGTACGTTTTCAGCGTATGCAGGGCAATAACTGCGCGTACGTCTGTGCTGATGATGCGCATGGTACCGGTATTATGTTGAGTGCAGAAAAAGCCGGGGTGTCTCCTGAAGATTTTATTGATGCTGTTAATCTCGAACACCAGCGCGACTTTACTGATTTTCTTGTGGACTTCGATATCTATCACAGCACGCATTCAGAAGAGAATAAAACATTCTCTTCTTTAATTTACGAGCGCTGTAAAGCGAATGGTCATATCAATCAGCGTAGCATTACGCAACTGTATGACCCGGAAAAAGGCCTATTTTTATCTGACCGTTTTATTAAGGGGCAATGCCCCAAATGCAAAGCTGAAGATCAGTATGGCGATAATTGCGAAGTATGCAGCTCTACTTACAATGCCACGGATCTAATAAACCCGCGCTCAACCATTTCAGGAGCCACACCCATTGAAAAAGAGTCCACGCATTTCTTTTTTTCATTACCTGATTTTAGCGATTTTTTAAAACAATGGACTCGCAGTGGCACACTTCCAAATCAGGTCGCCAACAAACTGGCTGAATGGTTGGATGGTGGCTTGCAAGAATGGGATATCAGTCGAGACGCTCCCTATTTTGGTTTTGAAATTCCCGGTGAGCCCGGCAAGTATTTCTATGTTTGGCTTGATGCGCCCATTGGCTATATGGCCAGTTTTAAAAAGCTTTGCGAAAGCCGGACTGATCTTAGCTTTGAAGATTACTGGGATGCTGATTCAAAAAATGAACTATGGCATTTCATTGGTAAAGACATTATTAATTTTCATGCCTTATTTTGGCCTGCCATGCTTAAGACTTCTGGGTTCAGAACGCCTACAGGCATTTCAGTCAATGGCTTTCTTACGGTCAACGGCCAGAAAATGTCCAAGTCACGCGGAACATTTATCATGGCTGAAACTTATAAACAATTTCTAAACCCCGAGTACCTGCGTTATTACTTCGCAGGCAAACTCGGCAGCAATCCTGACGATCTTGATCTTAATCTGGAAGATTTTGTGCAACGCGTAAATTCAGATGTCGTTGGTAAGGTAGTTAACATTGCCAGTCGTTGTGCAGGATTTATCAATAAAGGTTTTGCCGGCAAACTTTCTGCTGAAATCTCAGAGCCTGAATTAATAAGGGAATGTCAGCAAGCGGCTTCGGAAATTGCCGAGCTTTATGAGAAACGAGAATTTGCAAAGGCTATTCGTTTAATCATGTCATTGGCGGATAAAGCCAACCAGTATATCGCTGAGAAGACCCCCTGGGTAATTGCCAAGGAAAACCCACAATCCACTGAAGTGCAGGATATCTGTTCGACAGGTCTAAACCTTTTCCGCTTATTGGTAATTTATCTAAAGCCGGTGCTGCCAGGCCTGGCCAAGCAAGTTGAGGAATTCCTGAATGTAGCCGCATTGCAATGGCAAGATGTGGAATCATTGTTGTCAGACCACCAGATTAATCCTTTCAAACCCCTGATGACACGAGTTGAAAGCTCGAAGGTTGATGCCATGGTAGAAGCCAGTAAAGATAGCTTGAATACTGAAAATAGCTCGGCTGAAAATACGACCACTAAAGTCGACAGCCCTCTGGCAAATGACCCTATTTCTGAGGAAATTGAATTCCCGGACTTTGCCAAGGTAGATTTGCGTATCGCTAAAATTATTCGGGCTGAACAGGTTGAAGGTGCTGACAAATTACTCAAAATAACGCTGGATCTTGGCCTGAATGCCGCTGGTGAGCAACAAATCCGAACCGTTTTTTCAGGAATAAAATCTGCCTATGAGCCAGAACAGCTAAAGGGGATGTATACTGTGCTCGTAGCCAACCTTAAACCCCGTAAAATGAAATTTGGTCTTTCAGAAGGCATGATACTGGCTGCTGGTGAGGGTAAAGATATTTATTTGCTGGAGCCTCATGCAGGAGCCCAGGCAGGCCTGAGAATTACTTAAATAATTCTTGAGCATTGACGTTTATATATTAGCCAATCTTCGAGTAATATAACTCGCTAATGTCTAATCATACTTTAAGCGAAAAAATTCAGGGTTTTTATAATCAGAACACTGAGCTTTTTCTCAAGCTGGGTCACTCCTCAGAAGGCAGCATACATCGTGCAATCTGGGCTTATGGTGTGTCCGATCGGCATGCTGCCCTGCATTACGTAGACGACCAAATTTGTAAACTCTTACTCAAGCTCCACAGTCATTCAATTCCGCACCTTGTCGATTTTGGCTGTGGCGTAGCCTCCAGCCTCTGTTATATCGAATCCCAAATATCCGTAACAGGTCTTGGTATCACCATCAGCGAAGAACAATGCAAACTTGCTAACCACCGGATAAAGAAACACGAATATTCTGAAAAGCTGCATTGTATTCAGGCTGACTTTTGCAAACTGCCAAAAAACCTGCAAAAAGCTGACCTGTTATTTTCCATTGAGTCTTTTGTTCATGCGCAAAGTGCTGGCGCCTTTTTCCATCAGGCTTCATCATTAATAAAACCTGGCGGTTACCTGGTCATTTGTGATGATTTTTTAGCAGACGAAAGTCTTCTGGAAGATGAAAAAGCAGCACCTTGGTTAAAGCGTTTCCAGGAAGGCTGGCTGGTTAGCTCGCTTTTATCACATCAGCAAATCAGTAAATATGCAACCATGGCCGGGTTCAAACTAATGGAAAGACAAAACCTCACCCCTTATCTGGAGTTAAACAGGCCTCGCGACTATTTGATCAGCCTTTTAACCAAGGTTCTGGGTAAGCTATCCCTAAAAAATTCGTATTCCCAAATGCTTTATGGTGGCAACGCTCTGCAAAAATGTTTATCTAAGCAATGGATTAATCACGAACTAATTGTTTGGCAGAAAATAAATGACTAAACAACTTTATCTGCTAAGACATGCTAAATCAGATTGGAATGTGCCTGTATCAGACCATGATCGCCCCCTGAATAAAAAAGGTGAACGCGATAGTTTATTAATCGGGGAATGGATGCAGCGTAATAATTTAATCCCTGACTGCATCATCAGCTCTCATTCAGCTCGCACCAGACAAACAATCATGAACGTATGCCTGAGTCTGGATTTTGACTCCATGGATATTTACTGGGAAGAAGAGTTATATCATGCTAATCACCAGGTATTACTGGCCGAGTGCATAAAGTTTATGAATAAATATGACACCGTTATGCTGGTTGCGCATAACCCCGGCCTTGATGAACTCGTGGAATATCTTTGTCCTGAAAACGAATTAGTCTATACCGAAGATTCTAAACTTATGACCACTGCATGTTTTGCCCAGATTGAACTACCATCCGACATTAAGAACATTACTTTTCAATCTGGCAAACTAAACCAATTAGTTCGACCAAGTGAGCTCAAAAAACAGTAGGGATGCTTTCTTAGTAAAATTTTTTGTAAGAGTTTTAAATGAGAGGCAAAAGATATGGCTTTATTTTCGCTTTTTAATGCAGAGAAAAATACGGACAATTCAATATCAAGAGATATCGACACCGCCAACTTTAGAATTATCCAGTTGGAAAAAAAAGTAAATGATCTAGCCTTCACTGTCGATACCTTGTGGGAGCTATTAGCCGAGCACAATAATTTCAGTATGAGTGCTCTGCAGGAAAAAGTTTCGTCGAAGAAAATAGAGATCGAATCTCGTGCCGGGGAAACAACCACTTGCAGTTCTTGTAACAGAATAGTACCTGCCAGCAAAGATGCCTGTTATTACTGTGGATCTAAACTTAGCTGACATCGGATTAGAGAATTATCAAGCTCTTAAAACATCACTGTAAACATGGCTCCCTATGCGTTTAGCCTATAAGCACGAAAACCGGGGGCTGGTTTATTCAGTCAAAAATATACTGGCTATGAATAATATCGATTGTCACATTAAAAATGATTTTGGCAATACCATGGGCGCAGAATTTGGTATCGGCAACACCTTACTGGAGCTTTGGGTTAAAGAAGATGCTGATTACGAAAGGGCCAGGGAAATCATTGAACAACAACTGAATCAAGAAGAAGGGAAACCCTGGGTCTGTCCCAACTGCGGTGAGAACAATGCAGGGCAATTTGCGATTTGCTGGTCTTGCCAAAGCGAAGACAAAGAAACCTAGTTTTTACAAATCAGACGATTACTTCTATCGGCGTTTCAAGCACTGTACTTGAGCATTTCTATTTCAGCGTTAATAAATTTATCCAGGGGCCTGCCTTGCTTGCACACAATTTTACTTAGCCCCTGCTGCTGATTTAATTTCAGGGCCAGAGCTATTTCAAAATTCGATTTATAGACAAATTGCCAAAATTGCCAGAGTTCCGGATTATCTGCTCGTGCAGCATCAAAGGTAATACCCAGCCTTTTGTTGTTGAAGTGAAAACTAAAATCTTTTAACGGAATTGCCAGGCCCATGCCACAAGCTTTGATATATGCCTCTTTTAAAGTCCATAAATCAAAAAAATGTTGATTAAAATCTTTAACATCACGTGCTGCCAAATCAAGAAATTCTTGTTCCGAAAAATATCGCTCAGCCAACTTGAGTATATCCACTTTACGCGTAAGGTACTCAACATCTACACCAATCTCATGTTCCAGAGTTACTGCCAGAACACTTAGACCATTTGTGTGTGAAAGATTAAAACTTATTGGTAGAGATTTTTCGAAACTGGCGATTCTGGGCTTGCCATAAGCATTTCTGGCAAAAACCAGATCTTCTGGCGCTTGCCGAAGATAAGCACCAAGCACAGATCTTAATAAAGCCCGACTCACCAAAAACTGTTTTTTATGTTTGGGGAAAATTTTGCGCTCAAAGCGCTTCTGCTCTTCTGCATTAAGCAAAGTCTGATATTTAGCCAGCAAACTCTCATCGCTTATAAGCTGATCTTCGACTACCCACAGATGTATTTCGTTACTTTGTAATTCGAGCATGGTTAAAGTGTCTCATTGTTGGCATAATTCCACTAGGAACTCATTCACAACTTATATCACTAGAGGGTCAAATGCGCATTTTACACACTATGCTAAGAGTCACTAATCTGGACGAATCCATTAATTTTTACAGCACTATTTTTGGCATGCAACTATTACGTAAAACTGATTTCCCTGATGGAAAATTTACCCTTGCCTTTCTGGGTTACGGTGATGAAAGTTCCAATACCGTTATAGAGCTCACGCATAACTGGGAAACTGATTCCTATGAAATGGGAAATGCCTATGGCCATATCGCTATCGCAGTTGATGATGCTTATAAGGCCTGCGATGAAATTTCAGCCAAGGGCGGGGAAGTTGTTCGGCCTGCGGGACCAATGAAGCACGGCAGTACAGTGATTGCATTTGTGAAAGACCCTGATGGCTACATGATTGAACTGATCGAAGGCAAATAAGACTGTATGCGGCTATGAGTGAATTAATCATCATCCTCATCAGCGCAATTCTGGTCAACAATTTTGTGCTCGTACAGTTTTTGGGGCTATGCCCCTTTATGGGCTCATCCAATAAGATTGAGACTGCCATTGGCATGTCAGCTGCAACAACTTTTGTACTGACCCTTGCTTCCATGGTGTCATATTTGGTCTATCAATACCTGCTGGTTCCGCTGGATATTACCTGGCTACGAACCATCGCCTTCATCGTTGTTATAGCCGCTCTGGTCAACTTCACTGAAATCTTGATGCTAAAAACATCTCCCTTACTGCATAAAGTGTTAGGTATTTTCCTGCCATTAATTACAACAAACTGCGCAGTGTTAGGAGTCGCCCTATTAAATATCAATGCCGGCAATAGTTTTGTTGAATCTGCTTTTTATGGTTTTGGTGCGGCCCTGGGTTTTTCTTTAGTCCTGGTTTTATTTGCTGCGCTAAGAGAAAAACTCAATCTGGCTGATGTCCCTGCACCCTTTCAAGGGCCTTCTATTGCAATGATTACGGCCGCCTTAATGTCCCTCGCCTTCATGGGCTTTACCGGATTGGTGTAATAATGAGCCCCATCTTTGAGACTATCATGGTGCCACTGATGGCTCCCCTAATAGCTCTCTTGTTAATCGCTATATTTTTTGGTGTCGTGCTGGGTTTTGCTGCCGAAAAGTTTAAAGTCACTTCAAGCCCGCTAATCGAGAAAATTAATGCCTTGCTGCCACAAACACAGTGTGCCCAGTGTGGTTATCCTGGGTGTAAGCCTTATGCCGAAGCAATTAGCGAAGGCGAAGCGATCAATCTTTGTCCGCCAGGAGGTGAAGGCACCATTATAGAACTGGCTAACCTTCTGGATATGGAGCCTGTAAAATTAAACAATCAGCATCGCCCTGAACAAGAGTCTGAAGAAGGCCCTAAAGTTGCTGTTATCAGAGAAGAAGAATGCATTGGCTGCACTTTCTGTATTCAGGCATGCCCGGTAGATGCAATCCTTGGGGGCCCCCAGCAGATGCATAGCGTGATAGCATCTGAATGTACTGGTTGTGAACTTTGTGTCGCCCCCTGCCCGGTCGATTGCATCGATATGATAGCGCTTTCTCAAGAGCCCCCTAAAAAATTACCTGAAAAAAGCTTAAGTGAGCAAGCCTGTATTCGATGCGGCCTATGTGTAGATGTTTGCCCTGTTGACCTCTTACCGCAACAGCTATTTTGGTATTCACAAGGCAAAGCCTATGAAAAAGCCAAGCAGCACCGTCTTATGGATTGTATAGAGTGTGGTCTTTGTCATGCCGTTTGTCCAAGTCACATCCCTTTGGTGCAATATTATCAGGCTGCAAAATCGGCTATCCATGAACAGACTGCTAAACATCAACAGGCGCAAAAAGTCAGACAGCGCTTTGAGTTTCGGGAGCAACGTCTCGCCAGAGAAGCAGCGCTTGCCGAAAAACGTCGACAGGCTCGTGCAGAATTAGCACAAACCAAATCAAGACAAAGCGACCTAATCCAGGCTGCACTTGCACGGGCAAAAAATAAACAAGCTTCCACGCAGGATATCCAAGATGGCGGTTAAAAAAATTAAACTGCCGACCAAGCTTAAAGCCTTCTCAACTTCCTTGATAATGCTTTGGGTATTGGCAGCCTGCATTCCCGGACTGGTAGCACTCACCGTTTTTTTTGGTTGGGGCTCAATTATTAATATCATTTGGCTGGGTATTTGGGCCTTGCTGTTTGAATCCATGGTACTGGTATTTCGTAAACGGCCTCTAGGCTTTTATCTTAAGGACTACAGCGCACTGGTCACCGCTGTTCTCCTTGGCTTATGTATCCCCCCTTCATCTCCATGGTGGCTGAGCCTTACCGGTATATTTTTTGCCATTGTTATTGCGAAGCACCTGTATGGCGGACTTGGGCAAAATTTATTTAATCCTGCAATGGTTGCCTATGCAGTTCTACTCATCGCGTTTCCATTAGAAATGACTAACTGGACAATTCCACTCGGAATTGAGCAAGAAATAGATGCTTATACGGGCGCCACCGCCCTGGATTTATTCCGTAATGAACGAGGGGCTATGCTGGTCAATGAGTTCTGGTCACAACATTCAGCCTTTGGCACACTTTCCGGTATCGGCTGGGAGTGGGTAAATGGCGGATTCCTATTGGGCGGCTTAGTACTTTTATATAAACGCATCATTGGGTGGCAAATTCCTGTTGCCATGCTTGGCAGTTTATTACTAATGTCTGCTTTATTTTATGATGGTGGCAGTTCAGCCAGCGGTGGTTCTCCGTTTATGCATTTATTTGGTGGTGGCACGATGCTTGGTGCTTTTTTTATAGCGACAGATCCTGTTACTGCTTCAACCACGCCCAAAGGGCGTCTGATTTATGGTGCATTAATTGGCATCGTGACCTATATCATTCGAGTCTGGGGGGCCTACCCTGATGGCATTGCCTTTGCCGTGCTGTTGGGAAATTTTACCGCTCCTTTTATTGACTACTATACCCAGCCAACTCCGTCACAACATGCCTAGCGAACTCCGACATTCCATCTTACTAAACACTGGCAGGCTTGCCGGCTTCGCCATAGCTGCTGCAATAATATTAAGCCTTGTCTATGCACTAACAGAAACACGTATCACAAATCAAATGCTGGCTGCACAGCGTCAGGCGCTAAATAGTATTTTTCCGGCTAGCGAGCATGACAATGATTTAATTAGCGATAGCTTCATAATCGATATCAATAGTAGTGAATACAGTAATCTGGAATTATTAGGCTTGCGTGAAAATAGTCACGCTTATGTCGCCCGGAAAAACATGCAACCTAGTGGCTTAATCTTGCCGTTTGTTGCGCGTGATGGTTACAACGGCGATATTGATTTATTGCTTGGAGTTAGTATTGAAGGCTTGGTGACAGGACTCAGGGTTACTGCTCATCGTGAAACACCAGGGTTGGGAGATCTTATTGATTTACGAGTCTCAGATTGGATACTTTCTTTCAATAATCGCTCCTTGGTCAATCCTGAGTTATCCGGTTGGACTGTCAGAAAAAACGCTGGCGTTTTTGATCAATTTACTGGCGCCACTATAACGCCACGGGCCGTAACTGTTGCAACAGCAAAAGCCCTGGAATTTTTTGAAGAAAATAAATCAAGATTATTATCTTTATGAATAAAAACCTGACAAGCATCAGTAAACAGGCACTTTGGCAGAATAATCCCGCATTAGTTCAGCTTCTGGGATTATGCCCTTTACTCGCTGTAAGCGCTTCAGTGGTTAATGCCCTGGGCCTGGCTCTGGCAACTACCATGGTTCTCATATTTTCCAACCTGATAGTTTCGCTTATTCGGCATCAGGTCACCGACGCCATTCGGTTACCTGTGTTTGTTTTGATTATCGCCAGTTTTGTCACTTGTGCTGAATTGCTGATGCAAGCCTATGCCTATTCCTTATATCTGAGCATTGGAATCTTCATCCCCTTAATCGTCACTAACTGTGCAATATTGGGTCGAGCGGTTACTTTTGCGGTAAAAAATTCTCCTTTAATTTCCGCCTTCGATGGACTAATGATGGGTCTGGGATTTAGCTCAATACTTATTTTATTAGGTGCTTTGCGGGAGCTTTTTGGAACCGGGAAGCTCTTTGCCAATATGGATATTCTTTTACCGATGGCCTCAAATTGGGAAATAACGATATTGCCAAACTATTCAGGATTCTTGTTTGCTCTGCTTCCACCAGGTGCATTTTTGTTTATGGGCATGCTCTTAGCGCTAAAGAATTTTATCGATAAACAACTAGCTGATAGCATTACAAAACACCAAAATGCTCAACAAATGGCTTCCCGTTTCGCTAAAGACATGAGTTAAACCAAAAATAATCCCTATGAAGAATTGTAAAAATGAATAAACAAAAACGGATAGAAATTTTTACAAGACTGCGTTCTGAAAACCCCAACCCCACGACAGAATTAAAATTTTCTTCTGCTTTTGAGCTGCTTGTCGCAGTAACACTGTCTGCCCAATCAACTGATGTAGGTGTTAATAAAGCAACCGAGAAACTCTTTCCTGTCGCCAATACACCAGAAAAGATATTTGCACTGGGCGTCGAGGGTTTAAAAAAATATATTAAAACCATCGGTCTTTTTAATAATAAGGCAAAAAACATTATTGCAACCTGTAAAATTTTAATAGAGAAGCATGACTCCAAAGTGCCAGAAGATCGAGAAGCACTTGAAGCCCTGCCAGGTGTCGGTCGAAAAACAGCCAATGTCATTCTTAATACCGCCTTTCGTCAGCCAACCATGGCTGTCGATACGCATATATTCAGAGTATCTAACCGAACAGGAATTGCGCCTGGTAAAAATGTGCTGGAAGTTGAAAAAAAACTAGTTAAATTCATCCCCGAAGAATTTCTCCTGAATGCTCACCATTGGTTGATTTTACAAGGACGATATACCTGTATCGCCAGGAAACCTCGCTGCGGTTCTTGTATCATAGAAGATCTTTGTGAATACAAACAGAAAGTCTATTAGAGAGTCGAGTGTATCAGGGCACCTTAGGCGAAGGCGTTGCGGTCGATGAAGACGGCAATGTTTTTGTTGCTGAAGGGCCTGATTCTTTACCCGTTGCCGGTGGGTCTTTTACCAAGTTCACTAAAAGGTAATGACACTTTTAAGTAAGCTCAATTAAGCTTAATCACCAATAAAAAGGCGCCTAGTAAGCGCCTTTTTATTGGCAAAGAAAATGGCTTTACCTGACTTCCGCAGACCAAAAAAATCCATCGCGGTTAGGCATCTCAATTAAAGGGAGAGTTTCAGCATTTAATACCGTTGTTTCATCCACTATGCCATTAATATTTAGTAGATAAGCGGTCAAGGCATAAACCTCATCATTGGACAAAGTTCCCGGTTGTGAAAATGGCATAGCGCGTCGTACATAATCAAAGACAGTCGTTGCATAGGGCCAATAACTGCCTACCGTTTTAGTGGCATTGGCTGTCGCTAAACTACCATGACCTCCTGCCAATCTGTCATTGGTAGCACCTTCACCATTTTGTCCATGACAGGCAAAACACTGGGCGTCATAAATTGCTTCGCCTTGTGCAACAGTACCTGAACCAGCAGGTAAATTCTCTCCTTCCGGATCAATACTGATGTCCCAACCCGCTACTTGTTCCGGCGTCGCGGGCACACCCAGACCAGGCCCTTCCTGAGCCAGAGCAAATGAACACAACAATAGATTTAATACGATAAAGTTGCACACATGCACTTTACGAGTAAGCATTGCTCACCTCCCCATTTGCACTCACCAGCCAGGTCTGAATGGCATGATTGTGATAATTAAATTGTGTCCCACGCTCACTGATTAGCGCCGTGCGAGTGGGTTGAATGGCGCCGGTTTCATCATAGGCACGACTTTGTATCAAGGCAGGCCCACCGTTCCAGCGCCATGGCATTCTAAATCGAGTCAGTGCTTTGGAAAGTACTGGGCCAGGAAGTTCCGCCTCTCCCCAGGTTCTGCCGCCATCGGCTGATACTTCAACGCGGCTAATTCTTCCGGCACCTGTCCAGGCTAAACCTGAAATTTGATAAAGCCCAGGCCCTCTCATGGTTTGCTGGCCGGATGGAGATGTAATGATGGATTTCACGCCCATCTGAAATGAAAATAAGCGAGCGCTGCCATCAGGCCGTAAGTCAGAATACTTGGATGTTTCATCGCGTGTCATTGTTGGCCCTGCAGTCACTTTAATGCGGCGTAACCATTTAACCGAGGTATTGCCTTCCCAACCCGGCAGAAACAAACGCATGGGATAACCATTGCCCGGACGCAGTCTTTCGCCATTTTGGTAAATAGCAATAATGGCATCATCCCTGACTTTACTCATCGGAATACTTCTGGTCATTAGGGAGGAGTCAGCACCTTCAGCTAAAATCCACATGCCTTCAGTTTGAACGCCAGCTTCATCCAACAAAATAGATAAGGGCACACCTGTCCACTCACTGCAGGAAAGCAGTCCATGTATGCTTTGTGCAGTGCCATCCACCGGCTGATCTGCATCGAGTAAACGGCTATTACCTGAGCACTCCAGAAATTGGATTCTGGAAACCAGCGGATAACGACTCAAGGACTCCAGATCAAATATCAGCGGGCGATCGACCAAACCGTGAATTAATAATCTGTGCTCGTCAGGGTTAATATTCGGGATGCCATTATGGTGTCTTTCAAAGTGCAGGGCTCCCGGCGTAATCATTCCTTCTAGGCTACCATGAGGGGTGCGAGAAGCGCCGGCACCTAAAGCCGGAGGGCTAAACCCAGGCAGGCGAACCACATCAGATTCATATTCAGAACGATTGCCATAGGCTTCTGGCGGCCTGCCAGGAACCTTGCTCCAGGCATCAAGCTCCGGAGGCGCAGCCTGAGCGGTGAGAAAAGTCGCCCCAGCAGTAAGCAGCGTACCTGTTTTAAGAAATGCTCTTCTGTGCAACAGACCATTGGCAGCAACTGCCTCGATTTGATCAACAGGATTATCTGAATCACTCATAGTTAAGCCTCTATCCAATATTTTTTATCTGGTGATTTTTTATTCAAGCCCATATTTGGCAACATTGTATCCTTTACACTCAAAGTTTCAATGCAAAGCAAGCCTATGAAGTAGCTGAAGATTTATTGATCCATGGCTTTGCTCTACATCGAGGCGAGCCGACCTATAACAAGCAGCTTTTGACAAAAAGCACTATTACCTGTCGTTGCAGAGGGCGAAAACAGTAATCAATTCCGCCTAAACTCTCGAGATAGTCGCTTATGGCTTCATCTCATGCATCCGATTCGCAGCCAGAATCTTGATTTCTACCTTGAATACGACATGACGGAGAATCCTGACAGTTATAATTTTTTCCTGCGCCATGCTTACCTTAAGGTGGGCTCACTACTGCTCGGGCGTTCTTTTACAACTTTTATTGATAGTGCTGTTTTGCCCGATGTTGACACTGGCTCTGCGCCGGGCCAAATTTTTCTGAAGCGCGACCAGATTCGCTGGACTCGACTCTTCAGGGATGACGCACTAGAGTTAGCGCTGGCACTTGAGCAGCCCGATAGCCAAATCAGTGCCCCGAACTGTGCTTGCATTCGCAATTATGATGATGATCATATTCCCTATGTTGCTTCTCGCCTGACCTGGTGGGCTGACTGGGGTCAGCTAAGCATATCCGGCATGCTGCGTTCACTTCGCTGGCAACAGAATGAGCAAAGCCTGTCTAAAACAGTAGGAGGGGCAGGTCTGTCAGGACGGATTAAGCTGGGTGTCGTTGATGATCTCCGCTTCATGGCCAATTATGGTAACGGCCTTGGACGTTTCATTACTTCTGGTGCTTATGCCGACGCCAGCTTGGCCAGAGATTTCAGTGAATTGAATCCACATCCTGTCGTCAGCATGCTGGCTGCCTATCAGCACTACTGGAGCGAAAAATGGCGCTCTACTTTTTCGTTAAGTGCGTCACAATCCAGTCTTTCGGGCAGCGCCAGTGAGCAGATGACGAAGCGGGCGCGTTCGGCCCAGGTAAACTTATTCTGGAGTCCAGTACCGGATTTGAGTATCGGCCTGGAGTTTTTGCATGGGCAGAGACAGTTGCTTAATAAACAAGATGGTGAACTCAATCGTTTGATGTTCTCAGTTCGCTATACACTCTAGTTGCAAGGTAACAGGCAAAGCTGTTAACAGGTAAACGGCCCCAATCGAAATAATGCCTTATCATCCTCTTTTTTTAGTGAGTAACTTTTTCCAACATGCAAAAGTATGCATCTAAAATATCGCTTTCCAATGTCCGCTTCTGGACCAAAGCAGGCATATGGAGAGTTTTCAACAAACTATTTAATCGCTCATGAAATTAGCTCACGCGCTAAGGGAATAGCAGGCAAAAAGTTCTATTTACCTTTTAACGAAGCAGCGTTAAGTACAGCAGTTATTTCTTTTTAGCAGCTAAGGTTCTGAGTCTCAACGCATTAAGCTTAATAAAGCCTGCGGCATCCGCCTGATTATATGCACCAGCATCATCTTCAAAGGTTGCGATGCTTTCATCAAATAATGAGTCTTTGGATTCTCTTCCAACAACAATCACATTGCCTTTATATAATTTAAGACGCGCTGTGCCATTAACTGTTTTCTGGGTATTATCGATTAAAGCCTGTAAGGCTTCTCTTTCAGGTGACCACCAGTATCCGTTATATATCAAGGACGCATAACGTGGCATTAATTCATCTTTCAGATGAGCCGCTTCTCTATCCAGGGTAATAGATTCAATTGCACGATGGGCTTTCAATAAAATTGTACCGCCAGGTGTTTCATAACAGCCTCTGGCTTTCATACCAACATAGCGGTTTTCAACAATATCAACTCGGCCGATACCATTATCTCCGCCAAGTTTATTCAAGGTCTCAAGAATAGTCGCAGCAGACAAAGTTTCTCCATTCACCGCTACTGCATCACCTTGTTTAAAGTCTATTTCAACGTAAGTGGGTTCATTTGGCGCATTTTCAGGTGAGACAGACCATAGCCACATATCTTCTTCAGGTTCTGAAGCTGGATCTTCAAGAATGCCACCTTCATAAGAAATATGTAACAAATTAGCATCCATGGAATAAGGTGATTTTTTACCCTTATCGTGATCCACGGCAATATTGTGTTCAGCACAATAAGCCATGAGTTTTTCTCGTGAAGTTAAATCCCACTCACGCCAGGGTGCAATAATCTGTATCCCGGGTGATAGGGCATAAGCGCCCAGTTCAAAGCGTACCTGATCGTTACCCTTACCCGTTGCGCCATGCGAAATTGCATCTGCACCGGTTTGTGCGGCTACTTCAACTAGACGTTTGGCGATTAAGGGCCGCGCAATGGATGTCCCTAATAAGTATTCACCTTCATAAATGGTATTGGCGCGAAACATTGGAAACACATAATTACGCACAAACTCTTCACGAATATCTTCAATAAATATTTCCTTTACCCCAAGCGCTTCAGCTTTGGCGCGGGCCGGTTCAACCTCTTTACCCTGGCCGAGGTCAGCTGTATAGGTAACCACCTCACATTGGTATGTATCCTGTAGCCATTTAACAATAACTGAGGTATCCAGACCGCCTGAATAGGCTAGAACCACCTTATTGATATCCGCCATCTTTTACTCCTGCGCTTTTAGCTTTATTGGTTTTTGATCTGATTTTAGTTCGTCTAAAAAAGGGTCGCTATTGTACCTAGACAGTCCAGCCATACCAAGGAAAAACTGTTATACTTCAAGCGAATACAGGAGTGGTAATTTTATATGCAGCAACTCTCAATCATCCGGCCTGATGACTGGCATGTTCATTTACGTGATGGGTCTGTCCTGAAGAATACCGTCGCCCACACAGCCCGATATTTTGGTCGAGCCATCGTTATGCCAAACCTTTCACCGGCTGTAACATTCACTAAGAACGCGCTGGCATATCAACAACGTATTCTCGAACATATCCCCGATGGATCTGCATTTAAACCCCTGATGACACTTTATCTTACAGATAATACTGCCCCCTCAGAAATCACCAGCGCTAAAGCCAGTGGCCAGATATTTGGCGTTAAGCTTTATCCGGCCGGTGCTACGACAAACTCGGAATCCGGGGTTACCGCTATAGAAAAAATTTACCCTTGCCTTGAAACCATGAGCGAACTTGGCATGCCTCTGCTAATTCACGGCGAGGTTACTCAAGATTCCGTGGATATTTATGACAGAGAAAAAATCTTTATTGACACAATTTTAAGCAAGATTTGTACGCAATTCCCTGACTTGAAAATAGTTCTTGAGCACATCACTACGAAACAGGCAGTCGAGTTTGTAACTACGGCTTCTGAGAATATCGCTGCGACTATTACACCCCAGCATTTACTTTATAACCGCAACCACATGCTAGTTGGCGGCATTCGTCCACACTACTATTGTCTGCCTGTATTAAAACGTAATGAACATCAGCAAGCCTTGCTGAAAATTGTCGCCAGTGGCAATAAGAAATTTTTTCTTGGTACAGACTCTGCCCCCCATGCAACCAATACAAAGGAAAACGCCTGTGGCTGTGCCGGATGCTTTAGCGCTCACGCGGCATTAGAACTTTATGCTGAAGTGTTTGAAAAATTAAATGCGCTGGACAAACTGGAAGCGTTTAGCTCTTTTAATGGTCCGGATTTTTATGGATTACCACGAAACACTGACTATATCAGCCTGACTAAAACCAGCTGGCAAGCCCCGGCATTTTACGAATTTGGTGATCAGCAAATTACGCCTTTGCGGGCCAATGAACAGTTGCTATGGACTGTTACAAATAACAGTTAATAGGAATTATATTAAGTGACTGATCAGAAAAAAACTAAAATTAAAACCCCTCTTTCATCTCGCTTTCGCGGCTATCTGCCTGTGGTATTGGATATTGAAACGGCCGGATTCAAAGCTGAAACTGATGCAATTCTTGAAGTCTCAGCCGTGATTCTTGGCATGGACGACAGAAACCATCTTACCCCTGAAACAACCCATACCTATCATGTGCAACCATTTGAAGGTGCCAATCTGGATGAAGCTTCTTTAAAGTTCACTGGCATCAATCCTTATCACCCTTTGCGCATAGCGCATCCCGAGAAAGATGTCTTTTCGGATATGTTTAAACATATTCGCAAAAAGATGAAGGATGAAGGCTGCAGTCGTGCGATTCTGGTTGCCCATAATGCGCATTTTGACCATGGTTTTATTCGCGCAGCCAGCGAGCGTCATAATCTAAAGCGCAATCCATTTCATCCCTTTTCCAGTCTGGATACTGCCACTTTGTCCGCCATAAGTTTTGGTCAGACAGTGCTTTCCAGAGCTTGTGAAGCGGCGGGATTGGATTTTGACAGTGAGCAGGCTCATTCCGCAAAATATGATGCAGAAAAAACAGCTGATCTGTTTTGTTACATTGTTAACCACTGGAAGAATCTAGGGGGCTGGCCTTGAGTACATTATTGGGCGACACAATTGGCGAACGCTGGATCGACAGCGTCAAGAACAGCTCTTTTAGTCAGGACTATTTAATCATTGATACCCTGGGGCCAAGGCTAAGTCCTATCAGAGCGTTGACAGGCAGCATTGTTCTTTCCCGACAGATTAAGAAATTAAGCCCGGAACAGAATGTTGCCACTCTATTACCCACCAGTGCCGGAGCCATGCTCTGCAATATGGCAATACTGTTGTTGGGAAAAACCCTGGTAAATCTTAATTACACGGCCAGCACGGAATCGATAAAGTCATCCATTGAGCAGGCTGACATAAAAACTATTTATACTTCTTCACGGTTTCTGCAGCGATTAGAAGCTCGCGGTATAGATACTAGCTGGCTGGAAGAATCAGCTCAGGTTATTATTCTGGAAAAAGTTCGAGAGTCGACTTCTTTTTTTCAACAATTCTTAACCTTGCTTAGATGTAAGCTTTACTCAGCAAAAAAACTCAAGAAACATTATCTCACCAAGGTGCATACAGAAGCGCCAGCTGTCATTTTATTTTCAAGTGGCAGTGAAGATGATCCTAAAGGCATATTGCTCAGCCATAGAAATATTCTTACAAATATTGACCAGTTTAAAGTGTTATTAAAAGCCCGACCAGAAGATGTGATGCTGGCAAATTTGCCTTTGTTTCATGCTCTAGGGCTAACCGTCACAGAATTTATGCCCTTGACCGAAGGAGTCGCCATCGTTTGCCACGCAGACCCTACTGATGCTTTGGCAACTGCCCATGCGATAAAAAAATACAATGTCAGCATTATGTTCGGAACCTCGACTTTTTATCGTCTGTATATTCGCAATCCAAAAATCACCAAAGAATTACTTGAACCATTACGCCTAGTAATCGCCGGGGCAGAAAAACTTCAAACTGAAGTCAGAGAAGAATTTTTTACAAAGTTCGACAAGTACATTTACGAAGGCTACGGCGCTACTGAGACGGCCCCGGTTGCCAGCGTTAATATGCCCGATGAAACCGATAATGATGGCAATATTATTATTAACCATAAACCCAATTCAGTTGGGATGCCGATTCCTGACACTGAAATTATGATTGTCGATCCTGACACGCTGGAACGCTTGCCCACAGGAGAATCGGGCATGATTTTAATCCATGGTGGTCAAGTCATGCAGGGCTATCTGAATAACCCTGAAAAAACCAAACAAGCCTTGCCTAAAATTGACGGAAAAACCTGGTACGTCAGCGGAGATAAAGGCTATCTCGATGAAGATGGTTTCTTGTTTATTCAGGATCGTTACTCCCGCTTTGCCAAAATAGGCGGTGAAATGATCGCCCTTGGTCGAGTTGAGGCAGCTATACACAAAGTAATCGGAGAAATTGAACTGGAAGTGGTGGCGGTGAATATTCCTAACCCCAAAAAAGGCGAAACTATCATTGTCTTGGCCAATTTAAGTCTAGACCAGAAAGAGCTTCGAGATAAACTTTTAGACAATGGCTTAACCTCGCTTTCCCTACCTAGTGCCTATTTTCATGTCGACGAAATCCCAAAATTAGGTTCAGGGAAAACGGATTTTGGTACCGCAAAAAATCACGCTTTACGGATAGCTGAGATTGGCAGTAAATATAGCAAAAAATAACAAATCTTATTTGACAATGATTCTCATTTAGCTTAGCATTCTCACCTGTAAACAACCAGCTACAGATAAATCTCTATGTACGTATGTCTCTGCAAGGCTGTCACTGACCGTCAAATCAAAGATTCCATTAATGGTGGGGCTACTTCCTTTGCTGAAGTACGCAGGTCACTTGGCGTATCCACACAATGTGGAAAGTGCATGCAACAAGCTAAGTCGATCGTAGAAACAACAACCAAAAAAGCATCCTTCCACCCTGCTTAAATTTGTTACTTTATGCTTTATTGATTTAAAGTCCTGAATTAAAAAGCGGGTAGTCGTTATTTTTATTTCTTATTGCGAACCGTAATAATAAGCATTCTTATTCAATATATTTCCTTATATATTAATAACTTAGCTATAGACTTTTAGTGTGTACTTATCCAGAATATCGACAGTTTTCGCATTAACGCAGTTACGGAGGTAAATAATGCAAGGTGATAAACAGGTTATAGCCCATCTCAACAAGGTACTAGGCAACGAGCTGATAGCAATTAATCAGTATTTTTTACATGCCAAAATGCTACAGGACTGGGGTCTAAAGGAACTGGCGGACTATACTCACCATGAATCCATTGACGAAATGAAACATGCTGATCAATTGATAGAGCGCATTTTGTTTTTGGAAGGACTTCCCAATTTACAGGACCTTGGCAAACTTCATATCGGTGAAGATACTGAAGAAATGTTGAAGTGCGATCTGGCACTGGAAATGCGAGCCATTCCTGATTTACGCGAAGCAATTGCTTATTGTGAGAGTGTTAAGGACTTTGTCTCTCGAGATTTATTTCAGGAAATTCTGGATGCCGAAGAAGAACATGTAGACTGGCTGGAAACTCAGATCAGCCTAATCGAAAAAATGGGTATACAGAACTACCTTTCAGAAAAAATGGGCGAGTAAACGCTTAAGGGCTTTTAAATCCCCAAAAATAAAACTCCCTGAAGGCCACTACTACTTTTAGTAATGCCTTTAGGGAGTTTTTTTTAGTCTTTAAAACGGTGTTACTTATTCCATCTCAGTTGCGAGATCTATAATCACTTCAACTATCTCGCCACTGTTGGTTTCAGCCATCATGAAATGGCCATTACCCACTAGCCCTAAATCAGGCAAATAAACAAAACTGGCGTCAACTCCAGCCTGGGTTAATATATTAGTTGCACATTCCATGCCTAGGGCCTGTGTTAAGCCCTGCTGTGAACCAACCATTGCAACAGGCTTTCCAGCCAAGCTGCTCAACTGGCTAACAGAGCCCTGAGCTTGCATCATGCAACCATCAGCAGTCTCAACAGCCAAAAAATTTGCTGGTAATTCTGGACTGAAAGTCATGGATGATCGCATATCATCAGCCAGCATGTTGCTGCCAGCAGCTTCTATAGCAATGATGCCAGCAACATTGTCAGGATTATCATCAGCCGCCAGCCAGCCAGTAGGTCCACCTGCAGAATGTGTAATGATGATTGATGGACCAATTCGATCCAGTAAAAGGGACAAATCTTCAGCGGCAATGTCATTTCCCGCATAAGGGCCGGGAGGCGAACTCGCCAGCCAGTTAAGAACGCTTTGATCATTCTCATCACTTAAATCTCCCGGCCAATTATCTGCCGTTGCCAGGAACTTAATCAGGCCAGAAGAAGTATTAGGGCCTAATTCGCCATAATCCGCACTAGTCGGTGACCGACCATAACCCGGACGATCTATCCAATAAACATCAAAACCTGCTGCCAGAAAATAGTCTCTCCAGCCATCCCTACCATCCGGAGTGCTAAACCAATCAGCGGCCTGTCCACCACCGCCATGAACCAAAATCAGCGGGTATGGATGTTGTCGATCAGCAGCTAACTGATAACCCACATACATTTGATTTTTCATAGCTAGACCCGGGGCTCCGAATGGACCTGCATTAGGATTACCGGCAACTTCGTAGGTTTCGCCACCCACATAAAAATGACCCTGCCCCCTTAATGAAATAATACCCGCTTCGCCTTCTGCATAGGCTGCTACAGCACCAAAGATAGCTGTTAAAAGGGCAACTGCCGGTAACATTAAGCCCTTTATACGATTTAAAAATACCATTTTTTTCTCCAATCCTATTTAACAAAGAACGCGCAGAATACCTGCTATCTCAGTGAGGGTCTATGTTTCGAGTATGAATATTTTAAGGAAACAAGAATGAAGCAAGATTTAAATAAGTATAGCGCTTTAAAAGTCGACAAAATCTAAAACAAGACAAAACCAGGCTGAGAGACGACTTAATACTTCAACATCGTGCGACGCCAGTTAATAAAGCCAAAAATCACAATGACGACATAGGCCAGAAATAGTAAGGCCGTTAAATATAAGCCTCTGTCTATATATAAATAGATGGAAATTGCGTCAATGACAAACCAGTACAGCCAATTTTCCAGAACCTTATAAATCACCATAAAGGTCGTTAGCACGCTGGCCCAGGTGGTAAAAGAATCAATGTAGGGCCATGCGGCAGCCGTGTAAGTTTGCATAAACCAGCCATTGAACCAGGCTAACAGCAAAATGAGAACTATAACCAGGAGATGTTGCCAGACTTTAAGTCTTCTTATCTCCAGACCATGATGATCACTGCCGCCATATTGCCACTGCAACCAGCCAGCAATGGCCATAAACACATAAAAGACATTTAGCATGGATTCCATCATCAGGCCGACTTGCCAAAACAGATAGACATAGATAAATGAGCTGATAAAGGCACACAACCAGCACCAAATTATTTCTTTAGCGGCCAGCACAAGATAGGCAATGGCCAGAATAACACCTAAAGCTTCAAGAGCCTGGAAACTCATTCAACGACATAACCGGGTATAAACTTACTCACAAAAACAGCACGGCCATGCTCTTCATGACTCCATGCCAGCATTGCCGTTAGCACCTCCATGACGTATCGGTATTCACCGAAAATATTAGTCGAAGTCGCGCTGGTCGAAATTTCCAAATCCGCATATGTATTGAACTTATTAATGAAGCTTTTTATCAGGGGTTTAAAATCTTCATTGAAGGGATACATCGATATTTCTAGCATAATATTCATAAGACTGTTTCCATTTTTTTTTGCTGCGTGACTCGGGCTTTATAAAGGACATTGATAATAACACCGGCACATACCAAGGCCATGCCGAGATAAGTCATACTGTTAAAGCGCTCACCAAAAATAATAAAGCCCAGCGTTATTGTGTAAATAATACTGGTGTAATTAACTATCGACACAGTTCCAATTTCGGCTATTTGATAAGCGCATGTTAAATAATATTGTGCCACCTGACTGGTAAGACCAACCATTGCCAGATAGATCCATTCACGTCCGAATGGCATCGTCCAGTTAAACACCATCCATAAGCCTGTTACGGGCAAACATAATAAGGGGAAGTAAAACATGATTACCAGCGGATGTTCCGTTGAACTTAATTTCCTTACACAGTTATACGCCAGCCCCATTACCATCGATGTAGTAAGACCGACCATTAGGTGAAAAAGAGAAATTCGATTATCAAAGCCTTGTATTACCAAGATCCCACTAAAACTCAATGCAAAGAATAAGAACTGCAAAGGACTAACCTTCTCTTTAACAAAAAACACACCCAGAATTGTCGTGAAAATTGGCGACAGATAAGTCAGGGTAGAGGCCGCAGCCAGAGGCACAACCTGAATCAGGTAATAATTCATGGATAAGGCCGATACACCAGCTAGTCCACGAATTATCAAAATGGGTTTGTTGTTGCCAAAAACCGGAACTCTGGCTTTAAGCAAACTGTATAAACACGCAACAATAGAAAAAACGGCTCGAAAAAAAATAATTTCGAGCACTGGAATATTGGGGAGAAGTTTGACAAAGACAGTCATTAAGGCGAATACAAAAGTCGCCAGCAGCATATAAATTACGCCGCGCAGTGAATCAGACATAAGTCATTTTGTAGGCTAGAATATATAACTAAAAAAGAGCTTTAAAGCCCCCGGCGTTTACTCTGCTTCTTTTTCTTCACCCGCTTTAGTAGCTGAAACTTCTGCTAGCAGGGTTTTGAGCTCACCGCTTTGATACAACTCAGTCATGATGTCGCAACCGCCAACCAGTTCGCCCCCAATAAAAAGTTGCGGAAAGGTCGGCCAATCAGAAATTTTTGGCAGGTTAGCCCTGATTTCAGGGTTAGATAAAATATCAACATAGGCAAAACGCTCCCCACAAGCCATCAGGATTTGGGTGGCCTGTGATGAAAACCCACACTGGGGCTGATTGGGATCGCCTTTCATATAAAGAATAATAGGGTTGCTGTTAATTTGTTCTTTGATAGTTTCTTCAATGTTTTGTTCGATACTCATGTCATTTCCTAAAAATAAAGGTGGCTGTAGCACAATCTAAAATCTATTCTGGTTACTGGAAGTCAATCTGTGGTTGGATCGCTTTCGCGCCTCACACACAACTGCCTCCCTCTTTAGTAGAATTCAATTTGAATTGACACTTAACAAAGTGAATCAAATTTACAGTCTTCTATTTTAGCTGAATTCAGCCAATGAAGATATTAGCTTTCTCCCCAGGCCCCTCCGCCTGGCGTATTAATTGTTAATTTCTGTCCCTGTTTAGCCTTTAATGTACATTTACCCGGCAATATTTTTGCATCGAGATAATTCTCCCCCGACCTGGCATCACCTCCTCCTGCCAAACCCCAGGGGGCTGTTGTTCTTCGTTCGCTTAAAATGCTTACCGTAGTATCTTCCAGAAATTCATAGACTCGGCTTAAACCCTCACCACCATGATGCTTGCCTTTACCCCCACTGTTTTTTCTTATCGCATAGGAAGAAATGCGTATAGGATAATGCATCTCCAGGCTCTCTACTGGCGTGTTAAGTGTATTGGTCATATGGGTATGCACTGCACTCAAGCCATCAAAATTTGGCCCTGCTCCCATACCCCCTGCCAGCGTTTCATAATAGTCCCAGTAACTATTTTCAGAGTAATTACCCATAGCAATATTATTCATGCTGCCCTGGCTGGCCGCTGGTATATGATCTGGTAGTGCTTTAGCCAAAGCACCAAGGACGACATCGACAATGCGACTGGATGTTTCAACATTTCCAGCAACAACAGCCGCTGGGTATGAAGCATTCACCAAAGATGCTTCAGGCGCACGTAAAATTATGTGTCTGAAAATACCGGCACAAGCTGGTGTATGTTCTGGCATTAAGCAACGGAACACATAATAGACAGCTGCAGCGGTGACTGATAGCGGACAATTAACATTGCCTTTAACCTGAGGATCTGTGCCTTGAAAATCTGCAATAATTTTCTCAGAACTCACCTTAAGCTTGAGTTTAATGACCAAATTGGAACTACCACGGCCATCATCATCCATTACATCCTCAAAATAATAGTTTCCTGCTGGTATATTTTTCAAAGCAAAGACTGCCAAAGTTTCTCCATAAGTATTGAGCGCATCCAGTGCTCTATGAAATCCTTTGAGCCCCAGACTTGCAATCAATTCATATAAGCGCTGTTTGCCTGTATATAAAGCACTAAGTTGTGCAGAAAAGTCTCCACCAATTTCTTCATTGTTTTCGGTGTTTTTTTGCAGGCTTTTGAGCAGGGAAAAGAGTTTCTGGTTCCGCTCTCCTTTTCGATACAGGTATTGAGGAGAAATAACCAGGCCTTCTTCTTCAAGGGAGCTGGAGTTTGGCATAGAGCCCGGTGAGTCTGATCCTATGTTGGCATGATGAGCACGATTAACAACAAAGCCTGCCAAGTTGTTTTCAAAAAAAACAGGGCTTATTACAGTGACATCCGGCAGATGCGTGCCGCCCAGAAACGGGTCATTAAGGATGACAACATCCCCTTCCATCCAATCAAAACGATTTACAATATCTGAGCAAGCGAAAGCCATACTGCCTAGATGCACTGGAATATGGGCTGCCTGAGCACAAAGTTGACCTTCTGCATCAAATAAGGCACAAGAAAAATCGAACCGGTCTTTTATATTTGGGGAGAAAGCAGTGCGCCTCAGTACGACACCCATCTCATCGCAGACGGCTTCCATGCGGGATACAAAAAGGCTAAGTTCAATGGCATTGATCTTCAAGCTAGCACACTTTTTAAATTCGCTTTTTTCACAAGCTCACCCCAAGCCTTAGATAATTATTCTAAAGAATATACGGTTATGGTTTTCGAGTTTTGAATATTTGAAGATTTGGGAGCCGTTATAAACGGCCCCAAAGTATTTAAGGATATCCATGCAAGCATACCTGCCCTGAACCATGGCACCGAAGTATATCGCATTTTTTATAGCAGCTGATCCCAGTAGCGGATCTAACTTTGTATCAAACTACTCAGCCTATTCAGCTTCTTTACTGCTCAGACCTGCAATTTTATATGCAGGACAAAAACTCATAGAACCTGTTACCAGCGCCACGAGTCCCACCAGAGAAACTATTAGCCCCCAAGTAGTAGTAATTCCGGTATTTAAACCAGTAATCAGGAGAAATATACCCAGAGTCAGCCGTATCAATCGGTCTTGCATACCCACATTACGAATCATAACTATTCCTCCTTTCAGAATATTTTATTCGCCAAATGAAATTATTGGACGCCCAAGTTACTAGAGTTAGCGTGTAATTTCCCGATACAGATCAAATCAATGATAAATAATGGAACTCAGGCTATTTTCTGCTAGAATTGCTCCTTAACTAGGGTAGCTCGCGCTGCCCTTTTGCGTTTAACAAGCTGAACTATTTCAAGCTTGCTGATACTTAGGACACTTTTACCAGAAGAGCTAATGTTGTGCAATGAAACAGAGTAATCACATAATGCCTACCTATAATAGATATCCCGTCGCTTTCGATCACGGCCAAGGGATTTGGTTGTATGACACTGAAGGTAATAGGTACCTTGATGCCATTAGTGGCATTGCGGTATGCCCGCTTGGCCATAATCATACGGCATTTACACAGGCCTTGATTGAACAAAGTAAAAAACTGATACATACCTCGAATCTCTATAACATTCCTTTGCAGGAAAAGTTCGCCGCAAAACTTTGCCAGGAATCTGACATGCAACAGGTATTTTTCGCTAACTCAGGCACTGAAGCGAATGAAGCAGCAATAAAAATTGCAAGATTATACGGGCACAATAAAGGCATCAGCCTACCTAAAATTATTGTGATGGAGGGGGCTTTTCACGGCAGAAGCATGGGTTCATTGAGTGCCACTCACAACTCCAAACACCAGGAAGGTTTTGCCCCTTTACTCGAAGGTTTTGTCAGAGCCCCCTTAAACGATATTGCTGCGATAGAAAAATGCTTAAGTGACAATGAAGGAATAGTGGCCATCATGCTTGAACCCATTCAGGGAGAGAGCGGTATAAACCCATGCGCTGCAAGTTATCTCGAAGCCTTACAAACCACATGCGACAAACAGGAGCTTTTACTTATATTGGATGAAGTTCAAACCGGCAATGGCCGAACCGGCAAATATTTCAGTTTTCAACACAGTTCAATACAACCGGATGTTCTGACTACTGCCAAGGGTCTGGGAAATGGCTTCCCGATAGGGGCTTGTTTGACTGGTGGCAGAGCTGCAGACGTAATGCATGCTGGTCATCATGGCAGCACCTTTGGTGGCAGCCCACTAGCCAGTGCTGCTGGGCTTGCTGTCAATCAAGCTATACATGATGAAAAGCTAATGCAAAATGCTGCAATACAGGGAGAGTTTTTACTCAAAAGTTTACAGAAAAACCTTGCCGATATTACTGCCGTCAAGGAAGTCAGAGGCATGGGCTTGATGATAGGAATTGAACTCTCAGTTCCCTGCAGTGAACTTGTAAATCTGGCAAGAGAAAAGGGTATATTAATAACCGTACAAATGGATAAAGTTGTGCGCTTATTACCCCCTCTAATTATCAATAAGGCTGAAACCCAGCAGATCATTGATATCCTAAGCCCGCTAATCAGGGAGTTTTGTCATGACCGTTAGGCATTTTAGAAACCTCTTGGATTTAAATTCACAGGAGCTGGTACAAATCATAGCTCGCGCAAGTGAGCTTAAAAAGATGCTTGCTGAAGGTGTCCCGCATGAGTATTTAAAAAACAAATCTCTGGCAATGATTTTTGAAAAATCTTCTACCCGTACCAGAGTATCTTTTGAAGCGGGGATGACCCAATTTGGAGGCTCATCTATATTTCTTTCACCCTCTGATTCTCAACTCGGTAGAGGAGAACCAATTGCTGATACTGCCAGGGTATTATCACGTATGGTTGATGCAATTATGGTTAGAACTTTTTCACATGACACTTTAGAAAGCCTGGCTAAGCATTCTTCAGTGCCAGTTATTAATGGGCTAACTGACTCTTTCCATCCCTGTCAGTTACTAGCCGATATGCAAACGTATTTTGAAAACCGCGACAATATCCAGGGGAAAAAAGTCAGTTGGATAGGTGATGGCAATAACATGTGCAACTCTTATATTAACGCGGCAAGACTATTCGACTTTGAATTATCTATTGCCTGCCCGCCGGGTTATGAACCCATGCAAAGTTTGCTGGACGCCAATAAAGACCGAGTTCATCTGGTCAGAGATCCTAAACAAGCTGTCATTAGTTCTTCCCTGGTAACTACTGATGTCTGGACTTCAATGGGTCAAGAAGAAGAACAGCAAAAACGTATTGTTGACTTTACCAATTTTGAAGTGACCTCTGATCTCATGAGCTATGCTAATAATGATGCAATTTTTCTGCATTGCCTGCCTGCACATAGAGGCGAAGAAGTTAGCGCCAAAGTAATTGATGACCCCAAGTCCCTAGTCTGGGAACAAGCCGAAAATCGTCTACATGCCCAAAAGGCATTACTGGAATTTCTGTTATGCTCTTAAGCAGAAATGACATTCAGTGAAAAATTTGTGAGCAATCTACTAAACGTAAAGCAAATATCCTGTCGGTATGATGATAAAGTCATTATTCCCGATTTGAGCTTCAATGTCAGACAGGGGCAAATCGCCTGTCTGCTTGGCCCAAGCGGTTGTGGAAAAACAACTGCCCTGCGTGCAATCGCAGGCTTTGAACCCATTTATAGTGGTGAAATTGAACTTGCGGGACACATCCTTAGCACTGCAAATGACACTCTGGTTCCTGAAAAAAGAAAAGTCGGCATGGTATTTCAGGACTACGCCCTATTCCCGCATCTTACTGTGAAAGACAACATTGCATTTGGCATTCAGGATACTGACAAGACTGAACGAAGTGAAAAAATTACAGAATTGTTAGGCATGATTAAATTAAAAGATTATGCCGAGTACTATCCACATCAATTGTCCGGAGGGCAACAACAACGAGTTGCGCTGGCACGAGCGCTTGCTCCTAATCCTGTAATCCTGCTAATGGATGAACCCTTCTCAAATCTGGATACGGAATTACGCCGATCATTAAGCCTGGAGGTCAGAGGGATTCTCAAGCAAAACAATATTACCGCCATACTGGTTACACATGATCAAACTGAAGCCTTTACTGTCGCCGATGAAATTGGCGTTATGAATGAAGGAACACTTCAGCAATGGGGAGATCCGCAAACCCTTCGTCAGCACCCTGCCAATGATTTTGTCGCTAATTTCATGGGCATCCCCACGACCACTAAATAAATCCATTCGGTCTCCACCTGCCTCCACCCTTTTTTTGGGCTTTGCATATCTTTTATCTTGCTAACCCTCATCAAACAGCTTGCCTGAATTTGCTTTGTCTTTCTCTTTAGCGCGCTGGATTACTTTTAAGAAAAACCCATACGCTTTCATTAAAAGCCAGTGATTATCCCAACTTATTAGTAAACTCTGCGGAGTGAATTAGTGGCGCTTTCGGGTATTTTTATGGTTTTCCCCAAGAAATCCAACACTACATGTAGTATTGGTGGTTTTATGAGCGTGAGCATCATAAAGTGTATCTTTCCCGACATAAAGACCAATCAGCACTAAAACCGACAATTTAAGCCAGGACTGTGCTAAAAACGTTTAGCTTCAGTACTTTGAGTCATATACGAACAAAATTTAATTACTAACAAGTTATCCACACAAAATACACAACATTTTTGCTTGCCAAGACGAAAAAATCCCTGATATAGTGGGACCCGTCTGTGAAGATACACTATATCTTGTGATTTTAATGATTTAAGGCCTCTTATCAGCATTAAATTCCTAGTGAATCAAGCATAGTCAACTAATAACGCTAAAATCCGGGGCTAAAGGTAAACGCTAAGCTCAGGTTAAAACACTATATGTAGTGTATATGGTGTTTATCGTGTGACCCATGTCTGCATGACAAAGACACACAAAACAGATACACAAACCATACACAAAAAATAGTGCACCGATATAGCTTAGAGGCTTCAGGTACCACCGGCAGGCATAGCAGGCTTAAAAGTACCTAGCAAGAATTTAAAAAAATAAAAAAAATCACAACATCAAATTATGGAGTTTTACATCAATGCAAACTGAGACATCTAATGACTCTTCAACACCCTCTTCGGTTCCTGTTAACGCCAAACAGGATTCCAATCTAGAAGCAACCGCGCCTGGCCAACTCAGAGTTATTAAACGCAATGGCTCAGTTGTCAGCTATGATGAAAGTAAAATCACTCTTGCTATTACCAAAGCTTATCTGGCTGTAGAAGGAGGCAATGCGGCAGCTTCATCACGTGTGCATGAAACTGTGGTTAAGCTCACCAAAGAGATTTCTGAAACCTTCAAACGACGTATGCCTTCAGGAGGCAGCATCCATATTGAAGAAATTCAGGATCAAGTAGAGTTGATGCTGATGCGCTCCGGCGAGCATAAAGTAGCAAGAAGCTACGTTATATATCGTGCTGAGCATGCTAAAAAACGCGCCCAACAGGATCCGGTAATTTCGGCCCCACCTTCCGATATCATCGTGACTATGGAAGATGGCTCCAGCCAGCCACTTGATACCGTTCGTTTACAAACTGTTATCAGTGAAGCGTGTGAAGGCCTCGAGGATGTTACTGGTGAGGCTATCTATAACGAAACCCTGAAAAACCTCTATTCCGGTGTAAATATCAATGATGTCCGCGTTTCATTGGTAATGACCGCCCGAACGCTGGTTGAACAAGAACCTAATTATTCTTATGTAGCTGCGCGTTTATTGCTGGACAGTCTGCGCAGTGAGGCCCTGCGTTTTCTTGATATTACTGATAATGCTACCCAATCCGAAATGCATAACCGTTATGCTGCCGTGCTGAAACCATATTTGCAAAAAGGAGTGGAACTCGAACTGCTCTCACCTGTCCTGCTAGAGTTTGATCTTGGTCGCCTTGGCGAAGCGCTGCTTGCTGAGCGTGACGAACAGTTTACCTATCTTGGTTTGCAAACTCTGTATGACCGCTACTTTATACAAAGTGAAGGGACCCGGTTTGAATTGCCACAGATTTTCTTTATGCGGGTCGCCATGGGTCTGGCTATAAATGAAGAAGATCGTGAAGGAAAAGCCATCGAGTTTTATAACCTGATTTCCAGTTTCGATTACATGACATCGACACCCCAGTTATTTAATGCAGGCACTTTACGTCCTCAATTGTCTTCCTGTTTCTTAACCACAGTACCTGACGACCTGAGTGGTATCTATGGCGCAATTCATGATAATGCCATGCTATCCAAATGGGCCGGCGGTTTAGGCAATGACTGGACGCCTGTGCGAGCCTTGGGCGCCTATATCAAAGGCACCAACGGCAAATCACAGGGCGTGGTTCCTTTCCTGAAAGTGGTCAATGATACTGCGGTTGCCGTTAATCAGGGCGGCAAACGTAAAGGTGCTGTCTGTTCCTATCTGGAAACCTGGCATCTTGATATTGAAGAATTTCTTGAACTGCGGAAAAACACGGGAGATGACCGTCGTCGCGCTCATGATATGAATAGCGCTAACTGGATTCCTGACCTGTTTATGAAGCGCGTGTTCGATGACGGTGACTGGACACTATTTTCGCCAAATGAAGTTCCTGACCTGCATGATCTTTATGGCAAGGCTTTTGAAGAACGTTATGAGCACTATGAGCAACTGGCCCGCCAAGGCAAAATGTATGTTCACAAAACACTAAAAGCCAAAGATTTATGGCGCAAGATGTTATCCATGTTGTTTGAGACCGGCCATCCTTGGATGACTTTCAAAGACCCTTGTAATATCCGCTCTCCTCAGCAGCATGTTGGTACTGTTCATTCATCCAACCTGTGCACAGAAATTACCCTCAACACAAGCCAGGATGAAATTGCCGTCTGTAACCTCGGCTCAATTAATCTGGTAAATCATGTGACTGAACGTGGTCTGGACAGAGCCAAATTGAAAAAAACCATCCATACCGCTGTTCGCATGCTCGACAATGTCATTGATATTAATTATTACTCAGTGTCTCAGGCGAAAAACTCCAATATGAAGCATCGCCCAGTTGGCATGGGAATAATGGGATTCCAGGATGCGCTGTATATACAAAAAATTCCTTATAGTTCAGATGGCGCTGTTAATTTTGCTGACAGCGCGATGGAAGTTATCAGCTATCATGCCATTGAGGCATCCACTCTACTTGCAGAAGAGCGTGGCACCTACGAAACTTATCAGGGCTCTTTATGGAGCCAGGGTATATTGCCCATCGACTCGCTCAAGAAGCTTGCAGAAGAACGAGGTAGCCAATATATCGAAGTCAATATGAGCAGCACTCTTGACTGGGATAGCCTGCGCCAACAAGTGTTAGCCAAAGGCATGCGTAATTCCAATGTCATGGCGATTGCCCCAACTGCAACGATCGCTAATATTACCGGCGTATCTCAATCAATTGAGCCCACCTATCAAAACCTGTATGTGAAATCTAACCTTTCAGGTGAATTTACAGTCGTTAATCCTTACCTGATTAGTGATCTAAAACAGGCGGGTCTTTGGGATAGTGTCATGATCAATGATCTGAAATATTACGAAGGTAGCGTGCAAAAAATTGATCGTATACCCGCCGCATTGAAAACACTTTATGCAACTGCGTTTGAAATTAATCCTCGCTGGTTAGTTGATGCCGCAAGTCGCCGCCAGAAATGGATAGATCAGGCGCAATCACTGAATCTTTATATTGCCGAAGCAAATGGCAAGAAATTGGATGTCACCTACAGAATGGCTTGGTATCGCGGTTTAAAAACGACTTATTACCTTCGCGCTATGGCAGCAACTAGCACAGAAAAATCAACCGTAAGTAATGGCACCCTAAATGCCGTTTCCTCGGGTCTTGAATCTGCAGCTGCCGCTGTGCCACAAGCCTGCTCCATTGATGACCCTGATTGTGAAGCTTGCCAATAGGCAATAATGAATATGTATGAAAGCAATTTGATAATAAAGAAAATAAAAAGAGGTATAAGCAATGTTGAACTGGGATGAGTTTAATGCTCAAGAAGATGCAGCTCCATCTAAGGCCGCCAATAGTGCTGCAGCGGGACGTTTTGCTGAAACGGCTTCAGAGAATACGGATAGTACTGCCGATATGATTGGCAGTGTTTACAGTAAAGCAGATGAAGATCTAGCTTCCCCTATAGCCATAACCGAAAACTCTGGCAGCACAAGTAACCGGGAAGTAAGGGCCGCTCAACTTAATGTACTGGCTCAGGCTAAAGCGGCTATACAAGAGTTAGATATTACTGCTGCTGAAAAAGAACTGGCAGGCTCAGCTGAACGCGTGAAAGTAGATGATAAGCGTATGATCAACTGCCGCGCCGATTTAAATCAATTGGTGCCTTTCAAGTATGACTGGGCTTGGCAAAAATACCTTGATGGCTGCGCTAATCATTGGATGCCTCAAGAAATTAACATGAATGCTGATGTTGCACTCTGGAAACGAGCAGATAGTCTAACCCCGGATGAACGTTTGATAGTTAAACGCAACCTGGGTTTCTTTGCTACCGCTGACTCCCTAGTTGCCAACAACCTGGTATTGGCTATTTATCGTCTGATAACCAATCCAGAGTGTCGTCAATATATACTTCGCCAGGCCTTCGAAGAAGCCATTCATACCCACGCTTATCAATATTGCATTGAATCACTGGGGATGGATGAAGGCGAAATTTTTAATATGTACCACGAAGTGCCATCCGTCGCGAAAAAAGCTTCCTGGGGCCTAAAGTACACTAAAGAAATTTGCGATCCAACATTCAATACCGGCACACCAGAAACAGACAAGTTATTGTTAAAGAATCTGATAGCGTTTTATTGCTGTCTGGAAGGAATATTTTTCTACTGTGGCTTTACTCAAATTCTATCAATGGGGCGTCGTAACAAGATGACTGGCACCTCAGAGCAATTTCAGTACATTCTGCGCGATGAATCAATGCACCTGAATTTTGGCATTGATATGATTAACCAGATCAAACTGGAAAACCCATCTCTTTGGGATCAGGCCATGCAGGAACAAGCTGCCCAGATGATCCTCGAAGCCACTCAGCTCGAAATTGAATACGCCCGCGACACTATGCCTCGCGGCATTCTCGGGATGAATGCTGCGATGATGGAGGATTATCTGAAATTCATCGCTAACAGGCGACTAAATCAGCTGGGTTTAAAGGAACAATTTCCTGGCGCACAGAATCCGTTCCCCTGGATGTCCGAAATCATGGACTTGCGTAAGGAAAAGAACTTTTTTGAAACTCGCGTTATCGAGTATCAAACAGGTGGCGCACTTAACTGGGATTAATATTCTTGGCTACTTCTTAAAAAGGAGCGCAACTATGAACGATAAATCTGATGTAGAGTTAAACTCGGAGCAAACACTTATCACCTTGGAGCAATTAAGTCAGACTCTAGAAGTCATGACTCATGTTGTGGATAGATTGAAACAGCACTTGAATCGGCAAATGTCACTGAATGCTGAATTATTTCAGGATGAAGAAAAGCTGCGCAAAGAAGAAGCAGCTGAACGGCTAGAATCGAGTAAAAAATTACAAGAAAAAAGTTTTGTCGTAGAAATTACCCAGCAAGAATTAGAAGAAGGCTCTGATTCAAAAATAGTGCATTAAGTCCTAAAGCCTTGAATATTGTTGTGCGTCTGTCGTATGTTAGCATCTGTTAAAGACCCATAGACGCAGGACCTTTTATGAAAATCATTGCTAGTAACGCTCTTTTCGCGTTCATTTTCTTTTCTCAATTAGCCTTTTCCCAAATTAATTCAGCTGATAATCAGGATTTGTCTTCTTTGCGTGAAGACCCGGACAATCCTCTGGTAGAAATGCAGACCTCATTGGGAACTATGATTCTTGAACTCTTTCCTAAAGAAGCACCAAAAACTGTTGCTAATTTCATTGGTCTTGCAAAAGGTGAAAAAACATTTGAAGACCCCGAAACTGGCGCTTTAGTGAACCGTCCATTTTATGATGGTCTAATATTTCACAGAGTTATAGATGGATTCATGATTCAAGGCGGGAGCCCTACAGGTATTGGCAATGGAACTCCAGGCTATTCTTTCAAGGATGAAATTAATGCTCGAAGCCTCGGGTTGGACAGAATGCAAGCCATTGATGATGAAGGGATACCACACCCTTTTCTAAGAATTGCTTCACAAACACAATTTCAGAATATCATTCTTGAGCCACTATTTGCAGAAATGAATATAAATTCGCAAGAGGATCTTGAAAATAATTATGAAATCATAGAAGAAAGAATTAACAGCCTGACGATAAAAGATGTATATGAAAATCAGGGTTATGAATATACGGAAACACTGGATTCCAGAATGCCTGTCAGGGGCGTAATCGCCATGGCTAATGCTGGCCCTAATTCAAATGGTTCGCAGTTCTTTATTAATTTAATTGATACTGAGTGGCTGGCCGGCAAGCATACAGTGTTTGGTAGAGTGCGCCAGGGCATGGATGTACTCGATGAAATTGGGGCCACTCCTGTCGATGAACAGGATCGTCCTTTACAGGATGTTCAGATTATTCAAATCAGGGTGTTACCATAATAAGGTTAATATTGTTAAAGCATCCATAGAACAAATAAAAGAATAAGCAATCGCAGTAACATTAGCCTGAGAAAACACTAGCAACCAATGAATCTAGTAAGCTCCGATAATACCTAAAAAAGGAACCCTTGAGTGAGTGATGAATCTGAACACACCAGTACCAATATCGTTTGGCACGAAAGCAGGGTCAGTCGCTCGTTTCGCCATCAAACATTTGGGCAACATGGCTGCACACTCTGGTTCACCGGTCTGAGTGGTTCCGGCAAAAGCACACTGGCATTCACCCTTGAACATAAACTGATAGCGGCTGGATTTAAAAGTTATGTACTGGATGGCGATAATATACGTCATGGCCTAAATAATAATTTGGGATTTTCAGATTCAGATCGTGAAGAGAATATCCGGCGAGTTGGGGAAGTATCCAAACTTTTTGCGGATGCTGGACTCATCGTGCTTTCAAGTTTTATATCGCCTTTTAGAAAAGACAGACAACTGGTCAGAAAAATTCATGAGGATGATGAATTAAACTTTATAGAAATCTATATAGACACCCCGCTAGCTATTTGTGAAGAACGGGATCCCAAGGAACTATATGCCAAAGCAAGACGAGGAGAAATTCCAAACTTTACAGGCATCAGTTCGCCTTATGAAGTGCCTGATAACGCTGAAATTATAATACCTGTCACGAATACGCGAGAACAAAGCGCTGCCCAAATGTTTGACTACCTTGAACAACACGAGATAATCAGCATCTAAATATCTCACGCCTGTATGGCGGCAATGCATCTAGTATTGCCGCGCCATATCGGCGATTTAGCAGACGCTCATCCAATATGGATATTTTTCCCCTGTCACTCTCGCTTCGCAACAAGCGACCACTGGCCTGAACCAGTTTCATGGCCGTCTCAGGAATAGAGATTGCAGAGAATGGATTTAAGCCCTGATCTTTCATCCATTGACCGAGAGTGACATCAATAGGATCATCTGGCACTGAAAAAGGTAATTTTGCGATAACCACATGTGTGCAGTACGTATCAGGCAAATCTATCCCCTCACTCATGCTGGCCAGCCCAAAGATGATACTTTTCCCACCGCCATCTATATTGCTTTTATGCAAGGCAATAAGTTGCTGCTTGGGATAATCATCCTGAGACAGGATATTCGCTCTAAAATCATTTCCCAAACCTTCGAGCACTTCCTGCATTTGCCTTCTGGAACTAAAGAGGACAAGCCCTCCTTTATCCTCTAGCAATAAATCAGGCAGGCAGCTGATAATGGCTTGAGTGTGTGCTGCACCATCACCTGCATCAAAACCCTTTTCAGGAATCCGAAGTACACCAGCTTCAGCGAAATTGAACGGACTGCCTATCCGACAGAAATTACTTGTCTCTGGCAAGCCAGTGCGCATACTTAAAAAATCAAAACTATTAAGGGCACTTAAGGTTGCCGAGGTCAGCACTGCGGAAAAGCATTCATTCCAAAGTTTTTCAGTCAATGCCTCGGCGGCTAATATTGGGCTACAGGATAAACTGATTTCCAATTCGTCCTGCACCTGACTAAAGGTCAGCCAGCGAGCCTGCGGAACATCCTTGTTTGCATCGGGGTTAGCATAATGAAACCATAGCATTAGACTCGCTTCACATCGGGCTTGAAGGCTTCCTAAGCCGGGATACCATGATTCAGCCAAAGCAGAATCTATTTCCCCCCCCTGGTTTTCCATGCACTGTCGAATTCGATTAAGAATTTTATCCAGTGCCTGGCCAAACTGAGAAAAACATAAATATAGAATGCCACAAATTTCACGTAATTCGGGATCTATAACACCCCTGTCAAAGGTATGCTGACTCTGCTGAAAACCTCCTTTCATTTGCTCAGAATGATATTGTTCAAACAACAAAAAACCCTCATTCAATTTTTGTCTTGCCTCCAAAGCTGCTACATCTGCCTTTTCGAATAGTATTTTTAATTCAGAGCCTGCTTGTTGTTGTAAACGAGTGATTAACCTCTTGGCTTGATCCAGCCAGTTAATAGAAGACCTTAGTTGTACAAAATGAGAAAAATGCGAAAGACCTTTTGAGGCCAGGTGATGGGCTTCATCAAAAATATAAATGACCTCGGAGGGGTGTGGCAAAATTGCCCCCCCTCCCAAACTTAAATCCGCCAAAACCAAATCCTGATTGGCGATGATGCATTCAGTTTGCTGTAAAAGCTGACGACTTTTAAAAAAATAGCAGGCATTATAGTTTGAACAGCGGCTACCTGAGCATTGCCCGTGCTCAACCGATACTCCTCGCCATTGTTGATTATCCAGCGTTTCAGGCCAATCGTCTCTGTCTCCCTGCCAACGCTTTTCATCCAATGCCTTCATCATATCCTCATATATTTTCTTATCTATTGGTGAGGAGTCATCAAGCTCAAGGCCATAGAGATCTTGCATAGCCTCCTGACTACTATTTTCTCTTAGTACATTTTCTAATTTGGAAAGGCATAGATATCGTCCCCTGCCCTTGGCGAGTAAAGCGGAAAACTCAAGATCAGTATTGGCCTGTAATTCAGGAATATCCTTGAACATAATCTGCTCTTGCAAGGCGACAGTGGCAGTTGCAATGACCACCTGTTTCCCCAACGCTTTTGCAATTGGCAATACAGCAATCAGATAAGCAATTGTTTTGCCAGTACCTGTCCCGGCCTCCACGACACACAGGGCTGGTGAATCAGCAACACGCTTAGCCTCTTCATCTAGCTCGATAGCAGACAGAGACTTGGCTATCTCAGCTATCATCAGTTTCTGTCCATAGCGTGGTTTTAACTTCCGATTCTGGAGAAATTGAGAATAATAGGTCTGAATGTCCTGTTTTACCTGGTCTGAAATCATAAAAGGCCCTTTCAGACTCTGAGGTTTTTAGACAGATTTGGATATAACTGGATTGGCATACATGGCTAATAAATAAGGTCGTAAATTTGCAGGAATTTTCGTCAAACGCGTGTCAAAATCGACTTTGAGCTGTTCAATCTCAGCTTCGGTCTTATTGAAAACTTTTGCCAAATCGATATTCAATTCCAAATCGGGCTTTAGTTCAAAAAATGCAAAATAGTTACTCGGATGCAGGTGGTAATTTTTAATTATTTCGGCATCAATTACCGAGGCAACTTCTTCTTCAGTAACTTCATTCTCAAAATACAAAGGTTCTCCAAATGCTACATGGATATCCCCTTTGTCTCCTATCATGCCTGCTAATATACTCTGTATATCTGAGTTTTCATTTTTTTCAAATTTGCCTTCCACATCCAAAGCAAACAACTCTTCTGCCTTATATTCATCACAAGGATCCAGACCATAAGAAATTGCAACGGGCACTATATGTAATGCATTTATGGAATTAGTCAGGGCATTCTTTTCGCTTTTATCTCGTTTGGAAAGATGTAACATTTTTATGATTGCCGATTCCGTCTTATCCAGGCCATTTTTAGCCCGGCCCTCACGTTGCGCCAACCAGACATTTTCGCCTTGATCAATGCAATGGTGAATATAAGCTGATAAGCGCTTGCTTTCTTGTAACTTTTCTCGACCTTGTAAGCCACGCTTCACTATAAAGCTCTTATTCAGCCGCATTAAATCTGATAAAAAAGGCCGCTTTAATAAATTATCACCAATTGCAATTTGCAAGGTGCCAAAACCCTGATGGTAAAGCATGTAGTTAACCAAGGCAGGATCCATAGTGATGTCCCGATGATTACTTATGAATAAATACGGAGTCCCTGAGTCGAGTTTTTTCAGTCCAGTATGAGTCAAGCTGGTAGTCGTTTTTTCAATTAGATTATCCAGATATTTTTCAATAATGATCTGTACATCATGAATCGTATGGATATGGGCTGTTTCTTTTGTCAGATATTTTTGTACCAGCTTACTGACTAGGCCAGGCAGCCAGTTATAGCTTCGGGGATAACGATATCTTGCTATCGCAGCACTAAATTCGGGATCAGCTAATAAAGAGTCAACAACATGCCTTACTTCATGGTCAAGGTAAGGTCTAATATCTTCGAAATCTTGCATATATTAACAGGAGCCTATGAATTTTTATCTTGCTTCATTGCATTTTAAAGTAGTGCAACCCTAAAAGGAAAAAGGCTTTTCAGGTTTGAAAAATTTTAGACCTCAAGCCTGACCTGACACTTCCTTTTAGGAAAAAAATTGTACTTGAATTTCTACGATCAAAAGAAAACTGAAAAGCATTAAACATATAACCAGCAGAACTTTGGTATACCAGCTGTTAACATATTCTCCCAACCAGCGCCTGGCGCTATTCATATATAGTAATAATCCTGCCAGAAGTGGCATAAAGAAAGCACCTGTCACAGAATACATAATTATTACCCAGAATGGCCGACCTATTAATAAAAGCAGCATAGGTACAAAACATAGATAAATAAGGTATACCCGGTACGCCGGAGTTTTAGCAATACTTTCAGGAGATTCCAGCAAGTTTTTCTGATCTCTCACATGATAAAAAAAGTTAGCAAAAAGATAGGGGACGCCATGCCAAACCCCAATTATGGAACTAAACGCTGCGCCCCAGAAGCCAATCAAAAAAATCCATTTACCTGGCTCACCTAATACCGGCACCAATTGCTCAGCAATCTCTAGGGCTAATCCAGTCCCTGTCGCCACTTCGGCATTAGCACCAGAAGCAACTAGAATAATAGCAACCCCAAAAAGCCCGGTAAGGCCATAAGCAATACCTAAATCAACGCGCATCGTTCCTATTTTTTCTTTACCTTGCCAACCCGCTTCCTGCATCCAATAGGAATAACTCATTACCGTTACACTGCCACCAACACCGCCAATCACGCCAAAGACAAAAACCATACTGCCACTCGGTAAGCGTGGTAAAAAAATGCTTGAAAGTATTTCAGTAATGGGTGGCATAAGCATCAAGGCACAGAAGAAAATACAAACAAACATCACGCCGATAAATATTTTCATTATATGTTCGAGAAAGAAATAGCCACCATTCCAAACCAGAACCAGCGCGATCAAACCATGAGTAATGCTCCAGGCTTCAACAGAGAGGATTGGAAAAATAGTATTAGCTACTATGCCAGTTGCAGACATCATTGCTGCAGCGACCATAACGGTCCAAAACAGCAAATAGGCAGTGAAATACCAGGTCAGAATCTTGGGCAAATCGTCTATCCAGCCTTCAAGCAAGGTTCTACCTGTAACCAGTTGCCAGCGGCCAATGCCTTCATTCAGGCAGAATTTCAAGAGGCTACCAATAAGAACAGCCCAAAGCAGAGTGACACCATAATTCGCTCCTGCAGCAGAGGCCGCAACGATATCGCCTCCGCCTAAGCCAGTTGCCGCTACAATCAAACCGGGCCCGGTTTTTTGATAGATTTCTTTTAAATTCATTCGGGTTTTAATCCCAACACTTCGCAAAGGGAACTAATATACTGACTAAGCTGTTCTAGCAACAGCACTTGTTGTGGATTTGCATCATTCATTTTTTCGGAGATCGTTTGTTTAACTTGGCTTAAACGAGAAACTCCATCTGCTTGTTCTTCCAGTAACTTCTCCAGACAATATTGTCGCCATTGTTTAGTCTCTTTGTTAGTTAGCTGGTCTGGATAGTTCCGGCATCGATAGCGAAATAGCATTTCATGCAGGCGGGTGTCATGAAAGTCAAAACTCTGGCGCCCTAGCTCTTGAGGGTTCTGTTGGCGAATTTTGGATATCAATGCTTTGTCGTGACTGTCAAAAAAACCTCCGCTATAAAGCATTAAATCCGGGTCAGTTTCCTGTTTAAACTCTGGCTTGTAAACAGCCCTTAATTTTTCTTGCAGATCTGCTTTTCCCAGTATTTGTTGTCTGTGCAACTCACAGAGCTTAAGGTCTATCTGAAACTTTTCTGTAATATCTTCAGTAAGGACGCTTAGTGGTGCTAATGCAGGACATTTATTAATGTGTACTGTTTTTAGAGCTATTCTTTCAATCCCTTCAGGAAGATCAGCATTTGCGGTAAATATTCGCTGCTTAATACCATCAATACTTTCTTCAATCCAAGTTGTTGGGTCCATACTCAAATCGTAAACAATGATGCCATTAGCATTGCCGGGGTCCAGCAAAATTGGCATAACAACCGCCATGCATGCTCTGCTGGCGGGGTACATTGACGATATGTGTATCAAAGGCTGGGCCAAAGCCAAGTCCAGCATAGGTAATATATTGTTTTTATTGCGTTTATTATAATAATAGTCATACAACTTTGGCTGCTTGTCCTTGATTAACTTGGCTACTGCAATCGTTGCATAAACATCCGCCAGAGCATCATGTGCTCCCTCATGGACAATATTATTGGCTCTGGTAAATTCTTCGAGCTTAAAACTTGGCGTACCATCGGCTTTTTGAGGCCAATTGATACCCTCAGGCCTTAAGGCATAGCACATTCTGAGCAAATCAATAATATCCCAACGAGAGTTATCGTGTTTCCATTCTCTTTCATAAGGGTCATGGAAGCTGCGGTATAAGAGATGCCGAGTAATTTCATCGTCAAAGCGTAAATTATTAAAACCAGCAACACAGGTTTGAGGTTCAGAAAATTCTGCAATAATTTGGGAACAAAACTCGGCTTCTGGCAGCCCCTTTTCGATGGCCTCCTGCGGAGTAATCCCGGTAATCAAACACGCTTCTGGATCAGGCAGAACATCAAGAGCGGGTCGGCAGTAAATGATTAATGGATCATCAATAATATTTAATGCTTCGTCCGTGCGCACTCCAGCAAATTGACAGGCGCGATCTTGACGCGGATCACTTCCAAAGGTTTCATAATCATGCCAGTAAATAGAATTACTACTTTCCAAATTTTATGCCTTAGGTTTTCCGAGTCTCATGGTTGTGGCCCAGTTAACATTTTACTCTATCAATAACATAAGAGTCTGTAGTCCTTAATACCCATAATAAAGTAGACTGGTCAGTGAAATTAAATATTTGAATAATAAATTAATTCCTATCATTCTATAGGGAAAATAGTATTGGCACGCAGATCAGACCATAGCAGAGAAGAAATCAAGGCCTTAGCTATCAAACATGCTTTTGCGCTGATTGAAGAAAAGGGTGAAGCTGGATTCAATGCGAGAAATATAGCCAAGCGTATGGGCTATACCGTAGGCACAATTTACTATGTATTTGGCAACATGGAAAATTTACGATTCCATGTATGCGGGCATATCCTAGACTACTTCCGCGAAATTACCATCAAGAAATTGCCCAATGCCAAGAATAAACTCAATTATCACATATCCAGATATATACAATTTTCTAGAGAGCATTTTAATCTCTGGTCATTTTTGCACTCCCTAAATAATTTAACCAAGGGCGACGCACCAGAATTCTATGAAGAAAAGATTCACCGCTTTTTTAAACTTCTGACAGACGCCTTAATTCCTTATACCAAAACCAAAAAAACTGCGCTTAAGGCTGCCAGAACTATAGTTCCAAGCCTACACGGCATGTGCATATATTCACAGAGACGTAACCTTATCGAACAAAACACAAGTGATCTTGAAGTGATGGCCAAACACATGGTTAAAACCTACTTAAAAGGACTAAACCATTCTTAAGTCCCATATCACTGGAAATATATGTAAAATTTTTTATCGTAATTTTCTTGACCGAATATTAATCCCTAATTTCCTTTATCCTCCAATAGTAGTAACATCTGCCCTAGATATGTCATCGACTGTTGATCCAAGCATTTGCCTAACTGTATGAATTTTTTGGGCTCTCACATACTTTCAATAAATCAATTTGATACTCAGGATGTCGAGGCGCTATTCTCTGTTGCTGATCAAATGAAACCCTATGCCCATCGTGAACTCAAAACACGTGTGCTTGAAGGGGCCATCCTCGGCTCTTTGTTTTTTGAGCCAAGCACCCGTACTCGAATCAGCTTTGGCTGCGCTTTCAATCTGCTGGGTGGCCAGGTAAGGGAAACAACCGGTATCAAGACTTCAGCCCTGGCAAAAGGCGAGTCGCTCTACGACACCGCCCGTGTGATAAGTGGCTACAGCGATATTATTGCCATGCGACACCCAATGGATGGCTCAGTTGATGAATTCTCAAAAGCCAGTAGAGTCCCTGTTATCAATGCTGGTGATGGCTCAGCTGAACACCCGTCTCAAGCCCTACTCGACCTTTATACTATTAAAAAAGAATTGAATATCAATAACGACTTTGATGGCCTAAATATCGCCTTGGTTGGCGATCTAAAATATGGGCGTACAGTGCACTCATTATGCAAATTGTTAAAGTTGTATAAAAATATATCCTTTACTTTGGTCTCTCCCAACGAACTTAAGATGCCAAAAGAAATCGTTGATGATTTATTGGCCGCTGGTCACAGAGTGAATGAAACCGAAGACATGGAAACAGCTCTTCATGATAAACACCTGGTTTATCTGACTCGTATCCAGGAAGAGCGCTTTAGCAGCCAGGAAGAAGCAAATATCTATCGCGGAAGATTTAGACTGAATCAGTCTATCTATACAGCCCATTGCCAGCCTAATACAGTGATCATGCATCCACTTCCCAGAGATTCCAGGGCCGAAGCAAATGAATTAGATAGCGATTTAAATCAACATCCAAGTCTGGCAATATTTAGGCAGACTGATAATGGTGTGCTTATCCGTATGGCCTTATTTGCCTTGACTTTGGGAGTGGAAAAAGACATTGAACGTACCAGCAGCAAAGTCGGCTGGTATACCGATAGGAGATTTTAAACAGGAGCCCCGGATGGAATTAAAAGATTTACTAAAAATCATGATCGACAAAGAAGGCTCTGACCTTTTCTTGAACACTGGCGCACCACCCAGCATGAAAGCGCATGGCAAGTTTACGCCTATGACAGATAAGGTGTTACCGGAAGGTTTTACCAGAAAAATCGCCAACCAGATCATGACCTAAGACCAGCGAAAAGAATTCGAGGAAAAGCTGGAAATGAATCTGGCTTTAATGGAAGAAGGCATTGGGCGTTTTCGCGTTAATATATTTGTACAACGCAATGAAGTGGGCTTAGTTTGTAGGCACATTGTGTCTGAAATACCAGATTACAAAAAGTTGGGCCTGCCTGATATTTTGCCCGAACTCATGATGCACAAAAATGGACTCATCCTGTTCGTCGGAGGGACAGGTTCAGGAAAATCAACCTCTCTGGCTTCCTTGATTGATTATAGAAATCAAAATTCTGATGGCCATATTATCACTATTGAAGACCCGGTCGAGTTTGTCCACCTACATAAGAAATCTATTGTAAACCAGCGGGAGGTCGGCGTTGATACACTTTCTTATGAGGAAGCACTCAAGAACACCTTACGCCAGGCGCCAGATGTTATTCTTATTGGTGAAATCCGAACCACTGAAACGATGGAATATGCCCTGGCCTTCGCGGAAACCGGACACTTGTGTATATCCACTTTGCATGCCAACAATGCTAACCAGGCTCTTGACAGGATTATTAACTTCTTCCCAGAAGAACGCCATAAATAGCTCTATTTAGATTTGTCACTTAATCTGAGAGGCTTTGTTTCTCAGCGACTGGTTAAAACACCTGACGGCAAACACGCAGCTGCTATTGAAATTTTGCTAGGGACACCACGTGTGGCTGATTTGATTAAAAATGGGAAAGTAGAAGAAATCAAGGATGTCATGGAGAAATCAGAAGGCGTTGGTATGAGGACCTTTGACTCTGCTTTGTTCCAGCTATACCGTAATGGCAGAATCTCAATGGAGGAGGCCCTTAAAAATGCAGATTCAGAAAATAATCTGCGTTTGAAGATTTCTTTAGCTGAAAGCGAAAGAGGTGAAGGTGTCAGTGATTCAGAAGCCTCTGGTGGTTTGTCCTTATCTCCTAAACTCGACGATTAAGTAACTAAGCTCAAGCTGCTAAAGCGTTTTGAGGGCAGGGCAATCACGCTGCAGCTAATTATCTTCAACAATGAAGCTAAGTTGAGGAAAAAGTGGTTGGAAAGTAGCATTCACACGCCCCGCAAATGACTATAAGGAACTATTTTTTAAGGCCGAATTAGCCAGCGTAGTGGATAATTTAATGCTCGCGGGTGGCATGAAACTCCAGCTCTGGCCACCTCTCCTCCATTAGACTTAGATTCACTCTGGTAGGTGCCAGATAGGTCAAATGACCACCACCATCGAGCGCAATATTTTCAGCAGCCTTGCGTTTAAACTCTTCCAACTTAGTGTTATTACTTGAGTTTATCCAGCGAGCCGTGTAAATGCTGATAGGCTCATAAATACAGTCAACTTTATACTCATCCTTCAAGCGGTATGCCACGACATCAAATTGAAGTACGCCTACCGCACCTACTATCAAATCATTATTCTTCATGGGCATAAAAACCTGGGTTGACCCCTCCTCGGATAGTTGCGTCAAACCCTTTTTGAGCTGCTTGAGTTTTAACGGGTCTTTCAAGCGAATGCGCTTATATAATTCTGGAGCAAAATGCGGGATGCCGGTAAATTGCAGGTCTTCTCCTGTCGTAAAGGTGTCTCCAATCTGGATGGTGCCATGATTATGCAGACCTAGTATATCTCCGGAAACAGCATGCTCTGCTTGTTCACGTTCCCCAGCCAGAAAAGTCACTGCATCACTAACTCTCACCTCTTTACCAATCCTCACATGTTTCATTTTCATGCCCTTACTGTATTCTCCAGAGCACACACGCAAGAAAGCAATACGATCACGATGTTTCGGATCCATATTAGCCTGAATTTTAAACACAAAGCCGCTAAAATCAGGCTCCATTGATTTTACAATACGAGATTCTGTGTCTCTATCCAGTGGAGCTGGAGCCCACTCAACAAAATCATTCAGCATCTCCTCAACCCCAAAATTGGCAAGAGCAGAACCAAAAAATACAGGGCTTTGTTTACCTGCAAGGCAGGCTTGCAGATCAAATTCATGACTGGCGCCACGTACTAATTCTATTTCTGCTTTAAAATCTTCTGCATAGACACCCAGAAAACTAGTAGCTTCAGCACTTTCAAGACCCTGAATAATTTTTAGATCCCTAATTTCACTATCCTGGCCATGCTCATAGACATGGACAGTATCTGTATGGAGGTTATAAATGCCCTTGAATTCTTTCCCCATGCCAAGCGGCCAGTAAATTGGCGCGCACTCTATCTTTAGAATATTTTCAACTTCATCCAACAGTTCTATTGGCTCTTTGATATCTCGGTCCAGCTTATTGATAAACGTGAAAATCGGTGTATCTCGCAGTCGGCAAACTTCCATTAATTTAATCGTTCTGTCTTCTACCCCCTTTGCACCATCAATAACCATCAAGACCGAATCGACTGCAGTCAAAGTTCTATAGGTATCCTCAGAAAAATCTTCATGGCCAGGGGTGTCAAGTAAATTGACAATCCTATCCCTATAGGGAAATTGCATTACCGAGGAGGTAACCGAAATACCTCTTTCTTTTTCCATGCCCATCCAGTCAGACGTGGCGTGACGATCCGATTTTCTGCTTTTAACTGTTCCGGCTTTTTGGATAATTCTGCCATATAGTAAAAGTTTCTCGGTAATAGTGGTTTTACCCGCATCAGGGTGAGAAATGATTGCAAAGGTACGCCGCTTGCCTACCGCTGCTGTAAAATCATTCATAAGTAATCCCGAGAATCGTTAAAGGCAATAATTAGTGAAAGAAAAAAAATGAAGCTGTTGAATGACCGTTAATGCAGGACATCTAGCTCATTGGGCACTTCACTCGAATACATTGGGTGAAGTATTTGATAACGTTTAACCATGACAAGGTCATGAGGGCAAATTTCTATAAACTCACCATCAACCCGAATTGCCACTTCATCCAGCATGACACAAACAACATCATCATCTTCTGCATCTACGATGATTCCACGCTTATAACCTTTCAAGGTTTTCAAACTAACTTCAGTGCCTAATTCCAGATTGGGAAAAACCTGTTCGGTGCCACTGGTCTGTGCCAGTATTTGTTCGCAGGATTGAACAACCCCAAAACCCGCTGCAGCTACGATCTGAACAATCTCAATCGTTTCAGGGTCATTTAAATCAACTCTGACTGTTTCCCCTGGTGGTAACTGTCCTTCGCTTTGCTGCTTACTGATCAGTTTAAGGAAGAGACTGATATCTTCTTCATTCCACTCCAAAATTTCTTCACTCTGGGCGCTTTCCAAATCACTGGCAAAGCTAAAAATATCAGTTTCAATAACGTGCTCAAGCCGCTCTTCTCCCTGATTAAAAGGTACAACCATAGCGACCATACAGAAGCCATCACCATTGTCTGAACTCAGCCGCCATAAAAAAGGAATATTTTGATTAATGTCTATCATCTACCCGCGTAACCACTGGATTAAAACAAGCTCCCTGGAGCTGTAAGTATAGCATTGGAAAATTAGCAAGCTCCATGATTTCGATGAGTTATTATCATAATTCCCCAAATACAATAGTTACTGTGCCACAAAAAAATTGAACAATTCTTGTTTGATTTTTTTCTCCACAGTTTCTGTGGATAACTTTGTGAATAAGTTAAGTTAAAGCGCTAGGTTTTAGCTAAAAAGCCTAAGCTCTCCCACATTGTCTAATTTTTAACCAATTTATTTTTCATATATTTCAATGTGTTACGATTTGTAATTGAATTTTATAATTTTTAGACTGATTTTATAGGGTTTTTTTAAACTAACTGAGATTTGTGCATAAAAAACCGTGATGAAACGAATGTTTTTTTTTACAAAGTTTTTTATGCTGCAAATAAAGGGTTTTTTACGCTTACTGAGAGTGTCTATTCTGCGATAATTCTTAGTAGCTGCTCATAATCTGTCAGACCCTTAAAGATCTTCTCTATCCCATCTTGCTTCAAGGTACGCATGCCATCACGAATAGCCTGCTCCCTTAGATCGTCCAGGCTGGCTTTTTGATAGATCATGCTCTGTAACTCATGGGTCCCGAGTAACAATTCATGTACGCCGGTTCGGCCACGATAACCCGTATCTCCACATTTTTCGCAGCCTACTGGTCGCATAAGTTGTACTTCGTCTGTATTGATCTCTAACTCTTTGAAGTGTTCTTCACCATATTGCTGAATCAAATGATTTAATTCCTTTTCTTCCGGCTTGTAAGGCTCCTTACAATCGCTACACAAGGTTCTCATCAAACGCTGAGCTAATACGCCGAGCAGCGCATCAGAAAAGTTTACAGGGTCGAGGCCCAAATCCAATAGACGAGTAATAGTTTCTGGAGCCGAGTTAGTATGCAAGGTTGATAACACGAGATGACCTGTCAGTGAAGCTTCAATACCGATAGCGGCAGTTTCATGGTCTCGCATCTCACCAATTAGAATAACATCCGGATCCGCACGCAAGAATGCACGCATGGCAGCAGCAAAAGTAAAGCCGATCTTAGGTTGCATTTGCACTTGCTGTAAGCCCGGTTGTGTAATCTCTACAGGATCTTCTGCAGTCCATATTTTGGTTTCAGGCTGATTTATATAACCCAGTACAGCATGCAAGGTCGTGGTTTTACCAGAACCGGTTGGCCCAACGACCAAAATAAGGCCATGTGGATGCTTCGACATCGCGATGGTATTGTCATAATTGCGTTTGGTAAGATTAAGTTTCTCAAGAGGCAAGGCGCTACCAGCGGCTAAAAGACGTAAAACTGCACTTTCACCATTTACTGTGGGGACTGTTGCAACACGTAACTCAAGTGTCTTACCCCGAATTTTTAGTTTGCACTTACCGTCCTGAGGCAATCGTCTTTCAGAAATATCCAAACGAGAGATAACTTTAATTCGAGCAATAAGAGAAGCGGTATGTTCCCCGGGAACTTTTAATAGCTCACGACAAATTCCGTCTACCCTGACCCTGACGATGCCAGGGTTTTTATCTTTAGAAGGCTCAATATGTATATCTGAGCCGCCTAGCTTGTCAGTCTCAATAATAATACGGTTTACTAGTTGAATGATGCCAGAGGTTTCTGCTGCACTATCAACATCATTATCATCATCTTCTTCAATTTCAACGCTTCCCCCTTCAAGGTTTTTAAATACATCATCAAACCCTTCAGTATCATCATCTTGAACCCTTCCACCAAGGTACTGAAGAATATGCTCCGGTAATCCTACCCGAAAGACATAATTCCGGGCATTCAAAATACCCTGTATTTCCATTATTTTCTGATAGTCGCTTGGATTGCTCAGTAAGATTACTACCTCTTCCTTACTACCTGAAATGGGTAACCAGAGATTATTTCTAAGATAAGACTTACCGATATTTTCCATCAGATCTGTTGGCAAGGTCAGATCCGGGTCAAACTTCATATAGGGAACCCGATAATAAAGCTCCAGAGATTTACCTATCTCATCAGCTTCTATTTTGTAATCTTCCATCAATATCTTTGAAATGGTGCCGCCATAAAGCGACGCAGCTTTCTCAATATCATCAAAATCTTTACTACTAATCTTGCCCTGCTGCACTAGATAATCGTAAGGCCCCTGGGTGCTTTGAAACTCGTTTCTAAATTGTTTTGCCAACAGGTTAGCAAACATAGTGGCATGCTTAAGATCTGCCTTGGTAAAGGCTTCATCATCCTTGAGGTTAATCAGCTGTATTACCCCTAATAAAATGTCATCTTTAATTGGAACAACCAGCATGGATTTTAAAATTAGACCCTGAGACTCACTGAAACTCTTGTCCCATTGCAGGCGGGGATGAATATCCTCCAGCGTGGCACTGTCATAAACATCTTTTACTAAAATTGGACGCTGGCTTAAAGCAACATAGCCCGCCAGAGAAGTAGTAGTAAATGGCACCCTGATTTCAATATCCTGACCCTTTTCTGAGCCTATGCCGCCCATAAAGCTGGCAACTATTTCTTTTCCATTATCGACGCTTTGGAAAATTGTAAATAGTTTGGCATTAAAGAGTTCAAGGATGGTCTCCTCAATCTGCTTCATGGACTTTTTAAGATTCTTGGAGTATTTAAGATTTTTATGGATAGTAGCAAGACTGCGCACAAAGCCATCTTCCATTGAGGAAGTCGATTTTTCTGAAAGATTTTCTTCAACTGCTGTGTCTATTACATTATTTTCCATAAAATATAACTTTAATTATTTAAACTTATTCCTAAAGCGGATTAATGGGGCTTTATGATAGAATTACGCTCTATTGTAAGCATAAGTTTCTCGCTGCGCCATGCCTTTAATTAAATCTGTAAAATCACTGCAATCCTATATCTCCTTAATCTTAAAGGTGATTATGCTTGGCTTTATGATAAACAATACTGCTCTTGGTGCAAATTACCCGAATTTAACCACTGAACAAGAGCAATGGCTGGGAGAGCAGATTTTTAATAATGAATGCGCCAGGCAAGTTAATTGTTTAACCTCCTGGAATGCTAATGAAAATTTTCCTTCGCTTGGGATTGGGCACTTTATTTGGTACCAGAAAAATCAGAATGAAATTTTTGAAGAAAGTTTTCCTGAACTAATAAGATATTTCGAAGAACAAAATATTAAAATACCCTTATGGATAATACAGTCTGATTATGATTCGCCGTGGCAAAACAGAGATGAATTTCTTGCAGATTTTTCAAATAGAGAATTATCAGAGCTCCGTTTACTCCTAACAGAAACCTTTACCCAACAAACCTCATTCATAATCAATAGATTTGAATCCGCATTAGGTAAAATGCAAATCTTATTGACTGAAGAACAATACAGCAAAACTGAGGAGAAGTTTTACTCAATTGCTAATGCGCATCCCCCTTATGGTATGTATGCACTTATTGATTATGTTAATTTTAAAGGCGAAGGTATATCTAGAAATGAGCAATATGAAGGGCAAGGCTGGGGGCTATTACAGGTTTTAGCAAACATCCCTGAAAACAGTGAAAACATTCTACAAGATTTTGTAAGCTCAGCTAAGGCTATTCTGCAAAAGAGAGTAGACAATGCCCCGCCACAAAGAAACGAAGAACAATGGCTGCCAGGCTGGTTTAAGCGACTTGATACCTACCTCCCCAGCCAATCAGCAGCAAACTTGTAGGTACTTATATGACTTTTGAACGAAAAAATATTCGCGAAATGGCCGGATACATTCCAGGTGAACAACCGGAATCCAGTGATGTCATTAAATTGAATACCAATGAGAATCCTTTTCCACCCAGCCCTGCGGTTGATAAAGCACTCTCATCCATTAACATCGAAAACTTAAGGCGTTACCCACAACCAACTGCATTGAATTTACGAAATGCTATCGCCACACATCACGGTATTGGAAAAGAAAATATTATCGTAACAAATGGCGGCGATGAACTCCTTCGTCTTGCAATAAATACCTTTGTTGAAACTGATGAAGCAATTGCTGTTGCTGAACCTACCTATACCTTATATGAAGTACTGGCCCAGGCACATGGTTGTCAATTTATCCGATTTAATCTCAACAAGGACTGGTCTTTACCTGATGATTTCGTAAAGTCGTTAAATAGTTCCAATATAAAATTATGCTTCCTGCCCAACCCGAATGCTCCTTCAGGTACATTACTAAGTGTTGATAAATTGGCTTCTATTGCAAATGAATTCAATGGGCTGCTGTTGATTGACGAGGCGTATATAGATTTCATTGATCCTGATCTTAATCACGATTGTGTAGAACTGGTAAAAAAATTCAAAAATGTTTTGCTCTTGAGAACCTTCAGTAAAGGTTACTCCCTAGCCGGATTGAGGATTGCTTATGGCATTGGAGATTTGTCTATAATTAATCCTATGCAATCAAAAACTAAAGACAGCTACAATACTGATTATGTTGCTCAAAAACTGGCTCAAGCAGCTCTGGAAGACCAGGAGTATGCAAAGAAATCCTGGGACTTTGTCAGAACACAAAGAAGCCTGCTCAAAGAAGCTTTAACCAACATGGGCTTACCCTGTGTTGATAGTCAGAGTAATTTCCTGTTAGTAAGCGTACCCGAAGTCATTAATGCTGAAAAACTTTACAACAGTCTTAAAGAGCGCGGTATTCTTGTCAGGCACTTTAAGCATGAAGGGCAAGAAAATTATTTAAGAATAACGGTTGGCACAGCTGAAGGAAATAAGCTTTTGTTGTCAACCCTTAACCAATTATTAAGCAATAGTTAATTATTCTCTTGGCTAAAAATAAACCAAAGTTCAGCAAAAAAACCCGGAATACTATCTCAGGCCTAATGGTAGGGCTGGCATCTATTTTTGCTGTCAGTACTTATATGGATATTCCTCAAGAAGAACTTCGCAGCTTTTTAGTGTCAACTTTACTGTTCTTTCTAGTGATTTTGATTTTAGCGATTATAAGTATCTCTGTGCTAAAACTTTTGATTGTAATTAAGCATAAAATCAATCCAGAAACTGGCCCTTCAGATCAATCTAAAATAGCTCAAACAAAAGACAACGAATAAAGCCTAGCATCTTCCCTGCCTGAGCCCTTTGGATAGTAACCCTTTCTAATGCCATCGAGTTGAAAACCAATGCTCTCGTATAGCTTAATTGCTATAGCGTTAGACGCACGAACTTCTAACAACAGGGTATGTTGATTTTGATCTTTTACAAATTTAATCAATTGCTCCAGGAAATAAGATCCCAAACCTCTGCCCTGCTCTTCCTTTTTTATCACTATATTCTGTAAATGACTTTCATCAAGAACCTTATGAATTACTGCAAAGGCAAGTATTTCAAGGCCACTCAAAGAACAAAGCACAAAAGCCTTATCGTAGTTTGAGAATAATGACTCCCTGATATTCTGAAGACTCCAGGGATAATCACTGGCGCTTTTAACTAAATCGACAACCTCGCTTAGGTCTTCTTCCTGCATCAATCGACAAATATAATCAGTCATAGTCAAGAAAGTGAAGCAGCTGAACTACTGCTTGTATTTTAATTGAAGCCAGGCTTCTCGCTTAAATTTCGGCATCTTCAACATTTCATCCAGGCTCCTGCAGATTGTCAGTTCATGTTTATCGCTCACATCAACAAATTCAGCAATTTTTTCTCCCATTAAAATTATTCTATTAAAGGGAAATTTTGCTTTTAATTGCTCCAGGTAGGCTCCTAGTGACGCTTTTGCTGCCTGGCCATCTTTCTCAATGTGAGAGGCTTCACTGAAAGGCCAACGGAAAGCTTTAATTTCCAGATTTAACCTGATTGGATCCTTATATAAAGCATTGAAAATATTGGTAAATAATTGTTTTTGTATAGCACTCAGAGTATTACTGGTATGCATATAGGGCTGTGAAATTAACACCAGGGCGTCTTCATTGACATTAATTATAACCAGCTTAAATCTTACTTCTTCAGTTACAGACTCATGTTGTTTATTTTGCGGCATTACATCTTTATGTAATGCCGTTGATATTTGCATTATTTGGATATTATCTAGGGCGAGCTTTGAACTTGATACTGGCTTGCTTTCCAGGGCTTTTTTAAGTTCCAGCTTGGAATCCAACTCAGCGCTTGGCTGTTCAGGCCATTCGCATGCCTCTGATTTTTTAGCCGCAGGTAAAACATAACGTGGGAAATACGATTGTATTCCCATACTACTGAGATATTCTTGCCTTGTAATTTCGTCCATAATCAATCTTTTTAAACCTTGATAGAGCCCAACTTGTCTTTAGCTTCTCTTCAAAGCCATAATGCCTCAAGCAGAAAAGTACAACAAGCAAGATCCTTTCTATGAATAGAAAAATAATCCATTGCGATTGTGACTGTTTTTTTGCCGCTATCGAAATCCGTGATGATCCTGCATTAGAAGGCTTACCAGTGGCAGTTGGCGGCGACCCGGGGAAACGTGGTGTTATCGCAACCTGTAATTACGAAGCACGAAAATACGGTGTTCATTCTGCCATGGCCTCTGCCAGTGCTCGCCGTCTATGCCCGGATTTAATCATTATTCCTCCCAGTAAGAACAAATACGGTGAAGCCTCTAGGCAAATGCATAGTATATTTAAGGACTACACATCTTTGGTTGAGCCTTTATCACTGGATGAAGCCTTTCTTGATGTAAGTAACAGCAAAAAATGTAAAGGCAGTGCTACTCTTATTGCTGCTGAGATCAGGCAGAGAGTCAGAGAAGAAATGCAAATTACCTTATCCGCGGGGATTGCTCCCAATAAATTTCTGGCCAAAGTTGCCAGTGACTGGAACAAACCCGATGGTCAATTCGTTATTACCCCTGATAAGGTAAGCGATTTTATAGCCAGCTTAAATGTGAGAAAAATATATGGTGTCGGCAAGGTAACCGCAACAAAAATGTACAACCTTGGAATTGAAAACTGTCAGGATTTACAGGTTTATTCACAAGCAGAATTACTAAATTTATTTGGTAGTTTTGGTGAGCGCTTGTACAGTTTATGCCGGGGTATTGATGATCGCCCTGTGGTGACAGAACACCCCAGAAAATCAATTAGCGTTGAACTTACCTACAATAATGACCTTCCCAGTCTGAAGCATTGCATTGCAGAATTACCTGTACTACTCGATAAGCTGGAACAAAGGATCCATCGATCCAACCGCCAAGTCAGCATTGGTAAGTTATTTGTTAAACTTAAATTTACTGACTTCATTTCAACTACCGTAGAACAGGTCAATCAGGAATTGAATTTACACGTATTTGAACAACTTTGCCAAACGGGTTATGAACGGAGAAACAAACCTGTACGCCTGCTCGGCCTCGGCATTCGACTCAGAGAAGCCCTTAACTTCTATCAGCTTCCTCTGGATTTTGATGACCATGTTGCTACCAGCAAAGTTTACTTAACCTGACATGTCTCGATATCGCCCTCCCTCAGCTCCAGTTTCCAACTACATCACGCCTGAAGGTGAACGCGCCTTAAGTGAAGAGCTTGAATATTTATGGCGAAAAGAACGGCCTCTGGTAACTCAACAAGTGTCAGATGCCGCTGCTCTTGGTGATCGATCAGAAAATGCCGAATATATATATGGCAAAAAACGTTTACGCGAGATTGATCGCAGAGTGCGCTTTTTAAGAAAGCGCTTGGAACATCTCATCATTGTGGACCAACTGCCAACCAATCAGGCGAAAATCTACTTTGGGGCTTGGGTCGAGTTAATAGATGAACAAGAACAAGTGTTAAAAATTCGCCTGGTAGGTCCTGATGAAATAGATTCTGGCAGAAACTACATTAGTATCGATTCTCCGCTTGGCAAAGCAATATTAGGTAAGCAGCTTGATGATGAAATCAGTTTTGAGAGCCCTTCAGGCAATAAATATTACTGTATAGATAAAATTGAATACCACAAATCCTGACAGTAAGAATGAATCGATTTATGTAACTCTGATCGGCTATAAAAAAGTCCTCGGAACCAGCATTACTATACCAATGGAAATGCTGAATGCAGCTGATCTTATAGCCCGAATTAACCACCCTAAAGTGAGTAAATTAAAGCTTGAAATCGTCAGCCTGGATAAAACAAACATTCAACTTAACGCAGGTATTGAGATTCTTTGTAAAAAAACACTTAAGGATATATCCAGATCCGATATTATTATTCTACCAGCCATGTGGGGAAACCCACGTGGCGTGGTAAAAAAATACCCTGATTTTTTGCAGTGGCTACGTGAAAAATCTGTGGATGAACCATTAATTTGCGCGGTTGGAACCGGCTCATATTTCCTCGCAGAAGCTGGCCTGCTAGACCACAAGATTGCTACCACTCATTGGTATTATTTTAATCAGTTCGAAAATATTTACCCCAAGGTACAACTTAAAAGAGAACGTTTTATTACTAAATCCGGAAACATTTACTGTACAGGCAGTGTTAATTCGGTCCGTGATGTCATGCTTCATATTATTGAGCAACATTATGGTGAACAGGTAGCCAATCAAGTATCAAGCCATTTCACGCATGAACTTAAATTGTCCTACGAATCCAGCTTTTTGAATATAGCTGGTCAAAATTTTCATGATGATGAGGTCATTATCGACCTTCAGGAATGGATGCATAAGCATTTTAATGCCGAGGTAAATATGCAAGAGCTAAGTCAGCTATTTAAATTAAGTCAGCGCTCCCTGAACCGCCGTTTCAAGCAAGCAACTGGCTTATCACCAGTACAATACCTGCAGCAAATCCGACTGGAAAAAGCCAAGGAGCTACTTAAAACCAGTAATCTAGCAATTTCTGAAGTCGCTTATAATGTCGGCTACCCCGACAGTGCTTATTTTTCAGTACTATTCAAACGGACTGTTTCTCTCTCACCAGGCGAATATCGTCGACTAGTGAGAAAAAAAATATTCAAATTAGATTTATAATTCAGGCTCTTCCGAAACAACCATCGTTTCCAGCGGTTTTGACATGGCACGATCCTGGTGCCTTTTCTTTTCATAAATACCTTTAATTTGGCGTTCCAGGGCATTAAAAGCATCACGAATCGCTATATAGATATCTTCATGCTCATGTTTATCATGTTGATCATTGTTAACCAGGATGTCGTGATTGGGTATGACGGCTTCAACACCTACGTGAAAAACTTTACCTTTGTGATGATGATTATGAGGGGATTCAAGGGTGACTCGTAAACTTTGAATTTCATCGGTGAAACGTTCTAACTTCTCTAGCCTTTTTTGAACTGCTTCCGCAACAGCTTGGGAATGATCTATACCTCGAAATACAACTTTAGTATCACTTACCATAATTATAAGACTCCTTTGTTACTAATTAAGGGTTTAAACTTAAGAGGAAAAGGTTATAACTTGTAGAAACTCCTTTGAGAAATGAAAAAGAACTATAAACGATATTACTCTTCTGAATAAATCTGTCAAAGAAATTTGCAGTCTTTTTTGATCAGGAATAAATACCAATCTTAACTATATGATTTAAATAGCTTATTTTTCAATATGGCACCAATGCCAAGGCTCATAAAGTAAACCGTGGTCATTATCTCTTGGATAAGACATTCTAAATGCATGATCCGCAGCATGTCGTTTCAACCAGGCAAAAGCAGGTGTTTCTTCAAAGCCTTCTTCCAGGCATTCAGCATCAGGGCAAGTTAAGTCTAATGCCAGACCAGTGTGGTGCTCGCTATAGCCAGGCGCAGCATTGACTTGAAGAATGTCGCTAATACTTATGCCTGCATTTATTTTTTTTAAAAATAAATTCTTTTGATATTCAACACTTCGATAGGCTGATACCAATTGTAATTCTATGCCATCTGCTAAAGCTGTTGATTTCATCTTCTCCCACGCAGAAAGCGCTTTCTCGTGCATGGAGACTTCCCTATCAAAAATATCCAGCCCTGCGTGGCTAAGCTCTGTACATTCAAATTGTAGCGGAAGCTTCCGATCTAGAGCGTAACTTTCTGGAATACCTAATTCTTGATGAATTTGAACGATCGCATCTTTGTATGCATTAGACACAAATTTTTCCCAATGATTGCTTTAGTCTTTTTATCTTTATAGGCTAACTATATGTACTATAAGCATAGCATGTAAATTTTAATCGAAACCAATAACTTATTTATAAACTATATATTCATATTCGTAGAATACTCAGGGAAATAGATGGCAACTCCAAAACCAGCACCATTCGTTTTAATGTCAACTCAACATGGCACCATGATTGTTAATAGGAATGATTATCATAAGACAGCTGACAATAGGGCCTACGGTGTTGGTTATCAACTCATGAGCCGTTCCTGTTATGACCTTAATGACGTGCAACTAATTCTAGAATTGCTAAAACTCAGACATGCGACTTATGGAGACGGCGTTGTTGCTTTGGATTGTGGTGCGAATATCGGAGTCCATACGATTGAATGGGCTAATCTGATGACCGGTTGGGGGGAGGTTCATGCCTATGAAGCTCAAGAAAAAATCTTCTATGCGCTGGCTGGAAATATTATTCTTAATAATTGCTTCAACGCCAGTGCTAAGCATCTTGCATTGGGATCTGCCAATGGGAAAATCACTATCCCTGAGCCTGACTATTTAAAACCTGCCTCATTTGGTAGTTTCGAACTCAAAAAAAGAGAAAACAATGAATATATAGGACAAGATATCGATTACCTGAATGCAAATAAAGAAATTGATTTAATTACGCTTGATTCTCTAAACCTTGCCCGTGTGGACTTGATTAAAATAGATGTTGAAGGAATGGAAGTAGAGGTTTTGAATGGAACAAAACTATTAATAGGCACGCATAAGCCAATCTTGTTTATAGAGATAATTAAGTCGAATAAACAGAATCTAATAAGTTTACTGGAGAGCTTTGATTACAAATATATACACTTGGGCATGAATATCTTGGCGATTAATCAAGATGATCAGTGCATGAATAAAATCACCTTTAAGGATGGAAGCATTTCAATTCAAAGGTCTTAATTTTATTACCCTTTTAGAAATTTAATACTTCTCCATAATTTGGCTAAATAATAATGTTAAGTGGCTATTTTATAAAAACCATAATATCCTAAAACCCTTATGATCACACTGTAAGTCATTGAAATTAAGGCTTCTTGATAAAAAGGGATTAAATGTCACATTTACCAGTCATCGTCGGTTTCGGCGGTATTAATTCTGCAGGCAGAGCGTCAAATCACTATGCTTATCGTCGCCTGGTCATAGAGAATCTTAACCAGCAAGACGGCGATGAAACTCTGGTTAACCTTGCCGTTTTGATGGGCCTTATCAAGAAGACTGATGGCACTGGTGACAAATGGCTGGACGCACAAGGCAATGCCATTGAATTAGGTGAGTTTTTAACTTTTCACCGTGAATTAATTCTTAGTAGCACTCTCATTCGAAAACTTGAAAATAACCTTTTCGATAATTCAAAACTTTTCCAGACCAACCATGCTGTTTTATCACCTATTGAAGGTGAAACATTAAGCTTTACTTTAGCTACTCGTAAATTACCTGAAAACATTCCTGGCAACTGGCAGGTAACTCCTTTAAATGAAAAATTAAGTAAAATTGAAGTAACCGGAAATCTCGAAGCCATGTTGCCCGATAGCTATAAAGGTTCGGTTAATAGTGCCGGTCAGTTGCCCACTGGATTTAACCCGGCAGAACTCTACCCTTCTCGTAATCATCCCCGTAGTTTGCAGATGACAGTATATGGCGCATCTGATGCCATCCTTTCCATGGGTATCGATTGGGAAACTATCACGTCTCATGTAAATCCCGATCAAATTGCCGTTTATGCCGGCTCTGGCATGAGCCAACTAGACTACAATGGTAATGCAGGAATGTTACAAGCCCGTTTATTGGGTAAACGCGTCACCTCCAAACAATTACCCCTTGGGTTTGCAGAAATGCCTGCAGATTTTATAAATGCCTATATGCTGGGAAACATAGGTAAAACCGGATGCAACCTCGGCGCATGTGCGACATTCCTTTACAATCTCAATCAGGCTATTCTGGATATCCAAAGCGGCACTCATCGTGTTGCAATTGTCGGCAATAGTGAAGCGCCATTAGTCCCGGAAATATTTGAAGGCTACAGCGCTATGGGTGCTCTTGCAGATGATGAAAAGCTAAGTGCTCTGGACAAACTGTCGACCCCAAATCATCGCCGAGCCTGCCGGCCCTTCGCTGAGAATGTAGGCTTTACCCTGGCAGAATCTGCGCAATTTATCGTACTTTTTGACGATGCTTTAGCACTGGAACTGGGAGCCAATATTCATGGAGCTGTTAATGATGTTTTCGTCAATGCTGATGGCCATAAGAAATCTATCGCCAGTCCTGGAATTGGCAATTATCTAACCGTTGCTAAAGCAGCGGCAGCAACTAAAGCCGTCCTGGGAGAGGAGGCTTTACGCCACAAAACCTTTGTGCAAGCACACGGCACCGGAACCCCGCAAAATCGGGTAACTGAGTCAGCTATACTGAATGACGTGGCTGCTCATTTTGGTATTGAAAACTGGCCAGTCACTGCAGTTAAATCCTATATAGGGCACTCAATTGCCAGCGCCGGCGCGGACCAGCTCACCAGCAGCCTTGGCGTCTGGAAATATGGCCTCATACCCGGCATTTTAAGCAGTCAAACAATTGCTGATGATGTGCATAAACAACATCTTGATTTTTTACTCGCTCATAGGCAAGTTGAAACGACCTCTATTGACGCGGTCATACTTAACGCAAAAGGGTTTGGTGGAAATAATGCAACCGCTTCAGTTTTATCCCCAACAATCACAAAAAAAATGTTGGCACGTAAACATGGCGCAAAGGCTTTTGCAGCCTACCAAACAAAAAACGAACTTATTATTGAAGCCAGTGCGGCTTATGAGAAAAAAAGCAATTCACAGGCAATCACTCCAATATACAAATTTGATCATAATGTCTGCACAGGAGATGATGTGAAATTTGAAGGAAATAATATAAAAGTTACTGGTCAAAAATTAAATATTAACCTTCAGCTTTCAAATCCTTATCAGGATATGTGTGACTAGGGTTTACTCAAATAAAACTATTTATTTAATTAAAAGGAAGAATCATGATTAAAAAGAAAATCGACATTGCTGAACCGATTAATGATGTTATCGCTTCACGATGGAGCAGTGTTGCTTTTGATGCCGAAAAGCCCGTTAGCCAGCAACAATTAATGGCTATCATGGAAGCCGGTCGCTGGGCTCCTTCTTGTTTTGGGGATCAGCCCTGGCGTTTCATTGTTTGCAACAAAACAGAAAACCCTGAGGCTTGGCAGAAAATATATGACAGCCTGGCTGAAGGCAATCAAGGCTGGTGTGCAAAAGTGCCGGTTTTAATAGCTGCCTGCAATGACACATTGTTTTCTATGAATGACAATCCTAATCCATGGGCTGCATATGACACCGGAGCAGCTTCAGTTTCAATGTGCTTACAAGCTGCTGATCTGGGTTTAACCAGCCATCAGATGGCAGGTTTTTCTGCAGAAATGATAAGTGAGAAGTTCAATATTCCTGAGCGCTATAAACCCATTACGGTAATAGCCATTGGCCATCAGGTCGCCGAGAAGAATGTTCCCGACGCTGTAAAAGAAAGAGAACTGGCCCCAAGAAAAAGGAATGCTTTAAAAGATAATTTCTTTATGGGCAACTGGGGCTAACTTTGCGAACTCAGAGCCTCACTCAATCAAATAACTACTGCCCCATTTTTTCATTGAATTTATAGCTCCAAAGAAAATAATACTGCTGATAAATCCCATAGGTTTTTATCAGCAGTAAAGTTTTTAAATCACTTCCACTGGCTCTGCCTTATTGATTTTTTTAAACCATTCGGCCGGGCCGGTTTGGTGAACGGAAGTACCATGGGTATCAACAGCTACCGTAACCGGCATGTCTTCGACTTCAAATTCATGAATGGCTTCCATCCCCAAGTCTTCGAATGCCACTATTCGTGATTTACGAATGGCTTTAGACACCAAATAGGCTGCACCGCCAACTGCCATTAGATATACAGATTTGTGTTTTTTTATCGCTTCCAGCCCCGCAGGACCTCTTTCAGCTTTACCAATCATACCCATTAAATCTGAGTTTTCTAATAAGGCATCTGTAAATTTATCCATTCTAGTCGCTGTGGTTGGTCCCGCGGGGCCTACTACCTCATCTCTGACGGGATCAACCGGTCCCACGTAATAAATAAACTTATCTTTAAGATCTACCCCTTCTGGCAAGGCCTCGCCTTTCTGATATAGCTCAATCAAACGTTTATGGGCCGCGTCACGACCTGTTAGCATCTTTCCTGACAGCAACAAGGTATCTCCTGGTTTCCATTCAGCAATATCTTCACGTGTGACTCTTTGTAAATTGACCCGTTTAGCGTTTGCAGATGCATGCCAGGTCACTTGAGGCCAATCTTCCAGTTTAGGCGGAACCAGTTCCGCTGGCCCGGAACCATCTAGAGTGAAGTGAATATGTCTGGTTGCTGCACAGTTGGGAATCATGGCGACCGGTTTAGAGGCTGCGTGAGTTGGGAACTCTTTAATCTTTACATCAACGACAGTGGTCAACCCCCCTATGCCCTGAGCGCCAATACCCAGGTTGTTTACTTTTTCCATTAACTCCAAACGCAACTCTTCAATGGTATTTTTTGGTCCACGCGCACGAAGTTCATCAATATCAACATGATCCATCAAGACTTCTTTAGCCATGACTACTGCCTTTTCGGCTGTACCGCCGATACCGATACCTAGCATTCCAGGAGGACACCAGCCACCGCCCATGGTCGGCACGGTTTTCAATACCCAGTCGACAATACTGTCACTTGGGTTAAGCATGACCAGTTTAGATTTATTCTCTGACCCGCCCCCTTTGGCCGCGAGTTTAAATTCAACCTTATCGCCTGGCACTATCTTGTAATGTATATTTGCCGGGGTATTGTCCTTAGTATTTATGCGCGCACCTGCCGGGTCACTAACTATGGATGCTCGCAATACATTATCAGGATGAGTATAGGCTCGGCGAACACCTTCGTTAATCATGTCCTCTAATCCCATACCAGCTTCCCACTGCACATCCATACCAACATAGACAAAAATTGCCACTATGCCCGTATCCTGACAAATAGGTCTCTTGCCTTCAGCGCACATTCTCGAGTTGGTCAAAATTTGGGCCATCGCATCTTTGGCCGCCGGCGATTCTTCACGCTCATAAGCTCGATGCACAGCCTGAATGTAATCCAGGGGATGATAATAAGAAATGTATTGTAAAGCGTCAGCGACACTCTGGATGACATCTTGCTGGCGAATCAGCGTCATAAGGAACTACCTCTTAACTAATAGTATTAATTTAATTTTTAGCACAGTAAAGTATTTAGTAAATTTGGGAAAGGTGAAATTCATCAGGCCATTCTAACATGGCTTGGCCTAGCGTAATAAAGCAATGCTATTGAGTCACAAGAATTATAAATGATGATGCCAAACTAGGCAGGTTTACTCTGTCGGGATAGGCCAAATAATTTCATAGCCAATAAAGCTAAGGCCTTTTTTAAAAGGGCCTTAGTGAGGTTTAGCTCGGGGTATATTGCTTTATTGTACTGGTTCCAGATTGCCAATAGCAGGCTTAGGACTTGCTTTGACAGCTTTTTTTGATTCAAACAGTTTGCCACCCAAGACCAACATACATGGCGTAAAGACCAAGGTAAGCAAGGTCGCTAACAATAATCCTCCCGCTATTGCTGTTGAAAGCTGAACCCACATTTGTGTGGATGGTCCACCAACAACTATATCCTGCTTAATGATATCGATACTTACCGCAAAAACCATTGGCACTAGGCCCAGTATCGTGGTTGTTGATGTTAATAATACTGGACGAATACGCTGTGCTGCAGTTTCTATAACCGCTCTTTTGATAGAGAAATTAGTATCTCTTCTTATTTCGTTATAGGTATCGATCAACACAATGTTGTTGTTGACCACAATACCTGCCAGAGCAATCACTCCAACCCCACACATCACAATACCAAAGGGCTGCCCAGTGATAAGCAGGAATATCATCACACCAGCAGTTGAAAAGATTACTGCCGAAATGATAAGGAAAGATTGATAAAAATTATTAAACTGCGTCAACAGTATGATTAGCATGAAAACAATGGAAACCAAGAAGGCTTTTCCCAAAAAAGCACCAGCTTCTGCCTGATCTTCATCTTCTCCACCAAACTTAACTGTTATTTCGGGATCGGCAGGCAATTGTAGCAAACGCTCTCTCAATAAGTTGGTTTGTGTTGCAGCTAACAGGCCATCTTGTACATCAGCCTGAATTGTCATGGTTCGTGAACCATCAACACGGTTAATAATGCCGGTTTTTTGAGACGTCTCAAATTTCAAAAAGTTACTGATGGGAATCAAGCCATTCATTGTTGGGATAGTAAGTTGATTAAGCTGCTCCATATTGCGGTTTACATCGGTAAAACGTAGTCGAATATCAAGTTCTTCATCAGCATCATCAGGTTGGTATTCCGATAATTTAAGGCCGTTGGTCACTAATTGTACTGCACTGCCAAGACTGGAAATATTTGCGCCATATCTCGCGGCTTCCTCTCGGTCTACCAGTAACTCCCACTCAATGCCTGGTAAAGTTCGGTTATCTTCCACGTTAATAAAACCACCCACTTCATCCATCGCGTCCAGTATGGTGGCTACGGCATTATTAAGTTTAGCCGGATTTGTGGAGCTCACTTCAAGGCCTATCGCCTTACCTGAAGCTGGTCCTTGCTCCTGCTCGGCAATTTCAATTTGAATACCAGGGATATCTGCAAGTCGACGGCGTACGACTTGTTGCAACTCAATAGCAGTAGGGCGCAAATCCCAGTCAACAAAATCTAGTTGTACGTTTCCAATAGTATCCTCTGTAGTAGCACCACCTTGACCCTGACCTCCACCATTCGACGTTCTGGTGTAGACTGCATCCAGATAATCCATACTCAGCAAACGATTTTCCACATCCTTCATAATTTGATCTTTTTCATAAATCGATAAATCGCCTCTCGCATGCACCTTCACCTGAATAAATTCAGGCTCTTGATAGGGGAAAAACTCAACACCAGCGCCCAAGCGCCCATAAACGATATAAGTACCAACAAGAAAAAAGACAGTAAAGGCAAGAACCTTGCCAGGATGATTAAGCAACTTCCAAAGCACTTTTAGGTATTTCAAGGTCAAGCCACTGGCAGTTTTAGCACTTTGGTGCGTAACTTCCCTGGTCTGAATAACTGTTGAAGCACTTACTCGACGGCCAATAGTCCCTCCGACTACCGGGATGAAAATCAGCGCCATAAATAGTGAGGCCGTTAGGGTAAACAGAACTGTAAGGGGTAAGTACTTCATAAATTCACCCACCATCCCTGGCCAGAAAAGCAAAGGAAAAAACACACATAATGTGGTGGCGGTAGAAGCAATGATAGGCCATGACATGCGTTTTGCTGCCAGTGAAAAAGCCTCTTTTTTAGGTAAGCCCTCAGATATGAGTCTTTCCGCTAACTCTATGGTGATAATCGCGCCATCTACCAGCATTCCTACCACTAGGATCAATGCAAACAGCACGATCATGTTCATGGTTAGCCCCATCGCATAAATAATCAATATGCCAGCAAGAAAGGAACCCGGGATAGATAAACCAACCAGAAGCGCCGGTTTGACGCCAAGAGCGGCAACAATGACTATCATCACCAAAATAATTGCGGTGATAACATTATTTTCCAGATCACCCAGCATTGTACGAATCTGATCTGAACCATCGAGTAAATAGGTTACATTTATAGAGCTAGGCCATACAGTTTGGGCTTCATTGATCAAGCTGCGAACTGTTTCAATTGTTTCAATAATATTAGAACCGGTACGTTTGGATATTTCCAGCACCACTGCATTTTCGCCGCCAATTCTGGCAAAACTTTCCGGATCCTTGTAGGTTCTTCTTACTGTCGCCAGATCCTGGAAGGTCACTACACGATCATCCAGCACTTTAACCGGCATCGTCATGATATCATCCAGCTCCGAAACAACCCCTGGCACCTTGATAACCATGCGTCCGGAACCTGTATCCAATGCCCCTGCAGCAATTAATTGATTATTGGTAGTAACCAGATTGGTGATATCCTGAAAAGATAATTGATAGGCATCCAGCACTGAAGGATCAATCAGAACCTCCAGCATTTCTTCACGGTCACCACCGATAGTCACTTCAAGCACATTTGGCAGGGCTTCAATCCTGTCCTGTAAATCACGGGCAATGGTAATTAATGTGCGCTCGGATACCCTGCCAGATAGAGAGACCGATAGTACTGGAAATTCGGAAAGGTTGATTTCATTTACAGTTGGTTCCAGCGTTTCAGGAGGAAGCTCGACTCGTGCTCTATCGACCTGCTCGCGGACATCCACAATAGCTTTATCAATATCATAGCCAGCATCAAATTCCAGAGTCACTGATGCATGCCCCTCCGATGCAGTCGCCGTCATTTCGTTTAAGCCTTCCAAAGACTGCAGCTCTCTTTCCATAGGCAATACCAGTAAACGTTCTGCATCTTCAGGCGAGATCCCTTCATGCACCATAGATACATACACAAAGGGGATTGGAACGTCCGGTGTAGATTCTTTAGGAATGGTCACATAGGCATAAAATCCTGCAACCAGAATTGACAGTAACATTAAAATTACGACTTTTGGTCGAGAAAACGCAGCATCTATTAGAGTATTCATTTTTAGGTTCTATCTCATCTATTGTTAGACTAATGCTTGCACGATAATCTTTAATTGAAGTCAGCATATCGAATTAGCGGTATTTCCGAAGCACTATCAACGCTAGCACTATCAGCAACTGTAATTCTTACTGCTTCACCAATTTGCGCAAAACCCTGTCCAGCAGTTATCACTCGAGCGAATTCAGGCAGGCCGCTTATCCACATGCCATTGGCATCTGACAACTCAATAGTGGCAGGATAGAATTCAACCAAACCTTCTAAATTGACTGTTTTGATTCCAATATCGCCTTCTTCATTCAGCGTTAATAAACCAGCTGATAAATAGTGAGCCATTACCTGCTCGCGCGGGATTCTTGCGGTTACACTACTACCTGCTCTCAGACCTTCTGAGTTTGGGACTGCAATCTCAACTCGAAAGGTACGAGTCTGTTCATTTGCACGAGGTGAAATAAACCTGACCTGGCCAGTTCTTTGTCGACCGTTGACCAGCTCAACCTTTGCTTCAACCCCTAAGGCTAAATATTCAATATCATTCTGTGATATATAGGCATTTACTACTAATGGATCATTATCGACCAGTTTTACTAATTCATTACCTATGCCTACGTACTCACCCACATCGAGAATATTTTCTTCAATATAGCCACTAAAAGGAGCCCGAATGAAAGTCTTCTCAATTTCGAGCTTGATTCGTTCAAGCTCTACTTCAGCCAGCTTAAACTGAGTTAGTGCATTATCAACCTCGGTCGAGGATGCGAAATTCTGCTTATTTAGATTAACAGTCGCTTCGTATAGTCGCTGCTTCTCCTGTAAATTTATAGTCGCTTGCTCTTCTCGAATGGCTCGATCATCCATCTTAAGCTGCATAATGACACTGCCTTCATCTACAAACGCACCTTCTTCGACCAAAATTCGGTCTATTTGACCAGTTGTTTCAGCTCGTAAAACGACTTCTCGGTCAGGTGTGGCACTACCATTAGAAATGATATAACTGGTAATTTCTTGAGCTCGCATGTCAGTAACCTCAACCAGTACACGATTGTCTATGGTCGGTGGAGCACTGTTGTCATTAGCGAGCTCATCGTTAATGTCCGAATTATTTTGCATATACATGCCGGAACCCATCCACAGCACCAATGCAACGCAGATACCCAAGGCAATTCCTATAGACTTATTCATAATTTGTCTCCACTTCCGTAACGTCGTTTTTCAGGCTTTCCATAAATTCCTCGGAATGTTCCTCTAAAAATTTCTTTTCATTTCTTACATTATTTTCCACATACTTCAGCAAAAATTCTTGCCCCTTATTTCCTGCCACTCGCTTTCTTAACTCAGGTAAATCCCGCAAAAAGCATTCAAAACCATGTAAATGGTCAGAAATTATTGTCTCCAGACGTTCAGAAGACAGCATGTCCGCTAAAAAAAGTAACAGCAAAAACTGTGAGCGAATTTTATGAGTAGGCGGTAATGCTTCCAGTTCAGATTTTAAGAAACTCTTGCCCTTGTCAGTCAGCTCATAGATTTTCTTGTTTGGAAGCGTGGCCTGCTCAATATTCTCATATTGAACTAAAGCCTCTTCCTCCAAAGTTTTCAGTATTGGATACACACCACTACGAGAAACATCAACAAAATGGCCGAAGGGATCTTCCAGCTTCTTGCAAATATCATAGCCAGAGGCCTTGCCAAGGCTTAATACGGCTAAACATAAAGTTTTGTTGTTCATTTTTACGTAATAACATCTCTATTAGTTCAATAGTACAAATTATACTACTATAAAAAATATTATTCCAAGCTATAATAGTGCAAAATATATGAATAAATCACATTTTGCTAACGGACACTCCAAAATACTTACACTGAATTAACCCACTGCCTGATAACAATTCCTTAAGTGCCCTTTGACATTTTTTCCATGATTTAACCGTATAAATACAATCTGATTAATATAAAATGCCCTGATGCTTCGATTATTCATCTTCAGCCTAGTCATTCTTTTCACCCCCTTAGTGAAGGCTCAGGAGACTTTTACTATTTTATTTTTGGGCGACTCACTAACAGAAGGACTCGGGCTTGAGCCCGAGCAGGCCTTCCCTAATCTCGTAGATGAGCGCCTTAAAGCAGAAGGCTATAACAATATTTCTATTATTAATGCTGGTATTAGCGGCTCGACTTCTGCCAGCGCTTTAGAACGTATGCAATGGTATGTTCGCAGTCGCCCTGATTTAGTCATCCTTTCTTTGGGCGCGAATGACGGACTTAGAGGCCTTGATGTTGACAATATGAAAAACAATCTAGCCAGAACAATTGAGTTTGCGCAGAGTAATAATATTCAAGTTGCCCTGACGGGCATGCTCACGCCCCCCAATATGGGTGAAGAATACACGTCCTCCTTTGCTCAGGTATTCCCTGATTTAGCAGAAAAATATAATTTGGACTTCATGCCCTTTTTATTGCAAGACGTGGCTGGCATTCCTAAACTGAACCAGGCTGATGGAATACACCCGAATCCTGAAGGTAGCAGAATTGTTGCCGATCATGTCTATCACTTTTTATTACCGCTTATTCCCTAAGGAAATCCATGATTCTAGAAGTTAGCAACCTTTACAAAAACTTTGAAACTGCAGGGGGAACCGAAACTGTAGAAGTCCTCAAAGATTTAAATATGAGTATGGAAGCAGGTGAAACTGTCGCTATTTTAGGCCAATCCGGTAGCGGAAAGTCGACACTACTTACATTGCTGGCTGGATTAGACAGCCCGAGCTCTGGTGAAATCCTTCTCAATGAGCAGAATATGCAAGCATTGAATGAGGAAGAACTATCAAAATTCCGAGCCCTTAATATTGGCATTATTTTTCAGCAATTTCATTTGATGTCTCACCTGACAGCACTGGAAAATGTCTCTCTACCTCTGGATTTATTTAAAGATAGCGACTCTACGGCCAAAGCCAAAGAAGCACTGGAGCAAGTTGGCTTGGCTCATCGCATAGATCACTTTCCGCATCAGCTAAGTGGCGGTGAATGCCAGCGTGTAGCTATTGCGCGCGCCATGGTTGTCAGACCCAGCATACTGTTGGCCGACGAGCCCACCGGAAATCTGGATAATTCTACTGGCCAGCTTATCAGCGATATGATTTTTGATCTTGTCTCCAAACACAACATGACTTTGTTGTTTGTTACTCATAATGAAGAACTGGCGCTGCGCTGCGGTCGCCAGCTTCGTTTGCAGGGAGGCAAATTTATCTGATGCTATGGCTAAAACTTGCCTTCAAGGAAATCAGCAATAATTTCCGCTTCAGTCTCTTCTTTATTGTAAATCTGTCTATTGGCCTGATTGGCTTTATCGCGCTGGACTCCTTTAAAAATTCAATCGATACCCATTTGAATAATAACTCCAGAGCGATCTTGACAGCAGACGCACAAATTTCAGGTAATGCCCCGCTGACTGAAGTCGAATTCACGCTTGCCGATGATATTTTTAATGCTGATTATGAATATTCTGACCAGATTTCTTTTCTCTCCATGGTCGCAGGCAACGACGCCTCTCGAATGAGTCAGCTGATTGGGATTGATGCTAACTATCCTCAATACGGCGAATTCGTTTTGCGGGAAGGCGGTGTTTTAACTGATGAATTGCGCCAGGAATTGTTTAGCAGTAATTCTATTTGGGTTGCTGAAAGCCTGATGCTGACACTGGGTTTAAATATCGGAGACTCAATCAAGATCGGCGCTATGGATTACACCATCACAGACATGATTGAAGTAGACCCCAGCAGCACTATTTCAGTAATGTCTAATTTTCCGGCAATCTATATGGGGCTTGAGCAAATTCAGGCTACTGGCTTAATTCAGTTAGGCAGCCGCATCAATTACTCTCGCTTCTACAAGTTCAATGAAGATGTGAATATGGATAGCTGGGAAGACGAATTCCGTCAAGCCGAGCTTGAAATACTTGGCGATACGCGCCGTATCAGTATGACCACCCATCAGGAGCGAAGTGAAGACCTGGGACGCATCTTGTCCTATATGAATGATTATCTCGGGCTCATTGCTCTTATTGCACTGTTCCTGGCAGGCGTTGGTGCCGCTTATCTGTTCCGTTCTTTTTTTACCAGCCGCTTCAAAGATATGGCGATACTGATGTGCCTTGGCGGCACGCCTAAACAGGCCTACCTCATGACCCTGATGCAAATTGTGCTACTTGGTTCAATCAGTGCGGTCATTGCCAGCGCCATCAGCTTTATTACCATGCCGGTTTTACCCAGATTATTCGAAAATTTTCTGCCACGCGGTTTTGTCAATGAAATGGAACTGAGCTCATTTATCCTGGCTTTATTTTTGGGCACCATTGGTTCGGTCATTTGCTGTCTGCCTATACTGTCAAAGATTTATGACTTGCACCCTATTGCCCTGTTTCATGAAAAGGTTCAACCCAGCAAATCACTCCCTCACTGGAAACGCCATACGATGAGTTATGCGCCCATATTAATCGTGTTCTGGTTTCTGGCGATTTGGCAATCCAGTTCCATTTTGATTGGCAGTCTGTTTATCGCCTCTTTTCTGGCCGCTATTTTTATTCTCGGCCTTGTTGCCTGGTACATTTTAAAATATTGCGGCTCCTTTTCTAATCATTCAAACGTGACTCAAAAACTTGCCCTACGAAATTTAAATCGCAATCGCATGGGCGCTATCTCCTGTTTTATGGCAATAGGTCTGGGTTCATTGCTGATAAATCTAATACCCCAAATAGAAAAAGGTTTACAGGAAGAGATATCCCAACCCGATGATTTTTCTGTTCCAGATTTTTTCATGTTTGATATTCAACCTGACCAGCTTGAGGGATTGGAAACCATACTCGCCAGCTATGGTCATAGCCTTGCCTTTGTTTCTCCACAGGTGCGCGCTCGAATGGAATCTATCAATGCCGGTATCGTAGATGACTTTGAGGAAACACCTGATGAACAGATGCAGCGTCGGCGTTCTGTTAATTTAACCTACCAGGACAAACTAAAAAGCTCGGAAGAATTGGTTGAAGGTGAAGAATGGGATGGCCCATGGGTTTTTGGTTCTGATGAGCTACCCGGTATTTCTCTGGAACTGGATTTCGCCGAACGCATTAATGCCAAACTGGGTGACGTTATCAGTTTTGATGTACAAAGTGTGCCCATCAGTGGTCGCGTGATGAATTTACGTACAGTTGACTGGAACAGTTTTCAACCAAATTTTTTCATCTCATTTCAGCCCGGCGTACTGGACCCCGCACCAAAAACCTTTATTGCTGCCGTCAGCAATGTGCCCGAAGAACAGCATCTGGGCATTCAGAATGAAATAGTAGAAACCCTACCCAATATTTCCATCATCAATGTCGGACAGCTTGTTGCCAGCATTCTTGATATTACCAATCAGATAAGCTGGGGCATTAAAGTGATGGCTTATTTAGCTATTTTTGCTGGCTTGGTTGTGCTGTATTCAATTGCCCGCTATGAAGTTAAATCCCGATTCTGGGAGATCAACCTGTTAAAAATACTTGGTGCTAACTTCAAAGATGTAAGAAACATTGTACAGATTGAATTTGGTATTCTCGGTTTTTTTGCTGCTTTTGTAGGCGTCAGTCTAAGTTTGCTAATTTCATATGCTATTTCTTGGTTCGTTTTTGACAGCATATGGCAGCTCTCCTGGAGTATAACTGCATTAAGTATTATCGCTATTACCGCCTTAAGTGTACTGACTGCATTAGCAGCAACCATGTCTGTGCTAAAACAAAAACCCTTGCAATTGCTGCGAGCTGATTAGTTCAAGTATAAATTGCTTAGCCATGATTAACGGGTATAATACGCGGCCTGTGCGGACGTGGCGGAATTGGTAGACGCGCTGGATTTAGGTTCCAGTGCCGTAAGGTGTGAGAGTTCGAGTCTCTCCGTCCGCACCACAACCTTCTCTAAAGTCTCTGTAATCCTTGAAGTTTTCCTTAAAACTCGGGTTATAGGAGACAAAATGGTAGACAAAAAACATCCTCAATACACTTATATTAAGAATTCTTTTTTCTATTTTTCTCGTGCTGTCCCATTTGATTTAAGAAATTATTACAGTACTAATCGAATTGTTATAAGTCTCAGAACCAAGTCATCACAAAAAGCACAAATAGCTTCTAAAAATATCTCATCGAAGTTAGAAGATTATTGGCTAGGATTGAGATTAAAAAGTATTTCTGTTCCTGCTAGTAAGAAACTTGTTACGTCTGTTACAGATAATGTTTTTTCAAATGCTCCTACAATAACCGAAGCACAGGATAGTTATTTATCAACTAGTTGCTGTTGGGTATTGATCCAAGTCTATTTACCCACCTATAGCATCATTCCAAAACTTGACCAGAAAATTAATTAGGCAGATCATGAAGGTATATCAATAACAAGGATCTTCATAATGGACTATAGAAAACTACTTATCTCTTTATTGTTAGCACTCGCCCCTCATTTGGCTAATGCCGAGATTTTACTTTTTAATTCCAGTAATGAATATAGGGGCTGTCTAGACTGCTCGCGATTTGATAGCAACTCCATATGTAACAGGTTTGGTACTTACGGGAATCGATTCAATTCCGAATCAATCTGGAATAGGTTTGGAGCTGGGAATAGATTTGACTCTGAAAGCCCTTGGGGTAGATTTGGGACGGGTCTAAAAATGGTTGATCGAGAAGGCAATTTTTATGGGTACTTGTCTATAAGTATAAATGGCGAGAGGAATTATAGAGATTTATTTAGGCAGCTTCATGAAAATTATGATGGCGATCTAAATGCAATAAGAGACGCTTTTTGTGAATAGGATGATGTGGGGAAAATGAAATACATAGCACTGTAACCTAGCCAACGTTGCATCATCAGTGACCTGCACAGCAATAATGTTCTCTACAGCCCTATATTCGCAGCCTAGCAACTCAGCCAGGGCTATTATCTTGGCTTTATTGGCTGGGGAGGCTGCGTAGTATTGAAGGATGTGCATGCTTTAAAGGTAGTATAGATCGGTGATATTGCAAATGGCTGGGTTGGATTGCTTTAGCATGTTTGGGCTGTTATTGGTCAATAGTTCTAAATTAGATCGTTGACTTACTGTAACAATAAGAGCAAGTTGGTCAGGAGAGATTAATTTTCATTCAAGGAGAATGCCATGCACCACATTATTAAAGCTATATTAGCTTTCTGTTTTATTTCTTTATCAGCAAATACTTTTGCTCAGTCTTCAGGCTGTGTAGGCTCCACTGGACCTGGAGGGCCTTGCTCAATTGGTCCAGGCGGTGGACTATCAATCGGACCAGGTGGTGGGCAGTCGATAGGTCCAGGTGGTGGACAGTCAATCGGTCCAGGTGGTGGACAGTCAATCGGGCCAGGCGGTGGACAGTCAATCGGTCCAGGTGGTGGACAGTCAATCGGGCCAGGCGGTGGACAGTCAATCGGTCCAGGTGGTGGACAGTCAATCGGGCCAGGCGGTGGAC